>NZ_JBITDI010000008.1:39195-88332 GCF_044454005.1 Nocardia sp. NPDC051570 | reverse complement strand
CGCCCTGCGTCGGCCCACTCTGTTCCCCGCCGCCCGGCCCCCAGGGCCGGGCGGCGGGGATTCAGTGCGCGACCGCTCTAGGAGCCGCGCGGAAGGTCTTGCGGTAGGTCAGCGGCGGCACGCCCAAACCCGCGCGCATGTGGTGGCGCAGGGATGAGGCCGTGCCCATGCCCGAGGACCGGGCCACCTCATCGATCGGCAGGTCGGTGGATTCGAGGAGGTGCTGGGCGTGGCGGAGGCGCTGCTGGAGGAGCCAGGCGCCGGGGGCCAGGCCCGTTTCGGCCTTGAAGCGGCGGGTGAAGGTGCGCACGCTCATGCGGGCGTGGGCGGCGAGGCTGGCCAGGTCGAGTTCCTGGTCCAGATGGAGCAGGGCCCAGGCGCGGGTGGGTGCGGTGCCGTCGGAGCCGTCCTCGGGGATGTTGCGATCGATGAACTGGGACTGTCCGCCCTCGCGCCACGGCGGAACCACGCAGTAGCGGGCGGCCCGGTTGGCGACCTCGCTGCCGTGATCGGTGCGCAGCAGATGCAGACACAGATCGATACCCGCGGCCAAACCCGCGGCGGTGCAGATGTTTCCGTCCTCGACGAACAACAGATTCTCGTCCATCCGCACATTCGGATACAGGCGGCGGAAGTCGTCGGCGAACGACCAGTGCGTGGTGGCGCGACGCCCGTCGAGCAGACCCGCGGCCGCGAGGACGAACGCGCCCGTGCAGATGGACACGATCCGTGCGTCGGGCCGGATGGTGGCCAGTGCCTCGGCCAATTCCGGTGGGACGGTGCCGAATCGGCGCGGCCCCGGGATCTGGGTGCCCGGCACGATGACCGTATCCGCGGTGGCCAGCGCCTCCGCCCCGGCCTGCGGGACGAAGCCGTAGCCCAGCGTCGTCATCACCGGTTCGGTGGTCAGACCGCAGACCTGCACGTCGTAGAGCGGGGAACCGTCGGCGGCCTCCGCGCTCCCCAATACCGTCGGCGGAATGGTCGTATCGAAGCCGATGACCGGCGCGAGGGCCAGCACGGCCACCCGCTGCGGCCGGGTATGCACCCCGGTGTCGGTGCGCAGGGCACCGGATTCGTCCGGCAGCGCCGCGGAGCCGACGACCGGCGATCGGCCATCGCACGGATGCGCGGGCCGGACGGTCTGTGAAAGATTCTGTGGGGCAAGGGAAGTCACGGTCATCACTGCTGCGGTACCTTTCCGTTCGACGGATGACGAGAGGTGAGGCAATGGACGCCACCGGTGGGGTCGTTCATCACCGTCCAGTGCGCGCCCCGGTGCATCCGGCGAGCGCCGAGCTTGCGGGCCAGTTGCCGCGCCGCGACCGGTTCGTCGACGTCCAGATCCGGATGCGCCCCGCCGGGTCCGCCCACCGCTTGGGCCCGCAGGCAGGCATCGTCGTCCTCCGGTTCGAGCGTGGCGAATTCGCCGTTCGCCCCCCCGCGCTCGGACAATGTGCTCGCCGACACCGCGGTCCAGAAGGCGAAGGCCTCGTCGAACACCGCGGCCGGCCGGTCGATGAACGCCCGATTCCATCGGATCATGCGCACTCCCCACTATTGGCCAGATATTGACGGATTGTGTCATTCAGGCCACTCGTTCGACAAGCGGATCCGCGAGACGATCTTGCCCGTGACCGAACTGCGAGATCTCACGGTGACCGACCGGCCCGGTCTGTTGCGCCGCACCGGAATCCACCCCGCCTGGTTCGTGGCCATCATCGGCTTCTTCGCGCTGATCGGCGCGGCCGGATTCCGGTCGGTGCCCAGCGTGCTGATGGATCCGCTACACCAGGAATTCGGCTGGTCGATCGGCACGATCGGCGCGGCCGTATCGGTGAATGTCACGCTCTACGGCCTGATTTCGCCGTTCGCGGCGGCGCTGATGGACCGCGTGGGCGTGCGGTACGTGGTGGCCGGTTCGCTGCTGCTGGTCTCACTGGGCGCCGGGCTGACCGTCTTCATGACCCAGCCGTGGCAGCTGTGGCTGACCTGGGGTGTGCTGGTCGGAGTCGGCGTCGGATCGATGTCGATGCCGTTCGTCGCCACGATCACCGGGCGCTGGTTCGTGCGGCAACGCGGACTGGTGACGGGCATTCTCACCGCCGCCGGAGCGACCGGCCAGCTGGTCTTCCTGCCGCTGGTGTCGATGCTGGCGCAGGCCCACGGCTGGCGGGCACCGTCGGTCGTGGTGGCCGGGATCGCGCTGCTCGCGGTGCCGCTGGTCCTGCTGTTCCTGCGCGATTTCCCCAGCGATGTCGGTGTGCTGGCCTACGGCGCCGAACCGGGCAGTACGGACGGGGTGCGCACGGAGATCAAGGGCGGGGCCACCGAGGCACTGAAGGTGCTGGCCCGGTGTTCGCGCAGTCCGGTGTTCTGGTTGCTCGTCGGCGGTTTCATGATCTGCGGCGCCACCACCGTCGGCCTGATCCAGACGCATTTCGTCACTGCCGCACACGATCACGGCATGCCGATCACCACCGCGGCGAGCCTGATGGTCCTCGTCGGCATCTTCGATATCGTCGGCACGGTGCTGTCGGGCTGGCTGACCGATCGCATCGACTCCCGCTACCTGCTTGTCGCGTACTACACGCTGCGCGGGGTGTCGCTGCTGTTCCTGCCGTCGCTGCTCGGGCCGACCGCCGCGCCGAGCATGTGGGTATTCATCATCTTCTACGGCCTGGACTGGATCGCCACCGTGCCGCCGACGGTCGCGCTGTGCCGCGAGCACTTCGGTGACGACGCGCCGATCGCGTTCTGCTGGGTGTTCACCTCCCATCAGCTCGGCGCGGCCATCGCGGCCACCGGCGTCGGGATCATCCGCGATGTCCAGGGCAGCTACAACCTGGCCTGGTATCTCGCGGGCGGGCTGTGCGCGATCGCGGCGGTGATGTCACTGGCGATCCGGCGCAAGATCGTGCCGGTCATACCGCAACTCGCCGCGGCGTAGGGGGCTGCGGCGGAAACTCCCGGCGTCACACCATGACTCGAGCCGGGCGTCGTGCACGATGTCCGGCCTGCGAACAAAGGGCCCCGGCCGTACGGCCGGGGCCCTTTGTACATTCAGCCGTCGATGGCCCGGTGCTGACCCGATTCCAGCGCCTTCGCGGCCCGGCGCTCATCCCATCGGCTGGGTTCGTCCTTGCGGCGCGGCGGGCGATCATTGGCGATCAGCACCGCCATCCACGGCAGCGGGATGGAGACGCCGATGATGAGCAGCGAGATCACCCAGTTGGCCCAGAGGCCGTAGGCGACAGCGGCCAGGATCAGGCACGGGATGCGAAAGCCCATGAGCAGCATGTATCGGCGCACTCGCGTGCGATGCTGCTGATCGAGCGAGGGCGCGGCCTCGGTGATCAGGACGGGATGGCTGTCCTCGCCGGGGAAGTAGCCCTCGCTGCGCTCGGCCGTCGACGGGCGAGAGCGTGCGGGGTGCGGCACGGAGCCGGGGGGTCGGATCTCGAATTCGGGGTGAACCTCGTCGTCGCGGCTCTCGGCATCGGGGACATCGCCGTCACGCTGCATGCCCCGAGTCTTCCACTCCGCAAGATCGAATGCACACGGGGTCGCGACCGCGGGGGCCGGCTTTGGCATCATGGATGGGTGAGCACCGATACCCTGGTTCGCCCGGATACCACCACCGACGAGTCCACCGACAGCGATATCCCCAAGTACTTCCACTATGTGAAGAAGGACAAGATCGCCGAGAGCGCCGTCATGGGCACCCACGTCGTGGCGCTGTGCGGCGAGGTGTTCCCGGTCACCCGCTCGGCCAAGCCCGGTTCGCCGGTGTGCCCGGAGTGCAAGCGCATCTACGACACGCTGCGCCAGAGCTGACACCCGGCTCCACTACGAGGTGCTGCGTACCGGGCGGATCTCGTCCTTCGGTGACGGAGTGGCCGCGGGTTCCGGTTCGCCGGACAGCCCGCGGGGTACGGTCGAGCGCAGCCGACGGATCAGCCAGTGCCATATCCGGGTCAGACGACTGGTGCGGGCGGGCCAGAACTCCTGGACGGCGGCATTGAATTCCGCGCCCAGGATCACCGCGAATGCCAGGAAGAACGTGAACAGCAGGAATGCGATCGGTGTGGCCAGTGCGCCGTAGCTGATTCCGGTGCGGGTCACCCAGGCCAGATATCGCCGCAGTCCGTCGCTGGCGGCCATGAAGAACACGCCCGCGACCAGCGCCCCGCCGAACAGCCGGTGCCACGGCAGCGAGCGGTGCAGGGCGAGTTTGTAGAGCGTGGTGAGTCCGACGATGAGCAGCAGACCGGTCGTCGGATAGTAGAAGGTGTCGATGAACCGCAGCCCCGGCTCACGCCAGCCGCTCGGCAGTATCCGCCCGATCAACGTCGGCCCGACCGCCACCAGCGGCAGCACGAAGACCGACACCACCAGGAACAGCACGTACAGCCACAGCGCGAACAGCCGCTGCCACACCGGATGTCGCGCCTCGCTCTGCCCGTGCGCGGCCACGATGGAGTCGACGAAGGTCGACATCGCCGACGAGCCCGCCCACAGCGACAGCACGAATCCCACCGACACCACCTCGCCGCGCCCGCGCTGCAGCACATCGCGCACGGTCGGTGCGATCAGATCGTCGACCACATTGCCGCTGAACAGGTTCCGGCTGAAACTGATGATCTTGGCCTCGACGATATGCACGGTATCGGGCCCGAACCAGCCGCCCACATAGCCGAGACTGCCCAGCAGTCCCAGCAGCAGCGGCGCGAGCGAGAGCGTCTGCCAGAACGCCGCGGCCGCGGATTTGGCGAAAATCGAATCGCCCCAGGCCTTCACCGCCACCCGGATCGTGAGCTGCCCGCCCCGCCGCGCCCCTTGACCAGCGCGTTGGGCCGCGGCCGCGACAAGTTCGGTCGCGGCGACGCGAAGTGGATGGCGGCCGGGTGTGTGCATGGTGTCTCCAGCATTGCCCACCGCCGCGCGGAATACCGCACCAGCGGCGAAACGTGTGGGCGGTGTTCTCGACCACAGCGGTGGCGGGGCTGCGCGACACGCGCGGCCGCGTGGAATGCGACACGTCGGAGACCTGTTCTCCCGCACGACACCGCGCCGGAGTGGAACCGTGTCGGGGGCACTGGCTAATCTCTACAGAGTGACTTCGGGTGGTGGCGGTTCGCTACGTGCATGGCAGCGCAGGGCTCTCACCAAGTATCTGACGACGAAGCCACGCGACTTCCTCGCGGTCGCGACGCCCGGCGCGGGTAAGACGACGTTCGCGCTGCGGCTGGCCTCGGAGCTGCTCGCCGATCGCACCGTCGACCAGATCACCGTCGTCGCGCCCACCGAGCACCTCAAACATCAGTGGTCGAGCGCGGCCGCGCGCGTGGGCATCGCGCTGGATTCGAACTTCTCCAACTCCACCGGCGGCACTTCCGGCGACTATCACGGCGTGGTGGTGACCTATGCCCAGGTGGCCTCGCATCCGTTCAAGCATCGGGTGCGCACCGAAAACCGCCGCACGCTGGTGATTCTCGATGAGATCCATCATGCCGGCGACGCCAAGAGCTGGGGTGAGGCGACCGCCGAGGCGTTCGGCGACGCGACCCGGCGGCTCGCGCTGACCGGTACGCCGTTCCGCAGCGACGATTCGCAGATCCCGTTCGTCAACTACGAGCCCGACGAGTCCGGCTTTCCGCGCTCGCGCTCCGACTACTCCTACGGCTACTCCGAGGCGCTGGCCGACGGCGTCGTGCGGCCGGTGGTGTTCCTGGCCTACTCCGGCGAGGCGCATTGGCGCGACAGCGCGGGCGATGAGTATTCCGCCCGTCTGGGTGAGCCGCTGAGCGTCGAACAGACGGCCCGAGCCTGGCGCACCGCATTGGACCCGGCCGGTGACTGGATGTCGAAGGTGCTGTCCGCGGCCAACACCCGCCTCGAGCAGTTACGCGCCACCGGCATGCCGGACGCGGGCGGTCTGGTCATCGCGACCGATCAGGACAAGGCGCGCGATTACGCCGAACTGCTGGAACACATTTCGGGTTCGCGGCCCACCGTGGTGCTGTCCGACGATCCGAGCTCCTCGAAGCGGATCGGGGAGTTCTCGGGCAGCACCGAACCGTGGATGGTCGCGGTGCGCATGGTGTCCGAGGGCGTGGACGTGCCACGGCTGGCGGTCGGCGTCTACGCGACCAGCGCCTCGACGCCGCTGTACTTCGCACAGGCCATCGGCCGTTTCGTGCGTGCGCGCAGAACCGGTGAGACGGCGAGTGTGTTCCTGCCGTCGGTGCCGGTGCTGCTGGATCTGGCAGCGCAGCTGGAGGTGCAGCGCGATCATGTGATCGGCAAACCGCATCGCCCGAAGGAAATGCTCGACGACGAACTGCTCATCGATGCCAACAAGCAGAAGGACGAGCCCGGTGAGGAGGAGCGCGCCTTCGTCGCGCTGGCCGCGGACGCCGAACTGGATCAGGTGATCTACGACGGCGACTCCTTCGGCACGGCCACCTTCTCCGGCAGCGATGAGGAGGCCGACTATCTCGGCATCCCGGGCCTGCTCGACGCCGACCAGATGCGGGCGTTGCTGCGCGACCGCCAGACCCGCCAGATCAAGGACCGCACCGCCACCGCGACCGCGGTCCCCGAACCGAGCCCGAACGCCGCGGCCGCCGCCGAGCGCATCGCCACCGCCGATCGGCTCGGTGAGCTGCGCCGTGAACTCAACAGCCTGGTCGCCATGCATAACCACCGCACCGGTAAGCCGCACGGAGTGATCCACGGCGAGCTGCGCCGCGAATGCGGCGGCCCGCCAACGGCGCTGGCGACGGCCGATCAGCTCACCGAACGGATCGCCGCACTGCGCCGCATGTGAGCCGTGCGGAAAGGTTAACTGAGCCGTAACCCGCTACTCCTTCCGGTCGGAAGTAGTTCGCGCCTACGTTGTTGCCCAACAGTCGTAGGACCATGCGCGAGCCGGAAGGAGCGGTCATGCCCTCTCATACGCCGTACCGGGTGGACCATCCGCTGTCGCTTCCGACCGCCGCCGAGATCGCCAAGGTGCGATCGATCGTGGTCGCGGCCGGATTGGCCGGCGCGACCACGCGATTCGTCTACGTCGGATTGGACGAACCGGATAAGGAGTCGCTGTACCGCGACCCCGCGGTGTTCGAGCGCCGCTTCCGCGTGCTGCTGCACGATATCGATCGGCCCAACGCGCTCGATCTCGTGGTGTCGGCGACCGCGCGCGAGATCGTGTCCCGGCGCGTGCTCGATGCGATCGCCGACGGCCAATTGCCGGTCCTGGACGAGGAATTCGGTCTCGTCGAGGCCATTCTGGCGACCGATCCGGGGTGGCTGTCCGCCCTGGCCGCGCGCGATCTCGACGTCGCGCAGGTCCGCGTCGCGCCGCTGTCGGCGGGCGTCTTCGACTACGAGGGCGAACAGGGGCGGCGGATCCTGCGCGGGCTGGCCTTCCATCAACAGCACGAGCGCGATCACCCGTGGGCCCATCCCGTCGACGGTCTGGTCGCCTTCGTGGATGTCATGAGCCGCGAGGTGCTGCGGATCATCGACCTCGGCCCGATGCCCGTGCCCGCCGAGTCCGGGAACTTCGACGATCCCGCGGTCACCGGTCCGCCGCGCACCACCGGGCGCCCGATCGAGATCACCCAGCCGCAGGGTCCGAGCTTCACTGTCGAGGGCAATCTCGTCGAATGGGAGAAGTGGTCGCTGCGTGTGGGTTTCGACGCCCGCGAGGGACTCGTACTGCACCAGATCGGATTTCGCGACGGTGATCGGCTACGCCCGATCATCCATCGCGCCTCGATCGCGGAAATGGTTGTGCCCTACGGCGATCCGTCACCGGTGCGGTCGTGGCAGAACTACTTCGACACCGGCGAGTATCTGGTGGGCCGCTACGCCAACGCGCTCGAACTGGGCTGCGACTGCCTCGGCGACATCACCTACTTCGACGCGGTGCTGGCCGACGAGGCGGGCGAGCCGCGCATCGCGCACAACGCGATCTGCATGCACGAGGAGGACTTCGGCGTGCTGTGGAAGCACACCGATCTGTGGACCGGCTCACGGGAGGTGCGCCGGCAGCGGCGGCTGGTGATCTCGTTTTTCACCACCGTCGGCAACTACGACTACGGCTTCTTCTGGTATCTCTACCTCGACGGCACCATCGGATTCGAGGTCAAGGCCACCGGCATCGTCTTCACCTCGGCCCATCCCGGCCTCGGTTACCCCTATGCCACCGAGATCGCGCCGGGGCTCGGCGCGCCGTGTCATCAGCACCTGTTCAGCGCGCGCCTGGACATGATGATCGACGGACACCGCAACCGCGTGGAAGAGGTGCAGACACAACGGATTCCGATCGGCCCGGACAATCCGCACGGCAATGCCTTCACCCAGTCGCGTACGGCGCTGACCCGGGAGTCGCAGGCGCAGCGGCTCGCCGACAATCGCGTCGGGCGCAGCTGGCATATCGTCAATCCCGGGGTGGCCAATCGGCTCGGCGGGCCCGTGGGATACGCGTTGTATCCGGAGGGCCGGGAGACCCTGCTCGCGGCCGACGAATCGTCGATCGCCCGGCGCGCCGCCTTCGCGACCAGGAATCTCTGGGTGACCCGATACGACCCCGCGCAGCGTTATGCCGCAGGCGATTTCGTCAATCAACACCCCGGCGGGGCCGGACTGCCCAGTTACGTCGCGGTCGACCGCGTGATCGATAACGAGGATCTGGTGGTCTGGCATACGTTCGGGCTCACGCATTTCCCGCGGCCCGAGGACTGGCCGATCATGCCCGTCGACTACACCGGATTCACGCTGAAGCCGGTCGGCTTCTTCGATCGCAATCCCACCCTCGACGTTCCGGCGACCACCGCGCACCGAAGTCCGTGCTGCTCAGGAGAACTCGATGAGTGAACAGGTCGAGCGGGGCTCGGGCCTGCGCGGTTCGATGGGTGTGGCCGGGATCGTATTCCTCGTGATCGCCGCGGCCGCGCCGCTGACCTCGATCGGTGGCGCGCTGCCGATGATGATCGCGCTCGGCAACGGGGCCGGATCGCCGTCCGCGTATCTGGTGGCGGCGGTCGTACTGCTGCTCTTCAGCGTCGGATATACCGCGATGAGCAGGCATATGGTCGACGCGGGTGCGTTCTACGCCTATATCCGCCGCGGTCTCGGCGCGGCGTGCGGGCTGGGTGCGGCCGGACTGGCCCTGCTGACCTATACCGCGATCCAGGCCGCGATCTACGGTCTGGCCGCCGCGACGCTGCGCGAGGTGGTGCTGCGCTACGGCGGGCCGGAGCTACCCTGGTCCGGCTACGCGCTGCTGCTGATCGCGCTGGTAGGTGTGCTGGGATATCGCAATATCGAACTCGGCGCCAAGGTGCTCGGCGTCCTGCTGGTCGTCGAGATCGGCATGATTCTCGCCCTGTCGATCGCGGTGCTGGTGCGCGGCGGCGCACACGGTATCGATACCGAATCGTTCACGCCCGCGGCCTTTCTGAGCGGATCACCCGGTGTGGCACTGATGTGCGCGATCGCGTCGTTCATCGGATTCGAGGCGACGGCCCTCTACGGCGAGGAGGCACGTCAGCCGCGGCGCACGGTGCCGCTGGCCACCTATGTGGCGGTGACCGCGATCGGACTGGTGTACGCCATCGCCAGCTGGGCCGTCGTGCTCGCGTTCGGCGACGACGAGGTGACCGCCGCGGCCAGCGCTGATCCCGTGGGTTTGACCTTCACCGCGGCCGAGCGGTTTCTGGGCGGCCCGGCCTCCGATGTCTTGCGGATCATGCTGGTGACGAGCCTGTTCGCGGCGCTGCTGGCCTTCCACAACGCGATCGTCCGGTACCTGTACGCGCTGGCGCGCGACGGATTCGGTCATATCGCGTTGGGGCACATCCACATTCGGCACGGCTCGCCACATAAGGCGTCGATCGCGCAGACGGTGTCGGCCGTGCTGGTGGTGGGGGCGTTCGCGGTGGCGGGCGCGGATCCGGTGCGGCAGCTGTTCACCTGGCTGGCCGGGCTGGCCACGGTGGCCATCCTGATTCTGATGGCGTTGACCAGTGCCGCGGTCGTGCTGTTCTTCCGGCGCACCGGCCTGGATAGGCGCTGGTGGCACAGCCGGATCGCGCCCGTACTCGGCACCGGATGCCTGCTGCTGGTGACGGCGATGGTCTTGCGCAACTTCGCGATTCTGGTCGGCGGGTCCTGGATCGTCGCCGACATTCTGCTGGCCGTGGTGGGCGTCGTGTTCGTCTTCGGGGCGGTGGCCGGGCGGGTGACCGCGGGCGCACGGCATGCCTAGGCTGGTCGATCACGACGAGCGGCGCCATGCCATCGCCGCGGCGGTCTGGCGGGTGATCGCGACCCGTGGCATCGACGCGCTGAATATGCGGGATATCGCGACGGAGGCCGGATACGCCAATGGCTCACTGTCGCACTACTTCTCGGGCAAGGATGAGATCCTGCGCTTCGCGTTCGACCATGTCTATGACGCGACGAATCGGCGCATCGCGGCCGCGCTCGGGGAGGCGACCGGACTGGCCGCGCTGCGGATCTTCTGTCGCGAGGTCGTGCCCATCACCGAGGAGACGCTGCTCGAGGCGCGCATCGCGACATCGCTGTGGCAGCGGGCGATGTACGACGAGTATCTGATGGCGGTGAACGAGCGGGCCCTCGGCGACTGGCGCGTGCGGCTGATCGAATTCCTCGACCAGGCAAGGGATTCGGGGGAGGTACTGCGCGATGCGGATATCGCCCTGGTCGCCGATCAGCTCATGACCCTCATGATGGGCGCGCAGATCGTCGGCGTGCTGACGCCGCGGACCATCACGGCCGAACGGCAGTGGGCGATGCTCGAGGCGCTGGTGGGGTCTATTCGCCGTAGCGCTCAGGCCCGAACCTCCGTGGGCCAGGCCGACATCGCGCGATCGATCGACCGCTGAAGCTGGGGCAGCTCGGCCCCGTCGCGGGCTTTGACGGACAGGCCGAACAACACCGTGACGTAGAAATCGGCCAGTTCCGCGGTATCGGTATCAGCGGGCAGCTCGCCCGCCGCGACGCCGCGATCCAAGCGGGCACGCACGGAATCGGTAGTGTGCCCGCGCTTTTCGATGAGGAAGTCACGAATGGCCGTATTACGGGTGGTGTAGGTGGAACCCGCGAGTACGACCATGCAGCCGCGCGGGGTGGTGTCGTCGGCATAGGCGGCGGCGTTGTCGCGCAGCATGGCCTCGATGCTGCGGCGGGCCGTCGGCTGCTCGCTCAGGGCGCGTTCGGTGTAGCCGCCGTCGGTCTCGCGGTACAGATCCACCGCCTCGCGGAACAGTTGCTCCTTGCCGCCGAAGGCCGCGTACAGGCTGGGGGAGTTGATGCCCATGGCCGCGGTGAGATCGCTCATCGACGCGCCCGCGAAACCGTGCTCCCAGAACACCTCCATGGCGCACCGCAGCGCGAGCGCTCGATCGAAGGCGCGGGGTCGTCCGCGATCGGCCATGCCCCTCCCTTTCTGTGTCGATCGTTGAATATACCCATTGACAGCGGCGTGGGGCATCTGTTTGGGTATTTATGTACTGATCGACACATAATTGAGGAGAATCCGATGAGCGACCTGAGCGGAACCGTGGCCCTGGTGACCGGTGGCAGCCGGGGGATCGGGGCGGCCATCGCGCGCGAATTGGCCGCTGCCGGTGCGGATGTGGCGGTGACCTATCGCGACGATGCGGCGGGCGCGCGGAAGGTGGTGGCCGAGATCGAGGCGCACGGCCGCCGCGGGCTGGCCGTCCGGGCCGACAGCGCCGACGCCGCCCAGGTCACCGGGGCCGTGCATCGCGTGGCCGAGGAGCTGGGCCGGTTGGACACGCTGGTCAACAATGCGGGCATCTTCCCGGCCAAGCCGTTCGAGGAGTTCACCGTCGCCGAGATCGATGAGGCCCTGAACATCCACGCGCGGGCGGCATTCGTGGCCGCGCAGGCGGCCGTCTCGCATATGCCGCACGGCGGCCGGATCGTCAGCATCGGCTCGAATCTGTCCGAGCGCGCGATCTTCGGCGGTATCGCGCTGTACAACCTGAGCAAATCGGCGCTCAACGGTTTCACCCGGGCGCTGGCCCGCGAGCTGGGTCCGCGCGGCATCACCGTGAATCTGGTGCAGCCGGGTTCGACCGATACGGATATGAATCCGGCGAGCGGTGACCATGCGGCGCAACAACTTCAGTTCAACGCGCTCGGCCGTTACGGCAGCCCGGACGATATCGCCGCCGCGGTCACCTTCCTGGCATCGCCTGCCGGGCGCAGCATCACGGGCGCCACGCTCACCGTCGACGGCGGTACCAACTCCTGATCCTCAGCGCGCGAAGTATCGCCCGGGTGAGATCCCGACGGCGCGCCGGAATGCCGCCACATAGGCGCTCGCCGTGCCGTAGCCGACCCGATCGGCGATCCGGTTCATCGGCAGGCCCGCGGCCAGCAGCGGCAGCGAGGCCGCCAGCCGGATCTGGGTTCGCCACTGCCCGAAGGTGATTCCGGTCTCGGCGAGGAATATCCGTGCCAGCGTCCGCGGGCTCGCGGCGGCCGCCGGGGCGAACTGTTCGAGCGTGCGATCGTCGGCCGGATCGCGCAGCAGCGCCTCGGCGACCACCCGGGCCCGCGGATCGGCGGGCGTCGGGGCGCCGACCGGAATCACCTCGACGGGTTCGAGCAGATCGAAGACGACCGTTTCGGCCCGGCTACGGCGATCGGTTGCGACGCCGGGGGTTTCGATGGGCTCGGCCCGATCACCCGGGGGCATGCTGCCGGTGGTCAGATGATCGAACAGTTCGTGCAGCAGCCGGTCCACGCGCAGCAGGGTGGGGTCGGGGAAGGCGATCGGGCAGCGGTCGGGCTCGATGAAGATGCCGCGCATATCCGCACCCGCGGAGGTGCCGGTGCGGTGCGGCCTGCCGCCCGGGATCCAGAGCGCGCGGGTCGGCGGCAGCACCCAGGTTCCGCCGTCGATCTCGACGGTGAGGACTCCCTGTGAGGCCCAGACGATTTGATGTTGCGGGTGCCGGTGCGCGTCGAACCAGAGACCCGCGGGGAGCGTGCCCGCCCCCAGCACCATCGCGGTCGGCCCGGTCGTCGCGGCAACCAGCGGCGGTTGACCGTTCGGCGACATGATGTGTCAGCGTAGCGTCTCGTCGATCCGCGCGGGGGTTCCTAACGTCGTGACCATGACGATGAATCTTGTGCACCGCTGGCTCTGCGGCTCCGCGCACTGGGAGAAGACCAGCGCCACCCGCATCGTGCCCTGGGCCCTCGAGGGCGTCGACCTCGGCGACGCCACGCTGGAGGTCGGCCCCGGTTACGGCGCCAATGTCCGCACCCTGCGCGGGCGGACCACCGAACTGTCCGGCGTCGAGATCGATCCGGCCCTGGCGGCCCGGCTGCGCACCCGCCATGCCGATCGCCTGCGCGTGATCGAGGGCGACGGCGCGGCAATGCCACTGCCGGACCACGAATTCAGCGCCGTGGTCACCTTCACCATGCTGCACCACGTACCCACACCCACCCAACAGGACGCCGTCTTCGCCGAGGCCTTCCGAGTCCTTCGCCCCGGCGGCGTCTTCGCGGGCAGCGACGGCATGGACAGCCTCAGCTTCCGCCTGGTCCACCTGGGCGACACCTACAACCCGATCCCCCACACCGCTCTCCCCGCCCGCCTCACCGCCGCCGGTTTCACCGACATCCACGTCGAAACCGGCACCGGCAGCTTCCGCTTCAGCGCCCGCCACCCGTAACCCCGTCGCCCGGCCTGGCGGCCGGGCGACGGGGACATGGGGCCAGCGCAGGCCGGGAACCCCAGCGCCCCAGCGCCCCAGCGCCCCAGCGCCCCAGCGCCCCAGCGCCCCAGCGCCCCAGCGCCCCAGCGCCCCAGCGCCCCAGCGCCCCAGCGCCCCAACGACATTGGTCGTCCCTCTGTTCCCCGCCGCACAGCGCGGAGCGATGTGCGGCGGGGATTGGCTATCCGGTGGGGATTGCGAAATACGTTGTGGGGTCCAGGGAGTCGAGGGAGGTCCAGCGTGGGGGCGGGGTGTGGGGGTCGGATTCTTCGGTGAGGGTGCGGTGGTAGCCCTGGAGATCCAGTGCTAGCCAGGGGTTTTCGTCTACCTGGCGGGCCAGGGTGTAGCAGGTGGCCAGGTAATGGAGGCAGCGGGGGGTGCGAGCGGAGCAGGAGCAGTCGGTAGTGGTTATTCGTGGGGCGATGGTGAGGCCTGCGGTGGTGAGGGTGTTGTGCAGGGTGTCGGTGAGTTCGACTGTGGGGGCGGGGATGTGGGCCGCGATGGCGGATATGGCCGGGCGGGGGATGGGGGTGATTTCCAGGTAGGTCACCGAGGCCTGGTTGCCGCGTTGGAGGTGCGCGCGGACGCCGGTGTTGTCGTATTCGAGGGTGACGCCGCCGTGGCGGGCGATGCTGCGGGCGCGGGGGAGTAGCGGTTCGGGACGGGTGAGGCTGAGCGGTTCGGCCAGGCGCACCCAGTCCATGCCCCAGCGGGTGTAGCCGAATTCGTTGTCGGCCATGTCAATTGCCTCGCTTCCGGCGCAGGACCCCGAGCAGCTGGTCGTCGTTCAGGCGGGCCAGGGCGGCGGCGATATTCGCCTCGGCACCCTCGAGATCCGCGAGCGCGGATTTGCGCTCGTGCATCGCGGCGATATGTTCCTCGACGGTGGTGCCGGTCGTGAGGGTGGTGATGGTGACCGGGCGGGTCTGACCGATCCGGTGGGCGCGGTCGGAGGCCTGGGCCTCCACGGCCGGATTCCACCAGCGATCGAAATGGATCACATCGGCCGCCCGGGTCAGGGTCAGGCCGGTGCCCGCCGCGCGCAGGCTCAGCACCAGAATCGTTGGGCCGTCGGGGGATTGGAACCGAGTGACGATCTCGCCGCGCTCGGCGGCATCCAGTCCGCCGTGGAAGAACGGCGCCCGCACCCCGAACCGCTCGGCGCAGTGTCGCACCAGCAGTTCGCCGGTGCGGCGGTACTGCGTGAAGATCAAGGTGGGCGAATCCGATTCGAGGTTGTTGGCCAGGATGTCGAAGCAGACATCGAACTTGCCGGAGCGCCCGGGCAATTCGTCCAGTTCGCCATCGATCAGGCCCGGATGATTGCAGATCTGCTTGAGCCCGGTCAGCGCCGCCAGCACCCGGCTGTGCCGCTGGGCCCCGGCGCCGAAACCCGCCTCTTCGGCGCGGGCGAGCAGTTCGTCGTAGCGCCGCTGCTGCTCGTCGGTGAGATCGCAGATCAGATCGCAGTGGATCTTCGGCGGTAGCGCCGCGGCCACCTGAATCTTCTTGCGGCCCAGGACGATCGGCTCCAGGGTATCGCGCAGGCGCACCACGGCCTGATACGAGCCCTCGTGGATCGGCCGCACGAAACGCCGGCGGAACTGCGTCTTGTGCGCGAACGACCGGGGGACGACGAGATTCAGCAACGCCCACAGCTCGTCGAGATGATTCTCCACCGGCGTGCCGGTCAATGCCACCCGGGCCGCCGCGGGAATCGCCCGGGCCGCCCGCGCCACCTGCGTGCGCGGATTCTTGAGCATCTGCGCCTCGTCGAAAACGACCGTCGCCCACTCGGTCTCGGCCAGCGCCTCGCCGTGTCCGCGCAGGGTCGGATAGCCGGTGACCACGATCGTGCCCGCCTCGGCCGCGAGGTCACCGCCGCGCCAGGCGATCGGCCGCAGCTCCGGGGCGAAACGCTCGATCTCGTGCACCCAGTTGCCGATCAGTGAAGTCGGGCAGATCACCAACTGCGGCCCGAGCGGCGCGCGGCCGAGGAGATATCCGATGGCCTGCACGGTCTTTCCGAGCCCCATCTCATCGGCCAGGATCGCGCCGCCGTGCGCCGCGGTCGTCTCCCGCAACCAGGCGATCCCGCGCGCCTGATACGGCCGCAGCTCGGCCTTCAAACCCAGCCGCAACTCCGCCGCGACGGCCTGGGCCTCGGTACAGGCCCGCACGGCCCGTTCGGCCGAAACGATCGCGCTCCCGGCCGCATTGGGCACCGCATGCCCGGCAGTCGGAAGCCGCGCGGGTTCGAGCTCACCCGCGAGCGCGCGCCGCCAGGCATCCACCGATGCGCCGGGCCGTTCGAACTCCCACGCCGCCAGCCGATCCGGCTCGGCCAGCACGCAGGCCACGGGCGCGACCGTGAACCCGCCGCCCGCCGCGGGCACGACGAGTTCGATGAATTCCGCCCCGGCATCGTCCGCCTCTCGGTCAAGGCCCGGGCGGACGCGCGGTGTCGGGTCGGGATCGTCGGCCCCTCGTTCGAAGTTCGGCCGGGCCTGCGATGTCGGGTCGATGTCCCCGTCTCGGTCGGGGTCCGGCGGGTCGTGTGGCGCCGGGCCGGGGCCGTGGCCGGACCAGGTCCAGAGCGCGAACTGGTGGCGGTCGGGCAGATAGGTGGCATGAGTGATCAGAGCGGGCCCTCCCCATTTGTCGTACAGCGTACGTAGTAACGTAACTTCGTACACTGTACCGATATTCCCGCGGGAGGGCCTGTGGCCGGTGACACATCCGATGAGCAGGCCGAACGTCTGCTGACGCTGCTGTGGCGAGAGGTCGTGCCGCCGCGGGCGGGGGTGCGCGGGCCCAAACAGGCGGTCAGCGTCGACGACGTCGTGCGGGCGGGCATCGCCTTGGCGGATCGGGACGGCTACGACAAGGTGTCCATCCGCGCGGTGGCCGCCGAACTGCGGCTCGGGCCGATGAGCCTGTATACCTATGTGCCCAGCAAGGATGCGCTGATCATGCTCATGGTCGACGCGGTCGCCGCCGAGGACGCGCCCATCGATGCCGCACTGCCCGCCCGGGAGCGAATGGCCGCCATCGCGCGCGGCGTGCGCGCCGAACTGCTGGCGCATCCCTGGCTGCTCGAGGTGCCGCCGTGGCGACAGCTGTTGGGACCCGGACGATTACGGCGCTATGAGCGGCAGCTGGCCGCGCTGGAGGGGCTCGGGCTCTCGGATGTGGAGATGGATCGGGTGATCGCGGCCCTGTCGGAATTCGCGACCGGCAATGCGCGCATGGCGGTGGCGGCCCGGCGCAGTGCGGCCCAGATGAGCGACGTGCGATGGTGGGAGCTGTACGGCCCGTTGCTGACTCGGCTCATGCCCGCCGAGCAGTTCCCCCTGTCGGGCCGGGTCGGCACCGCGGTCGGGGAGCTCTATCAGGCGCCGGGCGATCCGGACGGCGGCTTCGACTACGGCCTGGCCCGGCTGCTCGACGGCATCGCCGCCGGATAACGCGAGGCGGGCGGCCTCCGAAGGGCCGCCCGCCGTGGGTTGTTCAATTGACGGATTAACTTGTCGAGCGGACGTAAGGAGCTGATTACAGCGCCGGTGCCGACTCCGTGTCGATCACGGCCTCGAGTTCGCGCAGGCGCGACATGTGCTCATTGGCGTGATGCTGGCAGAAGAGCAACTCGCCACCGGCGGGAAGGGTTGCGCGGACCCGCGCAGCCGCCCCGCAACGGTCGCAACGGTCGACCGCGGTCAGTGGGGTGCTAGTCAGTGTTCCTGGCATGACTCCTCCGTCCTGGCTCCCGGCGCAGAAAGCCGGTTCGCCTGGGTGTGGGGCCCACGGTCCCCCCGTGGGCTCGCTACCGCTACTTCCCAGCAGTGGCAATGACTACTTTGTCAGACGTTCGGGACGGGGGCTTTGTTCCCGGAGATGTTTCTTTGTGTCATCCCTAACATGACCAGGCATTTCGCCAAGGGCGAACAGCATGGGTTGCTCGGGTGTTCTGTGAGGTCCACCTCCGTGAACGAGCCGATCCAGTTGTCTTGTCGGCAGATTACCCCGGCCTGCCGACACTCACACTCCGGTTTGGGCAAACTTCGAGGCCACGAGCCTGTGATGTACGTTATGGTCGAGCCATGGCCGCCGCAGACGACCGAATTGCCAAGGCGCGCATGCTGGTTCACATGTGCACCCGTGACGAATGGGAAGCCGCACGTCGGGCGGGGGAACGCCGGGCGCCGTCACTGGAAACAGAGGGCTTCATCCACCTGTCCGGACCGGGTCAGGTCCACCTGCCGGCGAATCGGTTGTTCGCTGGTAGCGAAGATCTTGTTCTGCTGTGGCTGAACCCCGATCGGCTGCCCGCGCCGGTGCGCTGGGAGCCCGGCGTGCCCACCGATCCGGCGGCGATGCTGTTTCCGCATCTGTACGGCCCGATACCGCTGGCCGCGGTCGTCGAGGTCACCGACTATCGACCCGGCCCCGACGGCGCGTTTCCGGAGATTTCGGGCATCTGACCTAGGGTGGAGATGTGAACGTCGACGTGACAGCGCTGCCCGGCATAGGGGTACGCAAGGACTTCGAGGCCCGATCCGGTCGCCGGATCGGCGTCGTCGCCCACCGCGACGGCGGCATCGACCTCATCATTTCCAAGGCCGACGACCCGGACGCCTGCGCCGTCCAGGTCCCGTTGACCACCGATGAGGCGGCGGTGCTGGCGAATCTGCTCGGGGCGCCGCAGCTGGTGGAGAAGCTCAACGCCGAGCACCGCGATATGCCGGGCATCGTGACCCGGCAGCTCCCGATCGGCGAATCCTCGCCGTATCAGGGCCGGGCGCTGGGCGAGACCCGGATGCGGACCCGGACCAAGGCCTCGATCGTGGCGGTCATGCGGGCCGGACAGGTATCCCCCTCGCCGGGACCGGATTTCGTGCTCGCGGCGGGCGATCTACTCGTGATGGTCGGCACCCCGAACGGATTGGACGCCGCGCTCGAGATCCTGACCGACGGGTGACGAGGTGCCCTCGACCGCGCTAGCGCTCGTCCAACTCGGTGGCATCCTGTTCGCCTTGGGAGTGTTGGGGCGGGTGGCCCAGCGGTTCGGAATGTCGCCGATTCCGCTCTACCTGCTCGGCGGGCTGGCCTTCGGGCGCGGTGGCGTGATGGAGCTGGAGTCGGCCGTCGAATTCGGCCATGTGGCCGGCGAAATCGGTGTGGTCCTGCTGCTTCTGCTGCTCGGGCTCGAGTACACCGCGCCCGAACTCATGACCGGACTGCGGCGATCGTGGCCGGCCGGCATCCTCGACATCGTCGCCAACGCGACCCCGGGCGTGGTGGTGGCGCTGCTGCTGGGCTGGGGCCCGACCGGCGCGGTCACCATGGGCGGGGTCACCTACATCTCGTCCTCGGGGATCGTGGCGAAGGTGCTCGATGATCTTGGGCGCCTGGGTAACCGGGAGACGCCGGTGGTGCTGTCGATCCTGGTGTTCGAGGATCTGGCGATGGCGGTGTATCTGCCGATTCTCACGACCATGCTGGCCGGGATCGGGTACATGGCCGGGCTGCGCTCGCTGGCGATCGCGCTGCTGGCGATCACGTGTGTCCTGGTGATCGCGCTGCGCTACGGGCGCTATGTGTCGGCGATCGTGGACAGCGCCGATCGAGAGGTGTTCCTGCTCAAGCTGCTCGGCGCGGCGTTGCTGGTGGCGGGGGTGGCCTCGGCGCTGAACGTGTCCGCGGCCGTCGGCGCGTTCCTGCTCGGCATCGCGATCTCCGGATCGACCGCACAGAACGCGGCCAAACTGCTCGAACCGCTGCGAGATCTGTTCGCGGCCATCTTCTTCGTGGCCTTCGGCCTGAACACCGATCCGCATTCGATCCCGCCCGTGCTGGGCTGGGCGGTGCTGCTGGCGGTCGTGACCACGCTGACCAAGATCGGCACCGGCTGGTGGGCCGCCCATCGGCAGGGCATCCGCCGCCTGGGCAGCGCCCGCGCCGGGGCCGCGCTGGTGGCCCGCGGCGAATTCTCGATCGTCATTGCGGGCCTTGCGGTGTCGGTCGGCGCGGTCACCGGCGATCTGGCCGCCCTCGCCTCGGCCTATGTGCTGCTGATGGCCGTCCTGGGCCCGATCGCCGCCCGCCTGGTCGAACCCGTGGTCCACCTGTTCGGGCGCCGCGCGGTGCCCGTCGCGATCGAATCCGCCAGCGGTGCAGCGGCGGCCACGCGCGAGCCCTGAATTCGCCTCACCACGGGACGATCTCGCCGTGGCGATCCAGAAACCGCAGGCCGGGGGCGCCGGCCTGCGCTTCGAGGACGTCGACGACGGCCGGGATGCTCTCCCGAGGGTCGAGGGGTGCGTCGGGTCCGCCGAGCCGGGTCCGATTGTGGCCGGGGTCGATGAGCAGCCCGCGCCGCGCGCAGGAACGCGGCCTGCTCGCGCGCGGTATCGAGGCGAAAGAGGTCTCGCCCAGGCTTGGTCTCGACGCCACGATCGAGGCTCTGGTCGGCCCGATCGTCTACTGCGTCCTGACGGGGTCGAGCATTCCCCGCGATCTGCTGGACACCCTGTTCGACGACCTGCTCGGGCCGCGCTCGGACTGAACCTCCGGATATGCCTGCGGGCGTTCGCCTTTCGCGCCGCTACGCGGTGTGGTCGGCTGGGGTTTCGTGGGTGCCGGGGGAATGGTCGCGCAGGCGCTCCAGCCAGCGGGCGGAGGCGACGGCGATGGCCCCGGTGAGCAGGCCGATCACGACGCCGGTGAGATGGCCGTAATCGGTGAAGGTGCGCCCGCGCCAGGCGCCCAGGGTGTACCAGCCCAGCAGAGCGCCCATCCAGAGCAGGCGGGCCGGGCCGCGCAGATGGTAGGCCAGGGCCGCCAGGACGGCCGAAAAGCCGTAGGAGGCACCGACGTCGGCGGCGACGGTCACCTTCAGCGGGATCAGGCCGCGGTCGACGGCATGCGAGATACCGGTCACCACGATCAGCGTCGAGGCCACGTGGCCGACGGCGAAGACCATGATCCAGCGCACCGTGCCCAGCCAGCGCTCGGCGAAGGCCATCAGGACCAGGAAGCCGAGGATGGTCGTCCACGGGAAGCCGCCCTCGGTCCAGAACGCCGACGCCACCAGCACCTGCACCGGATCGCGGCGCATATTGTGCAGATTCGTCGACGCCGACAGGATCAGCCGATGCCCGGCGAAATCGCTGATGCCGCGCAGCGTCCACCACGTCACGAACAGCGTGAACGCGTACGCGCAGCTGGCGGGCGCGCCCGCCAGCTGGTCGTGGACCACCCGCAGCGCCCGGTGCCAGCGCGCGGGACGGCCCCACCACGTCCGCACCGTGCGCAGTCCGTCCTCGAGGTCGATCGTGCGGGTCCAGGGGGATCGGTAGAAATTCAGCACGGAAGCACCCACGCCGGTAAGTCTCGCCCGTCCGCGTCGGCCGCGCTTGCCGACGCGCCCTGAAACCGCTACCGCCTCGGCCCGCGCACGCCGTGTCGTACGCAACACACCGGCCGGCGCATATGGCGAGCGTCGCTGGTCACAGGGATGTTCGGCGCCCGCGCCGCGGAGGGATGCTGGGTGGGCGGCCGCCTCGGGACATCTACCCGCAACATTCGCCAACCGGGCGGCAACATTGACCGATCACAATCGGCAGCCTGCGGTCGTGTGGTGGAGGAGGACTGGATGACGGTGTATCGGCAGCGATCGGGCAACACCACCTACACCTTCGACGGGCTGGTGGAACTGCTGGCCAAGGCGACCCCGCGGCGCAGTGGCGACGAATTGGCCGGATGCGCGGCCGAATCCGATGCCGAACGGGCGGCCGCCCAGTGGGCGCTGGCCGAGGTGCCGCTGCCGGTATTCCTGAACGAGCTCGTGGTGCCCTATGAGACCGATGAGGTCACCCGGCTGATCATCGACACCCACGATCGCGCGGCCTTCGCGCCGGTATCGCATCTGACGGTCGGCGGGCTGCGGGATTGGCTGCTCGCGGCGAGTGCGCGCGCCGACGCCGGTGCGACGCTGGCCGCGGTGTCACCGGGTCTCACCCCGGAGATGGTGGCCGCGGTCAGCAAACTGATGCGCAATCAGGACCTGATCGCCGTCGCGCGGGCCGTGCGGGTGCGGGCCGGATTCCGGACCACGATCGGCGCGCCCGGCACGCTGACGACCCGGCTGCAACCCAATCACCCCACCGACGATCCACGCGGTATCGCCGCCGCGATGCTCGACGGGCTGCTGCTGGGCTGTGGCGACGCGGTGATCGGCATCAATCCCGCGACCGATTCCCCCAGGGCCACAGCGGATCTGCTGTATCTGCTCGACGAGGTGCGCACCCGCTTCGACATTCCCACCCAGTCCTGTGTGCTCACGCATGTCACCACGACGCTCGAGCTGATCGAATCCGGGGCGCCGGTGGATCTGGTCTTCCAATCGATCGCGGGTACCGAGGGCGCCAATTCCGGCTTCGGCGTGAACATTTCGCTACTCCGCGAGGCCGATGCGGCGGGCCGCTCGCTGCGGCGCGGCACGGTCGGCGACAACGTCATGTACTTCGAGACCGGTCAGGGCTCGGCACTGAGCGCGGGGGCCCATCTGGGCGTCGGCGGGCGGCCGGTCGATCAGCAGACCCTGGAGACCCGCGCGTATGCCGTTGCGCGCGAATTCGATCCGCTGCTGGTGAATACGGTGGTCGGCTTCATCGGTCCGGAGTATCTCTACGACGGTAAGCAGATCATCCGCGCGGGCCTGGAGGATCACTTCTGCGGCAAGCTGCTCGGACTGCCGATGGGCGTCGACGTCTGCTACACCAATCACGCCGAGGCCGATTCCGACGATATGGACGCCTTGTTGACGTTGCTGGGTGCGGCGGGTGTGGCCTTCGTCATCGCGGTGCCGGGCGCCGACGACGTCATGCTCGGCTATCAGAGCCTGAGCTTCCATGACGCGCTGTACGCGCGAAAGGTGTTGGGGCTCGGGCCCGCCCCGGAATTCGCGGCCTGGCTCGATCGCCTCGGAATGCTGGACGCGAGCGGCCGCATCCGCGAGGTCGAGCCGCTGTCCTCGCCGCTGCGCGCGCTGGCGGGTGCGCGATGAGCGAGTTCTGGGACGAGCTGCGCCGCAGCACCCAGGCGCGGATCGGGCTCGGGCGGGCGGGGGATGCGCTGCCCACCGGGCGGGTCCTGGAATTCCGGGCCGCACATGCCGCAGCGCGCGATGCGGTCCATACGCCGCTGGCGGTCGACGAATTCGCCGCGCGGGTCGCGCGGGTGGGGCTGGGCACGCCGACCCGGGTGCGCAGCCGAGCCGCGGATCGGTCGGAGTATCTGCGCCGACCCGATCTGGGTCGGCTTCCGGAAACCGGTGCCGGACAGGGGTTCTCGGAGCTGTCGGCCACGGGCGCCGATATCGGCTTCGTGCTGGCCGACGGACTGTCGCCCCGGGCGCTGCACGATCACGGGGTAGCCATGCTCGCGGCATTGAAAGAGGAACTGGGACAGGAGTTTCGGCTCGCACCGCCGGTGATCGCGACCCAGGCTCGCGTCGCGCTGGGCGACCATATCGGCCGAGCCCTCGGCGTCACAACGGTGTTGATGCTCATCGGGGAGCGGCCCGGCCTGTCGGTGGCCGACAGTCTCGGCATCTATCTCACCCATCGGCCGCAACCCGGCCGCGCCGACGCCGACCGCAACTGCGTCTCCAATATCCATCCGCCCGAGGGCCTCGGCTATGCGGCGGCGGCCAAGGTCGCGGCGGGACTGATCGTCGGGGCCCGCAGACTCGGGCGCTCCGGGGTCGAGCTGAAGGACACCTCCGATCGGGCCGCACTGCCCGGGGACGGTGCGCCCGTCCTGGATGTGGGCTGAGTTCGCTCAGAACAGTTGTCCGGGCCGCAGATCCAGTCGGCGCATCACCCGGTCCACCAGATCCGGTGGCATTCCGGGTTCGCGGCGGGCGGCGAGGGCCTCGGCGCGCCCGGCGTCGAGGACCTCATCGCTGACGGCGCGCATGCTCTTGGTGAAGCGCATATTGCGTTCGAATGCCTTGTCGTCCTCGGTCTCCGACTGCTGCGCCGCCTCCGGATCGGCGCGGGCGAGGCGGCGTTCGACGCCCTCACGCAGCCGCGAATAGACCTCCTCGGGCATATCCTCCCGATTCGCGATCTGTTCCAGCCGAACGAGTTCCGCGCGGAAGATCCGAGTCCACAAGCGGCGCTCCAGGATTCGCTCCAGCTCGGTATCGGCCTGCACACGGGTGATCCGCACCACCAGCGGCAGGGTCGGACCTTGCAGCAGCAATGTGAACAACACCACGGCAAAGGCGATGAACAGCACCCGATCCCGGCCCGGGAACGGCGCGCCGGTGTCGGTGGTGAACGGCACGGCCAAGGCCAGCGCGACGGTGACCACCCCGCGCATACCCGCCCACCAGGTGACCACCGTCTCGCGCCAGGTGCGGGGTTCGTCGGTATCGCCGCGGCTGAGGAATCGCCGGGCCAATGCGGTCGTGGGCAACAGCCACAGCAGTCGCAGTCCCACGACCACCGCGATCACGGCCGCGGTCCCGCCCAGCAGGCGCGGCCATCCTGGCCCGGCCGCATCGAGCACGGTCGTCAGTTCCAATCCGATCAGCCCGAACGCCACGCCGGTGACCAGTAGATCGATTACCTCCCACACCGAATCGCCGACGACGCGGTAGGCGCTGTCGCTGAAATCCGTTGCGGCGTCGACCAGATAGAGCGCACAGATGAGCACGGCCAGCACCGCCGATCCGTGCCAGTACTCGGCCAGTCCGTAGGCGGCGAACGGCAGCAGCAGACCCAGCGCCACCTGCCAGGTCGCCTGCTCCAGCGTGCGCATGAACCGGCTGCCCGCCCAGCCCAGCGCCACGCCGACCACGATCGCGACCACGGCCGAGACCAGGAATTCGCCCACCGCGTGCCATGCGGAGAAGCGGCCCGTCACGACGGCCTGCACCCCGATGTTGTAGAGCACGACCGCGGTCACATCGTTGAACAGGCCCTCACCCTCGAGCGCGGATACCAATCGGCGCGGCAGCCCGAGCCGCCCGGCCAGCGCGCTCACCGCGACCGGATCCGGCGGGGCGACCACCGCGCCCAGTGCGAACGCCGCCCCCAGCGGCACATCCGGATACCAGATATGAAAGACGGCGGCCACCGCCGCGGCCGTCGCGATCACCAATCCGACCGCCCGCAACAGAATCGGCCAGGCATTGGCCGCGAACTGCTGCCACGAGGTCCGTCGCGCCGAGGCATACAGCAGCGGCGGCAATACCAGCGGCAGAATCAGTTCCGGCTCGATATCGACGCTCGGTACCGCCGGAATCACGGCCAGAATCAGCCCGAACACCGTCATGAGCACCGCGGGCGCCAACCCGAGCCGCCGGCTCAACGGCTGCGCCACGATGGTCGCGAAGGCCAACAAGGCGATCAATACCAACTGGTCCACAACCGACCAGTCTGGTGGGGGTGGGTCGCGGTGTCATCGACCGGGGCGGCGAGTCACCTCATTCGACGAAGCGGTATACGCGGACGTGGTCGACCGCCAACCGCGCCGGGAAGGCGGTGTCGTCGCCGGGCGGACCGGGCCAGCCGCCGCCGACGGCCAGATTCAGCAGCAGATAGAAGGGATGGTCGAAGATCCACTGCCGCCCGCCCTGCATCGAGCCTCTGAGAACCGTGAGATAGCGGTTGTCATCGATCCACCAATCGATCCGGTCCGGTGTCCATTCGACGGCGTAGGTGTGGAACGCATCGGCCAGTCGTTGTCCGTCGGCCAGCCGAAAGCTGTCGGTGATGCCGGGATCGACGAATCCGGGCCCATGCGCCGAGCCGTGTATGGTGCCCGGATCGTCCCCGACGGACTCCATCACATCGATCTCACCGTTGCCCGGCCACGGATGAGCCTCGATATCCGCCCCCATCATCCAGAAGGCGGGCCACAGCCCCGTCCCCGAGGGAATCCGCATGCGCGCCTCGAAACGACCGTAGCGCTGGTCGAACCTCCCGAGGGTGGTGATGCGCCCGGAAGTGACATCACAGGGCCCATGAGGACACGGCGACATTCCCGGCAACCGCTCGCGCCGTGCCGAGATCTCCAGATGTCCCCGGCCGTCGAGCGATACGTTCTCGGGCCGATCGGTGTAGTACTGCCATTCCTCGTTGCCCCACTGCGGTTCTCCGCCACGATCGAAGACCCACTTGGTGGGATCGGGACCGCGCCCGGCCGGGCCGTCGAATTCGTCGGACCAACGGAGCTCCCACCGCCCCGGAGGAGCGGATTCTCCGGAGGCACAGCCGGCCACCACGCCCGCGACGATCACGAGCCCGGTGGCGAACAAGGACATTCGAAACATGCGAGCATCCTGACCGCAACCCCATGAGGAATCCGTGAGCTCCGGCGCCACGGTTCCGAATGCGAGGTGCCCCAGAATGATTCGAGCCGCGAAGCACAGGCTTCGCGGCTCGAATCGTTGTCGAACTCAGTCCAGATAGTCGCGCAGGACCTGCGAGCGGCTCGGGTGGCGGAGCTTGCTCATGGTCTTGGACTCGATCTGGCGGATGCGTTCGCGGGTGACGCCGTAGACCTGGCCGATCTCGTCGAGGGTGCGGGGCTGGCCGTCGGTGAGGCCGAACCGCAGCCGCACGACGCCCGCCTCGCGCTCGGACAGCGTCTCCAGGACCGACTGCAGCTGATCCTGCAGCAGGGTGAAGCTGACCGCGTCGACCGCGACGACGGCCTCGGAGTCTTCGATGAAATCGCCGAGCTGCGAATCGCCTTCGTCGCCGATGGTCTGGTCCAGGGAGATGGGCTCACGCGCGTACTGCTGGATCTCCAGCACCTTCTCCGGCGTGATGTCCATTTCCTTGGCGAGCTCCTCGGGGGTGGGCTCGCGGCCCAGATCCTGCAGGAGTTCGCGCTGGATGCGACCCAGCTTGTTGATGACCTCGACCATATGCACCGGAATGCGGATGGTGCGGGCCTGGTCGGCCATCGCGCGGGTGATGGCCTGACGGATCCACCACGTCGCGTAGGTCGAGAACTTGTAGCCCTTGGTGTAGTCGAACTTCTCGACCGCGCGGATCAGACCGAGGTTGCCTTCCTGGATCAGGTCCAGGAACGCCATGCCGCGGCCGGTGTAGCGCTTGGCCAGCGATACCACCAGGCGCAGGTTCGCCTCGAGCAGATGGTTCTTGGCGCGGTTGCCGTCGCGCATGATCCAGTTCAGATCGCGGCGCACCTGCACGGGCAGCTTCTCGCCCTTGTCGGTGAGCTCGCGGAACTTCTCGGTGGCGTAGAGCCCGGCCTCGATGCGCTTGGCGAGCTCGACCTCCTCCTCCGCGTTGAGCAGCGCGACCTTGCCGATCTGCTTGAGATAGGCGCGGACCGAGTCGGCCGAGGCGGTGAGCTCGGCGTCCTTGCGGGCCTGGCGCAGTGCCTCGGACTCTTCCTCGTCCCAGACGAAATCGCCGGAGGCCTTGTCCTTCTCCGTGGGCTCGTCGGCCTCCTCGGTGGTCTCCTCGTCCTCGACGACGACCTCCTCGACGAGTTCGACCTCGTCGGTCAGGTCGTCCTCGGGGACATCGATCTCGATGTCGTCGAGATCCAACGACTCGTCGTCGACGGTCTCTTCGACCTCGCCCTCGGCGCCCGGTGCCTTCTTGGCGGCGCCTTTCTTGGCCGGGGCCTTCTTGGCGGCGGCCTTGGCACCCACCTTCTTCGCGGGAGCCTTCTTCGCGGCGACCTTCTTGGCCGGCGCCTTCTTCGCGACAGCCTTCTTGACCGGCCGTGCTGCGGTAAGGCTTTCTGCGGAGTCGGCGGCTTCGGCCGATTCGGCGGTCTGTCGGGTATTCGTGGCTACCACGTACGCCCTTTCGTGACGGTCTCGTGCGGCGTCACGCCAGAGTCAAACTTCCGGCGGAGCGGTTCTGTCGGGGGTCATCCGGCTCTCGTGCCGGTGTCGGTTCCGGCCTACCGCCGGTCATGCGTTCCATTGTAACGACCGAAACGGAATGCTCGTGCCTACACCTCGCTGGTGACGCGAGCATTCTCGAATGGTAGGCGCCGCGCGGGGTCAGGGCGTGAGTCCGGAATCGACCGCCATGGCGGCCCCGACGATGCCCGCGGTATTGCGCAGATGGGCCGCCACCACCGGAGTTCTGTTGCCCAGCAACGGGATCCAGTGCTCGGCGTCGCGGCTGATGCCGCCGCCGGCGACGATGACATCGGGCCAGACCAGATTCTCGAGGGTTACCAGCACCTTGGTGACCTCCGCGGCCCACTGCTTGTAGGACAGGTCCTTTCGCTCCTTCACCGAGGAGGCGGCGCGGTGTTCGGCTTCTTTGCCTTTCACCTCGATGTGGCCGAATTCGGTGTTGGGCACCAGCGTGCCGTGATAGAGCAGCGCCGAGCCGATGCCGGTGCCGAAGGTCAGCAGCATGACCAGACCCTGGACGTGGCGCGCCGCGCCGAATCGGTCCTCCGCCATGCCGGCCGCGTCGGCGTCGTTGAGCACCACCACCTCGCGCCCGCCCAGCGTGAGGGAGAACAGCTTGGCGGCATCGGTGTCGATCCAGCTCTTATCGATGTTGGCGGCGGTGCGGACGGTGCCGCTGACCACCACGCTGGGCATCGTGATGCCCACCGGACCGTCCCAGTCGGCCTGGGCCACCAGCTTGGCGACGGTCTCGGCGACCGCGCTCGGGGTGGACGGATGCGGTGTGGCGATCTTGATGCGGTCGTGGACGAGGTCGCCGGTGGTCAGGTCCACCAGGGCGCCCTTGACGCCGCTACCCCCGATATCGATTCCGAATGCTGGTCCCCGAGCGGACATTGAAACTCCTCGTTCCCTGAGGTGCCGAGCGAAACAAGTGCGCGCGGCACGATACACGTCGTTGTGTGATGGGCTGCGCGACGAATCGATCTGTGTCGTGCACGACAAGCCTAATGCGCGGCCCGGGGGATCTGTGCTGCGATGGACGTCGTGCCCGAATCGAACCATTCAGTCCCTGCCGCCGCCCCCGACTCCGGCCCTGCCGCCGCGTCACCGTTGTCACCGTTCGATCCCGCCGAAGTCGCCGAATTGCGCCGTATCGCAATCCATCTCGCGCAGACCGCCGCCGCGCATGTGCGTACCCGCCGCCCCGAGGTGTTCGGGGCCGCCCGCGCGGTGGACGCGGTGCGGTCCAAGAGCACGCCGACCGATCCCGTCACCATCGTCGACACCGAGACCGAACAGCTGATCCGCCGCCTGCTCAGTGAGCTGCGGCCCGGCGATCACGTGCTGGGCGAGGAGGGCGGGGGCAGCCTCGACGAGAGCGGCGAGGAGATCGTCTGGGTGGTCGATCCGATCGACGGGACCGTGAACTTCATGTACGGCATTCCGGCGTACTCGGTTTCGGTGGCCGCCATGCGTGCGGGCCGTTCGCTGGCCGGGGCCGTGGTGGACGTCGCGCGCTCGGTGACCTACAGCGCCGGACTCGGTGCGGGCGCGCAGCGTGGCGAACCGGACGGTACGTCGATCGCCTTGCGCTGCAACGAGGTCGACGCACTGGGCATGACCCTGCTCGCCACCGGCTTCGGCTACGGCTCGGCCCGCCGCGCCCGGCAGGGCCGTCTGATCGCGGAGGTGCTGCCGTGTGTGCGTGACATTCGTCGCGTCGGCTCGGCGGCCCTGGATCTGTGCATGGTCGCCTCGGGTCAGGTCGACGCGCACTACGAGCACGGCCTCAACACCTGGGACTGGGCGGCCGGTGCGCTGATCGCCGCCGAGGCGGGCGCCCGGCTGGTCCTGCCGCCGCCGGGGTCGGTGAGCAAGACCGGAGAGCTGGTCGTGGCCGTCGCGCCCGGTATCGCCGACGATCTGCTCGGACTGTTCGATCGCCTCGGCGTGTCGGAGGCGATTCCGGAGAACTAGCAGTGCCCCTTGCGTGCCGCGTCGAGGAGGCTGGAGTCGATGGCCGGGCCGCCCGGGGCCGGGCTCTTGAGGGCCTTGAGGACCTCCTCGGCGTCGGTACCGGGGTGGACGTCGTTGCCGAACAGCGAGCCCAGGGCCAGATCGACCGAGTCGTCGGTGCGCTGATCCTCGATCAGCTCGGCGCAGGGCGCGATCAGCTGGACCGAGGCCGCGGCGGGGCGGCCGTTGACCCCGAAACGGATCTGACCGGTGCATTCGAGGTCGCCGTTGACGTACACGGGATCGTTGGCGTACACCGGCGCGGGCGGGCTGGCAAATCCGTAGTCGCTCAGCCGGGAGGCGATGTGCTCGGCCAGGCCGCGCTGGCCCGACGCGTTGTAGATGCGCACCCGGGACTGGGCCAGCGGGGCGGGCTCGACATCGTGCAGCCGGGAGGAGGACACCCGCTGACCCAGCGGCACGGGCTGCTGCGGCGCGTTGGGGTCCTGCACGGCGGTCGGGGGGTTACATGCCATCGCGGCATGGCTCTTACCCTCGGTCGTCAGGGCCTTGATCCACACGATCGCGCAGATCAGAGCCAGAATCGCGACCAGGGCGACCCAGGGCTGGTAGCGGCGGCGCAGGAACGGCCGCCCCTTGTCGTCGACCGCGCTACCTTCGGTGATCAGTGAAACCACATGGACACCTTAGGTGTTGATCGGCCCCGATCGCGCATGCGGACATCCGACGTGCCGGATGCGCGCCGGGTATCGCCCTGGTAACGATTCGCTGGACGATCGGGCACGGAATGGTCCACGAGTGGCCCTCGGGATGACGATTACCTGTCGGTTTCGGATCGCTTGTGTTTTGATTGCGACTTTTGCCCCGCCGTCCGCTATTGTCTGGCGGCCCGATTCGAATCGTCTGATGGGAATCAGCAGATCGTTTTCGGGAACAACCAGGGCGTGCCCTGCGTTGTCCGAGCGCGATCCGGTAAGGATCCCTGAGATCCAGCCCGGTCGGCGACCGGTGTACACGTGACGTACACCACGGCGGGGCGGCGCTCGCCGAGCCGGTTCCAGTCGGGAATCGGCAAGGAGGGGCCGGTCCGGGATATACGGAGTAAGGACGAGGGGAAGACGACATGGCAACCGACTATGACGCACCGAGGCGCACTGAATCCGACGAGGTGTCGGAAGACTCGCTGGAGGAGCTGAAGGCTCGTCGCAACGAGGCCGCGTCCGCCGTCGTGGATATCGACGAATCCGATACCGCGGAGTCGTTCGAGCTTCCTGGCGCGGACCTGTCCGAAGAAGTGCTGTCGGTTCGGGTGATCCCGAAACAGGCCGACGAGTTCACCTGCTCCAGCTGCTTCCTTGTTCATCACCGCAGCCGACTCGCCACCGAGGCGGGCGGCCAGATGATCTGCATGGACTGCGCGGCCTGAGGGCCGGAGCACCTTCTGTAACGGGTTATTTCGTCAGCCCGCGCTCGGTACGCCGAGCGCGGACAAGACCCGTTCGGTCTCGACTCAGCCTGTCGAAGACCGGGCGCGGTCAGTGGACCCGTTCGGTCTCTGTCAGAGACCGAGCGCGGTCAGGATCCGTTCGGGTCGACGCGTACTGACCAGCCAGTACGGCGTCGGGTCGTCCGGATCGTCGAGTACGAGTAGAACCATGGGCCCGATCCAGGGTCGATGCTGGACATAGGCGGCGGGGTCGAGCTGGCGGCCCAGCGCCGCGCTCTTGGCACTGGTGGGGACCGTTGTCGCCCGGGCCACATACGTTACCGGCAGATGCGCCCGGTCCGCCCGCAATTCGAGGGTGCCCGCGGCATCCCGGATCACTTCCACGCGATGGCGGCTCATCCACGCCAGGGCCCACACCGGGATCGGGAACAGCAGCACATACGGCAGCCAGGCCCGAATTCCGGGCGCTCCCATATGGATCTCGGCGGCGAGCAGTCCGGTGATGGCCAGGCCGATGGGCCACCACCACAGCGGCACCCACAGGCGCTCGGAGTAGACGGGGACGGTGGATTCGGTGGGCTTCATCCTCACCTGACGGGACTGGTCGGACACGACATCAGACTAGGTCAGTGCTCGGGGAGGTGAACGCGTAGGCTCGCCCTACGTGACCGGTATTCCACCCATATCCCTGCTGCGGCTCGATCCCGGCATCCCCGTGCCCACCCGTGCACACCCGGGCGACGCGGGCGTGGACCTGTGCACCACCGAGGACGTCATCCTGGAGCCGGGGGAGCGGGTGCTCGTGGGCACCGGCATCGCCGTCGCGCTCCCGGTCGGCACGGTGGGCCTGATCCATCCGCGCTCCGGCCTCGCGGCCAAGACCGGCCTGTCGATCGTCAACACGCCCGGCACGGTCGATGCCGGATACCGGGGCGAGATCAAGGTATGCCTGATCAATCACGATCCTCGCACCCCTATCGAGTTGCGGCGCGGCGACCGGATTGCGCAATTGCTGGTGCAGCGGGTGGAACTGGTCGATTTCATAGAGGTCGATCGGCTCGACGACACATCGCGTGGCGCAGGCGGTTACGGGTCCAGCGGTGGACACGCCAGCCTGACCACGCCGTCGGGGGCAGGTCCGGTCGGCAAGGAGGCATGACGATGTTCGGACGGAAGAAGCAATCCGGAGACGACGATCGTCGCGGGCACTACGACGAGTACGCCCGCGACGACGAGTACGACGAGGCCGATTATCGGGAAGCGGAGTACGAGCAGCCGCGCTACGAGCCCGATCAGGGGCGCCGGGGCTATGACGACGCGCCCGCCGGGGGCGGCCCGCGCAGCGGACCCTACGACTACGAGGACGTCGCCGATCTGGTCGGCAACGTCGCCGATCAGCGCCTGGATCTCGGCTCGGTGATCCTGCCGGTGCCGCCGGGCGGTCAGCTGCAGGTCGAGATGACTCCCGACGGGACGCCGCAGGCGGTGCACCTGGCCACCCAGCACGGGCGGCTCACGGTGGCCGCCTACGCCGCGCCCAAGTCGCCGGGTCAATGGCGTTCGGTCGCGGCCGATCTCGCCGATTCGCTGCGCGCGGACGGGGCGCAGGTCTCGATCCAGAACGGTCCGTGGGGCAGGGAGCTGCACGCGGTCACCGAGGGCGCGGATCTGCGCTTCATCGGTATCGACGGCTACCGCTGGATGCTGCGGCTGGTCGCCGCGGGCCCGAGCGGTGCGGCCGACGAGGGTCAGCCGCTGGTGAATGCCGCGCGCTCGATCCTCACCGAGACCATCGTGCGCCGCGGCGACGAACCGCTGCCGGTGCGCGAGCCGCTGCCCGTGGTCCTGCCGCAGGAACTGGCCGATCAGCTCATCGCGGCACATCAGCAGCAGATGCAGGCCCAGCAGGAGGCGCTGGCGGCCCAGGCGGCCGCGGCCCAGGCGCACGCCACCGGCCAGTTCCCCGTGGTCCCACCGGAACAGCAGGGGCCGCGCCGCGGCGCGGAGGGCTCGGCCATGCAACAGCTGCGCCGGAACTGAGCGATCCCCGCACCGCCCGCTGGGCGGACGGTGCGGGGAACCAGGGGTCGGCGCGGTGCGGACGGTGCGGGGAACCAGGGGTCGGCGCGGTGCGGACGGTGCGGGGAACCAGGGGTCGGCGCGGTGCGGACGGTGCGGGGAACCGAGGATGGGCGCGGCGTGCTCGAAATCGCTTGCCCCGGCGCGCTTTTCGCCGGGTCAGCGGTGGGTGGCGTGGCGGGGGAGCAGGTGGTTGAGGCCTTGGGTGCCGAGGATAGCGGGGTCGGTGCCCAAATCGTCGAGGGTGATGCGGATCAGGTCGGCCTTCGGGATGTGGTCGGTCCATTGCTCGGCGATGGGCAGTGGGTGGACCGGGTCGTCGATGGCGGAGATGATGGCGGTCGAGACCGACAGGGCGGCAAGGGTTTTCGCGGTGGGCCAGGGGTAGGCGGCGGCCTCCTCGAGGGCTTCGGGGAGGTGCGGCCACTGGGCGGTCCAGGATTGGGTCAGGGCGTCGGCCAGCCAGCGCGGGCTGCTGGCGCGCATGCGGGCCAGGACCGAGTCCAGGCCGTCGGCGCGCAGTTGGGCGGCGGTGCCCGCGGCACTGAGGGCGGCGGGGCAGCCCGTGGTGTCGGCGCCGGTCCAGGCGGGCAGCGCGGCGATCACCCCGAATACCGAATCCGGATGTGCGACCGCCCATTCCACCGCGATGGCCGCGCCGAGTGAGATCCCGGCGGCCAGCACCGGCCCCGAACGCGCCGCGGTGTCCAGGGCCGCGTGGCAGCTGTCGACCACCGCCCGCGGATCCGGCTCGACTGCCAGGAACGGCAGATCCACTGCGGCACAGGCGGGTCCGAAGGCGCGGCGCGCGAAATCGGCATCCGACCCGGTGCCGGGCAGGGCGACGACGAGCGCGGGGCGGGGTAGGTCGGGCACCCGCCGAGCCTACGCGGCACACCGACTGGTTCGGCGGAGGCGGGCGTGGGTATTCACAGGTGGTGCGTCCGCCGGACGCATGGGCGCGGGCCGCGTGGCAGCTCATCGGGGCCCCATCTACAGTTGGCGGGGTACGGCCAACCGGCCGCTCGAGTGGGAACCCGATGACGTGCGACCCACGTCGTCAGCAGTTGCAGGAAGTGTTGCGAAGATGCCTTTCACGGGCAGGAACAAGGCGGGATCCGGTACCGCTGAAGGCAAGGCGGGCCCCGACAGCGGCTACTTCCGGCGGCTCGGCCGCCGGCTCACCGCGGATCTGGACCGGCTCGACGCCGAGGAACTGGCCGAGACCTCCGAGGCATCGGGCGCCTGTCAGGCGTCGGACTGCCGCCGCGGCGAGGAGGTCACCATGCTCGGGCGCTTGCGCAGCGTGGAGACCTGTCCGACCGCATCCACCGGTGGGCTGGAGGCCGAATTCTTCGATGGCACCGACGCTGTCGCGCTGGTGTGGATCGGACGGCGGCGCATTCCGGGAATCGAACCCGGACGCCGTATTCTGGTCCGCGGCCGCATCGGGGAACGCGATGGCGCCAAGGTGATGTACAACCCCTACTACGAACTACGCGGGAATACCTGACACATATGCCGATACCCAGCAAGGACGACGGCGCCGACCACCGCGCCGCGGACGATCAGCCCACCGCCGTGCTGCCGATCGTGCAGCCCGACGAGGACCTCGACACCGAGGCCGAATCCGAGGAGGCGTTGGAGCAGACCCTGCTGGAACAGTTGGGCGGCATCAGCGGACTGATCTACTCGACCCTGCCGGTGGTGGTCTTCGTGCCCGCCAACGCGCTGTGGGGTCTCGGCGCGGCCATCTGGTCGGCGCTGGGGGTGGCGGCCGCGATTCTGGTGTGGCGCTTGGTTCGTCGCAATCCGATCCAGCCCGCGATCTCCGGCTTCCTGGGAGTGGGGATCTGCGCGTTCATCGCCTATCGGATGGGCGCGGCCAAGGGCTTCTTCCTGTTCGGCATCTGGGCCAGCCTGCTCTACGGCGGAGTGTTCCTGGCGTCGATGATCGTGCGTTGGCCGCTGGCCGGAGTGATCTGGGGCGTGCTCAATGGGCACGGTAACGACTGGCGCTCCGATCGCCGCGCGATGCGGCTCTACGATGTGGCCACCGCGGTCTGGGTGCTGGTGTTCGGCGCCCGCTTTCTGGTCCAGCACCACTTCTACGACACCGACAGCACGGGTCTGCTGGCCACCGCGCGCATCGCCATGGGCTGGCCGTTGACGGCGGTCGCGCTGCTGGTCACGGTGTGGGCGGTGCGCAAGGCGGGGCATCTGCCCGCCACGTCGACCCGACGATGAACCCGATCGGAACCGTTACCGTACAGCCTTGTGCCCCGGCCTTTTCGGGGCAATCGACCCCACGGTGAGCATCGGATGGCCGGGGGGTGGGGGTGACCCACCCCTGGGGTGCCTATTGCGCGAGCCCGGAAAGTCGCACGATTTTCGTGAGAGCGAGATCGGCGAAAGGATCCGGCAAGTGGGTACCGACAACAACACGGTGGCGTCGCAGGACCGAGCGAAGGGTCACGGCATTCGGCCGGAACGGCCGGGCGCCGCGAACTCCGAGAGCCGCAGGGCCGCCGCCGAGCTGGACCGGTTGATCGGTCCAGCCGCTGCCGGTGATCGCCAGGCCGTCACCGAGATCGTCAAGATCGTGCATCCGCTGGTGCGCCGCTACTGCGCGGCCCGCGTCGGCGCGGGTAACAATCTGCATGTCACCGCCGACGATATCGCGCAGGAGATCTGCATCGCGACCGTGCAGGCCATCCCGCGCTATCGCGATCAGGGCAAGTCGTTCCTGGCCTTCGTCTACGGCATTTCGGCCAACAAGGTGGCCGACGCCTTCCGCCGCGCGCAGACGCATCCGTCCTATCCGGTCGCGGAGTTCCCCGAGGAGGCCTCCCCGGACGCCGGTCCCGAGGAGATGGCGCTGGCCTCGGAGCGTCGCCGCGCGACCTACGACCTCATGCAGGTGCTGGCCCCCGCGCATCGCGAGGTGCTGGTCATGCGAATCGTGTTGGGCTGGACCGCCGCTCAGACCGCCGAGGCCATCGGCACCAGCCCCGGCGTGGTGCGGGTCATGCAGCATCGGGCGCTGAACAAGCTGCGCGCCAAGCTGATCGCCGTGTCCTGATCAGTCGGATCCGGATCCGTTGACGCCCAACGCTTTTCGCAGCTCGTCCTCGGCCTCGACCGAGGTCACGAACAGCAGCTCGTCGTCGCCCTCGAGCGGATCGTCGGGCTGCGGGACGATCACTCGCCCGCCGCGCAGGATCGTCACCAGCGCCACGTCGCGCGGCAGCGCGAGCGTCCGCACCGCCCGCCCGGCCAGCACCGTATCCGTGGGCAGTGTGATCTCGACCAGATTCGCCTGACCCTGGCGCAGCGTCATCAGGCGCACCAGATCACCGACCGAGACGGCCTCCTCGGCCAGCGAGGCCAGTAGTCGCGGTGTGGATACCGCGACATCCACGCCCCACGATCCGTCGAACAGCCACTCGTTGCGCGGATCGTTGACCCGGGCCACCACTCGCCGCACCCCGAATTCGGTCTTGGCGAGGAGGCTGAAGACCAGATTCACCTTGTCGTCACCGGTCGCGGAGATGACCACCTCGAAATCCTGCAGCCCCGCCTCCTCGAGCAGTTCCAGCTCGCAGGCGTCGCCGTGTACCCACGTCGCCGCGGGGGCCACGACCGGATCGATGTGATCGAGGCGGCGTTCGAGCAGCATCACCTCGTGTCCGCCGCGCAGGAGTTCCTGGGCGATGGAGCGGCCGACGGCGCCGGCTCCGGCGATCGCTACTTTCACGACTGGTCCTCGCTCGTTGGTGCTGCGGCGGCGAGCGCGACGGCCTCGCCCACGGAACCGGAGGTGGCGGCCACATAGACGGTGTCGTCGGCCTGCAGCACGGTCTTGCTGCCGGGCAGTACGCCCCGGCCGAACCGGATGAGGAAGGCCACCCGGGCGCCGGTGGCGTCCTCCAGATCTCGCACGGTATGCCCGGTCCAGTCCTCGTGCAGGCTGAGCTCGGTGACCGCGACCGTGCCCGTCGGATCGCGCCAGCTGGAGCCGGCCTCATCGCCGATGATCGTGCGCAGGAACCGGTCGGTCGTCCACGGCACGGTGGCGATGGTCGGAATGCCCAGCCGCTCGTATACGGCGGCGCGTTTGGCGTCGTAGATACGCGCCACGACCCGGTCGATGCCGAAGGTCTCGCGTGCCACCCGCGCGGAGATGATGTTGGAGTTGTCGCCGGAGGACACCGCCGCGAACGCACCCGCCCGCTCGATGCCCGCGCGCAGCAGCACATCGCGATCGAAGCCCACCCCGGTGACGCGTTCTCCGGTGAAATCCTTGCCCAGGCGCAGGAATGCGCTGGGATCGCGATCGATCACGGCAACCTCGTGACCGACGCGGACCAGGGCGCGGGCCAACGACGAGCCGACGCGGCCGCACCCCATGATCACTACGTACACCGTGCTCATCCCTAATTCGAAAACCGTGGTGTGCGGTCTGGTTCGTTATCGGCGCAACCGTACCCGCTGATGATCCTTGCAGCCACGTTCCCCCTGAGCGACCGGTCGAAACTCCCTGGCCCCGCCACTGTGTGGCGGCGGCCACTGAGCTTATGCTGGCGCGAGTGTCCAAGTTGACGACGGCCGTCAAACGTATGGTGGTCGGCCGCCCCTTCCGCAGTGATTCGCTGGGACATACCTTGCTGCCCAAGCGGATCGCACTGCCTGTTTTCGCCTCCGACGCCCTGTCGTCGGTGGCCTACGCGCCCGAGGAGATCTTCCTCGTGCTCTCGGCCGCCGGGCTGTCGGCGTATGTCTATGCCCCCTGGATCGGGCTCGCGGTCGCCGCGGTCATGGCCGTCGTGGTGGCCTCCTATCGGCAGAACGTGCACGCCTATCCCTCCGGCGGCGGTGATTTCGAGGTGGCCACGGTCAATCTCGGGCCGACAGCCGGGTTGACGGTCGGCAGCGCGCTGCTGGTCGACTACGTGCTGACCGTCGCGGTGTCGATCTCCTCGGCGGCGTCCAATATCGGTTCCGCGGTGCCGTTCGTGGGCACCCACAAGGTGCTGTTCGCGGTGGTCGCGATCGCGGTGCTGACCGCGATGAACCTGCGTGGGATACGCGAATCCGGCACGATGTTCGCGATTCCCACCTACGCGTTCATGGTCGGCGTCTTCGTGATGCTGATCTGGGGGCTGATCCGGGTGGAGATCCTGGGCGACCAGGTGCATGCGGAGTCCTACGGCTTCCAGCTCAATGGCGAGCAATCGCATCTGATGGGGCTGGCGTTCGTATTCCTCCTCGCGCGGGCGTTCTCCTCCGGCTGTGCGGCGCTGACCGGTGTCGAGGCGATCAGCAACGGCGTGCCCGCGTTCCGGAAACCGAAGTCCCGCAACGCCGCCACCACGCTGCTGCTGCTCGGTGTGATCGCCATCTCGTTGTTGATCGGCATCATCACCCTGGCGCGCCGGATCGGTGTGGTCTACGCGCAGAACGTGAGCGATCTTCAGGGTGCGCCGGCGGGCTACGAGCAGAAGACGTTGATCGCGCAGCTGGCCAAGGCGGTGTTCGAGGGATTCCCGGCGGGGTTCTACTTCATCACCGTCGTGACCGCGCTGATTCTGGTGCTGGCGGCCAATACCGCGTTCAACGGATTCCCGGTACTCGGGTCGATCCTGGCGCAGAACCGGTATCTGCCACGGCAGTTGCATACCCGCGGGGATCGGCTGGCCTTCTCCAACGGCATCCTGTTCCTGTCCGGCGCGGCCATGGCGTTCGTCGTGCTGTTCGGCGCGGAGGTGACGCGGCTGATCCAGCTCTACATCGTCGGTGTCTTCGTCTCCTTCGTGCTGAGCCAGACCGGCATGTTGCGGCACTGGACGCGGTTGCTGCGCACCGAGACCGATCCCGCGGTGCGGCGGCGGATGCTGCGGTCGCGGGTCATCAACGCCATCGGCCTCACCATGACCGGGATCGTGCTGGTGGTCGTGCTCATCACCAAGTTCCTGGCGGGCGCGTGGATCGCGATCGTCACCATGGCCGCGATCTTCGGATTGATGCGGCTGATCCGGCGGCATTACGACACCGTCGCCCGCGAGCTGGACGAGCAGTCCGATGACAACCTCGTGCTGCCGAGCCGGACGCATTCGATCGTGCTGGTGTCCAAACTGCATCTGCCGACCCGCCGCGCGGTGGCCTTCGCCCGAGCCACGCGGCCCGATGTCCTGGAGGCGGTGACCGTCAACGTCGACGAACCCGATACCCGTCAGCTGGTGCGCGAATGGGGGAAGAGCGGAATTCCGGTGCCGCTCAAGGTGATCGAATCGCCCTATCGCGAGATCACCAAGCCCGTGGTGGATTACGTGAAGCGGGTGCGGCGCAGTTCGCCGCGCGATGTGGTGACCGTGTTCATCCCCGAATACGTGGTCGGACATTGGTGGGAACAGTTGCTGCACAACCAGAGTGCGCTGCGGCTCAAGGGCAGGCTGCTGTTCGAGCCGGGCGTCATGGTGACCAGCGTGCCGTGGCAGCTCAGTTCGTCGGATCGGGCGCGCCAAGAGGTCGACGTGAACGCGCCCGGTTCGGTGCGACGCGGCTACGACGGGCGCGGCTGATGAGCGAGAATAGCTGGGAGGGAACGCTTCTCGAGCTGCGGCTCGGTGCGCCGGGGCATGGCGGATTCTGTGTGGCACGGCACGACGGGCGGGTGGTGTTCGTCCGGCACGGGCTGCCGGGCGAACTGGTGCGGGCCCGGGTGACCGAGGATCGCGGCGGCTCCTTCTGCCGCGCCGAGGCGGTGCAGATCCTCGAGCCCTCGCCCGATCGCATCGATCCGATCTGCCCGGTGTCCGGGCCGGGTGGCGCGGGCTGCTGTGATTTCGCCTTCGCAACGCCCGAGGCCCAGCGCGCGCTCAAGGCGGACGTGGTGACCGAGCAGCTGCGGCGGCTGGCCGATTGGGATACCGAGGTGGTCGTGGAGCCGATCCCGCCCGAGGCGGGCAACGATCGATGGCGAACCCGGATCCGGCTGGTCGTCGACGCCGACGGGCGCGCGGGGGTGCATCGCTATCGCAGCACCGAGGTGATCACGGATCTGCGCTGCCCGCAACCGGTTTCGGGTGCGCTCGACGGTATCGCGGAGAGCCGCTGGACGCCGGGTGCGGAGCTGGTCATCGCCGTCGACGGGGACGGACTGCGGCATATCGTGGAGCTCGAGCCGTCGCGCTCCGGGCGGCGTTCCGGCGGCGATCGGCGCAATACCGCGGCGCGCCGGGCGGCCGCGCACGGACCGCGGCGCGAACGCGTGCTGGAGGGCAGCGGCCGGGCCGCGCAGTATGTGGCGGGCCGACGCTGGGAGGTCGCGGCGACCGGCTTCTGGCAGCCGCATCGCGGTGCGGCGCAATGCTATTCGGATATCGTCGCCGATTGGGCGGACGCCGGGCCGGGCGCGACGGCATGGGATCTCTACAGCGGCGCGGGCGTCTTCGCCGCCCGCCTGGCCGAGCAGGTCGGCCCCGACGGCGCGGTGCTCGGTATCGAATCCGCGCGCTCGGCCGTGGCCGACGGTATCGCCGCCCTGCGCGATCTGCCCTGGGTCGATATGGACGCGCACCGCGTCGAGAGCTGGGTCGACGAGCGATTCGGCGCTCCCACACCGGAAGTCATCGTGCTGGACCCACCCCGAGCGGGTGCGGGCAAACAGGTCGTCGCCGCCATGACCGCCCACCACCCCGCCCGCATCATCCACATCGGCTGTGACCCGGCCGCATTCGCCCGCGATATCGGCCTCTACCGCGCCGCGGGCTACGCCCCCACCCGCCTACGCGCCTTCGACGCCTTCCCCGCCACCCACCACGTCGAATGCCTGGCCCTCCTCGAGCCCACCCCCTGATCCGCACCCTTTCCCGCACTCCGCACCCCTTCCAGCCGCCCACAGCGGGTGCGAAGCGCGGGAGAGGGTGCGAAAAGGGTCAGGCCAGCAGCCAGGTGACGCGCAGGGTCGCGGAGACTTCGGATTCGCCGTATTCGATGGGGATGGGGGCGGCCTCGGACTTGGCGGCCATGAATTGGACGGTGTGGTGGGGGACCGGGGAGTGGGAGGTGGTGTTCTCCGTGATCTCGAGGACCGGGCCCAGTTTGCGTTCGGCGCGGGCGGCGTACTGCTCGGCCTTGGTGCGGGCGTTGTCCCAGGCGGCGTCGCGGGCGCGGATGAGCAGGGATTCCTGATCGGCGAAGGTCAGATTCAGCCCGCCCAGGCGGACGTCGTCGCCGCCGGCGTCGACCGCATGGCCGATGATCGTGGCCGGATCCGAACCTTTCTCGTCGGTGTGCAGCGCGACCGTCAGCGAGGTGCTCGCCACATAGCCGGTGATGCGCGAACCGCCACCCTCGATCCAGGTGGTCTCGGTGTGCACCGACAGCCCGCTGGTGGCGATATCGGTCGAGCGCACGTCGTCGGCGCGCAGCGCGGCCGTGACCGATGTCGTGCGCTCTCCGGCGCGGTGATACGCCAGAGCGACTGTGCTGGCGCGGGTTTCGATCGAGATGGTGACCTGCATGCGGTCGGGGGTGGCGGCGGCGGTGCCGTGTCCGAAGGTGGTCACCGTGGCGGCGGTGTGGGGCTGGTCGGCGGTCACTGAGGTTCCTTCTGGGTGCGAGAGTGGCTGTGGCACAGTGCAGCGCCCACAGTAGCCATCCGAGGCTATGTCGAGCCTCACATACCGGACGCCTGTCGCAGGTGGGTTGCCATTCCGGTCATGAGGACCCTGTCAGGCTCCGTAGACTGTTCCAAACGACGAGCGAGCCATCCAGAGGGAGCGATAGCGGTGGGAGTTCTTTCCCGGGTCGATACGCCCGAGGACCTGCGCCGGCTGGCGGTACCGGAATTGCACGAGCTGGCGGAGGAGATCCGTGAGTTCCTGGTCCGCAAGGTCGCGGTGACGGGCGGCCACCTGGGCCCCAACCTCGGCGTGGTGGAGCTGACGATCGCGCTGCACCGCATCTTCGACTCCCCGGCCGACCCGATCATCTTCGATACGGGACATCAGGCCTACGTGCACAAGATCCTCACCGGTCGCAAGGACGACTTCGAGCGGCTGCGTAAGCAGGGCGGCCTGTCCGGCTACCCCAGCCGCGCGGAGAGCCCGCACGACTGGGTCGAGTCCTCGCACGCCTCGGCGTCGCTGTCCTACGCCGACGGCCTGGCCAAGGCATTCGCGCTGACCAAGCAGCGTCGCCATGTGGTGGCCGTGGTCGGCGACGGCGCGCTCACCGGCGGTATGTGCTGGGAGGCGCTGAACAACATCGCCGCCGGACAAGACCGCTCGCTGATCGTCGTGGTCAACGACAACGGCCGCTCGTATTCGCCGACCATCGGCGGCCTGGCCGATCGGTTGACCGCGCTGCGCATGCAGCCCGCCTACGAACAGGCCCTCGACGCGACCAAGCGCTTCGTGCAGAGCATTCCGCGGGTGGGCGGTTCGGCGTATTCGATGCTGCACGCGCTCAAGACCGGGATCAAGGATGCGGTGGCCCCGCAGGAGCTGTTCAGCGATCTCGGGATGAAGTATCTCGGCCCGGTCGACGGTCACGACATCGTGGCCCTCGAGGCCGCGCTGCGCCGCGCCAAGGACTTCGGCGGGCCCGTCATCGTGCATACGGTCACCCAGAAGGGCCGCGGTTATCAGCCCGCGGAGAACCACGAGGCCGATCAGATGCATTCGATCGGGGTCATCGATCCGGAGACCGGTGAGCCGAGGGGTGGCCGCTCGGTCGGCTGGACCTCGGTGTTCTCCGACGAGCTGATCCGCCAGGCCGAACAGCGCGAGGATATCGTCGCCATCACCGCCGCCATGTCCGGCCCCACCGGGCTCGCCCCGTTCGGCGAGCGGTTCCCGGAGCGGATGTTCGATGTCGGCATCGCCGAACAGCACGCCATGACCTCGGCCGCCGGGCTGGCCCTGGGCGGATTGCATCCGGTGGTCGCGATCTACTCGACCTTCCTCAACCGCGCCTTCGACCAGCTGCTCATGGACGTGTCGCTGCTGGGTCTGCCGGTGACGCTCGTGCTGGACCGGGCCGGTATCACCGGCGACGACGGCGCCAGCCACAACGGCATGTGGGATCTCTCGGTGCTGGGCATCGTCCCCGGCATCCGGGTCGCCGCCCCGCGCGATGCCGCCACGCTGCGGGAGGAATTCGCCGAGGCGCTGGCCGTGCACGACGGCCCGACCGCGCTGCGCTTCCCGAAAGGCGCTGTGGCGCAGGATCTCGCGGCCGTGGAGCGACTCGACGGGGTGGATGTGCTGCGCATGCCGGAGGGCACGTCGGCGCAGTCGGTGCGCGGCGATGTGCTGTTGGTCGCGGTCGGCCCGTTCGCGCATACCGCGGTAGGTGCCGCGGAAGTGTTGGAGCGCGAAGGCGTCTCGGTGACGGTGGTGGATCCGCGCTGGGTGCTTCCGGTACCGGATGCCGTGGTCAAACTCGCCGAGAACTACCGGCTGGTGGTGACGCTCGAGGACGGCGGCCTGCACGGCGGCATCGGATCCACGGTGTCGGCGCGGCTGCGCGCGGCCGGATTGGACGTGCCGACCCGCGATATCGGTGTGCCGCAACAGTTCCTGGACCACGCCTCGCGCGCGCAGATCCATCAGGAGCTCGAGCTGACCGAGGCCGATATCGCCCGCCGCATCACCGGATGGCTGGCCGGGAGCGCCTGAGTCTTTCTATCGATTCCCTAACCGTTCTCGAACGGTTGTCCAGCACTGGGCTCATAACGTCGACGGCGTTCGACATACCGACGAGCGATCGTCCCCGAGCCCAGGAGTTGTGCCCATGTCGCTGTTCACTGTTCGTCGTCTCCTCATCGCCGGTCTCGCGGGCGGCGCGGTGCTGACGCTGCCCGCCGTGGCGGGCGCACAGGCGCCGCTGTCTATGCAGTCGGGATCGTCAGGCCCGGCGGTCGTGTCGCCGGGCGGTCCGAGTTCCGGGCCTGCGGTCGTATCGCCGGGTGTCGTGACCGTTGGCTCCGACGGGCAGCCCGTGGTCGTGTCGCCGGGTCTCGTGACCGTTGGCCCCGATGGGCAGCCCGCGGTGGTGTCGCCGGGTGAGCCCGCGGTCGTGGCTCCCGGTGACCAGGGCGTGGTGATCGTGGGTCCCGACGGGCAACAGGTGATCGGGGTCCCGGCCCTACCCGGTGTCGTCGCGGGTCCGCGCGGTCGATGCGAGGTGGTTCCCGCCGAACCCGCGCAGCCCTATGCGCAGCGCGACGGCGCGGACCATACGCTGGTGACCTGCTCCCGACCCTGAGCCGCGACTCGTCGATATCGTCGAATCGTGACGAACAGTCGAGTACTGGTGGTGGACGACGATGCCCGCGTGCTGACCTCCGTGGCACGCGGGCTGCGGCTGTCCGGTTTCGAGGTCGACACCGCGGCCGACGGGGCCACGGCACTCGCGGCCATCGCCGCGGAGGCGCCCGCGGCGATGGTCCTGGATCTGAACATGCCGCGGCTGGACGGCGTCCAGGTCGTCACCGCGCTGCGGGCATTGGGCAACGAGATCCCGATCTGCGTGCTCAGCGCCCGCTCGGAGGTGGTCGATCGGATCGGCGCGCTCGAGGCGGGGGCGGACGACTATCTGACCAAACCGTTCGACCTGGGCGAGCTGGCCGCCCGGCTGCGCGCGCTGCTGCGCCGCATTCCCGCCCCCGCCGCCGACCCGAGCCGAACGGTGCTGGGACCGCTGACCGTGCTGCCCGGCGCCCGCCGCGCCTACATCGAGGACCACCCGCTGGATCTCACCAAGCGCGAATTCGACCTGCTGGCCGCGTTGGCCGCGGCCCCGGGCCAGGTATTCAGCCGCACGCAATTGCTGGATCGAGTGTGGGGCTACGACTTCCACACCCAGACCAAGGTGGTGGATGTCTTCGTGGCCTACCTACGCCGCAAGATCGAGGCCACCGGCTGCCCGCGGCTGGTGCACACCGTCCGCGGAGTCGGCTTCGTCCTCCGGATGGAACCATGACCCGCCTGCTATCCCTGCGCACCCGAGTCGCCCTCGCCAGCGCGGCCGCCGCGGCCCTGGTCGTCATCGCCATGAGCGCGGTCTTCTTCGCCCTGGCCCCCTCCGGCACCGAACAACAGTTCGCAACGACGGTCCGCTCCTTGCGAATCACCGCCCCCGCCTCCCTGGCGACATCGCCCCCCACTCCGAGCCCACCCGCTCCGAACGATCCGGGACCCTCCACGAGCCCGGCTGCGCCAATGCCGGGTGCGCCCGGCGCACCCGTATCTGCGCCGGGCGCAACAGAACCGGTCACCGCAAGCGCACCTGGACTCGTGCCCGGTTCGCTTGGCTCGGCTGGTTCCGTGCGAGGCGCGACCGAATCCACCTCAGGTGCAACCGAATCCACCCCGAGCGCACCTGGACTCGTGCCCGGTTCGCTTGGCCCGGTCGATTCCGTGCGAGGCACAAACGGATCCACCTCAGGTGCAGCCGAATCCACCCCGAGCGCTTCCGGATCCGCACCGGGCGTGTCTGGCCCTGGAGTTTCCGCGCCGAGCGCGACCGAGTCCGCGTCAGGAACATCCGCACCCGCCCCGAGTCCTGCCGCGCGGATGCCGGGTGCGCCCTCGGCGGGTCCGGCTGTCGCCGTGCCGGGCGTGATCGCTTCCGGGGCTGCCGCTTCGCCGAGAGTGATCATGCCGGGGTCGGGTGCGGAGTTCGTGTCGACCGATCGGGACGGGGTGGGTTCCGGTCCGGCGGAGACGTTTCTGACGTGGCCCGTGCCCGCGGAGGTCGGGCATGGGGACACGGTTGTGGTCGCGGCCGCGGTGCCGAAGGAGGCGCTGGCGGATACCGTTGCGGCGCAGCGGATGCGGATCGTGGTGGTCGGGGCCGGGGCGATCGTGGCGGCTGCGGCGCTGGGGTGGTTCTTCGCGCATCGGGCCGTATTGCCGCTGCGGCGGTTGACGACGGCGACCAAGGGGGTGGGAACTCGGCTGTCGCTAGATGTTCCGGCGACCGGGGGAACCACCGAGACCGCCGAACTGACCGCGGCCATGAACCGGATGCTCGACCGCATCGCCGCGGAACGCCGCCACACCGCCGACGCTCTGGCCGCGGCCCGGGATTTCGCGGCCACTTCGGCGCACGAATTGCGCACCCCGCTCACCGCGATGCGCACTGACCTGCAGGTGCTGCGGACGATGGATGTGCCGGAGCCGGAGCGCCTCGACATCCTCGATGACGTACTGAGCACCCAGCAGTCGGTCGAGGACACGCTGGGGGCGCTCGAGCGATTGGCGTTGGGGGAGTTGACCACCCACGACGATTTCGCCGAGGTCGATCTGGACGAACTCATCGATCAGGTCGTGGCGGATGCGTGCCGGAACCATCCGGAGGTGACGATCGTCTCGACCGTCACCGAACCACTGCGTATCCGAGGCCTGGCCGCGGGCCTGCGCAGCATCGTCGAGAATGCGGTGACCAACTCGGTGCGCCACGGCGGGGCGACCCTGGTGGACATCGATGCCCGCGAAATCGACGACGCGGTCGAACTGACCGTGGACGACGATGGGTGCGGCGTGCCGCCCGAGGATCGCGAGCGAGTCTTCGAACGGTTCACCCGCGGCGCCACTGCCGCGGCGGGCAGCGGACTCGGTCTCGCACTGGTCGCGCAGCAGGCCCGATTGCACGGCGGCACCGTGTGTCTCGAGGAGAGTCCCCGCGGTGGCGCGCGATTGCGGGTCACGCTGCGGGGCTGAGCACCACGCCCGGCGCACACCGGCTTTCGGAGACCGAGTCCGCCCGTCTACCCCTTGCCTGACTGGCCCGCTCGGCTCACCCGGCGCTACGGCTCCGCCGGGAACAGCGCCTCCGACAGGCGCGGTACCGACAACTCGCGTTGCCAGGGGCGGGCGCCGCCCGACTTCAGGAAATCGTCGATGACCTGTTCCGGATCGTCCGGTCTGCTGCCGGAACGGAATTCGGGGAGTCCGTCCCAGCACAGGCGGCGTACCAGATCCGGGGTGAGCAGGTTCTCCACCGGGATCGCGTGCTGGGTCGACAGATCGGCCATCGCGGCGCGGGCGGCGGTGAGGCGGGCGGCGGCCTCCGGATCGCGCCGCTCCCAGCGGTTCACCGGCGGCGGGCCGTCGTAGGGCTGGGTGAGCGTGGGCAGTTGCGAATCCGAGAGGGTGCGAGCGCGTTCCACGGCACCGAGCCACTCCCGTGAGTACCGGCGCTGCCGCGGACCGCCGAACACCGGCAACGCCCGCAGCTGCGCCACCGACTTCGGATCCGCCTCGGCGGCCGCGATGATCGCCGAATCCGGCAGGATGCGGGCCGGGGCGACGTCGCGGCTGCGGGCCAATTGATCGCGGGTCGTCCATAATTCACGCACGATCGCCAGCTGACGGGTGCGGCGCAGGGTGTGGATGCCGGAGGTGCGCCGCCAGCGCTCCGCCTTCGGCGGTCCCGGTTCGGTGGTGCGCACATGTTCGAATTCCTGTGCCGCCCAGTCGGTCTTGCCCTGTTCGGTCAGGGCCTCGGCGACAGCGTCGCGCAGCTCCAGCAGCAGCTCCACGTCCAGGGCGGCGTAGTTGAGCCATTCCGCGGGCAGCGGCCGGGTGGACCAGTCCGCCGCACCGTGACCCTTGCGCAACTCGCGTCCGAGCAGCAGTTCGACCATCGCCGCCAGGCCCACGCGCTCGAAACCGGCCAGGCGCCCGCCCAATTCGGTGTCGAACAGCGCCGCCGGCCGCAGGCCCAGCTCGGCCAGCCCGGGTAGATCCTGATCGGCCGAATGCAGTACCCACTCCAGATCGTTGATGACCTGCGCCAGCGGCGTGAGCTCGCCGTCCACGGGGATCGGGTCGATGAGCACGGTGCCCGAACCCTTGCGGCGCAATTGGATCAGATAGGCGCGGTTGGAATAGCGGAAACCCGAGGCGCGCTCGGCGTCCACCGCGAGCGGACCGCTGCCGGCAGCCAGCCGGGCGGCGGCGTCGGCGATATCCACCGCGGTGTCCAGTACCGGCGGCACGCCATCGGCGGGCGCCAGTAGGGGGACAGCGGTGGCATTTCCTCCAACCCCACCCGGGAAATTCTCGGACTCGTCGGGCATAGCCCAGAACTTTACGTTGCGGTCAGAACCGGTCGTCGGCAATCTGCGGACGCGGCCGCAAATGAGTAATGCCGGCGGGCGGCAAACCCGCCGCATAGGCCAGAACTTCGCAGAATGCCTCCACGTGTGGTCCGAGTTGGGTCGACCCCACCGTCCACGAGGCCCGCAGCTCGAGCTGATAGGCGCGCGGCGGTCCGGCGATATCGCCGTAGCGGACCGAACTGGTGGAGGTCACCGTCCCACCCAACGCCGTGAAGGGTTCCCCCCGCGATTCCAGCGCGTCCACCAGCCAGCTCCATGCGACCTCCGGTAACAGCGGATCGCCGGCCAGCGCGGCGTCGATATCGGCCTGGATATAGGCGACGAGCCGGAACACCCCATGCCATGCCTCATGCCCGTTGGGGTCGTGCAACAGGATCAGCCGCCCGAACGCGTCCTCCCCCTCCGAATCCACCGGAATGACATTGGTGTCCGGATGTTTCACCTCGGCCCCGATGGCATAGGAGTACGGAGCCAGGCGTTGTGGCGGCCGGATCGGCGCGAGCTCGATCCGGGGATGCACGGATGCGGTGCCCATCGCATCGACCGCGGCGCGAAACTGGGCGGGTTCGCTATCGGGGCCCGGGGTCGCTGCGGCGCCGTCGCGGAAGTCGAGCGGTGTCACGCTTGTGAACCTAAACCCGAACACCGTCCGAGAGTCGGAGGCGCGCTGGGTTGTTTTGCCTCCGCTTCGCTCCGGCGGGTTCGCGGCCCCGAGTCTCGTCGTTCAGCGCTCGAGACTCGCGCTTCGCGCATGCGCTTCGAGCGCTGAACGACG
>NZ_JBITDI010000008.1:0-39185 GCF_044454005.1 Nocardia sp. NPDC051570 | reverse complement strand
GCGGCCCCCCCCTTACGCTGCTCCCCCGACCCAACCCGGCCACCGGCCATGGGCCCCCCCCCCCCCCCCCCCGCCACGGCCGCGAACCGTTGCTGGGTGGGGTTGCTCCGAGTGGTTCGGTGGTTGTGGGTTTTGGGGTGTTTGTATGGGGTCCTGGACGGTGAGGTTGGTTTGGGGCTCGCTGGTGGTGGGTTGGCTGCGCTGTGTGGTCCGGCTCGGGCGACCGCGTTGGGTGGTCGGGTTGGGGCGAGTGCACTGGGTGGTGGGGTTGGTGTGGCCGTGTTGGGTGGTGAGGTTCGGGCGACCGCGTCGGGTGGTGAGGTTTGGACGACCTCACTGGGGATGGGGTTGGTGCGGCAGTGGTCAGGCTCGGACGACCGCGCTAGTTGGTGGGGGGTGCCCCACCGGTGGGTGGGGTCGGATGGATGGGTGGGGCTCGGACGGTCTTATGGGGTGGTGGGGCTTGTATGAGCTCCGTCAGGTGGTGCGGGTCGCGCGGTGCTCGCTGGTGGTGAGATTCGTACGGCCCTACCGGGTGATGGGATTCATATGGGGTCGCGCGTGGCGAGGGTGGGTCGCCGGGTGGTGGGCTGGTGCGGGGTGGGCACGACATACGATGGCGATGATGAGTACGTCTACGCGCCGCCGGTTGTCCGATGCGCCGTTCCTTGTTGCCGCCACTGGTGGTGTGCCGAGTCGGCGTCCTGTGTGGTTCATGCGGCAGGCCGGGCGGTCGTTGCCCGAGTATCGGGAGTTGCGCGCCGGGGTCGGGATGTTGGCGTCGTGTTTCGATCCCGAGTTGGTGTGCGAGATCACATTGCAGCCGATTCGGCGGCATCGGGTGGATGCGGCGATCCTGTTCTCCGACATCGTGGTTCCGCTCAAGGCCGCGGGCATCGATCTCGATATCGTGGCGGGGGTGGGCCCGGTGGTGGCGCAACCGGTGCGCACGGTCGAAGACGTGCGGGCCATGCCGCGGCTGCGGCCCGAGGAGGTGGGTGCGGTCGCCGAGGGCGTCCGGCTGCTCGTCGGTGAGCTGGGCGAGACGCCGCTGATCGGATTCGCCGGTGCCCCTTTCACTCTCGCCTCCTATCTGGTCGAGGGTGGTCCGAGCCGCCATCATGAGCGCACCAAGGCGATGATGCTCGGCGATCCCACTACCTGGCACGCGCTGCTCAGCACGCTCACCGATATCACGATCGAATTCCTGCGCGCCCAGCTGGCCGCCGGGGTGGACGCCATTCAGTTGTTCGATTCCTGGGCCGGGGCGCTGTCGCTGGCGCAGTACCGCGAATACGTGCTGCCGCATTCGGAACGTGTGTTCGCCGAGCTCGCCGACGCCGGTGTGCCGCGCATCCACTTCGGTGTCGGCACGGGCGAGCTGCTCGGTGCGATGGGCGAGGCCGGCGCCGATGTGGTCGGCGTCGACTGGCGGGTGCCACTGACCGAGGCCGTGCGCCGCGTCGGGCCCGGAAAGGCGTTGCAGGGCAACCTCGATCCGGCCACTCTCTTCGCGGGCTCCGCGGTGATCGAGCATGAGGTTCGTCGCATCGCCCACGAGGCGGACGAGGCAGTGGCCCTGGGCGCGGCCGGTCACATCTTCAATCTCGGCCACGGCGTGCTGCCCGATACCGATCCGGGCGCGATCACCGCCACGGTCGAGCTGATCCACAGCCTGCCCTCGCCGCTGTAACCGCGCCGACGGTCCTCCGACCAGCTGCCGAAAGGCGCCACCTCCCAGTGCAAGTGAATCGTGAGTGTGGTGCGCAGTTGGGCCGCGTCGTCCCGGAATCACAGCGTCGATCCCGCGTGCCCTTCGAACAGCCAGATCAGATCGGCGAGGTCGGGGATCTGCATGAACCGACCGGATCGACCCGAGGGTAGGTTGCAACGGAGGTGCGGATGCGCGGAACAAGGAGTGGTCGATGCGGGTCGCGGTGATCGGTGGCGGGATCAGCGGGCTGGTCGCGGCGTATCGGCTGCGGGCGGCGCTGGGGGACGCGCTCGAGCTCACCCTCGTGGAACGCACCGAGCGCATCGGCGGGATCCTGTACACCGGTGAGATCGCCGGGCGGCCGATAGATCTGGGCGCCGAGGCGTTCGTGGGCCGGCGGCCCGAAATCCCGGCACTGCTACGGGAATTGGGCCTCGAGGAGCAACTGGTGTTCCCCGCCGGATTGCGTCCGCTGATCTGGTCGGCGGGCGCGGCGCATCCGCTGCCGGAGCGCACGCTCATGGGTATTCCGGCGGGACCCGACGCCGTCACCGGACTGGTCGACGACGCGACGCTGACATGGATCGCCGACGAACCGAACCGCCCGCTGCGCTGGGAGCGCGGCGGTGACATCTCGGTCGGGGCGCTGGTGGCCGACCGGTTCGGCGAGCAGGTCGTGCGGCGCAGCGTCGATCCACTGCTCGGCGGTGTGTATGCCGGACTGGCGAATACGATCGGCGTGCGCGCCGCGCTGCCCACCCTGGCGGCGGCCCTCGACGCGGGCGCCCCGAACCTGTCGCGGGCCGTATCGGACGCGCTCCCGCCGCCCTCGACCGCACCGGTATTCGGCGGTATCCGCGACGGATACCGCGTACTGCTGGACGCGCTGCTCGGCGCGGCCGCGCCCAAGCTCGAAACCGGTACGGCCGCAACGGCACTGGAACGCACCGCGCGGGGCTGGCGGATGGATCCGGTCGGCGAGGTCGACGCGGTGATCCTCGCGACACCGGCCCCGGCGACCGCCCGACTGCTGCGCGCCGCCGCACCGGCGGCCGCGCGCGCCGCCGCGGAGATCGAACTGTCCTCCTCCGCCCTGGTGGCCCTGGCCCTGCCCGCCGACACCCCGCTGCCCGGCAACTCCGGCATCCTGGTTGCCACCGGAGAACCCCTGCGCGCCAAGGCTTTCACGCTGTCCAGTCGCAAATGGACCCATCTGGCCCACCGGGATGTCGCCCTGGTTCGCGCCTCATTCGGCCGCTTCGGCGATGACATCCCGCTGTCCTGGACAGACGCCGAGCTCATCACCGCCGCCACCGAGGACCTGTCGACCGTCACCGGTCTGCGCCTCGCACCGCGCACCGCGGTCGTGCGGCGCTGGCGCGGCGGTCTGCCGCAATACGCGCCCGGCCACAACGCCCGGATCGCCGCGATCGAGGCTGCGGTCGCCGAACTGCCCGGTCTCGCCGTCGCGGGTGCGTATCTGCACGGCGTCGGCGTGCCCGCCTGCGCGGCCACCGGAATCGCTGCGGCACAACGGATCCTCGGCGAAGCGAGCTGACCCCGGCGGGGAGACGCGTCCGTATTCGATGTCATGTGCGCAGCGTGGCAGCAAGCACCGACAACCGAGCGTCCTCGCACCCTTTCCCGCGCTTCGCACCCGTTGCAGGCGCCCGCACAGGGTGCGAAATGCGGGAAAGGGTGCGGTTGTGCGGGCGGGCTGCGGCGGGTGGCACGATGGGAGCATGGCGCGACTCGATTATCAGACGCTCAACTCGACCATCCGTTACCTGATGTTCTCGGTGTTCCAGGTGGAACCGGGTGTGCTGGGCGAGGATCGGGCGGCGGCCGTGAAGGAGGCGCGGGCGTTCTTCGAATCGCTCGAGGAGCGCGGGATCGTGGTGCGCGGGCTCTACGACGTCGCCGGAATGCGCGCCGACGCCGATTTCCTGATCTGGTCCCATGCCGAGCGCATCGAGGATCTGCAGTCCGCCTACGCCGACTTCCGCCGCACCACCGAACTGGGCCGGGCCAGCATCCCGGTCTGGAGCAATGCGGCGCTGCATCGCCCGGCCGAATTCAACAAGAGCCACATTCCGGCGTTCCTGGCCGGCGAGGAGCCGGGCAACTACATCTGTGTGTACCCGTTCGTGCGGTCCTACGAGTGGTATCTGCTGCCCGACGAGGAGCGTCGCAAGATGCTGGCCGACCACGGTAAGGCCGCGCGTGGCTATCCCGACGTGCGCGCCAACACCGTATCGTCGTTCGCGCTGGGCGACTACGAGTGGATCCTCGCCTTCGAGGCGCCCGAACTGCACCGCATCGTCGACCTCATGCGCGATCTGCGCGCCACCGAGGCCCGCCTGCACGTGCGCGAGGAGATCCCGTTCTTCACCGGCCCGCGGGTCGATATCGAGAAGCTGATCAACGCCCTGCCCTGAAACCGACTGCACCCCTGGCAGTTCGGGGCGTGTCCAGCGAGGACTCGCCCCGAAGGGTTCTCAGCGCGATGCGTTGTCCGAGGGCTGCAGCCGCAGGGAGATGGAGTTGATGCAGTACCGCTTGTCCGTCGGCGTGTCATAGCCCTCGCCCTCGAAGACGTGCCCGAGGTGGCTGTGGCAGTTGGCGCACAGCACCTCGACCCGGCGCATGCCCAGTGAGGTGTCCTCCCGCAGGATCACCGCCTCGGACTTCGAGGGATCGAAGAACGACGGCCAACCGCAGTGCGAAGGGAACTTCTCGGTGCTGCGGAACAGCTCCGCGCCGCAGGCCCGGCACTCGTAGACGCCGTCGGTCTCGGTATCGGTGTACTCGCCGGTGTAGGCGCGTTCGGTGCCCGCCTGGCGCAGCACCGCGTACTCCTCCGGCGACAGCCGCGTCTTCCATTCCTGCGGCGTGAGCTGGATCTTCGGCGCGGGGAGCGAGGTGTCGGAGTCGGAACTCATAAGCCGAGTCTAATGATGGCTAACTGAGAGTGCCCGCTTGGCTTTTCGTGGTCTCGGCGGGCAGATCGGCGCGCGCGGCGCGGGCGGTCTGCCCGTTGGGATTCCAGGCGTGGCGATCGGTGGCCGTCAGCAGGAATGCCGGATCGATGCCCTCGTCGAGCCGTCCCTCGCGCCGCGCCGTCAGATACCGGTCGCCCAGCACGCAGAACACCACGACCAGCAGCAGTCCCCAGCCGAAGGTGACCCGTAGATACTCCAGCGCCCGGCCGGTGCTCTGCCAGTGATCCAGCAGCCACTTGTCATAGGTCATGAAGCCGAAGATCGCCAGCCACGCGGGCCAGTTGCGCAACACCGAATTGCGCAGCACCACCGTCATCAGGAACGGGAACAGCAGCATCGAGTAGTACTGCTGGCCCAAGCCGAGCAGCAGGAACTCCGCGGTCAGCAGCACGCCCGTGGCGGTGCAGACGAAGAACAGCTCATCGCGCCGGTAGTACCGGTACAGCAGCCATAGCGAGATCAGCGCCAGAATCGCCATGGCCAGCCGCATCGCCCACGTCAGCCAGACCGGCAGCCCGTAATAGCTGGCATTACCGACGATCGCGCTGTTGAAGTAGTCGCGATTCTTGAGGATGTACGGTCCCGTCCGGCGGACGAAGTCCATCGGATCGGTGATCAGCGGCCAGGCGATCGCGTTGAGCAGGATCGGTACACCCAGCGCGGTGATGAGCACGCTCCACTGCCTGCGCATGATCGGGATCAGCAGCATCGGCGCGAGCGTCGGCTTGACCGCGAGCGTCAGCCCCATCACGAGCCCGGCGAGCAGATCGCGCCGCCGCAGCAGCAGGTGGATGAACACCACCTCCGCCAGCAGCACGACACCGTTCACATTGCCGAAAGCCAGTGTGTTGATGACGGTTTCGGAGGCGAACATCAGCAGCAACAGCAGCGGCGCGGCCGGCGAGGAGAGCCGGAACTTGAACAGCCGCAACAGCAGATACCAGGCCAGGATGATGGCCAGCGCGTTGAGCCCCATGAAGCACCATTTGGACTTCTCGGGATCGATGAACGCCAGCGGCGCGATCAGCAGCGTGCCGCTCGGCGGGTAGAGATAGTGCGGGTCGACGTAGTCGAAGTTCTCGTTGTAGACGGCTCGGCCGTGGAGGAACGCCAGCGAGGCCCGGTATACCGGAGCGAAGTCGTCGGTGACGGTGAAGTTGGTGGCCTTCACGATCACCTGATGCAGCACGGTCATGATCGCGAACGGCCACAGGGCGAAGTTCAAGACCTCGGCGGTGGTACGAGCGGTGCGTGGCTCGAGCTGACGAAACAACACTGGGGCACGGTACACCGGGAGGGCACCGCGTGGTTGCGCGGACCCGCCGTCAGGCGTGCCGCAGCGCACTTTTCACCATTCGTTCGCATCACCGCGGTGAGCGGTCGCGATTATGCGGGACAGGCGGTTCCGTCGGCGGGCAGTCTCGCATCCTTCAGGTAATCGGTCAATGCCTGCTGCGCGCAGCCGGAATGGGTGAGCACCGGATGTCCCCAGCCCTGCCAGCCGATCGTGGCCGTGGTGGCCCCCGCGCGGCCGAGCACGCCGGTGACGGTCGGCAGCGCGTCGCCGCCGGTGACCGGATCGGCCGTGGTGCCGAGCAGCAGCACCGGCAGCGTGAACTTGTCCGGCAGCTGCGGCGGATTGGGCACCGGCCAGGCCGCGCAGGCCATCAGTCGCACCGCCGCGTCCCGGCCGAATACCGGATACTGTGCGCCCCAGGTCTTTTCCAGCTCCTTGGCCCGATCGGGGGTGGCGGGCTGCTGATTATCGCTGCACCGGGAGACGAATTGCCCATCCGTGCCGACCGCCGCCGATTGTCGTTGTACGAGTTGGCCGATCGGGCCGCGGTCGCCCCGCCCGGCCGCCGAGAGCGCGTCGGCGAGTTCGGCCACCCGATTGCTCTGATCGGCGCGCGGATCGCCGAGGAATCCGGAGATTCCGGCCAGCAGCGCACCCGCGGACAGATCGCCCAGCCCGCCGCCGCGCGCCTGGTTGACCAGACCCGCGATCGCGGCATGCGGATCGGTGCCGAGTGAACAGCTCAGGGCCGCGCAGCGCTGGGCGAAGGCGGTCAGTGCCGCCTCGGCGCCTCGGACCCGCTGTTCGGTGCGGGTGACGGCATCGGCGTCGACGGCCTGCGGGGCATCCAGGATCAGCCGGGCCAGATGGTCGCCGTACTTCGCGGCGTAGCTCAGCGCCACCCGCGCGCCGCTGCCGGTCCCGACGAGCGCGATCCGATCGACCTGCCACTGTTTGCGCAGCTGCTCGATATCGTCGGCGGCGTGTGGCGCGTCGAAGGTGCGCTGATACGGCTGCAGGAAGTCCTGGCAGGCGATCGTGGCGTCCTGGCTGAACTTGACCATCGCATCGACCGGATCGCCGGGGGAGAACTGCGCGCTGTCGGCGAGGCCGCGGCGGGTGTCGTTGGGCATACAGTCGATCGGCTGCGAACTGCCCAGCCCGCGCCGATCCACCGCCACCACCGGATGTGCCGCCAGCACGGCCGAATTCGGCGCTGCGGCCAGTCCGGCGAGGGTCGCGGTCGAGGAGCGGTCGCCGCCGGAGGTGAGCACCAGCGGCGGCGCGTCGGCGGGCGTGGTGGCCAGCCGGGCCCGCACCGCCGCGATGCGGAAGGTGCCGAGCACCGAGCCGCCGGTGTCGATCGGGGTGGAGTACTCGGCGCATTCGAAGATCAATCCGGTCGGCGGTGCGCCCAGGCCGAGCAGGTTGAAGGTGGGCGCGGCGCAGTCGCGCCAACTCAGATCGGTCTTGGGCACCTCCGCCCCGGGGGGCGGGGCGGGCGCGGGCGAGGTCGTCGGGGGCGAACCCGCCTGATGCGCACGCTCCACCGCCACTCCGGGCCGATCCGACGGCCCCGCACCGCAGGCGGCGGTGAGCACAACCGTCAGCGATGACGACACCAGCAGGGCGGCCCGACTCCAGCGCATGCGCTACAGCCTGCCAGGTTCACCGAGCCGTTTCAGCTCTGGGTGTGCCCGCGTTCCCAGCGTGTCAATACCGCGCCGTCGTCGTCGAGCAGTGCGTGGCACAGCATCATCGGGGTCGGCAAGGCATTGGGCGACACGGCGATTCGGCCCGTGGTACCGCCGACGAGCAGTGGCGACACGGTCAGGCACAGCTCGTCGACCGCGCCGGCGACGATCAGATCGCCGAACAGCGACGGCCCGCCCTCACACAGCACGCGCAGCAGTCCACGCTCGGCGAGTGCGGCGCGAATGCCCGCGGCCGACACGCTGTTCGCGCCCGCCTCGACCACCTCCGCGCCCGCCTCGGCGAGCGCGCGCTTGCGGTCCGCGGGCGCGGTGGCGGTGGTGAGCACGATCGGCGGGCGGGCGGTATCGGTGAACAGGCGGGCGGTCGGATCCAGCGCCGCGCTCGCGGTGACGACCGCGATCGGGGGCGCCGCGCCGTCCTGGGCGCCGCCGAGACCGTGGTGATAGAGCCGGATACGCCGGAAGCTGTCGGTGCGGGCGCCGCCGTAGTTCTCCGCGCGCGCCGTGCCCGCGCCGACCAGGATCACATCGGCGAGATCGCGCAGGATCCGGAAGACGGTCTTGTCCGCCGGTCCGCCCAGCGCACCGGATCGGCCGTCCAGCGCCATCGCGCCGTCGATACTCGCGATGAAGTTGGCTCGAATCCACGGGGATTCGAGCCGTGCCGGATAGGCGTACAACCGCACCAGATCGTCGGCGCCCAGCGTTGTGAACTGGATCGCATTGGGGACACGCTGCATAACGACCGATCACACCACGTCAGTAGGCTGTGCGGGTGCAGCAACACCTCGTCGATCGCAACCCTGAGGTTCCGGCCGATCAGCTCATCGCCCAGATGGTCCCGCCGCCCACCTTCGACGAGGTGAGTTTCGCCTCCTACATTCCCGACCCCGAGGAGCCGAGCCAGGCCGAGGCCGTGCGCAAGGCCGAGCAGTTCGCGGGGCAGGTGAACAAGATCCACGCCGCGCAGGGCCGCAAGAGTCTGTTCGGTAAGAAGAAGCAGGTCGACGGCGCGGGACTGTATCTCGACGGCGGCTTCGGCGTCGGCAAGACCCACCTGCTCGCCTCGATCTTCCACGCCTCGCCCGCGCCGAAATCGTTCGGCACCTTCGGCGAGGTGACCAATCTGGTGGGCGCGCTGGGCTTCACCAACGCGGTGGAACGGCTGTCGGCCAACAGCCTGCTGTGCATCGACGAATTCGAACTCGACGATCCGGGCGACACCATGCTCGTGTCGCGGCTGCTGACCGAGTTGACCGCGCGCGGCGTCTCGGTCGCGGCCACCTCCAACACGCTGCCGAATCAGCTGGGGGAGGGGCGTTTCGCCGCCCAGGACTTCCTGCGCGAGATCCGCAAACTGGGCGCGCTGTTCGAGACCGTGCGCGTGGACGGTCCGGACTACCGCCACCGCGATCTGCCGCCCGCGCCGGAACCGACCGCACCCGAGGTGCTGGTCGACAAGGCCGCGGCCACACCGGGTTCCACGCTCGACCAGTTCGACGCTCTGCTGGCCCATCTGAGCACCCTGCACCCGTCGCGCTTCGGCGCGCTGATCTCGGGCGTGTCGGCGGTCTTCATCTCCGATGTGCACACCGTCACCGATCAGGCCGTGGCGTTGCGCATCGTGGTGCTCGCCGACCGGCTCTACGACGCGGGCATTCCGGTCACGGTATCCGGGGTCAAGCTGGACAAGATCTTCTCCGAGGAGATGCTCGGCGGCGGATATCGCAAGAAGTATCTGCGCGCGATCTCACGACTGCTCGCGCTGTCGCGGTTCGAGGTACCGGCCGCCTGACCGAGCAATCGCTCGGTGTACCGTGACGGGCGTTCGAGAGCTGTACGACCGTCCAGGAGTTGTCATGGTCCATCGTTCCGTACGAATCACCGCGGCCGTCGCCGCCAGCGTCGCCATCGCCTGCGGCCCCGCGCTGGGCACCGCGCTGGCGGTCGATCCGCCGACGGCCACCGGGTCGGTGGTGAGCAATCTCGACGATCGCTCGCTGCATCTGCAGGGCGTGCTCAACGCTCGCGATCTGGGCGGCTATCGCACGACCGACGGTCGCCTCGTGCGCTCGGGCCTGGTGTTCCGCAGCGGTGACCTGAGCAAGGCCACCGACGCCGACCTGGCCACCCTCACCGGACATCGGGTGCGCTCCGTCGACGACCTGCGCATGGGCATCGAGCGGACCTTCCTCCCCGACCGCGTTCCCGCTGGCGCGCAGGAGAATTGGGACGACATCATCGGCCAGGCCTCGCCGCAGGTGATGGGCTCGGCCTTCGCCGCCGGCCCCGATCTGTACCGCGCGTTCATCACCGCGCCCGGCGCGAATCAGGGCTTCGCCAACGTTCTGCACGACATCGCCGCCTCCGGCGACGACGCGGTGCTCTACCACTGCACCGCGGGTAAGGACCGCACCGGCTGGATGTCGGCGGTGCTGCTGAGCATCCTGGGCGTGGACCGCTCGACGGTGACCTACGACTACCTGCTGTCGAACTTCTACCGCAACGCCGCCCCGAACGACGGCCTCAATGGTGTCGTCCCCGCCGCCCTGGACGCCGCCTTCGCGCAGGCCGACCAGACCTACGGCTCCTTCGACAACTATGTCCACGAGGGCCTGAAGCTCACCGACGCCGATATCGCCGCCCTGCGGGCCAAACTGCTGTCCTGAGCTGCGCCGGCACCGCCGATTTGATTCCAGCTGGGCGAAACTTAGTTAACGGACGTAAGATCTTTGTGTGTCCGTCATCACGGACGATCGCTCGTTATCTGTTGCGTCACAGCTGGTTTCTAACTATGGGAGGAATGCCGTGCGTACTGAAGGGGATACCTGGGACATCGTGAGCAGTGTGGGGGCGACCGCGCTGGGCGTGGCCGCCGCTCGGGCCATGGAAACCGAGGAGCCCGATGCACTGGTGCGCGACGATTACGCCGCGCTGTTCGTCACCGCGTCCAGACATGAGGGTATGAACCGCCTGCTCGACGATCCCTCGGTGCGCGATGGGTCGATGCTCAGCTCGGGCATGATCGGCCTGCGCACCAAGTTCTACGACGACCACTTCCTGGCCGCGGCCGCCGACGGCGTGCGGCAGGCGGTGATCCTGGCCGCGGGGCTCGATGCCCGCGCCTATCGGCTGCCGTGGCCGGCGGGCACGGTCGTCTTCGAACTCGATCAACCCAAGGTGCTCGAATTCAAGCGACAGGTGCTCGCCGACAACGACGCGGTCCCGGCCGCGGATCGGCGCGAGATTCCGGTGGACCTGCGCGACGACTGGCCCGCCGCCCTGCTCGACGCGGGTTTCGATCCGTCCGCGCCCACGGCCTGGACCGCGGAGGGGCTACTGCCGTATCTGCCCGGTGCGGCGCAGAACGCGCTGTTCGAGCGGGTCGAGCGGCTGTCGGCACCAGGGAGTCGCCTGGCGCTCGACGCGCTGAGCAGCTCCCTCGATCTGGATAAGATGATCGACTTCGAAGACGAGTACATGAAGAATTCGCCCATGTCCGGGATCGATCTGCGCGGCCTGTTCTACACCGACGACCGCGCCGAGCCCGAGGCCTGGTTCGCCGCCCACGGCTGGACCGCGACGCCGGTGACGGTGTCCGAACTCGCGGTCCGCTACGACCGCGAGCTGCCGAAGCTCCCGGAGCAGTTCGAGGCGATGTTCCAGGGCTCCCGCTTCGTCACGGTCGCCAATCCCCGCACAGCACCTTCTGCATGACGTAGTCCTCGCACACCTGGGCGCCCACGGTGAAGGTCTTGACACCGACCTTGTCGAATCCATGCTTGCCGTAGAACCGTTGGGCCCGTTCATTCTGTTGATCTACACCCAGCCATACGACCGTGTACTCCCCGCGTCGCGCGGTGTCGACGGCCGCTCTCATCAGCGCCGTCGACACCCCGCTGCCGTGATGGCCCGGCAGTACGTACATCTTGTTGATCTCGATCGCCGGTCGGTGCACCACCGCCCGCGCCACCTCGGGATCGGCCGGATCCCCCGCGATCAGCATCGTGTAGCCGACGATCTCCTCGCCCGCGACCGCCTTGAGCACCGTCCGATCCGGATCGCTCAGATAGTCTCCGAACCGATCCTCCGACAGCGCCTCCTCGATGAACCTCTCGATCTGCTCCGGCGGCAATCCGGGTGGGCATGCCAGCGGGAAGGTGGTCGCCGCGACATCGCTGAGGGCCTCGGCGTCCCACAGCCCGGCCCGGTCCACGGTGACTGGGATATCGGTCATGCTCCCATCGCACCACATGCTCATCCGAACATCCCGCTGCGCCGCACCCGGTGCCGTGGCATCGCGCGGAACCGTTGCCGGGTCACGGTTCTCGACGATCCACCCCGCCGACGTCCGGGGATCAGAGGGCTTGGCATGCGGGCTCGAACGGCCTCCGGCGGCGGCCATGATCGGCGCGCCCGGGCGCCGGACCCGTGCGTAGGCTGAACAGATGACAGCGATGCGTCTGCTCGCCGGGTTCAATCGTCGGGTGACCAATCCAGGCTTCCGCCTGTTCGCCGGGCGGGCCGAGGGATACGCGAATGTGGTGCACACCGGCCGGCGTTCGGGTCGCACCTATCGCACGCCGGTCGGGATCACCTGGGACGGAGATCAGCTGCTGGTGGCCGTGAACTACGGCCGCGGCAGCGATTGGGTGCGAAATGTGCTGGCGGCCGACGGATTTCGGCTCGAGCATCGGGGTCGCGAGATTCCGATGGATCGGCCGCAGCTGGCCTGCATCGGCAGCCGCTACTTCCTCATCGCGGACCGGGTGCGGGCGAGGAGCTGAATCATCCTGCGCGCCTGGGATGGAAGTAGCGCGCGGCCGCGATCAGCAGCACCGCGAAGGCCAGTGGAATCGCGAAACCGATACGCAGAGAGGTGGCGTCGGCGAGCGCGCCGACCACCCCGCCGCCGACGAGAGTCCCGGCGTAGTTGAACAGATTGAGGCGGGCGATGACCGCGTCGAGGCCGCGCCCGCCGGTGAGTTCCCCCGCCTCGCTGAAACACAGCGGGGCGATCACCGGCAGGCCGAGACCCGCGACGAGGAATCCGGCCAGGGCGAGGATCGGAGTGGGCGCGGCGATCACGAGCGCCAGGCCGAGGGTGCCGATCGCGGCGGCCGTGCGCACCACCACCCGCGGCCCGAAGCGGCGCACGAAGATATCGCCGGTGAGCCGGGTGAGCAGGGACGCGCCCTGATATGCGGCCAGCGCGAGGGCGGCCGTCGCCGAGGAGGACAGCAGCTCGTCCTTCAGATACAGCGCCGACCAGTTGCCGACCGCCAGATCGATCGCGAAGACCAGGGCCATCGCCACGCCGATCGCGAAATACGCCCGCAGCCCGACGATCTCGGCCGCGGCCGCCTCCGCGGGTTCGGCCTCGGCCTGCCGGGTGCCCAGCAGCCGCGAGCCGAATGCCCATCCGGCCACCAGCACCACCGCGGCGGCCACGAGGATCGCCTCGGTCACGGTGATATGGATCTTCTCGCATCCGGCGACGAACAGCGCGCCCAGAATCGACCCCGCGCTCCACGCCGCGTAGAACGACGACAGCACGAACCTCCCGTACCCGTGCTGGATGAACACCGCCTGCATATTGGTGCTCGCATCCACCACACCGACCGCGATCCCGTACCCGCCGAGCGCGATGAGCAGCACCGCGACATTCGGCGCCAGCGCGATGCCCAGGCCCGTGCATGCGATGAGCCCCAGCCCGATTCGCAGCGCCACCCGGCTCGACCAGTGCACCGCAAGGCGTTCGGCGAGCACACTGCCGCCGGCCGCCAGCAGTGAGATCGTCACCACCGCGAGCAGGATCGTGGTATCGCTGAGCCCGAACCGATCCCGCTGCTGCGGCAACTCGGTGAGAATCACGGCCAGGAAGAAGCCCTGCAATCCGAACGCCACCGAATTCGCTACCCGGGCGGCGCGCAGCGGCGACGAGATCTGCGCGGCAGCTGTCGGCGTCATTGCCGCAGCCTAGCGGCCATCCGCCGCATCCGCGCGCGGTCCGATCCGGCTTGCCGTACCGACCGTTTGGATGTCGGATCGAGATCCGGCGGGAGACCTTGGTCACGTTGTGCTCCCGGTTGGATAACGAATCCGGTCTGGTTCCCGTGAAGGGGCCTGACCTTTACGGCACTCTGGAGGGGGGCGGACCGCAACGGCCCGCCGGTGCACGGTGTAGGGGAAGTGGTCGCGTGAGCACGAAGGAACGGACCGACATGGGTCTCGGTCATGCGGCGGTACTGGCCCCGGGACCGACGGATCTGCCGATGATGGAACCGAATCCGCGCGGTCATCTTCCCGGGGAGCGCTGTCGCGAAACCGACTGTGGCAACTGTCACTGGGATGTGCAGCGACTCAAGTACTGGTTACGCGGCCGCCTGCTGGCCTGCGGCGCCGACGATGCCGAGGTCGACCGCCCGCTCGGCGCGCAGACGCCGGGTGTGTTGTGGCGGCGCGGTTCTCGGCTGTGCGCGATCGAGGTGCGCAGCGCGCCGGTCTCCTTGGCGCATGCGCAGGAACGCACGGCCCGGCTGCGGGCCGTGGGCTGCGACGAGGTGTTGTGGCTGTGCGCCCCCGGCTATTGGGTATCGCGGCTGCCCGCCCTCGGGGTGGCCGATTTCGCCCCGCTGGTCTGCGAGTACCAGGCCGACTCCGGCATGGTCGCGGCCGGTCCGGCGGGCGTGGCGGAGCCGCACGACAAGCCCTGGGCGGTGCGGGAATTCATCGAGGGCTGGGTGGCCGGCGAGCTGGCCTGGGGATATCGCGACGAAATCACGGGAGGGTGGACGACGGTGGCCGACTGGGAGCAGCACACCCGTGCGCAGGCACTGCTGATCGCGCAGCAGCGCCAGGAGCTCATGCATCAGCGCACGGCATTGGCCTTGGCGCGCAAGGCGACCCGGGACAAGGCCAAACAGGTGCACAAACTGTTGCATCGACTCGAGCGCGCCGAACAGGTCACCGAGCACCTCGACTCCGCGCGCCGGCGCATCGCCGAGCACGATCGCGTCGATGCCACGCTGCGCGTCACCGTAGCCAAACAGCGTGAGGCCCTGGTGCATTGGCAGCTGATCACTTGCTTCGCCATGTTGCTGATCGTCGCCTTCATCGCCGCGGGAATCCTGCTGCACTGATCCTCGATCCTCGGGGCACGTATGGGACGCGCGTGATGATCAGGCGGCGAGATCCCGGGTGAGACGGAACGGGCCACGCTCCCAACGCCATCCGTGTCGCAGGGTCATCGCGGTCAGGTCGACGACATCGATACCGGTGTCGTCGACATAGCGACGGAACTCCGGCCAATCCAGCGGGCCGGCGGCCAACCGGTTGCGCAGCATGTTCTCGTGCCGAGCGTCCACGCCGTGGCGCAGGAGATCGGATTCGTCGAGCTTGCTGCCGGTGAAAACCAGCCAGCCCCAACCGCGTTCGTGCGCCCAGTCGCGTGCGGCGGCGAGCTTGACGCGATTACCGTGCACCGCGAGCCGTCCCAGCGGGACCACATCGATCAGCAGCGCCCGGCCGTCGGCCAGGCGCGCGGCGACCGTCGGATGATGGGTGCGGCGCGCGCCGTCGAGGCGGTAGTCGATCGCGGCGGGCCGCTCGACGAACGCCTCGACCTGTTCGCTCTGATCCAGCACGCGCAGCAGCCGCGCCTCCAGGGCGGTGTCGAAACTGGCCTCCCGGCCCAGCTTTTCGGTGAACATCGCGCCGCGCGCATCATCGTCGGCATCGAGCGTCGCGATCGGCGTCGCGGGCAGCGCGGCGGGCGCACCGGTCGGCCAGTCGGCTCGCCGCAACAGCGGAACCAGTTGTCCGCTCACCGATTCCAGCTGTCGCGGCTCGGCCGGATGCCAGCGTCCCCGCTGCTGCCAGCCCGCGATGCGCTGGAAGACGAATCCGGCGATCCGCTTGGCGTCCATCAGTGCGTGCCCGGCCAGGCGCAGCTTCAGATAGGCCAGATCCTGGGCGGCGATATCGGCATCGGTCGCATAGGTCTCGGCCAGCAGCGTCCGCACCAGCCGTTCATCGCCCCAGCCGACCGGATAGCGGTCGGCGAAGACGCCGGTGCCCGGCACGCCGGTGGCCCGCACGCGCCGGATCATCTGTCCGATCGCCCGCGTGTACACCTGACGCACCCGGTCGCGGGACAGCTCGTAGCGGACACCCAACAGCATCAGCGTCTCCGGCCGTTCCCCGTCGAGCCCGAGCCGCAGCGTGATCAGCTCCCCGTCCCGCGGCCGCTCCTCGGCCTGCGCGGCGACCATCGCGGCGATCGTCTCGTCGACGTCCTCCAGCCCGAAGGACAGGCCGTCGCGCAGATCGTCGAGCAGTCCGTCGCCGACCGCATCCATCCGGCTCGTCATCACGCCGTCCCCTTACACTTCGCACGTCCATTCGAAAGGGTATGCGGTCGGGCCGCATCCGGCCGGGAACCTGCGGCGTGTCCGCTTTGTCGGCCGGGAGTCCGCCGCCCTCGTGCGGCCCGTTTCGAGGACTGTCCGGGGCCTACGGATCGGCGGCCCTCGATGTGCCGTGCGGATCTGCGAGCCCCGGCGTCCGATCGGCGGGAGGTATTCACGCTGCGGGCCGGGTCCATCGTGGATCGGCGACCACTCCGAAACGCGTGATCGCCAACGCGGCGCACCACGCCACCGCGGCCGCCAGAGCGAGCATGTGGAATGCGGGTACGAAGTGCGGATCGTGCGGGGACCCCGCGACCGCGCCGAAGATCGCCACTCCAGTGGCGGTGCCGGTCTGGCGGGCGGTATTGGACACCCCGGTGGCCAGCCCGGCCCGGTCCGGGGGAGTGGCGCGGACGACCGCGGCGACGACGGAGGTGGTCACCAGGCCGGCACCGCCACTGGAGTGGCGCGAAACCGGCCAGCAGCCAACCGGATATCCACCCGTGCCGCGCACCCCGGTCAGCAGCAGCGAGCCGGCCACCGCGAGAACGCAACCGATGCTCACCGCCGCACGCGGCCTGCGGAGGGCGGTGAGGCGCCCGACACCGGCGCGACCAGAACCAGAGTAATTGCCAACGGCAGCACCATGATTCCCGCCGACAGCGGCGAAAGGCCCAGTACCTCTGGCGAATACGCTCATATCCGCAGTCTGGTCCCGGAATCCTTCGGTATTCGCCGAAGAATGGACGCTGCAGCGAGCAACCATGATTCGGTCTCGACCGAAGTATGCGCGCGGCAGACTGGGCTCATGACCGACGACCGAACTCGGCGTGGATGTGGAATCGGTTCGCCGCCAACGCCGTCCGCTGCTGCGCTTCTGCGTCGACTGGAGCGAACAGCGTCACCATCTCGGCGGCGCGCTGGGCGCCGCGGTGCTGACGAGGAGGGAATCGGCGGGCTGGGTGCGGCAGCAGAGCTCGTCGCGTTCGCTGCGGATGACCGATTCCGGGGTGCGGGTGTTGGATCGTGTGCTCGGCGTGGAGTTGGCGGCATGAACTCGGCCCCGGTCGAAACCGGGGCCGAGCCAGGACCTTCCGCGTTACCGCCGGACCGTCAGCACTGCTTCCACGCGAAGTGATACGTGGTGGTGATGCTGCCGTCGGTGGAATCCATCGTGATGAAGCTGGTGGTCTGCTTCGGATCCGAGCTACCGGCATTCACGCGCAGCTCGGTGTTGATGTTGAAGTTGCGGGTCTCGCCACAGGGTTCGTACACGATCGATGCGACATCGGTCGTATCGGTCGCCTGCCAGTCGTCCTGGAAGGCTCCGGTGAACGGGTGGTCGGCGTAGTCGGTCGGCGAGTTGCCCTGGAAGTAGTACCGGGCCCGTTCGAGCGCGGTCGCACCGTTCGCCAGGGATGCGAATCCCCGGTAGTCGGCCTGCGCGATCCCGTAGGTGAAGCCCTGCGGGACATGCACTTTCAGATTGAGCTGGCAGTTCTTCCGAAAATCGGTCGGCGCGGACCCGACTCCGACCTGGGCCATGTATTGGCTGTAGGTCACGGTGAAGGCGGTGTTGTCGGGCGACACGGCAACGGCCGCGGTCCCCTGCGGGCACCCCGACCCGTTGACGGTCACAACGTCGATCACGATCTTGTCGGGCGGCGGGGGAGAGTTCCATCCGGGCGCCGTCGGCGCCCCGAAGGCTTGTGCCCCCGACATGGACATGGCGAACGCGAACATAGCAGCGCCGATTGCGGCGAACTTCTTATACATGGGATTCCTCGCAGATGCTCCGGTCGATTCTCCGGGGGCAGACTCACTCACTGTAGGTTGTATAACTGGAGCATTAAACCCCTAGTGAGAGAGGGGGTTTCACATAAATGAGCAGATGATGGTATGTGTCGCAACATGTTTGGAAAGCCATGACGCTGATGATGTTGATAAGATTGATGTTTCGAAAAGCGCGCGTAGCGTTGCTCGGTATTCGGTTGACAGGCATGCGACGTTGACTGCTGTGAACGAGCACAACATCGCCGCGATCCGAAACCGGGCCGCCCTGGCCACTCCCATGGCTCTGCGTGTCGCGGTGACCCTGGGCCTGCCCGACCGGCTGCGTGGCGGCGGCGCCACCGCCGAGCAGATCGCGACCGAGATCGACGTCTCGCCGGTGGCGCTCGAACTACTGCTCGGCCACCTGGCGACCCTCGGAATCGTCGAGCATGCCGCCACCGGCTACCGGACCACCGACTACGGGGCGACCCTCTGCAGCGACGCCGACAACGGCCTGACCAACTTCCTGCACCTGAACATGGCAGGCGGCCGCGCCGAATTGGCGTTCGTCGAACTCCTGCACAGCATCACCACCGGCCACGCCGCCTACGCCCGCCGCTACGGCCACGACTTCTGGACCGATCTCGACCGAAACCCGCACCTGCGTACGTCTTTCGACCGCCAGATGACGCATCGATTCCGCGACCAGATCCCCCACATCGTCACCGGCTACGACTGGAGCCGCTTCGCCACCATCGTCGACGTCGGCGGCGGTCACGGCACGGTCCTCGCCGCGATCCTGGCCGCCCACCCGCGCCTACGCGGCCACCTCATCGACCTCGAACCCACCGCGACCGAGGCCGCCCACACCTTCGCCGCACACCATGTCGAGGACCGAACCCGAATAACCGCCCGCAGCTTCTTCGACCCGCTACCGAAGGGAGCCGATGCTTATCTCTTATGCGACATCCTGCACGACTGGGATGACGACCATGCGCACCGAATCCTCGCCCGCTGCGCCGAGGCCGTCCACCCGACCGGCCGCATCCTGATCATCGAACCGGTCGGCGGCCGCGCCGCCGCAACCGAATTCGACCTCGCCATGCTCGTGATCTTCGGCGGCCGCGAACGCCGAATCGACGAATTCCGCACCCTGGCCACGGCCCACGGCTTGATCCTGAACGCCGCAATCGACCTGACCGACCAGCGCTGCCTACTGGAATTGAGCCTCGCCCTCACGGGCACATAACAAGAAAAGCCCCCTCGAAAGGGGGCCTGACCTGCTACTTTGGTGCGCGATACTGGGATTGAACCAGTGACCTCTTCCGTGTCAGGGAAGCGCTCTCCCGCTGAGCTAATCGCGCATGGGTGCCTCTAAGAGGCGGCGACGGGAATCGAACCCGTGTGCACGGCTTTGCAGGCCGTTGCCTCACCACTCGGCCACACCGCCAACCAAGGCCGGGTTGGCCTTCGAGCGGATGACGGGATTCGAACCCGCGACCCTCACCTTGGCAAGGTGATGCGCTACCAACTGCGCTACATCCGCATTTCGCTTCCGGCACTCTTTCGTGCTGTCCGGCTGCGAGAAAGAACATTAGCCCACGATCCGCGCGACCAACAAATCGCCTGGTAGACCGGGGTAAATGTGAATGACAAGCATGTAGTTCCGCTGCTCGGCGCGGTTGTGGACCTCTGAACCGAAACCACGCCGAGCATACCGATCAGTCGGTTTATCCACCCCGCCACCACAACTTCCTTCCCTCCCTGTAACCCGCAGGTAGAACCCCGATTTGGTGTGACGCCGGTGATGCGTGTTAAGGTTCCATCTCGTTCGGAACGGGCCACAAACCCGCGCCGAGCCCACAATAAGGTCCCATAGCTCAGCGGGAGAGCGCTCGCCTCACACGCGAGAGGTCGCTGGTTCGAAACCAGCTGGGACCACAGAAAAACGGCTGGCCATCGCGGTTCTCGCGATGGCCAGCCGTTTTCGTGCAATATATGTGCAATATCTGCGCGGTCAGCGACCGTGGTCGCCGCCGGTCATCGCACTCGTCGCATGGCCTTGTCGATGTCTTCGAGTGCGATGCGGATCTGGCCGCGGAACTTGTAGGCGGGCAGGCTTCCGTCTCCGATCATGCGCCGGATGGCGTCGGCGCTGACGCCCGCGCGTGCCGCTGCCTGTTTGATCGACACGTAGCGGCTGGGTGCCGGAGTCGGTTCAGGCTTGGGTATCAGGACACCGCAGCCGGGGATCCACAACGCTGGAGGATCCGCCGCGCGCGTCGCGAGCGGCGACGGCATGCGTGGTGTATCGGCGCTGTTGGTGTGGATCGGCATCCACTAGTCGCCGGAGTTTCTCCGGGCAGATGATCGGCGGGAGACCCGCCTTGATGGGCAACCAAAATCGGCACACATCCTTCGCTCGAGGCGGTCTGTGTGTCCCTCGCGTATTCCATAGGAGCGGCGAACGGGCGTTGTGTCAAGGCAATCGGGGGTTTTGGTGCAGGTTGCGCCGCATGGATTTCCCACGGTCATGTCCGGCGGCGGCGATCATGGGGGAGACGGAGCTGGGGTGGCGGCAGGAGATGGTGACGATGAGTGACCTTGCGGTGCTGATGATCGACATGCAGAACGGCTACATCGCCGACGATGGGCTCCGCGATGCATTGGGATGGCCGCCGATCTGGCGGCTGGACGAAGTCGTCGCCGAGTGCCGGCAACTGCTCGACGTGGCGCGAGCTTGCAACGTCCCGGTGGTGCATTCCCGGCAGGTGAGCAGTCCGGCCGGGCAGTTGGCGGCCAACCCGCGCGCCGCCCGACACTTGCGATCCCGACAGCAGCGCCTGCCCGTGCTCGCGGCGGAGGAGCGGCAGTGGCGTTATGAGCTGATGGACGCGGTCGCCCCACATCCTGGCGAGATCGTGCTGGAGAAGACGCGCCACTCCTTCTTTGCCTACACCGAACTCGACCCGATCCTGAGAAGTATGGGCGCGCAACGGCTTCTGGTCGCCGGCCTGCAAACCAACGTGTGCGTTGAAGCCACCGTGCGCGCCGGACTCGAACGCAACTACGAGGTCGCGGTCGCCGAGGATGCCACCTCCACCGACGGCCCCGACCTGCACCACGGTGCGCTCAACTCGATGCGCGTGCTCTACGTCGAGATCGCACCCTGGCGCGAACTGCTCGCCGAGGGCGCCGCGTGGGACCGCGCTTACACCACGCCAAACTACGGCAGGAACCCGGACTACTGGCAGGAGCCTGCCGAAAACATCACCACGCCAACCGAATCCGGACGGGCTCAACTGAGATGACAACCCACAGGCAGAGCGCGGTGGGGGCAGTCCGTGGTCACGAAAGGCCGTTACTCATTGTGCTCGAATGGCTTTCGTGAGCGCGTCTATGTCGGTCAGATCATCGAGGACAACATCGGCGTCGGCCAGTGCCGACGCTGATGTGCCACCAGCTGCTACCGCTATGACCCTGGCGCCGCCCTTGCGAGCGGTTTCGACGTCCGCGGGGCTGTCCCCGATGAGAACAGTGCTGTGGCGGTCGAATACGGTCCCGACGCTTCCGGAGCGATCCTGCTGCAGCGCCGCCGCGACACCGGCCAATGGGCACTGCCCGGCGGAGTCATGGAACTCGGTGAAACCGCCGCTGAGTGTGCTGTCCGGGAGTGCAACGAGGAAACCGGCATCATCGCGGCGATCACGGGATTCCTTGGCGTGTACAGCAATCCGAACCATATCGTCGCCTACACCGACGGCGAAATCCGCCAGCAGTACGAGAACACCTACATCGGCCGACTGGTCTCCGGAGAGCCGGCCATCAACGACGAGGCCGACGAAGTCGCCTTCGTGAGCCCAGAAGAACTGGACCGCTACGACATCCACCCCAGCATGCGACAGCAGATCGGCCATTACCTATCCGGCAACTACCCATACCTCGGCTGAGCGAGACCGCCTCTCGGACGTACGACGCTACCTCCGGACAAAGCTATTTCCACACCGTAGTGAGGTGGGGAGGTCCAGCGTTCAGGCTTGCTGGTAGCGCAGGAGTACTTTCTTCACCGCGTCTGTCACTGGTGGTTCCTCGGTGAGTTCGGTCCAGGCGTATTGGTCGTGTTCCTGCAGCATGACCGGTGTGGCCGCGGCGATCTTGACGACGAAGTTGAACTGACTGCTGTTCTTCCCGCCGCCGGACCGATAGTCGAACTCGCCCAGATAGTGTCCGATGCCCACGACATCCAGGCCGGTTTCCTCCTTGACCTCGCGTGTCACCGCCTGGTCGAGGGTTTCCCCTGGCTCCACTTTGCCGCTGGGCAATTCCCAGATGCCGCCCATGAAGTCATCGCTCGGTCGCTGCAGCAGCAAAACCCTGCCCTCGTGCTGGACGATGGCACCGACCACGAGCCGCTGCACACCGTCGCGGTCAGCGTCGGTGACGAGCTTGGCCAGAAATGAGGAATCCTGCACGGAGATTTGACCTTTCGCGCGAGAGCGACGCGTCCAACCGGCTGCTATACACCAGGCGCTGCGACTCTAGCCCAGGACCGAGGGAGGAGGTCGTAAACTGCGGTGTCAGAGTGACCAAACGTCGATTGGCCGGTACTTCCAGAACAGCGATACCTCCAGAAACGGACGGGAAGCACATTATGGGAAATCGGGGCAATAGAAAGGTCGGCCAACCGCGCGACCATCACATCATCGTCGAGAGCGAACGACGAGACCCACCGGATCTCCGCAGCCTGAGCCGGGCCGTCCTCGCGCTAGCCAAGGAAGCCCAAGAACCTCACAAGGATTCGTGACACCTGGCGCGGATTCCGGCGCGCCGTACGAACGGCCTGGCCGGTCATTGAGACGTGGTGTTCCGGAGAGCTTTGTCGTTCACAAGCCGTTGGCCGACACGGACCGTGGCGACGTCGGCGCGGTCGATGACGAGGGTGCACTCCGGCGGTCGCAGCGAGCCGTGGATGTCGATGCCGATCACCCTGACTCGGGCACCGGTTTCCGAATCGACCAGCACGTCACCGGGATTGACCTCGCCGGCGGTGAGCTGGCCGGTTATATAGAACCTGCCGGGGAGCTCCCACAGGTGGGTGACGGTGAACTCGACGTCGGTCATGGCGTCCGTTCTTATTGGTCGGTTCGCCAGCCGTGGCGGTTCATGCGTTCGAAGTAGGCGTCGTCGGCGGCCTGGATTTCCCCTTCGGTCTTGGCCCTGGGTTCGGGTTCCGCGCTGACGGATAGTTCGCGGGTGCGGAGTATCTGGTCGCGGATGCGTGAATCGGTCTTGCGGATGAGTCGTTCGGCCTTGGTTTCGCGTCGGCGCGTGCTTGTCGGTGGCAGTCGAGGAGGGCCTGGCTGAGTTGGCTGCTGGTCCAGCGCATCGCTGCGGGTGCGATCTGCAGGTCGGTGATGTCACCGCTGGCGTTGACTTCGACCGCGACACCGCGGACCTCGCCACGGCCCCGCAGGGTGGCTGCCGCCTGGGTGAGTTGCTGGTTGTGGCGGCGGATCTCGGCGAGGTCGTGCTGAAGCTGCTGCTCCCATGCTTGCAGGTCTGTCATGGTGTGTCGGCCTTCGTGAGGAAACTTGGGTCACTGCCGGCTGCTCGTGCCGCTCCCTCAGTCGGGGTGCGACGGATGGTCGCCGGGGTGGTTTGGTGCGCGGGTGGTCCGCAGGTAGTTGGCTGCGCTGCATGAGCGACACCGGAGCAGGTATTCGCCAGTGTTGCCGGGGCCTGGTATCCAGGTGACCTTGAGGAAGTCGTCGTTTTCGGGGCACCATATCCGGTCGAGTTCGCCGCCTGCGACTCGCTTGGCGGCATCGACCCACCTCGCGCTGCTGGTCTTCATGGGCCTGCCCCGGGCCATACCGCTCGTTTATGGCTGGTAGTCCTGGAATTCCCACTTGCCGAGTTTCCCGATTTCCTGGGCGAGTTCCTGCCAGGTGGGCCGGTCGAGATCGCGCAGGTATTCACGCACGTACTGCTCGATCAGCCCGGCGTCGATACGGTCGAGGATCAGCAGATACTTTCCGGAGTCCGGATCCTCGGGATCGATCACACGGTCATGTGACCGCGGTGTGCAGACCACGACATCGAAGGACTCCTCCCCGGGAGATCCTTCGGGGCCGATCATCAACTGCACGAACAACGCGTCTTCGGGCAGGTTGCCGCTGGTCAGGTCTGCGTCCGGGCTGTGCAGGCGTTTCAGCTCAGCTTTCATGGCAGGTCCGTGACGTTGAGGTGGCCGTTGCCCTGCCACTGACCATTCGCAACATTCCTCCATTCGAAGTTACTTTGATACCGACCAAGATTCGGCTTGAAACTCGGGGGCCGGAACTGTCGTAATCCGTCCTCGCTGACCAAGGTTTTGCCGTCGGAGGCGACCTTAGCATTCGGCCCCACCCATGCTCGACCTGCTGCTTCGGCCTCTTGGACGGTCCCGTCACCGATCCCGAAGTTGCCTTTCCCCTTCGCGGCGTCACGAACAAGGCCGCTGATCTTCTCCCAGTTCAGGCCCGCTGACCCAGCGCCACCGCCGGTGAGTCTGATCCTGGCTTGCTCGACCCATGTGCGGATTCGTTCCAGGAGCGGTTTCAGTCGCTCTGTCAGTGGTTTGACAGCCTCGGTAATGAATTTCGCTGCCTTGGTGGCGAGTTCGCCGATGATCGTGGTGATGCGGCGGGCTTTGAGGCCGATGCGGGCGGCCATGGCGCTGTTGCCGACCCATTCGGAGATTGTGCCGGTGAACGGTGCCAGGACCGCGAAAGCGGTTTCGGCTGCGGCGGTTTCGATGACGAGTTCGCGCAGTGTATCGAGGATCTTGCTGTGCGCGTCGTCGAGTGACTGGGCGTAGTCGCTGCACGCGTCGCCGAGGGTCTGGCAGGCATCGGCCAGGGCGTTGAGGTCGGCTTGCCGATCGGTGCATGTTTGGGCCGCGATGTCGATCTCGGGGGACTGCTGATTGCGCAGCAGATCGACTGCCTGAGGTGCTTGCCCGGCCACAGTGCGGTAATCAGCGGCGGCAGTGTGCCACGCTGTTGCAGCGGAATTGAGCTGGTCCTGGTGCCCGTTCGGCCATGCCATCCCAACGACGTCTTTGATGATCGACCAGCCGAATGGCTCGGGTATCCCGTTCCCAGCCGCGGAGGGTGCGGTTTCCGGCAGGCAAGGGTCGGGCAGCAACGGCGGAACAGGGGGCGGTGGAAGGTCTTTGAGGTTGGCGGCGGCTTCGGCGACCTCATGGTTGTGGGCACCGACGACGACCAGATCCCGCACTTGCCCGCACGCGGTCGCCAGCTTGGACGACGCCGAGACTGCCAGCTGGGCGGCTTCGTCGTACGATGCCGCCCACTGCGCACCGACGCTGTCGTCGCCGGCCATGCCCGCGAAGTTGGTCAGTACGGTCACCAGCACGGAGTGAGTCGTTACGGTGTCGGTGGCCATCTGACCGAAAACCTCACCGGCAGAATGGTATTCGTCGCCGCGACAGACGATCAGCGGCACTGTCGGCGCGGTCATTGCGGCCACATACCGTAGTTCGTGGGCCCGACCGCGTGATAAGCGGACCGAGCGCGGTCGAGCGCCTTGCGGAGGTCGCCGAGCGCGGCGTTCATCTCTGCGGCACCGGCAGCCCATTCCGCGGCGGCGGTTGTGTGTGCTCGGGCGGCGTCACCGGCCCAGGTGATGTGCAGCTCAGCGATGCGCTTCTGGATCTCGCCCAGTCGGTCCTCGATCCGCTTCTCGAGCCCAGCGGCTTTGTCGATGAGGCTCTGCATCCCGTCCAGATCGACCCGATAGTTGCTGGCAGGCATCGCTATCCCACCCCTGGGCCGGTGGCACTGATCCCATCCGCGTTACCGCGATCGGTCCCTACGGCCGCGTCCGCGACTCGATGTAAAGCGGCGGCGTCGTGTTCCAGCCCGGCGATGACCTGGCGGGCGCCCTGCTCCCATTCGGTCCACGCGTCGTGATGAGACCCGGCGGCGTTGCCCTGCCAGTCACCGCCGATGAACGTGTGGACCTCGCGTATCAGCCTGTCCAGCTCGTCGGTGAACTCCCGTGCCGACGATTCCAGCCACCCTGCCGTGGCGTGTACCTCGGCAGGATCCATCTCCACCCGATCCGCCATATCGCCCCCCCTCGCTGCGGCCCTGCACGCTGAATACGAACTATAGGACTCGAACGCCGACTCATCCCGAACAGAGGTAAACGCCCAGGTCTCGGCTACCGCCGCCGGAGCGATGCCACTGTCGGCGGTGCCGAGTTCAGCGACGGACCGGAGCCGACCAGCAGCCGCGCGGGAAGGTGGCCGGTACCTCCTTGCCCGCGGGTCGTCTCAGGGGTTTTGTTTGTCCGAGGGGTTGAAGATCTGAGGCATGGTGGACCGCGACATTTGGTTGCCGGGCGGAGGGGGCAGTGGGGTGGTCGGTGTTGTTTCGGTGAGGTCTCCGGCGAGAAGGTCCCATCCCTTGATGCGTTGTGGCGGTGAGGGAGTCGTGGTTCGCCAGACCTGGAGCAAGGGGCGTTCGACAGGTTCGTTGTGAACGTCACCGAGGTGGTGCGCCTTGTCACGGTTGGCGACACACAAGCGGATGCGCAGCGGCCCGTTGTCCGGCGTGAGCAGGACCTTGGATCCGATGCTGTAACAGCATGGCGTCTGCGCTACTGGGGAATCCGAGGGTCGCGGTGTCCTGCTCGAGATCGCTGTAGAACATGTCGTCATCGAGTTCGCTGTCGGCGAGCGTGCGCAAGCGGTCGGACAGGCGCAGGCCGGTGAGCATCGGGCGGTGGTAGACGACCAGGTGGTTGATCTTGCCGTCCTCATTGGGGGTGAGGGCGGTGACGCCGCGCATGATCTCACCGCCGAACACGGTCAGCTCCCACTCCATATAGGGAATCAGCGAGAACCTGGCATTCCACTCGAACCACCGACAAGGGGGTCGATATCGGACGCCGGGATCATGTCAGAGAGCCTCTGCCGAGGCCGCAACCAATGCTGCGGATGTCGACTTGGGCAGAGCCGCAACGATCGTCTTCAGTGCAGGCCGTTATCACGTTCGGCCAGGCGACAATGCCGTCCAGGTCATTGGCCCACCGGCGCGGCGCGAGGCTACAGGTCAGTGGTCTCCCCGAGCGCATATATGGGCGGAGTCGAACCAGGTTGCCGGCCTTGCGGTGCCGGATGCCGCCCACCAGGTCACCACGCGCCACCGGTCAGATATCGGGCACCTGCCGGATGTAGACGCCACCCCCGGGATGAACCTCCATCTCCGTCACACGGGAGTCGGTGACGACGAACTGGACGCGAACGCCGGGCTGCCGTCGCACCGCGAAGGCGTGTTCACCGGTGGGCTCGAGTGTCACGGCCTGACTACTCGCCACGTCGAGGGTGAGGTGGTCGTGGTCGAGCCGCACCCGTGCCCGCAGCTGACCCATCAGGTAGTCGCCGGTGAACGTTGCCAGGCGCTCGGGGTCGGAGAGTTCCTGCCCGGGCAGGCGGCGGAAGATGATGGGGGAGACCGACGGTTCGAACGGCACGGCCAGCGAACTCACCTCGCCCTCGGAATCGGTGGCGAAGGTGAGGGTGAGCGGGGTTTCCACCGTCGCCAGATCGAGATCCCAGGTCTCGAAGTGGCGGTGTCGCATACCCAGGTCCAGGACCCCCAGGCGGGCCGTGAGCCCGTCCGCGCCGGCGGTGACGTGCAGCGTTCCGTAGCCGGGATGGTGGAATTCGCCCAGGTACGCGGCCTCGGGGTGGGCGTGGGGGGTGTCGGCGGCGCCCGCGCGCTGGCGCCGGGTCGCCTCCTTGGCGCCCGCCCGCACCGACTGCTGCAGTTCGACCATGCGCTCGCCCCACGGTAGCGGCGGCAGTCCCAGCAATTCGTCGACGGCCAGGTAGCAGGCTGCGTCGGGGAATGTGGTGGCATGGTGATCGACCAGCACGATCACCCCGGCCGCGGCGTCGGGTGCCAGCACCACCTTGGCGCTGTAGCCGTCGATATTGCCGCCGTGGTGTACCAGACGGTGGCCGCGGTAGCTTTCTAGTGCCCAGCCCAGGCCGTAACCGATTCCGAATTTCTCCGGCCACAGCCTCGGCTCCTCGCCCAGTGCCATGGCCGGCACGTGCAGAGCGCGCAGCGCGGCTGGGGCGATCACCTCCCGGCCATCGAGGTGGCCCCCGTTCAGATTGGCCTGTACCCAGCGCGCGAGGTCGGAGACGGAGGAGTAGATGCTGCCCGCCGGGCCGCAGACGGGAAAGTCCTTGGGCGGCATCTCTTCGCGAACGCCATCGCGTTCCCGATAGCCGCGACTCCAGTCCGCGGCGCGGCGCGCGTCCTGTGGGGAGAAACAGGTATCGGTCATACCCAGCGGTGTGAGCAGTCGCTCTCGGATCCCCTGCTCCCAGCTGCTGCCGAGCAGTTCCCCGGCCAGGTAGCCGGCGGTCAGGTACATGAGGTTGTTGTACTGCCAGACCTCGCGGAAGGTCCGGTTCGGTTCCAGATGGCGCAGCCGCTGTTCCACCATCTCGCGCCGGCTCAGCTCGGGGTTGGCGTACCAGACGAAGTCGTGGCGGGGCAGCCCGGAGCGGTGACAGAGCAGGTCGCGGGCAGTTATCAGCTCGGTGGCGACCGGGTCGTGTAATCGCAAGCGCGGCAGGTACTCCCGGACCGGACGATCCCACTCCAGCAGTCCGTCACCGACCAGGGCGGCGAGCAGGGTGGCGGTGAAGGCCTTGGTCGTGGAGCCGATCGCGAACAAGGTCTGCTCGGTGGTCGGTAGTTCCGCTGCCACGTCACGGAGCCCGAACCCGCGGGCCAGGACCACCTGCCCATTCTGAACCACGCCCACAGCCATCCCCGGCGCCGCGAAGCGCTCCAGCTCGCCCTCCAGGACGTGGGCCAGTTCGTGGATTCCGGCACTCGTCTCGGTCGTCACATCGACTCCTCCCGCATCGGTGAAAGGCTCGAAAATCGTTGTGGCCGTCCGCCGTCGGCCGCATCTGCCTTTTCCTGCGAGCGTATTCGCCAGTCGGTCATAATGTAACCACACCGAGATTGTATCGAACACCTGTACGATTATGGTGCATGGCATGGCAACCGGACGTTCTCCAGCCGTCACCGAGAACAGCGGCAATCACCTGCAGCGCAACATGATCGAACTGACCAACGCCGCGGGCAGTGCGCGGTTTTGTGCATCGAGCGGGTTCGGTGCCTGTGTCCTAGTGTTGCGGTTGTGACTGAGATCGAACCATTTCCGGTGAGCATTCCTGAACACGATCTGGAGGATCTGCGGAGGCGTCTCGACCACGTTCGGCTTCCTGAGGCAGAGACGGTTCCGGACGGTACGCAGGGTATCGGCTTGGAACGCCTGCGGAGCCTGCTGGATACCTGGCGACAGCACGACTGGCGATCGGTGGAGAAGCGATGGAATGCGTTGCCGCACTACCGCACCCGGCTGGATGGCCTGAATATCGCGTTCTGGCACGTGCGCTCGCCTGAACCCGACGCCTTTCCTTTGGTGCTGACGCACGGCTGGCCTGGCTCGGTGCTGGAGTTCGAGAGCGTTATCGGGCCGCTGACCGATCCGGTCGCGCACGGCGGTTCCGCTGCGGACGCCTTCGACGTGGTCGTGCCGGCCCTGCCCGGTTTCGGGTTCAGCGAGCGGCCCCAGGAACTCGGCTGGAACCCTGGCCGTACCGCACAGGCCTGGGCAGATCTCATGACCAGGCTCGGCTACGAACGCTTCGGTGCGCACGGCGGCGACTGGGGCGCGTTCATCAGCACCGAGCTGGCTCGCCTGGCACCGGAGCGAGTCGCTGCCCTGCATCTGACCATGCCGATCGCGTCGCCTTTCCCCGAGGACGTAGCGACGGCCGACGCCGCGGAAAAAGCCTTGATCGCCAAACGGGACAGGTTCATGATGACCGGCCCTACCCATGTGATTGTCCAGGGCATGCTCCCGCAGACGCTCGGCTACTCCTTGCTCGACTCGCCGGCCGGGCTCGCCGCGTGGCTGAGCGAGGCGCTGGTTTCCTTTTCGGACACGCGACCCGAGGCAGGTGGAGGCGTCACCGTGGCACAGCAGGTGGACGACATCGCCCTGTATTGGTTCACCGGCACCGGTGCCTCCACCGCTCGCTGGTATTGGGAGGCGGTGCGGTGGACGCCGCGCAGCGCAGAGGCGCAGAACGCGCAGGCGGTGACCGTACCCACCGCCTGCACATTGTTTCCGGCCGAACCGTTCCCAGTCGCCAAGCGCTGGGCGGAACACCGCTACCACAATCTCATCAGCTGGAACGAGAGGGAGTATGGCGGGCACTTCGCGGGCTGGGAACAACCCGACGTGCTGGTCAGCGAGCTGCGAAATGCCTTCCGCCAGGCCCGCGATCACTAGACGGGCCGGAGATCGCCGAGCCATGATCGCTTGTCGGTGACGGCCGAGGTGATGGGCATACCCCGGTCTCGTGGAGAACCGTTCGGATTGCTTGGGTGACATAGTCGTCCAACGCACGCACATGCCGCGACCCGCGCGTTGGTCAGCGGTCCGGAACGATTGGCTGCCACAGCTTCCCAACGCGCGCCCCGATTACCGGACGTTTTTCTGAAGTTATCCGTTACGAGATGTACTACGCCCCAAGGTAGTCGAACCGAATTGGGTGTAGCTCGTTTCCGGTGAGGGATTGACCTGCGGGAATGCGTTGGGGGTGTTGGCCCGGCTGGTGGCGTCTTATGGTCGGAGTGGGTCTGGCCGGTGGTGGAGGCGCGATGGCGTCTTGGATTGACGAGCTCGAGCGGCGGGAGGCCGCGGCTCGGGAGTGAGCCGAGAGCTGCGGCGACGGATCGAGGAGTTGGCGACTGCCGAACGGGTGCTGTCGCGGGGCCGCCGCGCGGAAGCAACTCGTATGGTCGAGCGCATAGAACACTGAATGCGCGGAGAGAGTCAGCACACGTCAGCTAATATTTGGCAAATGAACAGTAGTCGGGGCATGCGAAGGTTTTCACCTGCGTTGTTCTGTGTTCTGTTGGCCGTAGCGTGCGGGCAGTCCACCCATTCAGCCGAGGCGGCTCCGCCCGAACCGACGACCGCGCGTGATCCGAACGCCCCACCGGATGACAACGACACCGGCGCCACGCCCGGCACCTACGCAGACTGGAATGCGCCAGGCGAAGTCACCTCGTTCACCATGCCGATGACGCTTCAGGTCGACCCTGGAAATTACAACGCCTACTGGTCTACGCAGTTCAACTTCGACGACTCCGCACAGACCGTGGCCTACATCGGTTTTCAAACTCACAACGATGGTGGCGGCATGTTCCTGGGATCGCTGTGGAATGCGACCGGGGCCGCGCCCGGGCCCGCAGGCGTCCATTGTGAGGATTTCGGCGGCGAAGGGGTCGGCAAATCCTGCCGCCTCACCACCCGTCCGGTGGCCGGACATCTCTACCTGCTCTCGGTGACCAAAGCCGCCGGAAACGGCTGGACGTTCACGGTGGAGGATCGAACCGCCGGCACCACAACGATTCTGGGAACCATCCAGGCACCGGCCGACGCCCACATCAGCCCGACCAGCTTCAACTCCTGGACCGAGTATTTCGATTGGAACAACTCCGCCACCACGTGCTCGCAGGCCAAGTACTCGAAGCTGCTCTTCGGGATTCCGACCACCAACGCCGGGGACGGTCACTACACCGGGACCGACTACCGAAAACGCTGCCCGACCATGGAACGGGTGACCCTCGGGCCAGACGGCGCGACCCAGGAGGACGGCCCCCTGCCGTAACCGCGTCCACCGCGACGACTACCAACTCGCAGCCTGATCAACCGTCCCCACGATCGAGCTACACCCAACTGAATTTACCGCACGGGTGCGGCACCTCTGCCGGTGAGCAACTCGTCATCAGCCCGTAGCAACGGCGACGTTCAATTGTCGTGGGCCACATACTCGTACACTCGGACACTGAGCTGACCGCCCTTTCCGGCGGTGCCGTAAGCCGATCGCGCCACCGAGCGACTCTTGGGTGTGGATTTACGGTGAGCGTCGGCATTGGGCCGATTTCCGCCAGACGCGCTGGTTGACCTCCTCCCTCGGTGTAGACGACAGTGTGGCTGAGCAGCATCTCCCGCAACGCACGACGACGGGACTTCAGACTGGGTAGTTGTGGTGGTCATTTCACACTCAGCGTTCGCAGGGATCGGTCGAGATACGCTTGGCGGGAGGCCGAGCGTTGAATCTTGCCGCTGGAGGTGCGTGGAATCGCGCCGGGCGCGACGAGCACGACCTCGTGCACGCTCACCTCATGGATGTCGAAGATGGCCTGCCGCACCGCGGTTCGCAGCTCGGCGGCGGTCGCGGCACCCTCCTCGGTGCCCGGCTGCAGCCGGGCCTCCACCAGCACGACGATCTTTTCCAGTTCGTTCTCGGTGATCGAGAAGATCGAGCAGCGGCCGGGCAGCACCAGCGAATGGGCCTGCTCGGCAGTGTCTTCCAGATCCGGTGGATAGAAGTTGCGGCCATCGACGATGATCAGATCCTTGAGACGGCTGGTCAGATACAGCTCCCCGTCGTGGAGGAAGCCGATATCGCCGGTGCGCAGATAATGGACACCGTCCGAGGGTGACAGTTCGCCCTGGAAGGTGGCAGCGGTCTCCTCGGGCCGGTTGAAGTAGCCGCTGGCGATGGCCGGGCCGGTGACCCAGACCTCGCCGAGACGATCTTCGGGCAGCTGCTCGCAGGTATCCGGATCGACGATCAGGATTCGGTTCCCCGGCACCGCCGAGCCGACCCCGACGATCTCGGCGCCCTCTGCCTCGGTCGGGGTGACGATGCCTTTCGACAGATCGTCACGATCCACTGTCAGTGTTTGCACGCCGCCGCCGGAGCGCCAGGGCGCCGATACGAACAACGTTGCCTCGGCGAGCCCGAAGCCTGCGCACAGGGTCGACTCCCGCAGACCGCAGGGAGCGAACATCTCGTTGAACTTCCGTACCGTGCTCACCCGCACCGGCTCGGCGCCGACTATGCCGTAGCGCCAACGGCTCAGATCCAATTCGGAACGCCGGTCGGCGTCGATTCGTTGTGTACACAACTCGTAGCCGAGGTTCGGGGCGGCCGAGAAGGTCTGCTGCGGCAGATCGCTGATGGCCTGCAGCCAGCGCTCGGGGCGACGCAGGAACGCCGACGCCGACATCTGCACCACCGGGTGACCATGAACGACCGGCATCACCACTCCGGCCATCAGACCCATGTCATGGAACAGTGGCAGCCAGCTGACTACGGCAAGGTCGTCGTGCGCGGCCACACCGACGCGCTCCCACACGTCGTAGATCTGATGCGCATTGGCCAGCAGCCCGCGATGGGGCACCATCACCCCGGCGGGTGTGCGTGTGGAGCCGGAGGTGTATTGCAGCAGGGCGGTTTGCTCGGCATCGATTTCGGGGTACGCCCACTTCGCCGCAAGCTCCGTGTCGATCTCCCCGGTGCTGAGGACCATCCGGGTGATGTCGGTCGGCGAGTCGTCCAGCCAGCCGGTGACGCTGGACATTTCGCGATCGGTGGTGATCAGACAGGCCGGATCCGCGTCGGTGCAGACCGCGTCGAGTCGCCCGTTGGCGTTGTGCGTGCTGGGCGGAAACAGTGGTACCGCAACGATTCCCGCGTAAAGGCAGCCGAAAAACGCTTTCACGTAGTCCAGTCCGGGTGGCAGTAGCAACACCGCACGCTCGCCGGGTTCGGCGATCTGCAGCAGGCCGACCGCGAACGCCCGTGCGTACCGGTCGACTTCGGCGAAAGTGAGCGACTCCCTGACGCCGTGCGGATCCTGCGGATCCGGATAGTTGACGAAGCTGTAAGCCACCGTGTCGGGCCGGATCTCACTATGGGTCATCAGCGCGCGAACCATCGTGTCGTACTGCACCGCCGGTGCGCTGGAAATAATCGCGGTCACTGGTGCACCCTCTTTCGTGCGGGCCCTTGGATGGGCTTGGTATAGAGATCGGCCAGGCTTCCGGCGATGGCGTCGACCTCGGTGGCGATATCGACAATTGTGTTCGTCATAACAGGCACTCCTTCGCTTACGGCGCGGTACGAACCGCGTGTCTCAAAGGGACTGCTTCTGCAATATATGGCCGATAATGGTCCCAATGGGACACTTTGTGAGACATGTGACAGCGGTCGGCCTGGAGCACTCTCCTCGTCGAAGGCTTCGACGTGGCGAATCCCCGCTGCGGCGATCTGCTGAATACGGTCCGTGTCGCGGCGTGCGGGAGCATTCGGCGCGAGAGCGGGGGCATGACTCGCTGTCTCAGTGCGACAGGAGCGGGGTTATGCTCGTCAACGCGGTCCCGGATGGGCAGGGCATCGAGGAGAGCGGTGGTGTGACGTGGCGGAGTCGGCGGGTGTGCGGGAGCAGGCCAAGACGCGGATGCGTCGGCAGTTGGTGGAGGCGGCATTGCAGTTGTTCGAGGAACGCGGGTTCGACGAGGTCACCGTGCAGGAGATAGCCGACCTGGCCGGGGTGACGCGGCGGACCTTCAATCGGTATTTCCCGTCCAAGGCCGCGGTGGTCTTCGCGAACGACGACGAGCTGATCGCGCAGCTGCTGGTGGCGCTCGACCGCCGCCCGGCCTCGGAGTCGGTGCTGGCCGCGACCCGCGCCGCGGGGCGGGAACTGCTGCTGGGAGACTCGGAGGTCACGCTGCGCGCACATCAGGTCGACAGCATGCGACGGGTACGCCGCCTGCTGACAAGCCACCCCGGACTGCGGCAGGCGCATTTCACCGGCGTCACCGGCCGGGTGCAGGCCCTCACCCAGCGCTACGCCGAGCGCAGCGGGTTACCGGTGTCGGATCTGCGCCCCCAGGTCGCCGCGTCGGCCTATTTCGGCGGCCTCGGAATCGGTATCGATCATTGGATCGCGCGTGGTGATCACGAGGTGACCGCCTTGTTCGAGATCGTCGATTCGATCATCACCGGACTCCAGACCGGCATCGACCTGCCCGCCGCCCCTGTCGCCGCAGCGAACTGAGCCGACGCCGCATCGGGCCGTTCGCCGAACATCCGCAGCCGAGATCGGTGCACCGAAAAGACGTGCGGTGAGGAAGGACTGAACGTCGGTGGGGCTGAAGACATAGTTTGCGGTGGCCGCGTTGACCTCGGGGGTCAGTCCCAGGTGTCCCCATCCTGTTCCGGTGCGGTTGAACGAACTCAGAACGTGGTAGAGGCCGAGGAAGACAGGTGCTTGCACGAGCGAGGGCAGACATCCCATCAGGGGATTGAAACCATATTGTCGAGCTCAGCGGGAGTGCGGCGACGGCGCCGTCTGGGTACGCCCGCACGGTTCTGCTGATTATCCGCCGTCGGGATTGTGCTGCAAAGTGGTGAGATAAGCTGTCGCGGATTCGGTTTCGGCTGCTCCGATGTGCTGGTAGATCGTGATGGCATCCCGCAGTTCGGTAATCGCGGTGGCGATGTCGCCGAGGCTGGCCCGGCTGCGGGCCAGACCCTCCAATGCGCGGGCCTCCTGCAACGGATCGTGGCTCTGACGCGCCAGCCTCAGCCCCATGCCGAACCGCGTCATCGCCTTCTCATACTCATGGGTTTCGGTGAGCAGCACACCGAAACGATTGAGACCTTCCGCTTCCATGTGGCGATCCCCGCCATCGGCCAACATCGTCGTGGCCTGCTGCATGAGGTCGATGGCGGCCGCGTAGTCGCCGCTGCGGTGGGGCGCTGTTGCGAGGACGACCAGAGCCAAACCTTCGGCCAAGCGGTCGCCGTACTGACGGGACAGGGACAGGGTGCGCTGCGCCACGTCGATCGCAGCCGGGAGGTCGCCGCTGTCCAGGAGCACCCCTCCCAGGAAGATATGAACGAAGAGTTGGTGGAAGTTGCCGAGACTGCGGGATATCGCCAGTCCTTTCTGCAGCAGGTCGGTCGCGCCAGGAAAGTCGCCGCGCCGCCAGTGCACGACGCCGAGCCCGGAGAGGACGATCGCTTGACCTATTCGGTCACCGAGGTCGCGGTAGATGGTCAGGGCCTGCTGCCACACATTCGCGGCGTCTTGATACACGCCGGTAAAGCAGTGCAGCCAGCCGAGATTGTTGAGGGCGTTGGCCTGACCGAGGCGATTGCCGAGTCCGCGGTAGATCGTGAAAGCCTGCTGCAGTTCCTCAGCGACGTCGCGTTGACCGCCGCTTCGAATGCATACGTAGCCGAAGTCGACGTGAGCATTGGCCTCGGCGAGTTGACTACCGATCTGCTGGGCGAGAGCCGACGCCCGTTGGTGCAGTTCGATTGCCTGCGGCCATGGTCCGTCCGAGTCGAGCAGGCATGCCAGCGAACCGATCAGCTCTATTGCCTGTGATGGCTGCTGGTGGGATGCCGCATGGTCGATGAGGGCGAGGAAGTTGGCTCGCTCGCTGCGCATCCACGCCAACGCTTCCACCACATCGCGAAGATCCCTGACCGGAAGATCGGGTGCCGGCGACGGTCCGCTACCGACGTGGGCGGCGGGGCGAGTGACACGCCCGAGATATCGTTGTGCGGTTGCGGCGGTGTGCCGATAGTAGGTGTGGAGGCGGTCCAGGGCGTCGGCACGGTCGCCGGGTGAGTCGGTGGAGGCCAGACTGCTCGCGTATTCGCGTAGCAGGTCGTGCAGGCGGTAGCGGCCGGGTGTGGTCTCCTCGACGAGGTGGTCGGTGTAGAGGGCATCGAGGGCGTGTCGGGCCTTGGTGAGTGGGATGTCGCCGAGGGCCGCGGCGGCGTGAGCGTCGAAGTCGGGTCCGGGGTGCAGCCCCAGCCGGCGGAACAACCGCTGCCACTCGGACGCCAGGCTGTTGTAGGACGTGGTGAAGGCGGCCCGGACAGCGCGGTCGCCGCTGTCGAGTTCACCGAGCCGATCCCGGGCCGTGGCGAATTCGGTGGCCAGGCCGGTGAGGGTCCAGGCGGGGTGATGGGCCAGGCGCCCGGCCAGCAGCACGATCGCCAGAGGCAGGTAGCCGCACGATCGGACGATCTCGGCGACGGCGTCGCTGCCGCTCGGGTTGCGGTGTGCCAGACGGCAGAACAGGTCGGCGGCGTTGTCGGGGGTGAGGGTGTCCAGGGCCAGCGGCGAAGCGTTGTCCAGGGCGACGAGTCGGCGGCGGCTGGTGATCAGGGTGAGGCAGTCGGGTCCGGCCGGGAGCAGTGATTCGATCTGAGCGTGGTCGCGGGCGTCGTCGAGCACCAGCAGCATCCGCTTGGTGGAGACGCGGTCGCGCCACAGGTCACGACGCGCGGTGAGCGAGTCGGGGATGTGGCCTGGCGCGATTCCGAGGTCGGTGAGCAGTGTGGCCAGGACGTCGGCAGGATCGACGGGGGCCTGTCCGGGAGTGTGGGTGTTGAGTTCCACGAAGAACCGGCCGTCGGGGAATCGGTCGGACAAAAGGTGCGCTACCCGGGTGACCAGAGCGGTTTTGCCGACGCCGGGCATGCCGTCGACGGTGTGGATGGACACCACCCGGCCCGGCCCCGCCGCGTCGAGAATCCGTTGTATCTCGGACTCGCGGCCGACGAGCGTGCCGGTATCGCGCCGCAGAGCGGTCGTCACCGTCGGGCGCAGGGATTCTACGGTCGCCGCCTTCCACAAACGTTGCCAGGCCGACCGGTTCGACAAGGCCGTCGGGACCGGTCCCGCCGCGGCCTCGGCCAGTCGAGCCAATGTCACCAATACCGGTTCGAACGATTCGAACCGGGAGGGCACATTGCGACCGGCTCGCCAATCACTGATGCGCTGCGGCAAGGAGCTGCGGCTGTGACCGGGTGCCCGCGCGGCGCGCATCCGCGCCTCCGCAGCATCGGCAACCCGCTGCAGAGTGGGATTGCCGGCGGCCTCCCACAGCTCCGCCAGCCTGGTCGCGAAAAGCGCTCGTGGCGAACGGCTCTCGCCACCACCGTCATACTGACCGAGCCCACCCATCACGACATAGGATACCGACGACCCGGACGCGGCGGCACACAAGACACATCCACTGCGTTCTCCGAACGGCTCGCCGAGGCCGGGATCCAGCCCTCGGTCGGGGCGTCGTATGACAACACCCTCGCCGAGACGATCAACGGTCTCTACAAGACCGAGCTGATCAAACCGCGCGGCCCGTGGCGCAGCGTCGACCACGTCGAGTTCGCCACCGCGGAATGGGTGGACTGGTTCAACCATCGGCGGCTCTACCGCTACTGCGGGGATATCCCGCCCGCGCAGATGGAAGCCGCCTACTGGCTACAGTCCAGGCGTGCGCGCACATGCCGCATATCGCGCTGACCGAATCAGCCGCCAGTCCGGCGAAACTACGACCGCGTCTCGCTGTCGAGTTCACAGCCGCCGTCGTCCATGAACCACAGTTCGTCGCTCATCGATGTCGCATCGAGGTGCCGAAAGAAGTGTGCGCGAACCGAATTCGCATGCACTGCCAGCGCTGATTCGTAGGTCCGCCGTCCCGCATCGGCGAGGGAGATCGTCATGAGGCGACCGTGCCCGGCGGCGGCCCGATCGACGAAGCCTCGCGTCCGCATTCTCGTGAGCTGGTGCGACAGCCGTGTCGTGGTCCAGCCGACGAGCTCGCCGAGTTGCTTCTGGCCGAGCCGTTGTTCTTCGGATTCGTAGAGGCGGGCGAGGATCTGGAAGTCGGCGCCGGAGAGTCCGGTCGCGGCGAACAGGTCGCGCTCGACGGCGGAGATGACCTTTCCGCTGAAGCGCAGGAACCCTCGCCAGAGTTCCTTCTCGCGTGCGGAGAGTTCGGTATGCGTTGTGTCGGAATCCATTTCGCTCCAGAACTGATCCGGTGTCGTGCGGTAGCATCGTACCGTGAGTGGATGTATCAAGTTGATGCATCAGGAAGGTCAGCGATGACCACTGTGACAGTTCTCGGGACCGGCGATGCCGGATTCGCTATGGCGCGGCGATTGCTCGAACTCGGGTTCGCGGTTCGCGCGTGGAACCGGACCGAGTCTCGGGCTCGGCCGCTGGAAATCGAGGGCGCGCTGGTCTTCTCGACCGCGGCCGAAGCGGTGCGAGCGGCCGAGGTCGTCATCGTCACCGTGTTCGACACACCCGCGGTACTCGACGTCCTCGCGCAGATCGCGCCCGCCCTGGAGACGAATACGGTTGTGCTGCAGAGCGCGACCGTCGGCTCGGCCATTGCCGAGGTTCTCGCGGCGGGGACGCGGCTGGGTGTGACGATCGTCGACGCACCGTTCCTCGGCAACCCGGGTCCCGCTCGGCGCGGCGAGCTGAC
>NZ_JBITDI010000007.1:48969-473607 GCF_044454005.1 Nocardia sp. NPDC051570 | reverse complement strand
TATTCAGCACCGGCCCCACCTGATCGACGGCTGCCTCACAGCAACCGGCCTCGCACCCCTCAGCTCATGACGACATCACGAATTCAGTCTCTGTAGTCGCGCCCGTGATCAACTCCGCATCGTCACATCATTGACCGACGACAATCTTGAACCAGCTGACATCCGGCGCAAGATGTTTGCCCACTACTCGACCAAGCGTGATCTCGTGAAAACACCCGATGCCGGCCAATACCCGGACGAGGTACTGCGGCCACCGTTCACCTCGCTGTTCCCACAACGGGTGTACCGAGCACTTCTCGAGCGCGGCTACCACGCCCAACCTCATGTCGAAGTCGGAAAACGCCAGCTCGACATCGTCGTCTACGGCGACAGCGGTGCCGTAGCTGTGGTCTGTGATCGCCACACCGGAACCAGCGCCGAGAACCTCCAACGGGAGACGGACGCCCTGCGCGAACTGCAGCGGGCCGGATGGCCATTCCACCGCATCACCCACAGTCAGTTCGTTCTCGACCGCAACGCCGCCCTGGCGCCGCTGTGGCGAACGCTCGATCAGCACGGCATCAACCCCATCAGAACATCGGAGGCGTGAGATGGAACCACTGGACGAGAAGACACTGCCCGCGCTCGCCGACCTGATCTGTGGCGATGACGCGCTCCACTACCGGCGCGCGGTCGACCTCGTGGACTTCTTCCGCCACACTGGTTGGGACGACGTCCTCGACTACGACGGCGAATCCCGCCGGTCGTGGACTCTTGATCAGCTGCGGCGCAAGCGAAACGATCCCGGCGCCATCGAGCGGGTTCTATGCCGACTCGTCGCCCGCCGTGAATACCCCGGCGCACCCGACACCGCCGACGACCTCCTGGTCGACCTCAACCGGCTGCTCGAACCCGAACTCGTTCACATCGAACTCGACGGCAACCTCCGCCCACATCTGAAACCAGGGGTCGCTGATGCCAAACGCCTGCGAGACGATCCGACCAGGCAGGAACTGCTATATCGAATCGAGGACATCGTCGCTGACCGCCAACTCGTTCCCCTGCTCAATCAACGAGTCCGCGAATTCCACTCCTGCCGCGATACCGGCAGCTATCTGGCCGCCGTCATCTTGGCGGGGAGTCTCCTCGAAGGAATACTGCACGATGCTGCCCAAAATCGTCCCATTCCAATGGAAATCTTCGACGAACCCGAGGCAAAGAAGCTAGAGGTAAGTAGGCCAAAAGGACCACGCGGCTGGAGTTTACACTCCCTCGGATACGCCGCCCGCCGACTGGAATGGATCGACAGCGACGTGGGCGAAGTTATCGGCGCGCTTCGGAAATTTCGCAATATCGTTCATCCTCGCCAACAGCTCGAACTCGTCGGCGAAGTCCCCGATGCAGATACTATTGATATGTATTGGCCGATTATTGTGGGAGCCATCAACGATCTGGCACGCACAAAGCCCGACCCAGACTCAGAGCGCAATGCTGACGCCATCGTCACCACATAGGTGCGGCCACAATTTTCATTGAAACAGCAATCTCCAGGTTATAATCTCAATATGGCCCAAGATCGGATCAATCACAACGCGCCCGTCAGTCGTTTCTGGCAGCCACTCGGGGGCACGTCTGAGCTTGACGGTGCCGGTTGGCTTATTGATCCTACGGTGCCCGTATTCGGCGAATTCTTCCAAAATACTTCATGCCTTGAGACGTTCACCCTCGCCGAGATCCCCTGTGTCATTCTTCTAGGTGAGCCAGGTATGGGTAAAAGTCATACTCTTTATGATAATCTTGACGCGCTATCAGGCGGAGTGTCATGGACCGGAAGGATTGTAGCCCATGACCTCAAAGACATGACCACGAAGGACGATTTCCGTCACACCGTCCTTAATGATCCACAGATCTCGGACTGGATGGAATCAGACGATAACCTCTGCCTCATTCTCGACAGTCTTGACGAGGCCGAGCGCATGGACCCTGGCCTCCATAAGGTCTTTGCAAGTCAAATCAAGCAATGGCACAAGAATCCACGCTGGACGCCTGACCGACTGTTGCTGCGCATCGTCTGTCGAACGTCGGACTGGAAGTCATCGCTAGAAGATGCACTTACAACAGCTTATGGTTTCGATAAGGTAGAGCGATATATCCTACTTCCTCTCAGGAAGCGGGACGTAATCAACTTTCTGCCTGACTCGAGTGTGGCTTCGGATTTCCTGATTGCTGTCGAGAACGCAAACGCGGTGCCCCTGGCTTCTCGTCCTTTGACCCTCAACATGCTGGCACGGACCTATAAAAGCGACCGAGGACTTCCCGGCAAGGCCTCGGAACTGTACAGACGCGGACTCCTCGCTCTATGCGATGAGCACGACCCTGGTCGACGAGACAACGGGGCGATCAGAACAGTATCGCCTTCGGAGATATTGAAGGCTGCCAAGTGGATCGCGGCACTATCGGTATTCCGGCAGCGCCCAACCATATGGCGAGGATATGTGTCTGAGGCTTCAGACTCGGATTTGACCGATGACGAATGCGCTACCGACGATTATTATCCGGCGATACAAGCTGCGCTTGGAACCGCTTTGTTTTCCGAGGCTGGTGCTCATCGTGCGGGGTGGGCTCACTCCACCTTCATGGATTTTCTCGCAGCTCAATGGGTAATAGATAATTCTCTCGAAAAGCACCAGGTTCGGTCGCTGCTCTGCTTCGACGAACGAAGTATTTATCCGCAAACAAGTATGGTTGCCGCGTGGCTGGTAACCTGCGAGCCCGATACCTATGGCTGGCTCGTCGCTATCGATCCCGAGTCGCTGCTGACTGGCCTCGACATCCCGGACGACAATCTGCGCAGAAAGATAGTCGATGAAATCTTCGACCGCGCGCGACGGGGGGAGTTCTTTCGCGATTTCCGGCATGACTTTTCTAAGTTGCGCCATCCCGGTTTGGCTGAGCAGATCCGCCAAGGACTTCGGGACTCGGACGACGAACTGAAGCGGCTCGCGTTCAATATTGGGAGGTCGGCCGGGATAACGGAAGTTGTCCCAGACTTCTCATCAATAGTCCTGGATTCAGCTAATCCCCAGTGGCTCCGCACCGCTGCCGCGCTAGCCGTCTACGACCTCTGCGGCAGCGATACGACTGGAAACCTCGCACCACTGCTTCCTCAGTTGGCCTCTAAGCTAGCAGCGAACCCAAGCGAGGGGGAGGAACTGTTCGCGGCCGTCGCGCTTGCCTCATGGCCGAACGAAGTGCCCACGTCTGAGATGGTTCGGATGATCAATCATGTCCCATTAAGCATAAAGGGCAGTAACTATTGGTTACTAGTGCATCGACTCACCGAGTCACTCATCGAGACCGAATCTGACGCCGTAGCTGAGTGGTTGAAAGAGAATGACGATCTGTGGCTATGCGATGATCTCGGACCACTTTTAGACAAAGCGGTAGATATTTGTTTGAGGTGTTCTCGCCGCGCTGAGTTCATCCCTACTGTCGCGAAGCTAGCGAGGAAACGCGCTGTTGAATTCAAGGGGATTCTCCTTGAAAGAGACGCAGGCTCATTACCTCTCGAAGGGCGTCGCGCACTCGCACTCGAACTACTAGGCATAAATACAACGCAACACGAGCTCGCAAAGATAGCAACCGACGTCGGATCTGGTAGACCGATCCTTGAGGCAGAAGACTTCAGTTGGTTGGTCGAGCAATATTCGAGTGTAGAGGACGAGCGACGCGTAGCCGTCGGTAAAACTATTGCCCTCCTCTTCTCACCCGACAATTCAGAACATGTTGAGAAAGTGGAAGGACTGCCATCAGATCACCCAGTGGCGTGTCAAGTATTGAGATACTTTACCGGTGCGATCGAACCTGATCCCGAGATGCAACGGCTCCACGAAGAATGGCGACGTCAACGCATGGAAACCGAGCAAAAACAAGCTCAACTCGATACTGAAGTTGACTCAGAAATATCCGCGCTGACCGCCCGAGTAGAGGCTGGTGAGACCGAGGCTTACTGGGGGCTTCTTCGAACCATGACTGTGAAGCCGGGGACACAATACTACCAAGATAGCCAGCCCGATTTGACTCAGCACGAACGTTGGTCTGTAGTGGACGCATATGTTCGGAACGTGATTATTGCCGCCGTGCCGTCGTACCTCGCAATGGCAAAATGCCAGCCCGAACTGTGGTTAGAGAAAAACAATCGACATTTTCCATCCGAAGCTGCCTACAAGGCACTCGTCTTGCTTTTGCGAACTGATCCGGACGGACTTGAGCGTCTTCCCGGTGCCGTATGGCGCGAATGGGCTCCGATCCTCGTTGCGTGGCCCACGCCTATGCTTGATGTTGACCCTGCGATAAAGGGTGATCTACTTGCACATGCGTGGTCACATGCACGCAAGGAGTTGACTGATTCGCTATTGCGGGTGCTTGATGATCGTGCACACCGTGGTCAACAACTGTTTCTCACTGTCGAGATCCATAAGATGTGGACGAATGAACTCGGCGAACAACTCGTTGAGCGATTTAATTGCGGACTCCCAGCCGCTGCGCGCGAGGAGCTTGTTCGTACCGTCGCCGAGATAGATTTTGCGCTCTTGAAACCTCTGCTTCGCCAATGGGTGGTAAGTTCCGAGAGTCGCGCTGCAGATTTGAAGCGGTCGTATGAAGCGACCTATTGGCTACTTTCACGCGATGCTGCTGGCTTCTGGGGTGAATTCACTGATCTCATGGAGAACGACCCTGAATTTGTGCAACAAGCTTTCTTGGACATGGCAACCGTTGACCGGACAGTCGTTCCTGACGTATCGCCCGATCAACTTGGCGCTCTGTACCTCTGGTCTGTGGACAGGTTTCCGCCAGAGGAAGACCCTGATGTGTTGAGTTTGGGCGTGCATCGGCCGTCGCTCCGCGAGATTTTGGCACGCTGGCGTGGCAACATCCTCAATAGCTTGGTCAGCAAAGGAACAGAAGAGGCGATTGCCGTCGTAGAAGACATCGCTCAGACGCACCCGCAAGAGCCGTACTACCGACGGGTGCTGCGAGATGTCCGCGCGGTTCACACGCGCGAACGTTGGCGGCCCATGAGTCGAGAACAATTGCAGACTCTTGCCCAGAATGCTAATAGCACGCTGGTTCGTACTGAGGCAGACTTGCTTGAGTGTGTGCTTGAGACACTTTCGCAAATACAGTTCGGACTGCAGGGCGATACATCGATCAGCCCATTCCTGTGGGACGAAGGCACTGAACAGAAACCGAAGAGTGAGGACCGTGCATCCGACCTGCTGCGGTACCTATTGAATCTCCAGCTTCAGCGGCGCGGCATCGTGATTAATCGCGAAGTTCAAGCTCGACGCTTCCAACCCAGCGGAATGGGCGAGCGGACAGATATTCTAATAGAGGCGATAACCGAGAACGGACCGGATCATACCGCCCTGAGAGTAGTCGCAGAGGTCAAAGGATGTTGGAATAAAGCGGAGCTTTACACTGCCCTAAAGGAACAGTTGGCCGATAGATATATGCGCGATATGCACACACGCCTCGGAGTCTATATAGTACTATGGTTCGATAAGGATAGCTGGTCGACGAAAGATAATCGACGGCGTAACGTAATAAACCTGGATCTGGGCGATCTAAGGAATGAACTGGAAAAACAGGCGAGAGCTCTCGATTCGAGAGGGAATAATATCCGCGTCGTGATATTGGACGCATCCTATGGCAGGCCGCCTGTAACGGATGAAATCGCGGAATAGCGCCCATGCAGACATCACCGTTCCCTTCCGTGCCCATCCCGCATCCGCATCCGCATCCGCACGCTCCCGCATCCGCCGCCACACTGTTCCGTGGTCGACGTCGAATTTGCCGACGATTCGTTCGAGTGACCATCGCTGCTCGATGTACAGTCGCGCGGCCTCCTCGCCCTGCTGCTCAGAGAATTTCAGAAAGAGCGTGAAGCACCGCCGGACGCTCCGGACCCGGCACATCCTTGATGGCTTCGCGAAGAAGCCTGATCTTGTTCCTTGTGACGACAACCTTGGCAACTGCGGCTGCTACAGACGCGGTTACGCCGGTCGCGGTGGCGCTGACCGTGATGGCGAGTGCGTTGGGGTCCACGGATCTGCATCCTCTTTCTGGTGACAGTGAGCCGAAACGGCGAGCTCGGGTGTAGGCGGTGTGGTCATTGATGATTTCGGACAGCATGACGACGCCGGGCTTTGCCCAGGATGTCCACTGCGGCGGAAAGGATCTCCGGGTTCTGCATCGCCGCTGTGAGGTCGTCGGTTTTCGCTATCCCGGCTACGTTGCATATGAGAGCACCGACGATGTACAGCAATCGGGCATCTTCGGACAGATCACGAGAGAGCAGTTCGTCACCCTCGATCATTCGTACGATGATGCGTCGTCTGTCCCTGCTGAAATCCGGTCCACTTGCGCTACCGGTAGGGAGATTCGGGCCTGGCGCGGGGGCTCCGCGCCGACCCGGCTCTGCCGGAGCGAGGAAGCCTCGGCGTCTGGCTGCGGCAATCCAATCGCGAATGGTCGGTTCTGGACGATCGAAGGTTTGCGCCAGGCGACGAATGGCTCCGCGCCCTTGGGGAGCTTCGGCGATGTATTCCTCTGCTATCTCGATGAGTAGCTCGTCGTCGAGTTCCGGACGTCCACGACGGCGTGTGCTGATCGTGGTCAGATTTTCCAGTGCCCGCCGCTGATCGGCGGTGAGATCCTCGGCGCTCAGCGCCGACCCCGTCAGCACCGGGACTCCCTCCGTGCGCCACGAGTCGTCAGAGAGCTCGTTTTCGACGCGCGTGAGGATATCGCCGAGTGGGATTCGGCGTAGAACGTCACTGGTGATCAGGGCAGCAGGATCGTTGGCAGGCCGACGTTGCTCATCGGGATCCAGGTAGTTTCCGTCGTCATCCTCACAACCCCAACTTTCGCGGAACAGCTCAAGCTCGGTAATCTCCAGTCCGCGACCGCGATTGATCAACACGGCATACACCGTGACGGGCAACTCCTCGCTTCGGTAAACGATGTCGCAGACATAGTCGGGTCCGCGAGTCTTCTCCTTGACGTAGATCTCGATCCTGTCCCTGGGCCAATCCTCGTCATCGACGGGGCTGCTGTTGTTGCTCAAGGGGCCCAACCCCGTGCTGATGAACGATCCCTTGGTCAAGTCGACCAACTGGCGCGTTCGGCCGCGGCTGTAGGACAGGTCGCGGATGCGCGGGTCCGGATGGGTTATGTAGTCGCTGGACTCGGTGTCGGGCACGACGCCAGATTAAGGCAGCAACGCTGCTGGTCGGCTGGAAAGAATGACTGAGTAAGGCTGCGGAGTAAGTCATCTCAATACGCTCGGCGTACTGCACCAGTCCCGGTTGACCCAGAGGCAGCAACCATCACCATTCGTGCGAGGACGGATCGTCGTCCAACTCGATGAAGGTGCTTTCGTCTGTCTGGCCGGCCTGGTCATGAGTATGTCCGTCCGGAGCCGGGCACGAGCTGCTGGTGGATTGCGGACGATTTACGAACAGCTCGCGGATTTGTGGGTCGTAGTGGTCGAAGGCGGCTTCGTTGTAGGGCTGGCCGTTGCTGGGGTGGTGCGCGATGTGTGGGCCGCGCTCGGGTAGTTCGGCCAGCCCTAGTCGTTCGGTCACGGCGTCGCTGGTGTCAGCGGTCAGCAAGGCCCAGATCGGGCCTGCCGGGTCGTAGTCCCCTGTCAAGTGGCGGGCGGTGGTCGCAATCACCAGGCCCTGGTGACCATGGCCGAGCGTTCGGTGCAGGGCAGTCCGTAAACCGGTCTCGCGGCGGGACGAGTGCAGTGAGAACAGTAGGATTCCAAACCCGTCGGTCGGGAAACGTTGGTAGTCGGCGAGTTTGGCGGCGACGGTGGCCAGGGTTTCGGTGCCGGTGTCGTATTCGAGGAAGAACCTCACCGTACGCCCATCGTGCTCCCAGCAACCGTACCCGTCCGGCCGGATGAGGGCGGGGATCGAGTGCGGCGGTCCAGAACTGGTCGGCGCATTGGCGTTCCGACCACCACTGCGTCAAGCCCTCCAGCGCTGTCATGTCGGGGTGGCGGGCGGGGTTGCTGTGCGCGGCCAGTGCGGCGAAGAACCCGTTGATACCCAAGCGGTGCTTGAGGGTCGGCGAGCATGCCAGGCGTTCGAGGGACAGTGCGTGCGCGGCCGGGGTCGGTGGCCGCTCGGCGCGCTGGGCCGCGATCAGGCGCGCGCCGGAATAGCCAAGGGCGTGGCGGGTTTGGCTGGTGCCGCCTCCGTAGAGAGACTCGCGGAAGGCGAACAGAATGCCCATCTTCCGCAGCTTCGCCAGCCGGTCCTGCGCGCGGCGGATCGAGGTGAATTCCAGGCTGGCGATCTGGTCGGTGGTCAGCACCTTGTGTTCGGCCAGGAGTGAGGGAAGGCGACGGTCGCGATCGAGCAGGCGAAACCATGGACCGGCGTTCGGATGCCCGCCGCAGTGTACGGTTACGCCGCTGCGCCGCCCCCCGCGTGAATATGTCCCAGTATTGATACTGAGTCGGGATTTCGACCTCACTCGCGGATCGTGGGCGTGAGCGGCGCGGATGCTGACATCGTGTTCGGCGTTTGGGGCGGCGGTTATAGGACGCCGAGCCGACGCCGACCTACCCCCATCGCCATCCGCCGACCCACCCGCAGCCGGGCGGTCGTCGTGGCCGGTCATCGGGCACCACCGCCCGCGACCGGTCAGGCACCCACAGCCCGGATGATCACATCCGGCCCGTCCACCAGCACCGCGCGGTTCGTATGCTGGTCCGTCAGGTCCACTTGAATTCCAGGTCAGGCCCGGTATTGCACCGGGCCTGACCTGTTTTGTTCGGCCCAACCCTGCGCTTACCCCACGGTTTTGCATCGTTGGTTTGTGCCGGGTTTTGGTTGCTCGGGCTTACGGCAGTGTGGTCTTTCATTTCTTCGATTGCGTGCAAAGTGCGTGGCTGAATGCGCGGTATGCGGCATTTCGGTGCATCAGGGTGCGATATCTCGGACGATCTCGGCGATACATCGGTCCGCCGCGGATGCAGTCAGAGATTCCTAGCAGTAGTCCTCGACGAACAACAGGCACCCCACCCCCTCGACCAGATGGCCTCACCAGGTCCGGCTGCGGAGCAAACAGTTTGACGTTCGGATGGCCGATGATGATCATGCTGGCAAGGCGGTGGGCACGGACGAGCAGGTCTCCGCAGTCACTTGGCTCTCGACGACGATGAACGCGTTGGACCGCGTGGCAATCACCAGCCGGTACACCGTCGTTGACCGTTGAGCGGCGACGCTCCGCAACGCACAGACGGGGTTGCAGCCCTGTCCACTACCGCATTTCCAGCTGACGACGGTGGTGCGCGGCGACACGCATGCGATCGAACAGACCGTTGCGAACTTCCGGGAATCGGCTATGAGGGTGCGTCGGGAAGGCCGAGATGATCTCTGCCCATTGATCTTCCGGAGAGCCGCGTGGGCGCCTGGAACCACGCGGCATGACGGGACGCGCTACGGCGTGGTGCCCATCGCCCACCGGAGGCTGATGTCCGGCTTGGTCTGAAGCCACAGTGTTTGGCGACAATGTGATCGGCGAAGTCGATCCGAAGCTGCTCGCGACCGGAGCGCTTGTCGACTGCTATCGGATGTTCCGCGAGATCGACTGGCAGCCAACAGCTACGGCTCACTTGAACGCCCGGAACGCGGTGCGGTTGTAGAGCGGTTGTTGCGGCGAGGTGGTGCGGAGTTCCGCGGGTAACTGGCCGCATCAGTGCAGCTGCGGTGAGGCTTGGCCAGTGGGGGGTTGAGGTGTATCGCGTCGAGCAGTGGATAGTTGCGCTGACCAGAGAATACGGTCGGTATACGCATTTTCCGTGATCAGCAGAACGAACGGCACAGCGAACACCGCGGCGCCCAGGGGTGGTAGATGTGCAACCCAGCGTGTGCCGTCGTCGTATGAATCATCGAGGGAGTCTGCGAAGCACGCACAGACAATGAATGCGGCAGCCCGGGAGGTCAGGGCAAGGCCTATTGATGCGGTCGTGCGCCCGGTGCGCGGGTACCGCCTGAGGAGCCATCCACCGGCCAGGGTGAGCGCGGCTGCCGGTATGAACAGGACGGCGCCGGCCAACAGTGTGAATAGCCAGTAGTGAGCGATCTTGTCCGCCAGAGACCTGTTCGCGACCTTGTCGAGCGCGTGGGTGGTAGCCAACGCAACCGCCGCGAAGGCGACCGGCGCGGCCGCCATCGCGAACGTCCATCGCCTGGCTGTGCCCATCGTGGCCGGGGCGGTTGAGGACGATGCCAGGAGTGCGTGACCAGCGGTGGAAGTAGCAGGCGCTCGAGTGGCCGAGCGCCTGATACTTCGCAGAATGCTCTGTCTCAGAACCATCTTGGGTTGCGCCCTGCTGTGGCGAGTGCCTCATTTGCGGTGGTAACCGCTGCCCCGAGCAGAACCAGGTCTTTGAGCAAGAAGCCGCCGGTTGAGCCGAGAAATGGGAAGCCGTAGCCGGGTTCCCAGGCACCTGGTGTGGTGACCATGAAGCTGAGGGTGGTCAGGAACAAGACGCACGCGCCGAGGCTGGCCAGGCCCGAGAGACGGGGCGCGAACCTCGGCAGGGCGATCAGTGTGCCCAGTGCGATTTCCACGACACCAAGGGCGGCCGACAGTGCTCCCACGCTCAGCAGGTTGTACAGCCACGACGTCAGCGGCGAGTTCGCGATCAACGGCTGGATGCCCTCGGCTTCGAAGGAAAAGAACTTCATGGCGCCGATCCAGATGAGGACCAGTGCCAGCCCGTAGCGGCTGATTGCGGGGCCGACCCGGTATCGGACTGCCGCGCGATGCGGGTGGAGCGCACGCGTCGTGGTTGTCATGACGACCTCCAGTGAGTGGATTGCGATCAACGTTTCGTGACCGTCTATTGAGTAATGACGGTTAGCTTGCATGCCTACTGCTAACCTGTCAATTCGGTATGCTGGTCATATGACGGAACGGGGTGTCGCTTCGGCGCATCGATTGGTGGCGTTCATCAACACGCGGCACTGCCCCGACGGGGACGACGTACTCGCGGATGAGCGCGGACCGGTCTGGCTGGCGGACTGGCTCGGCAACGGCGATGCGCGGATCGAGCCTGCGGACCTGGCGCGGCTGCGTGATCTGCGCGAGGGCCTGCGCCAGCTCGCCGCCGCCAATAACGGCGAAAAGCCCGACACCGACGTGGTCGCCGAGTCGGCGGCGGTATTGGAGTCGGTACCGCTGCGGATGGTGTTCGGTGATCAGGACCAGCCTCCCGGCCTGGTCGCCATCGGTTCGGATGTCGATGAGCAGAGCATCGCCGCGGTGGCCCAGTGCTACTTCACTGTTCGGGCGGCCGGTGTGTGGCCCAGAATCAAGTCCTGCGCCGCGGCCGATTGCCGCTGGGCGTACCTGGACGTCTCACGCAACGGATCGCGCCGGTGGTGCGACATGGCCAACTGCGGCAATCGCGCCAAGAACCGAGCCTGGCGCAGCAGGTCACACCGATGATCCGACGACAGGCGGCGTAGTAGCGGACGTTCTGCGCCGCAGTCGATCTCGTCGTGCAGAACGCGCGCTCCACGGCAATATAGGACGTTCTCGACATTGGCCTGGCGGAGCCTGTGAACCCGGCCGACAGGGTGCGTCCCGACAGTGACAGCCAGGCTCGGATGAGCGCGCAGTGGTGGGTCGAGCACAGTGGTGGTGGGGCCCGATCGTTCTACGACGCCCGACGCTGCGGCCTGAACTCATGGGGGTCTGCTCGTGTGCGGTGAACACAGAAGGGCCGTGGGGTGTGTTGTCGCCGGAGAGATCGCGTAGAGCCCGATGCCCTCGGTGCTGTGGAGGAACATGGCCTGCTCGTGCTCGGTGTCGGGGATCTCCCCGGCTTCTGCTTCAACTCTCTTGCCCTGCACATGTGGTTGCGCGCCGACAGGGTGGGTAGCCCGGGACCCCGGTTCAGGGAATCGAAATTCTGACCGGCGTGCTCGGAGCAACACTGCGTGACCTTTCCCGGGCCGGGCCCCGCCACCAGGCTGAACTACAGGCGTGACACCCCAAGGAGATACCGGCGTCGGCAGGCGACCCAACCCCATTTCACGCCTGTGAGGCGTCACCCGAAGGGAAACAGGGGGTTGAACTGAATCCGATCGAAGGCATCTGGTCCCTGCCGCGCTGCATCCGGCACCGGCCCCACCTGATCGACCGCTGCCTCACCACAATCGGCCCGGCACCCTTCAGCTCATGACGACATCACGAATTCAGACTCCGTAACGGAGGCAGGCTCGGAGAAAGACGAATGTTCCACTCCGCCGGAGTCCGGGGAATGATCTTGTAGGCGTTATCTATCCTATGGCGGTGATCACAGCCCCGGCGAGAATCACGGCCATGACTGCTCCGAGAACCTTGAACCCGAATCGCAACATCCGAGTCTCCTCATTCCGTGTGCCGGCGCCGGCAACCGCCAGCACGAGGAGCGTTTCGGGCACGGACGCGAATACGGCATGTCCGGCGCCGCTGTTCTGCAGCGCAACAGCCTCTAGACCTGCCCCGAACTGATCACCGAGGTTTTGTTGTGCGATCACCATGAGAGCGTTGGCTCCAGTGTTGGAGCCTACGAGGTAGCCGGATGCCACCGCGAGCAGGGGCACGAAGACGGCGAATCCGATGCGGCCGGCGTGGCCGATCAATTCGGCCATGTCGCCGACGGCGCCGGAGTGGTTCATCAATTGTGCGGCTGCGGTGAATCCGAACAGGGCGACGAGTGGCTTTCCCCCACCACGGACGGTCTCGCCGATGCAGGCCGGGTCGAAATGCCTCCAGCCGACCACCAATGCGACGATGAGCAGAGCGATGCCCGGGGAGAGCAGCGGTTCGAACGAGACCCCACCGATGTGCACTGCGACGGTGGTGCCCCAACCGGTGATCGTGTCGAGGACCCGCATTATCAGGATGAGAGCGACGATGGCAATGAATGGCGCGAGCGCGCGCCAGGGCGCGGCTTTCATTCGATCACTGCGCCGACGGGCCACGAGGGCCAGGTATCCGGCGGTTCCAGTGACGGTTCCGGCAGTGACCCCCGCCAGCGGTATCAAAGAGACGACGTTCATCGCCAGAAGGACCGCAGCGAAGATCACACCCAGGCTTGCGCCCAGTGTGACGGTGCGGACGCGTTCCGCCGGCTGTGCGACCACGAGGGCTGTGAGCATGGCGAAGATGGGGAATATTGCTGCGCTGAACAGGGCCGAGTGCACGCCTACCAGATGGATATCCGTGCCGCTGAGATCGGCAGCCACGGTAGTCGCCAGGCCTGCTGTGCCCCAAGGCATGATTGTCAGGCTGAGCATGGATGCCAGGAGTGCCTTGCCGCGCGGCAGCAGTTGTAGCAGCACCGGGACGGTGACGAGCAACGAGACACCGAATCCGGTGATCGATTCGAGTGCCGGCGCGAAGCCCGCGGTCAGGATGACGGCCGCGGTGGCGGGGCTGACCGGCCAGCTCTCGACCCAGCCGACGATCCGTTCGTGGGTGCCGTCGCGTTTGAGCAGCTCGTTGAGGAGCAGACCAGGCAAGATGATCATGCCGGCGTCGGCGGTCAATAGCAGCGCGGCGTCGAAAGATGTTCCGGCCGCGGCAACGAGCGGTGCCGTTCCGACGACGATGGCGAACAACACGGCCGCGGCAGCCATGGCCGCGAGCGCGACCTGCCAGGCCGCGCGGCGCAGAACGAGGACCCCGGAGATCACGACGAGTGCAGGGGCGAGGTCGATCCACAGTTTGTCGGTCATAGGCTCGCCGCAACAGATGGGCGCCGGGTCAGCAGAGGTCCGAAGGCGCGTGTAATCACGGCGTCGAGTTCCCGGTGCGCCCGGGACGACACCCCTGGCGAGGGCACGTAGTGGTTGTAGTAGGAGGTGCCCTCCGCCGGTGGCCCGACGATGCAGATCGGTGCGGGCCCGGTCTCGGTGAGCAGTTGTGCGCCGCTGAGGTGGGGCGGGGTGTTCGCGGTTCCGATCAGTGGGGCCGGCGCGGTGACCCGGGCCTCGACCACCTCGTCGACAGTGACGGTTTCGGGGGTTCGAAGCCACCGCGAGATCACCTGATAGGTGTCGTGGGTTCGGACGACGTCGGGATCCGGGCCGGGAGCAAGACGTACGACTCCTGCCTTTATCAGAGCGAGTAGTTCGATGATGCGTTCCTTCTGCGGTCCGATGACGAGTCGATTGATCAGGTCTGGCGTAGCGGCAAAGAACTTCCTCCGCAGCTCGGGGTCTGCATGATCAACGGCGATGCGGAACTGCTCGCGGTTGGTGCGGAGGGATTCGACGACGGACTTGTAGCGGCTGCCGGAGATTCCGGCCGTGGCCTGGTCGACGTCCCATTCCGCATCGGAGAGGACCGAGCCGCTGTAGGTCTGGTAGTCGGGCCAGATGCACGGTTCCGCGAGTTTGCGTGCCAAGCGACGCCGTTCGTCGACGGTGAGCCCCTCGGAGAGGCCCTCGATGATCATCTCTCGGCCGGCGTCACGAGGATCATCGGCATGCTCGAGATGTCGGCGGAGCGACTCGGTCAACCCGTAGGCGAAGTGCGGCGAGTGGTGAGCGGGCCCGGTCGGATCGATGTGGGGTCGGGCCGCGGGTAGCTGTCCGGAGCGGCTGGCGAGGACGATCTGCGGTTCCTCCCCGCTCGCGGCGTAGACCAGCGTCCGCGTGTCCTCCTCGGCCACGCTGAAGCGCCCGCCCCGGCCGACGGTGAGATCGGCGACCATATCCATCGCCGTCAGCCCCATTCCTCGGAGCAGCACCCGTCGGGCGGGTTTGATGTGCGTCGTGTCGGGTGTCGGCCCGGCATCGTTGTCGCCGTGTCCGGTGGCGATGAAGAGCAGGTCGGAGTCATGACGGCCGGTGATGGTGGTGACCTGTGCGCAGGCGCCGTTCGTAGCCACCTTTGTCACTGGGGTGCGGTGGACAGTGACGGTGATTCTTGGACCGCTGTGCTCGGTGAACCGTTCGGCGGCTTCGGAGAGGTAATGTCCGAGCACGCTGCGGGGCAGGAAGTCCGCGGACCCGGGGGTTCTCGTGAGTCCCCACTCGGTGATAGTCACCCCGTTCCGTCGCACCCACTCGTAGAACGTCGGTCCCGGGGTCACCGGGGCCCCCGGGCTGACCATCGCCGGGTCGGTGTAGGCGGTGAGCTGTCCGGCGATGGTGTTGAGCCGGAGGTAGTCCGGCAACCGAGGTGAGTGCACACCCCATCCCATGGAGGTTCCGGAATCGAAGATGTCGACGGCCACGTCAACAGGGGCGTCGCGGAGATGAGCACTCACACGCTCGAGGACTGTGAGCCCGCGGGGTCCGAATCCGATGATCGCCAGGCGGATCATGACAGCTGCCCCTTTCGCTAGTAGAAGTCCACCGAGACGGTGGCGTCGTGGGATGTTGCGTGTGTGAAGACATGGGCTGCCGTGGCGATGTCGAGGATTCCGAGGCCGAACGGCGAGATGATCACCGGCCGCTCATCGAGGCGCAGTGATCCGGCCAGCAGCTCGGGGATGGTGCCGGTAACGAATCCGGTATGCCCCACCAGGTCGCGTGTCAGTTCCAGTGAAGTGCGTTCCCGGAGCGCGTGATCAGCGTCGTCGACAATGTTCTGAGCGTCGACGACGACCGTCGGGGCGAGGTCGCGCAACGACACGTGAAGCACCACCTGGCCGGGCTGGAACGGTCGGGTGACGTACGGTTCCGCGGCCGTCGTGGCGAAGATGACGATGTCACCGGCGAGGGCGCTGTCGAGGTCGGTAGCTACCACCGCTCCGATGGGGTGGTGGAACTCGGCGACGCGGTCCGGGTCCTGGTCGTGGAGGGCGACGGGTGCGGCGATGCCGAGGTGGTGAAGGTAGTCGAGTATGGACCGCCCGATGTAGCCGACTCCGATCAGTCCGATCGACAGCGGCGTCCCGCCGCGAGATCGCAGAACCGCCGCGGCGCTGAGCGCTGCCGACGCGGCAGTGCGTGCCGCATTTATCGGTGACGCGGCGATCAAGGCCACCGGGTACCCGGTACTCATGTCGTTGAGCAGAATCGACGCGAACGCTCGCGGGTTGCCGACCTCCAGGTTCCCGGGGAAGCTGGATACCCACTTGATACCAGCGAGATCCCTGGCCGGAGAGCTGTACCGGGACAGCAGCGCGATGATCCTGTCCCCAGGGCGGTCCGGAAACCGGAGAAAGTGGGACCGCGGAGTCTGTTCGGGGTTGCGCCGATGGGCCTGATAGGCGTCCGCGATGAGGTCGAGTACCGCGTCCTTGTCCTGCAACGCTGACGCAGTCTGGGACTGGTTGACGATCGTGATCGTGTTCACCGTGTCCGCCCGGTTCCTTCTTTGTCGATGGTGGGAGTCGAGAGCGCGCCGTAGGTGGCCTCGACCCACTGCGGGTTGAAGATCGTGCTGAGATAGCGGTGGCCTGAGTCCGCGGAGATGCCGACAACGACATCGCTCTGCTCGAAGGTCGCGGCATAGCGGCGGATCGCGGCCACGACGCTGCCGGTGCTGCCGCCCGCGAGCAGACCGTACGCCCGCGCGAGGAGGTGGCATTCGCGGACAGCGCAGCGTTCGTCGACGAGCTCGATGTGATCGACGGCGAGTCCGTCGACGTGGGCGGGAACGCGGCTCGCCCCGATGCCCGGAATGAATCGCGGGCCCGCAGTACCGCCGAAGGTCACCGAACCTGCCGTATCGACGGCAACGATGGTGGTCGAGGATCCGAGACTGCCGAAGTAGTCGACGATCCCGCGAATCGTTCCCCCTGTCCCTACCCCGACAAACAAATAGTCGATCCGGTGGAACGCGGCAGCCAGCTCCGGACCGGTCAGGGCCATGTGAGCCACAGGGTTGCTCGGGTTCTGGTACTGGTTGAGCCAGATGACGTCCGGGTCTCCCGCTGTCCAGTCGTTGATGACCGCGATCCTGGTACCGAGGAAACCGCCGTTGGTGTCACGCTCGGTGACTTCATGGATCTCGGCACCGTACGCGATCATCTCCGCAATAGCCTGTCGGTTGGTATTCGGGTCAACGACGCATCGGAACCGGTACCCACGGCTGGCGCAGATCATGGCCAGGGCGATACCGAGATTCCCGGACGAGGACTCGACGATCACCTTGCCGGTCAGGTCTGTGTACCGTTTCTCGGCGTCGTTGATCAGATACCGGGCGGCCTTCAACTTCACCGATCCGGTCGGGTTGAGATGCTCGACCTTCAGGAACACCTCGTCGGTGTTCGCTATCCCTGGCAGCTGCAGATAGGGATCGAAGGTGCTCAGTTCCTCGGGGCGAACAGCCACGTGGCACCACTCGCTTCCAGAATATGTTGTATTGCTCAATTAACGCTTGTGAGTCGAGAAAGGCGAACCGTCGGCCAGCCATCCGGCTATACTCAATGCGGAGCCCGTGATCGCACAACGAATTCGCATTTGCACCCATGTAGGATGATGAAATCCTCGTCCGGTGAATCGACTGCATTACCGTCGACTGTGCTCGATTAATACACAGTTGCGTGTTTACAGCACGAGGGCTGGGAGCGCGCGACCTACAATGGCAATACAGACGCGCCCGCGCAAACTAATCGGCGAAACCACGATCAGTAGCCTTCAGGTATGGAATCTATAAACGGCAAACTAGTTAAACCCCCCGTGCCGGAACCCCCTGCTCTCTTCCGCGTAGAACAGTAGTGGATCTCCCAGCCTCGGTCAACTAGTTCGTCCGAAGGAATCGTGGAATTCGGCGGCGCAACAGTTGAATTCGCTGCCGCCTCCGATATAGACGCGAGTGCTGATCTGATCAGCCCGTAGTTTGCCAAGGACTCCGCAGGCTGGTCAAGGACACCGGTCCGGTTTCATGCATCCGATCTTGGTGTCCGATTGCGTCTCGATATGCCATGTGAAGTACCGGTGCCGCCGGATCTGACGGCGCTGCTGGATACCGACGTGCTGCGGATTTGCCCGATCGCCGACGCGCGCCGGGATACGTGTGTGGGCGCGTCCGGTCGCTGAGGGATTTCGCGATCTCGAGTCGCCCTGTCGGTGATGATCCATCCAGGTAGTTGCCTGCGGGACCGGTGTACCGGCAGCCACTGGTGTGGACGCCGTAGGTACCGGTGATCGGTTCATCCATGACCGGGTTCCCGCCTGACAGTCGTTGCGCCGGGACAGTTCCTGTCCCCGTGGGCAAGCTCCATGTCGGGGATGCCGAAGGGTAGTGGTTGCGCCACAGTCGCTGTCCCTGACCTTGGCGCACAACCGAAGCAGTTACCGACACGGACACGGAGACCTGGTTGTACCGCAGTCCACTCCACGCGCCAGCTGACCGCTGTCGGTACGAGAGTGATTGCAATACCGGCGAGGATGACGCTGGTCGGGGCGGCGTGGGTGAGAACCACTGCGGTGGCCGTTGCGGCGAGACTGTAGCCAACGCCGCCTGTCGCATACATCACGGAGTAGGCCGATGTGTGCAGATCCGCCCGAAGCTGTTCGCGCAGAGACGGATTGTGGGCGGGACACGATGACATCCGATTGACACAGTCCTGCAGCCAGTAAAGCGGCAGCAATGCGGATTCCCTGAGCAGTATCGCACGAGGGCGACACAACCTGCCGTGGACATTTTGTGATGGGTGCTGGTTCGGCTGATGTGGTGTGGGGCTATCGGGGTCGGCTGTGGGTCTCGCGGCGGGGTATGCCGCGGCGGTGGAGTGTGGCGCGGATGGTTGTGTGAGCGACGCCGAGGCGTTGAGCGATGTGGTCTGCGATGTCGCCGAGCGTGGCTGGTTCGGGTGATCGGGGTGGCTCTTCGATCTCGAATGTCAGCTCGTCACGGCGGATCTGGAGCTGTTTGGTCTTGGTGCGTAGTTCGGTCAGGCGTTCGGCGAGGAGTTCGTAGTCGAGGGCGCCGCGTTCGAACGTGCGATCGGTGTGGTAATCGGTGTGGCGACGCGCCCCGCCGCTTTCGCGCGAACGCCAACCCCGCCGGTGCCACTCCGGCCCTGGCCGCTGCTGCGCCTGCCCTCGCCCGCACATTGAGACCACCCCTAGAAAAGCAATGGCCAGGATCAGCCTGATTCTGTGATCTGCATCACTACCCTGGGATCGGGTGCCATTACCGCAAACGGTTGGGAACTGGGCCTTCCCAGTATGGTTGGAAAGCATAGCTCCAAACGGCAACCGCCCAGCATCTTGGTCCGGGAAACGGAATCGACCTTTGGTATATCGGACCGGGTGATCTTGCGTTATTGTTCTGTCACTGACCGAGAGGTTGGCGATACCCATCCCAAAGGGGGCGGATCGGTAGCGTTTCGAAGGGGGGGATTGCTATTCACGGGGTCCGTGACTCTACGCGATCAAATGAGTGTGTAACACCTCATATCAACTTTCTATGCATTGCTGAGCATGACACCAATTCTAGGTGTGTGGTATTTCGAGTTCGGTTAGTGTGATCGAGAAGTTCGCAGCGGCGTGAGTGGTAAACAAGACCAAGGTGTCCTTCGCGCGAATTTCAATCCCAACTCGGTCTCAATCTTAGGAATGCGGCGCGTTCGGGAACTGCGACGAACCTTACTCGGCCGAGCTTATTCAAGCCTGGGCTCTGCCGCGCCAAATCAATGATTTACAGCGTATAGCATGGCGAGATCAACATGAACTGCCGAAGAAGACACTAACTTCTAAGGCGTGGCGGCCCAACGTCAGTGGGGGGAATTATGCTATCCCAAGGTGCTATTACTAGTATGTCAATTGCTGAGACATTGCATTTGAGCTCGATCAAATATGAATCGAATATCGCACCTGTCCCAGAAAGTGCAACGCGGCGTCGGCTGGCGCCGGGATGTCCGACGGTCCGGTTATATCGGTCGCGGATAACTCCCGATAGGGGCGAACCTCTTCTCATGCCGCGCAGACCTTACCGGCCGCGGATGGGCGCGCTGAAATTATCAGCCCGGGCTTTGCAATGTGGGCGCCATCGTCCGGTCTCGGCGTCGAATTTGTCGACAAGCCAGACGCCGCTCTCCCTCTGTACGCGATGCGTTGGCCCGCCGCTCGAGCAGCTACCAATTGCACGTCCGGACGAGAGTCGCGGCAGCAAACCTCACCTTCGACCTTCCGAGGAGCTAGCAGTGGACATTGCCCAGTCCGTCCTTGACTTGATTGGCCGATCGCCCCTTGTACGCCTGGCGCGGCTGTCCGAGGACCGCGGCATCAGCTGCATGCTGGCGATGAAGATGGAGACCTCGAACCCGGGCGGCTCGGCTAAAGACCGGGCTGCCCTGCGGATGATCTTAGCTGCCGAAGAGGCCGGGTTGCTTCGTGCAGGCGGGACGATCGTCGAGCCGACGTCAGGCAACACGGGGGTGGGCCTGGCCATCGTCGCCGCCCAGCGCGGGTACAAATGCGTGTTCGTCGTGACCGACAAGGTCGCGCCGGAGAAGATCGCACTGCTCAAAGCGTACGGCGCGAGGGTCGTTGTGTGCTCAGTCGCCTTGCCCCCAGATCATCCGGACAGCTACTACTCGACGGCGCGACGTCTGGTGTCGGAGATCCCAGGAGCATTCCGTCCAAACCAGTACCAAAACCCTGCCAATCCGCTCGCCCACTTCGAAACCACCGGCCCTGAGTTGTGGGACCAGACCGCGGGCAGGATCACGCACCTCGTCGCCGGTGCCGGGACATGCGGCACGTTGATTGGAGCGGCGCGGTATCTGAAGCAACGCAACCCCACAGTGCAAATCGTGGCCGCTGATCCGACGGGGTCGGTCTACAGCGGTGGCTCCGGCCGCCCGTACTTGGTCGAGGGGGTCGGGGAGGACTTTTTCCCAGCGGCATGGGACCCGTCCATCATCGACCAGGTCATCGAGATCTCCGACGCCGAGAGCTTCCACACGGCTCGCTACGTCACCCGAACCGAAGGGGTGTTGATAGGTGGCTCAGGCGGTCTGGCCGTCGCGGCCGCTCTACGCGTGGCGCAGTCGGCCCGGCCGGAGGACGTGATCGTGGTGATCAATCCCGATTCGGGGCGCGGCTACCTGTCTCGGGTCTACAGCGACGACTGGCTGTCCAACTACGGCTTCCTCGACGATGTCGAGGGCCCCCTCGTCCGGGACGTCGTCGCTCACCGCGGGTGGGGGCGATCGCTGATATACGTCAGTCCAGAATCGACTGTGCGCGAGGCGATCACGCTCATGGAGCGCCATGGAGTCAGCCAATTGCCGGTGTGCAAGAACGAACCACCCTTCGCGACGGCAGAGGTGTGCGGGTCAGTCGATGAGCTCTCGCTCATGAACGCCGCCCGCGCCGACATATCAGTCCTTTGTTCGAAGGTCCAGGATGTGATGGCCGCGAATCTGCCCACGATCGGAAGCGGCCAGGGGATCGACCATGCGGTACGAACTCTGGAGACCGCCGCGGCACTTCTCGTCCTAGACGACGGCCGTCCCAGCGCGGTGCTGACCCGCAGTGACATCCTCGGCTTCTTCGCTATTGAGCGGCATGAGGTCGAAATGACGACCGCGGACGTTAAAATTCTAACCTCGATGTCGGAGGATCAATTCAGTTGAGGATTTCCGGACACCCACCACACCATCGAATGCAGATCGATTCATTTCTTGCCGATACAAGAGAAGAACTTCACGATGCGCGCACCGTCACAAGCCACTGGTCTGCACCTGTCCAGGCGCTTTCCGGCTTACTTCGACGTGACCCGATTGTTCGTATGTACGCGTTGGAGATGTTCCAGCAAGTACCGCGACAGCACCGCGTCGTTTCCAGCATCGCAGAACTACTAGAGGCTCTCGAGTTACTTTCCACTCGCGCACCCGAGTACAGCAGCGACCCTGAACGCGCCAATTTCTTTCCCGTCTCAACGCTATTCGTCTACATGATGGCTACACCGGCCGGCCAGGCGCTCTTCCGAAACCACGACTTCAATGACTGTCTACGGGGGATCCTCAAGAGCTGGTGCCTCTATCTTGACTCCCCGGAATCCAGGGATGTGCTCCACGAAAACGACAACGGATGGCTATGTGAGTCCTCCTGTGAGCGTCACAACCTGGACGAGTATCTCATTCCAGATGCCTCGGATCCACATTGGGGCTTCAAATCGTTCAACGATTTCTTCCATCGCCAGATCAGGCCGGAATGTCGCCCGATTGAGGAGCCTGGCAATTCGAGTGTCATAGTTTCGCCCAACGATGGAACGCTTTACAAGGTGGCACTAGGCGTCAAGAGCGCCGATCTATTTTGGATAAAGAGTCAGCCCTACTCCCTCCATGACATGCTTGCTGGAGATACGTCGGCCAATAAATTCGAGGGCGGGGCGGTGTTCCAAAGCTTCCTCGATGGACGAAACTACCACCGTTTCTGGTCCCCAATCTCTGGGACCGTCAGCAAGCTCAAAACAATCGAAGGGCTGATGTTCAGCAACGCCGAATCAATTGGCGAAGACTCGACCGCCGGTACGTACTCGCAGGGGTATATGTCGTGTGTCAATACCCGGACCTTGGTGTTTATTGAGAGTGACGATCCCGGTATAGGTACGGTCTGTCTAATTGCCGTCGGGATCTCGGAGGTGTCATCGATTTCGACATTTGTTGAAGTTGGACGGCACGTCGACAAGGGAGAGGAGTTGGGCTATTTCAGCTATGGCGGTAGTAGTGTCTGTCTGATCTTTAAGCCCGGCGCCATTCGAGAGTTCACCATAGATTCCGGTAAAGCCGGGACAGAGGTCGGCACCCGGGGGGTTGTTCTGCGGGCTGGCCAAAGAATTGCAGAACATTAGAGCGTGATACTCACGACCGGTATCAACCGAATATCACACTTCTGGATCAGGTCTCTGGAGAGATTGGGAATAGTTATGGCGAACGAGCGTGACTGGGCGACAGAGGTGAAGATGCGTCTAGCAGCTTATGATGTCGACCTACTGGGTACAGCGTTACGGAACAATGGTGTAGTTCAGTTAGACGAGTTCCTGCCGAGCGTGCTCGAGCAAGAACTTACCGAAGAAGCTGACCAGTTGCTGCGATTGCACGGCAGACGCGTGAATGCTCTCATTCCGTCTACATCAAATACACCAAGAAAGTACGTCAGCGTGTCTCGGGATAACATCTTCGATCACGCGCTCACAATCACACAGCTCTATCACGACGCGGAGCTGATCCGATTCTTAGCAGACCTGACAAAAAGCGACGTGATCACCTGCCCGTACGAGCCAGAACAAATCGTCGTCAACCGGATGAGCGAGACCGGAGACACCCATGGTTGGCACTGGGACGACTACAGCTACTCCCTCGTGTGCATTCTCGAGGCCCCGGAGCGGCAAAATGGGGCTCAGGTCGAGTACGTCGATGGAACGTCTTGGAACAAGGGTTCCGCCAACGTTCAGCAGTATTTGGACACCCTGACAGTCGAATCTCTCGATGTTGCGCCTGGTTCGGCGTACGTGCTCTTGGGGAAGCGGGTGATGCACCGAGTCGCCCCACTATTGCGTGCGGATACTAGGAAAATCGTCTGCTTCTCTTATGCTACCGAGGAGGAGCGCCACACCTCCGTGGACCACGGAAGCATGGAGGATATTTACGGTTGATTACTTGCCACTATTCTTACATTCGATATCCAGTCGGCAAATGCATTGCGCAGGCTGAACTCGTCATATGTGCCCTTGCTGTAAATCATCCAATCCCAAGAGGAGGCAGATCTTGCCCAATGTGAATGTCGCTGCGATAGTCGATCCGCTCTCAACTGGGGCCTTCTTGGCGGATGAGTTCGCGAGCCGCGGCTGGCGAGTAATCGCGGTGATGAGCACCCAAACAATCCCCGACGCCTTCGTTTCGAGCTTTCGTCCGAGCGACTTCGACGAAATAGTCATACACGAGGGGGACCTAGACAAGACGCTTGCAGTTTTGAGTTCGCATACCATCGTCGCAGTAGTGGCCGGCACAGAGCTGGGCGTGGAGCTCGCTGACGCCTTGTCGGAAGCACTGGGCTGTCCAGGGAATGGAACGGCGCTCAGTTCCGCAAGGCGTGACAAGTTTGAAATGGTCGAGCGAGTACGGGCCGCAGGTCTTCTGACCGCGAAAAGCATTGTGACGGACGACGTCGAGAAACTCGTATCGTGGGCGTCGGACAATGGACTGTCCTCCATTGTTGTCAAGCCCGTTGCAAGCGCAGGCTGTGACAGCGTCTCATTTTGCCACGACTCGCAGTCGATCAGAGACGCCTTCGCGATTATTCAAGGTAACGTTAATTCACTCGGAATGTACAACTCGACGGTCCTCGGCCAAGAGCTGCTGATCGGTGAGCAATATTTCGTAAACTCGATCAGTCGAAATGGACGCCATTACATTAGTGAGATCTGGCACGATCGGAGGCAGGCCCTCGATGATCGCAAGATCTTTGACTACGACGACTTGCTTCCTGCGGATGGCGACGTGCAACACGCACTCGTCTCCTATGTAAAGGACGTTCTAGACGCGCTTGGCATCGGTCACGGTCCAGCTCATACGGAACTGATGCTGACAGAAGCTGGGCCCGTGTTAATTGAAACGGCAGCACGAATGCAAGGCGCGATTATTCCGTCCGCTCACATCGCGGCCACTGGGCACAGTCAGGTCTCGCTTACTGTCGACAGTATCGTCGACCCAAGCGGTTTCGACGAGATGCTCGAGCGGCCCTATGCAGTAGAAAAGCATCTTCGTGTCGTTTGGATGCTGGCCCCGTTCGATGGAGAAATCGCCGAGGGTCCGGCACTCGCGGAACTATTGAGCTTGCCGACTGTAGTCGGCAGCGGACGAGAACTCCGTCCTGGCACCCCGGTTCGTCGGACCCTTGACTTGTTCACGACGGCCGGGTATCTATATCTCGCGGCGACGGCGATTGCGGATATCGAGAGAGACCTCCTGAGAATTAGGCAACTAGAGAGCGACGGCCTTTACCGGGAACGGGAACTTAAGATTGTCAATTCGGCAAATTCTCAATAGGCCAGGGTAAATCAATTGATCACAAGATCGGGCGCGTCCTCCACACGGGATCTCCGGACGTTGGTTTTTGGCCAGTCAGCTATCGGCACGGCAAGCTGGGCGGCCCTGATTGCCATCCAATCAGCAGCGTCATACAAGTTTAATGCCGATCCGCTCTACATGTCGGCCATTGCACTCGCATGGGCTTCTCCCACGCTGCTGTTCAGCCCGGTGATCGGGAGGGCGATCGACTCGTATGGGCCGCGCCGGGTTGCCTGTATTGCGGCCATTGCCAACATCGTCGTCTCTTGTGCGTTTGTGTTTGTCGCCTCACTGCCAGTCTTGTTTGCCGTTACTCTGCTTGCCGGGGGCGCCCGAGCCTTTGCGCAAACGGCTATCGATTCAATGCCCAGCCATCTGGCAGACGGAGTCGAGCCGGTTACGGCTAGTATTTGGCTTGGATTTGCAACGAGCATACCTGTCGTTGCGGGTCCGATTGTGGCCGCCTCCGCTCTCGCTGTGGTCGGGATATCGGGTATATTCCTAATAAATGTCGGAACCTACGCGCTCGGCTTAGTAATCATTCTTCGACTCCGTACTACGCGAATCACACTCTCGAGCCAGGGCTCTGACAACCGTTCTGCTCACACCGCTGGTTTTCGTGACGCATTGTTGGTGTTGGGTGTGACCCTTGCTGTATGGGCTTCCTACGGCGCGTTCAGTCCACTCGAAGTATTGTATGTGAGATTGGTTCTGAATGAGCCGGCGACCAGTTACGCAATAATCGACGTGTTCTTTGGTGCCGGCCTCATTCTCGCCACCTTGGTTATTCGGTGGAAGTCATGGCTTCTGTCGCAGGCCTATTTCTTGCAATTCTCGGTGGTCTTGGTGGGTATCACGGAGTGCATCTACATCGGCACGAACACCTTCGCAATTGCCATCGTGGGATCCACACTTTGGGGGATCGCCGTGGGACTCTTCGGGCCCGCGTGCAGGGTGTTGATCCTGCAACGCACACCTCGCTCGGAACATGGGCGCGCAATGGCGAGATGGCGCGCGGTACAGTCATTCGGCGGCCTGATCCCTCCTGTCGCATCCGGTGCAATCGCTAGTCGGGTCGGAATACAACCGACCTTGCTTGGTTTTGCGTCTGCGGTGGTGGTCGTAGGGCTGTTCGTGGCCGCGCTCGAACGTCGTCGCACGGGGTCTACTGCACGTACCGGTGATCGACAATGAGGGCTTCATTATAAGCATTACCTAGCCTATCCTGCCGCTGCTCGGAGGGAGCGAAGTAAACCGACAAGGGATATCCGACGCGTCACGAATTGTCGTGTGAGCACGGATCAGGGAGGTCGTTCATGGAAGAGGTTGCTGGAGCGGGGCTGGAATCGCTCGTAAATGGCGATCGGATGTTTGAGTCAATACCAGATATCGATCCGACCAAGGTTGTGCAGATCCCGATCGAGCAAGTTTGTGTACGGGATTCTCCCAGGGTCGCAGGGGAAGACGCTCTACATGTGCAGGCGTTGTCCGAGGTAGGCGGCCGTCTGCCGCCGATTCTCGTTCACCGGCAAACGATGACCGTTGTCGATGGTGTTCATCGACTTCGCGCGGCGCAGCGTATCGGGGCCAAAGTAATCGATGCGGTGTATTTTGACGGCGATGCGCGAGAGACATTCGTGGCAGCAGTCCGTATGAACAGCACGCATGGGCTGCCGTTGTCACTGCCTGATCGGAAGGCAGCGGCTGCACGGATACTGTGTGACTACCCCGAGTGGTCGAACCGGAGAGTGGCCGTGGTCGCCGGGTTGTCCGACAAGACGATCGCGGTCATCCGGAGGGGGATCAGTGCGGAAAATCCGCACCGACCCAAGGAGCGGATGGGCCGTGACGGTGTCATGTATCCGACCGGGGTGGGAGAGAGACGTCGCCTTGCGTTGGCGTTCTTGGATGCGAATCCCGAGGCATCGGCGAAAGAGGTGGCATCGGCTACAGGTGCTTCGCTCGCGACCGCCAAGAGGGCGCAGCGCGCCGTTCGTGATGGTTGCGCGACCGTGGCTGGGCGACGCAAGGGATCCAACACGACAGTCGGAGAGGACGGTGTTCATCGCACCGCGCCGCCCGATAGCCATGGCAAGCTGAAGGATCCGGGCATCATTATCCAGAGACTGCGCGCGGATCCATCGTTGCGTTTCACCGAAAACGGGCGCAGGTTGCTGCGGATGCTGGATATTGTCCCGGTAGAGCCGACGATATGGAAGTCGATCGTGGACAGTCTTCCGATCCATTGTGCGCTCGGGGTTGTGGAATTGGCGCGGCAGCATTCACAGAACTGGCAGAACCTTGCAGACTCATTAGCGCAGCGGGCAGATTCGGGGCGTGTTAGTGGAGCGACCACTCATCGTGTCCATGGTGCTCAAGTCGACCGACCCCGAGTACCACCTCATCGACGAGACCGGCCAGATGTCCTACGCCAAGACCCGGGACTGGCTAGCCGACGTTAGCGGCCTGACCGCCGAGATCCCCGACGACGGCTGGCACGACATCGCCAGCGCCTTCCGGCAGGACACGCTGGCCGCCTCAAGTGTGTACGCCGCCGCGCTGCGCGCCGACAGCCCCGTGCTGGACGTCCCGGACCGTATCGATCAGCCCAGCATGCTGAGGTATAGCTCGTCCTCCAGCCGCCGAAGTTCCTCGTAGTCGCGGACGACGGCCTGTTCGTCGTCGTCGGCGAGATACAGGTTGCCGGGGCAGACGGCAAGGCTGGTGGTGCGGGTGAGACTGGTGGCCGTGTCCAGGGTGCTGTCCATGCTTATCAACGTGGGCAGCGCCAGGATGCGGTCCCACACTGGCGGGTTCACTACAGGCCCCTCGTATCGGGAGAGCAAGTACACGTGCCGGGCGCGGCGGGGGATGCGAACCTGGTGCGTGACGGCGTGCAAGAACGCGTCCGGGTCGAGATAGGCGGCCGGTAGCAGGGAGCTCTGGCTATGGCCGAGCAGTTCCTGCACCGTGGCCGGGTTGCAGGCGCCTTCGATGCGCGAGCTCGTCTCGATCAAGACCGGGCCGGTGGGGCGCAGCATGATCTCGCTGTGCGCCGCTCCGTTGCGTGTGCCCACAGCGTCGAGGACCGCCGCGCAATAGTCGGACAGCGCGGCGTGTCGCGGGTCGGACGGCGGCACAAGTTCGGAGTACACGCAGATCGCTGTGGCATCGACCATTTGCCGCAGCATCCGCCACACCTCGGTGATATGGTGCCGACCGCGCGAGCTCACCGAGTTCACTGTGTACTCCACGCCATCCACGGCGATGTTTTCCTGGACCAGGACCTCGTTGTTGACCCGGCCGAACAGATCTACGCTGCCCAGCAGCTCCGTCGTCGCCGCGCGTAGGCCGCTCTCGGAGTCGACAAACCGTACGCCGTCGGCCGCGGTGCTGGCCAGCGGCTTCACCACCGCAGTCGGGGCGTCGAGATCGCGATAGAACTTCACGGCGCTGTCCACGTCGGACACCTGCTCGCCCTCGATCGCGGCCAGCCCGTGCTCGCGCAGTCGTGTGGCCATCGCAAACTTGTCCCGTCGAGCGAGGCCAAGCGCCGGGTCGTTGCCGGGCAGCTGCAGGTAGTGCCCGGAGAGCCGGTCCGCGAGCAGCACTCCGGACTCGCCGCCCGGCACGATGCATAACGGGCGAAATCGCCGTAGTCCGTCGAGGACGGTGTCGATGCCGTCGGCCTCGTCCAGCACCGCCACGAAGTCGTTCGGGCGCAGAGAATCCCGCCACCACGCCGTCGGGCTCTCAGCGCTGAGCACGCAGACGCAGCTGTAGCCCAGGCCGTTGAACAGCTGCGGCAGCTTGATGCCCGCTCGCAGCGGATCAACGAGCACAACAACCTGCTTGGGTACCGCGGCCATTGTCGTCATCTCTTTCGTTTGGGAGCGTGTGCCATTGGCGGGTTCCGGCGGTGTCGTGGAACCCGCCTTGGCGAGGGGATTTGGTCGCCCTAGGCGACGGACAGGGCCTCGTAGAGACCGTCCCAGTATTCCGCGAGCAGGTCCAAGTAGCTGGTGTAGCCATGCTCGAGCAGGTCGACCTGTTCTTGCGTTTGGCACATCTGGGCGGCAGTAGATACCGAGTGGATCTTGTGCTCCTTCTCGGTTGCGCCGATGTGCAGGTAGAAGTATTCCGAGTTGATGTGGAAGTCTTCGAGCGAGTAGTGGTCCATGTAGTTGCGCATGCCTTCGTACACGTTCACCAGTTGCGGGTAGGCGTGCCACTCCTGGGCGAGCAGCGCTCCACAGCCGACCTCGGGTCGTTCGTCGCCGAACAGTGCCAGTCCCTCGCGCACCAGCTTGCGTGTCTGCGGCAGCACAGTGGGGCTGATGTCGTCGAAGGTCACGGTCCGGCCGTGCAGCCTGGACAGCAGGTCCTCCAACATGTTGCGCAGTAGTACGGCATGCACCTTGCCGGCGTCGCCGTGTCCCAGTTCGTCGCTGAGGTTCTCGATCGTCTCGGCACGGGCGCGCTCGTCGGTGAGCCGGAGGAAGAGCGTTGCCAGGCGGTCTGCGGTCGGTGCGACGTGCTCGTAGAAGTTGCGGGCGAACAACTCGACATCGGCCACGGGCAGCGCGCCGGTGCGCCAGGTCCGGTAGAAGCGATTGTTGAGGGCGGTGTGGTCGTAGCAGCTCTCGGCGATGGCCGCGATGCGCTGGTGCGCGTGCTCGACGGTTATGAGCACGCGCTCTTCCAGCAATTCCGACATTGTGACTCCTCCGATACGTAGTTCTGACCGCGCCCAGTGGCATCTACCGCAGCAGGCCTGGCGCGGTGTTCGACTGTTACAGGAATAGGTATTTTGGTCGTGGGCGCGCCAAGATGTCGGCTCGATTCGGATTCGAGTAACACGAATTCACAACCTCTTGGCCCATCACAGCCCTCCCCCTGATGAGCGGCGCTGCGAAATCATCACCCATGCGCAGTATCCGTGTCAAGGTTTGTGCGTCGTATCAATAAATGGGAATACAGCTCTTGTTGCGGGTGGCGGAGTGCCTCGGCAAGGTTGCGTTTCAGCAGGTGAGCGGTAGTTCGACAGGTTGGCTGAAGTCGCGGGAATGATGGTGCAGAGCGGCGGCGATATTGGAGTGGCCGGCGAACCGGAGCGCAACCCATCACCGCAGATAAACGCCCTAGGCCGGACAACACCGGGGCACTGGTCAGGGGTGAACCCCTGATGGTGCGGTGGCGTCATAGGCACGCCGTGAGGTAATTTTCGAGAGATGCTCGGTCATTCCCGGCTGCGGTATGCGCCGATATTCCGCTCGACCATCCAGGATTTCTCAACGTAATTCGACCTGACCGACTGATTCCGTGTTCTAAAGGGAGGGGACGCCAATGCGACGCTACTGGCGCGTGCTGAGGATCGGAGGCGTCAGACCCACGCTGCTGTTCGGCCTGTTCGCCAAGTTCCCAATGATCGCGATCCCGATCGTGATGACACTGCACGTCTCGCTGGGGCTCGGCCGGAGCCTCGCCGAGGCTGGCCTGGCCACTGGCGGCTGGCTGTTGGGCGTGACTGTCGGCTCCCCGTTGCAGGGCTGGACCATCGACCGCTGGGGCGTCCGCCGCGTTCTGCTGGTCAGCGCCTGCGCCCAGACGGTGTTCTGGGCCATGGCCGGTACCCTCAACTACCAGCTGCTCGTGCTATTTGCTGCAGTGTCCGGCCTGCTGTTGGTACCCGGTTCCACGCCGATCCGGCTCGTGCTGACCGCCGTGGTGCCCGAGGGGGATCGGCAGGCAGCGTTCGCCATCGACTCGATGCTGACCGAGCTGTCGTACATGGCAGGTCCGGCGCTCGGCGTGCTGCTCGCCACTCAGTTCTCCACGCAGATCGCCACCCGAGCTGTCGGCTGCAGCCTCGTGCTCGGCTTGGTGCTGCTCGCGGTCGCTGCCTCTGGAACGGCGCCAGCGCCAGCACCCGGTGGTACCCCGCGCGGCCGGATGGGCTTCGGAATGATCGCAGCGCTGTCGTGCGCGTTCATTGCGGGCACGCTGACGTCGGGTTTCGAAGTATCGGTCGTCGGCCTCATGAATTCACATCACGCCGTCCACTGGGTCGGCCTGGTGATTTTGGCATGTGGCGGGTACGCCCTGCTCGGTGGCCTCATTTTTGGGGCATTGCGCGTGACCTTTCCCGCGTGGCTGGTCACTGCGTTGCTCGGCGTGGTGACGATACCGATCGGGCTCGTTCCTGACTGGCGATTTCTGTTGCTCGCAGTCGGGCCGGCCGCCGCGTTGTCGGCCGCCGCGTTCATCGCCACCGCCAATACCGTCAGCCAAGCGGCGCCGCCAGATAGGAGGGGCCGGACGATCGGGTTGTACGGCACCGCGCTGTTCGGCGGAAACGCGGCGGGCGCACCCTTGGCCGGCGCGGCCAATACCGTCGGCGGCGCGGAGGCTGGCTTTGCCGTCGTCGGCGTCCTCGCAGTCCTTGTCGCGCTGGCCGCTTCCCGTGCTCACCGGCCCCCATCAGCCGCCGATCCCACTGTTGTAGCCGCTATCGCTGGTGAGTAAATCCATCAGTAGACAGAGTATTTCCCCTGGAAGGTGCCAATGTCAGCCTCACCGCTCGTGGTCATCGTGGACTCCTACGCCCCGACCGCAGTGCTCGTTCGCGAATTCCACAAGGCGGGCGCCGCTCTGGTGCGCGTGCAGAGCACACCCGAGGTGCCGCGGTTCTATCGGGCGCCGTTCGACCTCGATTATTACGTGGACAATATTGTCCACGACGGTGATTTCGCCGAAACCGCACGCCGCGTGGCCGCCCACGACCCGATGGCGATCGTCGCCGGTGGTGAGATCGGAGTCGAATTCGCCGACACGCTGGCAGCCGAACTTGGCCTGCCCGGCAACGGTGTCGAGCTCAGCTCCGCGCGACGCGACAAGTACATCATGATCGAGACGATCAAGCGCGCCGGGGTCGCGGGCGCGCGCCAGAAACGCATCGACTCCGAGGCTGAACTGGTCGACTGGCACGAATCGATCGGCGGCCGCATCGTGGTCAAACCACTGCGTAGCGGTGCCGGGGACAGTGTGTTCTTCTGTGACACACCAGCGGAATCCGCCACCGCGTTCGCCAAGATCGTCAATTATCAGAACGTATACTCTCAGTTGAACATTGGCGCCGTGGCACAGGAGTATCTGCGCGGCACCGAATACATGGTGAACACGGTCAGCAGGGACGGTCGTCACCGCGTCTGCGAGATCTGGCGCACGGCACGGATTTCTGCCAACGGGGTGATGGACCTTTCCGAGACCGCGTACCTGATGCCGCGCCGCGGACCGGTGCAGGACCGCATTGCCGCCTACACCTTCGAGGTGCTCGACGCACTGGGCATCGCGTACGGACCGGCCCATGTCGAGGTCAAGATGACCGCAGACGGGCCGATGCTTGTCGAGGCCGGAGCACGCATCTCCGGTGCGAATCTGCCGCACTACGCACAGGTTGCGCACGGTCGGTCTCAATTGGACTGGGCCGTGGAGGCGTACCTGAACCCGGACCGCTATCTTGCGTCCTATCAGGACGACTTCGACGAGCCGTCGTTCTGTGCGTTCGTCGGCCTGATCAGTCCTGTGAGCGGTGTACTCAGGGGATACCGGCACTTGGATGCCTTGCGCGAGCTGGAGAGCTTCCACGAGATGCGCGTCTTTGTGCAGACCGGCGGGAGCATCGTGCCCACCGTGGATGACGTGACCTATCCTGCCGCCGTCATTCTCATGCACGAGTCGGAGGAGACGGTCCTGCGCGACGCCGGGACCATCCGATACCTCGACGGCCCCGACTTCTACGACTTGCTGCCGTGAAGCTGTTCCTACCCAAGCCATACCGGAGGTGTCTATGTCGTCAGTTCACAGCGAACTCGCACGTGACTGGATTAAGCGCTGGGATCGCCAGCAGGAGAGTTTCCTGCCGGAGCGGGACGCTCAGTTCGAAGCGCTGATCGACGCCGTCGAGCTGACATGTGGCCAGCATGGTCCGCTCGTCGTCGATCTGGGCTGTGGGCCGGGCTCGGTCGGTTCTCGGCTTATCGACCGCATTCCGGGCGCAACCGTCGTCGGCATAGACGCCGACCCGTTGCTGCTCGAACTCGGCCGCGCCGCACACGCCGACCTGCCAGGCCTGCGCTTGGTCGACGCCGACCTGAACGCCCCTGACTGGCCCGACGCCCTCGGCCTGGACCGTCCCGCCGACGCGATCGTGAGCATCACGGCGCTGCACTGGTTGGATCCGGCGGCCCTGGCCGAGGTGTACGTGCACGCCCTACGTCTGCTGCGCCCTGCGGGGCTGCTGGTCAACTGTGACGAGTTGGAGCGTGACGGTCGTACATCGCCCGCGTTGACTCGGCTTGATCGCGCGATGCTCGAGCGCCAGGCACAGCGCCGGTTCCGTGACGGCAACGATGAGGGCTGGGGTGACTGGTGGGAGCACGTGCTGGCGGACCCGCACTTCGCCGACGCCGTCGCTGAACGCAAGCGGCGCGGCTTCGTCGGCGAAAAGCACGGCTGCCCGTCCGGTTTGCTGTCCGTCCACGTCGACGCCCTACACGCCGCCGGCTTCGTAGAGGTCGGCACGGTGTGGCAACGCGGCGAGGTAAAACTGCTCTGCGCCGTCGCCGGTCCGCTGCAGGAGGCTGAGCCGAGGGGGAGCCACGGATGATGACGCACCTAGGCCCGACACCGCGCAACAGCTGGCTGGTCAGCGCCAGGGAGGTGGATCTGCGTCGGCCAGTATCGCGGCCGCTGCCGGCGACCTTCGAGGCGCAGCCGCAGCGGCTTACCGTGGACTTGGCCCGCACCGCCCTGCTCGTGATCGACATGCAGAACGACTTCTGTCATCCGGGCGGCTGGTTGGCCTCTATCGGCCTGGACGTCTCCGGTGTCGGGCCGGTCGTCGACGCGATCGCCAGCCTGCTGCCGCCGCTGCGCGCAGCAGGAGTGCCGGTGATTTGGTTGAACTGGGGGAGCCGTCCGGACCGCGCCAACCTTCCGCCGAACGTCCTGCATGCCTATGACATCGCCGCAACAGGCCGTGGCATCGGCGCACCACTGGCTGGTTCCGGCTCGCCCGCGCTGCAGGCCTGCTCATGGTCGGCCCAGGTGGTCGCTGGGCTCGCACCGGCGGACGCCGACGTCCACGTCGCCAAGCACCGGATGAGTGGCTTCTTCGATACGCCGCTGGACTCGATCCTGCGCAATCTGTGCGTGGACACCGTGCTGTTCACCGGGGTGAACGCGGACCAGTGCGTGCTCGCCACGCTTACCGACGCAGCCTGTCTCGGCTACGACGCGGTGCTGCTCGAGGACGCGGTCGGGACCACGTCGCCAGAGTTCTGCATGCAGGCAACGGTGTATAACGTCCGCCACTGCTTCGGCTTCACCGCCTCCGCACAGAGCCTGCTGTCCGCCCTTCCGGCGGAAACCGGACAGCCCGCTTCGGTGCCGTAGCTGCCGCTTTTGTTCCTCAATACCATCTGGGATCCTATGTGTAGGTGTCGACCCGCGCATCCTCGCCGAGGATGGTTTCGGTGGGGATGCGCTCAGCCAAGACTTTTGTTCGCGTCATTCTTTCTGCAAAGAAATATCCAATCCATCATTCGTTGAACAAATGAAACTATCCGAGCGGCGCTGTTCATGGCGGTTGTGCGAGGTTCGGGTGTGATCACGGGTTCTCCTCCGGGTCGGCGCGTACTGGAGAACTCCGGAAGAACACAGCGAAGTTGACAAGCTCACGAATAACAAAAGGTGTCGATTCGCCGCCGGCGGGATAGGGCGTGCATGCCTGCGTCCGCGATCTGATGCACATCGGAGACCAGCCGCAGCCGGGATTGGCCGAGTTCGCACGACGCGCCGGCATAGAGGCCTAGCAGGAGATCGCGTCCGACGCAGGACAATTCGCGGCGAAGCCGTTCGCCTTCTGGTCCTTCGACATATCTCACGTCGTTCGTGAAGTTCTATTGTCGGCCTGGATGTTTGCTGGACTGATGCTGACTTTGTGGACGCATGCACTCAGGTTGTCGAGCCATCAGGTCGTCGAACGGTGCGCATCCAGCTTTCCTGGACTTTCGCTCTTATCGCAGATCGAGGCAACGCCACTACCCAAGTTTCGATCCACTGCGATCACGCTGAGTGAAGATCACCGGCGGTCGGGGGCGACCCTGGTGCCAAACCAACCCGGCAGCAAGGCCAGAATAGAGGCGAGACCGCAGACCAGCCAAACCTGGCTGCCCATGCCGGTCCACAATGCGACGCCAATGATGGGTCCGAGCGCCGATCCCACTCCGAACATCGCGTGCGCGGCGGCGATGTAGCGACCGCGCAGGTGCTCGGGACCGGCCTGCGCGGGGTAGGCGAACATTGTGGGTCCCTCGATGATCTCGGCCAGTGACCAGATCAGCGTTCCGATGGCAAACACGGCCAGCCCGCCGGGCAGGGCGTAGAGCGCGAGGCCTGCGCCCAGCATGGTGAATCCGACTGCGAGTACCCTGCGCACCGGCCAGTGCTGCACGACCTTGGTCATCAGTAGTTCGAAGGTGACCACCACGACACCGTTGATCGTGACCATCACTCCGTACCAGAACACTTCCAGGCCTGCCTGCCGCATGGCCAGTGGCAGCGTGCTGAGGTATTGCACGTAGACTGCGGCGTTGATGAGCATCGCGACCAGGTACGCGACATACCGGCGATCGGCGAGGACCGCGAGGTATCCGCGGCCGGAGGTGGTGTCCTGCGTTTGCTCGTTCGTCGTTCCGGTCGCCGCGCCCGCCCGCGCGGGCAGGGCACACAGGGCGATCACCGCGTATCCGACCGACGTCGCCGCCTCTCCCCAGAACAGCAGCTCGTAGGACATCGACAGCAGCGCGGCACCCAGTAGAGGGGCTAGCGTGGTGCCGATATTGAATGCTAGGCGGTACAGCGCGAAGACCATGACTTGACGATTGGCGGGAATTAGCTCGGCTAGCAGTGTCGCCGACGCAGGTCGGTAGAGTTGGCTGATCGCACCGACGATGACGACCGTGGCGAGTAAGGCCGGGTAATTGGTCAGGTAAAGCAGGCAGAGTAAGAGCGCGGCGGTGCCCGCCATGCCACTGACGATGGTCCAGCGTGGCCCCATGCGGTCGGTGAACATCCCGCCGGCGAGCACGCCGAGCACTGAGCCCGCGCCATAGGCGCCGAGCGCGAGGCCGGCCTGTACTTCTGAGAATCCTCGCACGGTCAGGAAGAGCACTAGGAAAACCTGTAGGAATGCGCCCAGCTTGTTCACCAGCACGCCGAGCAGCAACGCTCGGACTGCGGGCGGCGCTTCCCGCATGGTGACGAGGATTCCGCTGGCCTGGGCCGACTCTTCGGTGCTCGCCGCGCTCATCGTTGTGCTCCCGCGTGCGCGATGCGGACTGTCAGCGTCGTCGCAATCTGGTCGAGTGCCTGTATGCAGGCTTGTGGAGTATCGGCGACGACGGTGGCGAAGGCGATCCGCCCGGACACCAGACCGTTGGGCGGCGGCGACACGACACTGCCGGGCTCGGCCAGCGGCACGACCTGGTCGGTTTGCGGGGGCAAGGTGCCTGCGTCGAATTCCACCGACTCGATCACGGTGTCGTCGTGTTCGGGGTAGAAGAACCTCACCCCACCCACCTTCGCGCGTTGCGCGGTGGTGCCAGGCTTCCGACCGCAGGCCACGTCGGCCGCCGCGAGGCTGGGGTCGATACCCGAGGCGAGCATGCCCAGGTAGGGGATCAGGTCGCCGCCGAGTCTGCCGTTGACCTCGATTACCTTGAGTCCCTGCGGGGTGAGCTTGAACTCCGCGTGGGTCCAGCCGCTGGTGAAACCGAGCGCGGCGTGGGTGTCGTGCAGCACCTTCAGGGCGTCGGGGTCGGCGAGCACGGGATCGGCGTTGCTCACCCGGTGGCCGATCTCCTCGAAGTACGGGGCGAAGCCGATTTCCTTGTGCGCGACGAAGAGCGGTTCGACGCGCCCCTGGAACACGACCGAGTCGATGCTGATCTCCGGCGCGTCCAGGTACTCCTCGACCAGCACTGCTTGGGGGTAGCGGGGCGCGTGCGGCACGGTTGCCTCGTCGGCGAAGGTGAATCGTGCGGCGAGCTCGCCGGCGTCGCGCACAAGCACCACACCGTAGCTCGCCGCGGCCGCCCGTGGTTTGAGCACGACGGGGTAACCGATCTTCTCGGCCGCTGCCAAGGCTTCGTCTACCGTGCCGACCACCGCGAAGGCCGGCTGCGGCACGCCAGCGGCGGCCAATGCGAGTCTGGTCTGGTGCTTGTCCCGGCAGCGCAGCACGGTCTGTGATCCCGTTCCCGGTAGGCCGAGGTCCTCAGCGACGAGCGCGGCTTGCAGAATCCGCGCTTCGTCCCAGCTGAGCACGCCAGACACCGGCAGTTGCGCGGCGAGGTCCCGGGCAGCGATGATCAGCACGTCGGCATCGGTGCTTGGGACGACCGTCCAGCCAGTCAGGTAGGGCTGCTCCCAGGTTGGCGCGGCGGTGTTGAGCAGGTGTATGCGGTACCGGGCGGCCATCGACGCGAACACGTACTCGCGGTAGCGCTGCGGTCCAGTGGCGATCACGAGCAGCAGTGGCCGTTCGGCCGGCTCCGCCCCCTGCGTCTGTACCATCTGATTCTTTCCCTTTCAATGCCAGAACTATTCCCCACAACGCTGGAGGAGTGGACCCGCCTAAGTACGTCTAATCGGGCGGCAAGTCGACATCGCCCCCGGGAGTAGTGCAGGACTGTAGCGGCTGTTGCCTTCCGTAATCAAGGGGATCCACCAGGTGGACATCCACGCGGTCTGAATATGCATGCATTCATGCAATGCTGGAAGACTTCGGTGGTAACCATTCAGGATGGTGCTGGGGACCCCGGGGTTTCCGCTGATGGCACCGCATAGGGCGTGGGTCGCGTCCGCGTAATCGGTGCCGTCGTAGGCGGCCAAGGCGTCGTGTACGACGATCCCGGTGAAGAACGGCAGGACCGCGAACTCGTCGACCGCTTTCCGGCCCCGCGAACGATGCAGGAAATAGGCGGTCAGCATCTTTGTGGAGGCGACATGGATTCACCACTTGTCCCCGTTGACGTTGATCGAGGTCTCATCGACATGCAGCAGATACAAACTGATCAACCGAGCGCGGATCGCAGCATCGGCGTCGGCGAGAACCTCACCGGCGGCGGCTGTCGCCGAGCTGATCCACCCCGTCGGTACCCTCGCCCCGATTACGTCGGCGATCAATTCCGCCGCCCGCGCAACCGGAACATGCTGATATACAACGAGATAGGTCGCCAACGCCCGCAGCCGTGGCCCGTAAGAGATCGGGGTGGCCACTCCCGCCAGGCGGGTGCGTCGGTGACATGCCCACACCTACATCGCCGTGAATGCGGGCAATGCTCAACGATCCGAACCGAGGTGATCTCGGGCAGGTCGCAGACCTGCCGGGCGATCACCTTCACCGTCTGCGCAGCGGCAAGATTGCCACCGCACCCACCGCACTCCGGCGGCACATGATCACGCCTGTCGTCAGGATCGCCGGCGCGTCGCCGCGTGAAACCCCTTGCGCCGGATTGCTTTCCAGGCTTACGCCGCTCGGCACGAGATGGGCAGCGCTGCAACTGATCTCCCGACGGAGGGCGAGAGGAATTCTTCGAGTTCTGCCCCAACTGCCGCTTCAACTCCACGATCTGGGCTCTCGCCTCGGCGAGCTCGGCCCGCATCTCCTCGATCAGCCGATCCCGCTCGGCCAACGCCAAGAGCAACTGCTCGACAGCCGGCATGGGCACATGCGTCAGACACCACGCAAGCTGACCAGTAGTCACGCCTCCAGTCAAGCCGCCACATCGACCAAACAGCCAGTCACACAACCTGATTGACTATCTTCAGTGAGCTGGGTCACACAGTCTTGGTGGCCGAGTTACGTGATGTTAGCGTTCAGCTTCGATTCACATAAACGGGGGGATCGTGTTCACCTCCGCGTGCAGCGATCGAGAGGGGAGCGGTGCCTTCCGTGTGCCGCTGACATGCTTTTCCCCAAGGCTGCGGCGCGGCGGATGATGCTGCGCAAACGCCCTGAACGAGTGGCTTTACAAGGGGGGCTACATGATCTTGACTGGTAGTGAGATTGAAAGAGAATGGACCAACGGACGCATTACCATCGCTCCGTTCGTACCAGAACAAGTGAATCCGAACAGCTACAACTTTCGGCTCGGCGATACTTTGCGCGTCTATCGGGACGTGTCGCTCGACGCGCGCAATCACAACGAGTTCGACGAGATTCACATTCCGGAAGAGGGCTACGTACTCGAACCGGGCAGACTGTACCTCGCACATACAATAGAAGTGCTGGGGAGTGATCACTATGCCCCGACCTTCGCTGCGCGCTCCTCGGTTGCTCGGCTGGGTATGTTTATTAATCTGTCGGCAAGCCTGGGTGACATCGGCTATAAGGGCCAGTGGACGCTCCAGCTCTACACGCTCAACCGGGTCCGGGTGTACGCCGGGATCAACATCGGCCAGATGATGTGGTGGCGGCCGCAGGGCGAGGTCGTGCTCTACGACGGCAAATACCAAGGCTCGACCGGGCCGCGTTCTAGCGACATCCACGTCGACTTCGACAAGCAGATCGCTCGGCAGCGTTTCCCCGGTCTGGGCGCGACCGCGGATGCTGGCGAGGTCGGGCCGAAGTTCGCCGCACTTGCTCAGAGCAGCCGCCAGTTCCAGGTGCCGCCTGCATTCTGCGTGCCCGCGGGGGAACTGGCCGATGCCATGACCGTCGAGCGGCGCGACGCGCTTGCCGACGCGTTCGCCGACCTGCGTGCCACCGTCGGTGCGTTCTTCACCGAGTCGGCCGCCCGCATCCACCAGCTCGGTGGTGCGGTGCGGGTGCCTGACCAGGCACGTGCGCTGCTGCGAACGCGGATGGTCGAGGTGTTCGGCGCCGCCACCGGACAGCGGTTCGCCGTGCGTTCCTCGGGTCTTGCGGAGGACACCGTGGGCAGCAGCCTGGCCGGCATCCACCACAGCGTGCTCGACGTTGAGGGGCTGGACGGGGTGGTGACCGCCATCGAGCAGTGCTGGGCCTCCTACTACCAGACGCCTGCGGTCGCGGCCCGGGTCAGGGCCGGCGATTTCGACTCCACTCCCCGGCTCGCGGTGATCGTGCAGGCGATGGTCCAGCCGCGGCTGGCGGGAGTGGCCTTCACGGGGTTGACCCCCGATGATCGTGAGCAGGTCGCGCTGGAATACGTAGAGGGCCTTGCCGACCAGCTCGTCGCTGGAATCGCCGTGCCGCGCACGGCGACCTCGGATGCTCTGTCGCAGGCCCCGGAGTCTGACCGGGCAGTACTGGCTGAGGTCGTCGCGATGGTTGGTGCCTTGCGCGAACTGCGGGAGCAGCACGTCGATGTCGAGTGGGCCGCCGACGACACCGGGGTACACCTGATCCAGGTCCGCCCGCTGACGGCGAGCGCCGACCAGCCGCGCGGCTCGGCCACGCCGGTCGCGGGGGCCTACCGCCTCTACTTTGACGACCTGCCCGCTGACGTCCACCTTGGTGAGGTTGCGGGCGTGTACGCCGGTTATATCGCGAAGCGGGCACCGGCATACCGGATGGCCGAGGCCAACGATGTCGCCACCGGCGCGGGCTGGGTGCTGCAGTTCAACGGCCGCGGCCTGCACGACGAGCGGTCCGCAGCACACCTGCGGGACACACTGGCCACCGGTGAATCCCGCGAGTGCGTACTCGACCTCGGTGACACGCTGCGCCAGATCGTACTGCCCAAACACGACGTGCTGTCCAAACTGGCCGAGGTCACGGGCGCCGCAGAGGAGGACTCGACGCTGCGCGCCGCAGTCGTACGTGACTTCATTCGGGGCGAGCTCGGCGTGATATCCCGGCGTGCCGGTGCCGGTGCCGGGTTGGTCGTGGAGTACACCCCAGAAGGGCTGATGGCGCTCAACCGGGGAACGGCGGGCGGGCACACCGTCGTGGTCTCCGATCTGAGTCAGGCGCTGGACGCGCCCGGTAACGTTACCGCCGACGACGGAGCGGCCTTGCTGCTGCCGCATCTTGCCGAGTTGGCACGGCTCACTACGGCCATGCAGAGTGAGCATGGCGAGGTCACCCTGGAGTGGGTGTACTCGGCGGGCCGACTGTACTTCGTGGACTACTCAGTCCTCGGCGCGGACGAGGTCACCATGACCACGGCCGGTGCCGTGCAGATCTCCCCTGGTACCGCACGCGGCCCCCTGCTGCGGCTGAACGAGGACGAGATGCTGCGCAGGCTCTCCATCGGACCCGCGGTGAGCATCGACCGCTCGACCGACGTCGCCGAGTACGACGGGCTCGCGCACATCCTGGAGAAGGTGGCCGCATCGACCCAACCGCCGATCATCCACGTGAGCAGGCCCTACGCCGTGCTGTCCATTCTCATTGGACAGGTGGCCGGATTCGTATTCGATCAGGGGTCGACGCTTGGCCACCTGGCCATCCTGCTGCGGGAGGCCCGGGTGCCCGCGGTGGCCACGCCGGGCGTCACCGGCAGCGGCGAAGCACTTATCAGCGACGGCACCGTTGTACTGACCGGCAACCGGGAGGATCGAGCGTGAGTACCGACACCATCGACTGGTCGTCCTGGCTGGTAGTGGGTGGCCTGCACCATCTCAACGCCACCTCGGTCCCCGGCCCGGCGGATCCGCTGGTGCTCGTGCCCCTGGCTGAACCAGTCGATCGATACTTCCCAGGCAACACCGTCGTAGTGACCTGGGATGAGCTTGGGAAGGTCGAGCTGCGTGCGCGGACAGCGGGCGGCGGGCCGGTCACGACTGCCACGGCACACGGCGGCGAACTGTTCCCGGCCATGCAACCGGGTGCCGCGCTGCGCGACCTGATCGCCGATGTGTCCACCCAGGACAGTGCGAGCGCACCGATCGTGCCGCTGTTCCACCTCAGCGTTCGCCCTGTCGAGGGCGGCCACGAGGTGCACGTGCACACCCAGATCAGGTTCCTAGCCGAAGACGCCTGCTTTATCCGAATCACCGCGCAGCCCATCATCGTCGCCGATGTCGAGGGGCTGGGCTGGCTACCGTCGGCCATCGCGTTGCACGCCGAGCAGTCGGTGTTCCTCAACAACCATCAGCGCTACTACCGCAAGTGCTTTGCTGGCAAGGAACTGGAGTACAAGTACACCCTCACGCCCCCGGCGGACATCTGGACGCTGACCACCGAGCTGTACCGGCGGCTGCGGGCGGGTGACCTGCCCGGCTACCTGATGGAGTACCGCGACGAGTTCCAGGCGTGGGACTACGCCAACCATCTGTTTCAGGTGACCGACCCAGAGCCCGACCGCGGGTACGTCTCGTTCATCCCCACGACCGACGGCAAGAACCTGGTCAAACGCAAGTGGTTCGCTCGAGACTCATTCGAGCGCAGGGAAAGCCACACTTACGGAGTGCAGCCGGCCGACGGGTTCGCCGGTTACGTCCGCGACGAGCTCGGTGTGTCGGCGACCAGACTGCCGGCGTTTCGCCGGGTGCGCTACGACGTCAACTTCGAGTCCGCCCGAACTGGCCACGTCTACGGCATCTTCTTCGACCACGTCAGCCTGTTCGACGCCCCGGATGTGGTTCTCAACCAGTGCGAGCTGGAGTACCTGCGCAGCCGAACGGCCGTCGAACCGGACGAGCAGGCCGTGCTCGATGAGCTCGCCGTGATTGCAGGTTGGTTGGAGGTGTTCCTGCGGGAGCAGGGACTCACCGACGAGCGCGGCTACTACTCCAAGATGAGCTTCCTGCTCGACGCTGTTGCCGCCCGCCCCGAGCTGGCCGAGGACATCCGATGACCCAGCCTGGGGCCTTGCTGCTCGACCTGGAAGGCACCCTGTACCAGCACGGAAGCCCGTTGCCCAGCGCGGCCGACACGGTCCGCTCACTGCGAGGGCTGGGCTGGCGGGTGCGGTTCTTGACCAACGTCGACTCGCGGCCACCGGCCGCCGTCGCGGATGAGCTGACCGGGATCGGGCTCGACGTGCCGGTTGCCGACCTGTTCACGCCGGTGTCCGCGGCGAAGGTGCTGTTCGCCGCGGACACCGGTGCCAGGGTCCTGCCGCTGGTGTCCACCGTGCTGCGCCCGGAGTTCGCCGCGCCAGACAACACGGAGGCCTACACGCACGTGCTGGTTGGCGACTGCCGTGACGTGCTGGACTACCCAGCGTTGGACCGGGCCTTCCGAGCCATCCGCGGCGGGGCGGAGCTGGTCGCTCTGCACCGCGGCCGGTACTTCAAGCGGCCTGACGGTGATCACCTCGACACCGGGGCGGTAGTCGCCGCCCTGGAGTACGCCGCGGGTGTGCGGGCGCGGGTACTCGGCAAACCCTCGGCCGATTTCTTCCAGTTGGCCGCCGCGTCACTGGGGTGCGGGCCGGCCGACTGCGTGGTGGTCGGGGATGACGCGACGACCGATATCGCGGGTGGTCGCGCCGTAGGCGCGCGCACCGTCCAGGTGCGCACCGGCAAGTACGCCGACCAGACTGCGGAAGGGCTGGCCGGGGGCGCCGACGCCACGATCGACTCGATCGCCGACCTGCCCGCGCTGCTGGCTGGTGATGCGCTATGACCGTCTATTGGGTGGTTTGGGACGCCGCAGCACACTGGATCGTCGACCGGCTCGACCGGCAGGGCATGCTCCCCGCCGTACGCAGGTTGCGTGGTGGCGGTGTGCGCGCCGCAGCCATGCCACCTGCCCCTAACTGCCAGACGCCGCCCTCGCTTGCCACCCTATTCACCGGCGCCTGGTCGCAGGAACACGAGGTCACCGGGTTCACCGTGCCGGACCTCGACAGCCTCACAGGCCACCGATCAGGGTTCGCACCCGGCTTCCCCGCCCGCCTGCCGGTATGGCGGACGCTCACCGAGCACGGAATGCGCAGCGCCTTCGTGCACGCTCCATGGGTGTTTGGTGAAGATGGTGCTGTCGGTTCCGGTGTGGACGGTGCGATCGAGGCCTACAGCAACAGGTTGGCTCGCCATGATGTGCTGCCCCTTGGCGAGCCGGGCCGCCTGCGATGGGGAGTCGGCCCCTACGAGGTACTGGTGGACATCTCAGCGCACGATGTACGGCTGTACATCGGCGACATCGAGCACGAGCTGACCGTCGAGCGCGGCTGGGTGCCCGTCGAGCTACCCGGTGGTGCCGGGTTCTGGGTCCGCCACCTGGCGACTGCACAGGGCCGTGCCCTCGTGCGTACTGGGGCGTGGGCCGCACGGACCGGCGGTACCGACAGCCGCTTGGTGCAGGCACTAGCCAGGACACCGGTGTTCGCGGGCGAAGGGGTGGGCCCGCTCTACCGGACGGGGCTGTTCGGCCCTCGGCTGGTCGAGGGCGGCGACGGCACGGCCGAGGAGATCTTCCTGTCCTCAGTGGACTGTGTGGTGCAGTCCTTCGGTGCGGCGACCGACGCGGTGCTCTCGTGCCACGATGCCGACCTCGTCGTCATCTACCTGCCGTGGACCGATGACGTCGGGCACGAACTTGCCGGCTGGTGCGACGAGCAGAGTGCGGCCTACCGTCCGGATATCGCCGAGCAGGCCTGGACACATCTGAGCAGTTGCTACCGCCAGGCCGACGCCGTGCTCGGCATGGTGCTCGACCGGGCGGGCGAGACGGACACTGTCCTGCTCTGTGCCGACCACGGCATGGTGGGCAGCAGCCACCTCGTACACATCAATGAGCAGCTTGTCCTTGCCGGGCTGGCGGCACGCACACCATCCGGGGCGCTGGACCCGCAGAGGTCCCAGGTGGTCTATCACCCGGCCAACAACGGCTCGCTTCGCGTCAACCACGAACTCCTGCCCGGTGGCGTGGTACCTGCCGAGCGCGTCGGTGACACCATGCGTGACGCTATGGCCGCCCTGCGGGAGATCACCGCGCCGGAGGGCACTCGGGTGGTGACCGGTTTCCTCGACGCGCACGCCCAGCCGGTGACCGAGCAGAACGCGGGTGCACTCACCTACGTCGTGCTCGCCGACAACTACCAGCCCAGTGCAGACTGCGACGGCGGTGCGGTAGTCCGCCCGCTAGCCAAGAGCGGCGCGCACGTAGTCAACACCGGCGACCCCCGGTTGCACGCTGCCTTCGCCGCCGCGGGACCGGGCATCCCAGCTGATCTAGACCTCGGCGTTGTCGAGAACACCCTCGGGGCTCAGCTTGTCTTGCACCAGCTCGGAGCGGGCGAACGTCCCACCCTCGCCGCGCCTTCCCTCAAGTCGAACGGAGGACGACCACGATGGGCGACGCACTAAGCCGCCTGCTGAACGTTGCACCCGAGGAGCTGGTCGCCACCCGGCATCGCGCGGTCCACACCTTCCTCACCAGCCGCGGGCTGGGTGCGGCCGCCCTGGCGGAGTTGATGCGCGAGCGCGTCGGCGCTGGTGAACTGCTACTCACCAGCTCGCCGGTGCAGGGCTTGGCCAACGCCACCAGCGATCTGGACTTCATTCGGATCCAGCAGGACTCCATTGACGGTCCGCGGATCTCCACGAAGATTTTCGAGCAGGGGCACCACCTCGAGGTCGTGTCGTTCTCGGCCACTGAGCTCGAGCGCAACCTCGATGAGCTCGCGGTCCTGGCCAGCAGGCCGCCCGCTGCGGTGGTTGCCGGTTTCCGCGGGTGGGACAAACGATTCGAGCCGCGCCGCAAACAGACCGAGCGGATAGTCAACGGAATCACCCTTGATGGGACAGCGCCCTACCTCGAGCACCTGCCCGCACTAGCACTGGTGTGGTCGCGCGCTGCTCTGCAGAACGCAGTCGAGCAGACAGTCCACCTGTGCCTTGCCGAAGCGGCCGGCGAGCTGCGGGGCCGGGTCGGCTACGCGTACAACGTGCTGCTGCACCTGATGGACGCTGTGCTGTCGCTGCACGGTGAGGTCTACACCACCCGCAAGTGGTATCTGCTGCGCTGGACCAGGTTCACCCCGGGTGATGGCTGGCACGACGACGCCTACCGCAGCGCGGCGCGGACGCTCGAGCGGTTGCGCATCGGGCTGCGGGCTGCCGTCGCTGCGGGCGCCGAGCTGCGCCTTGCCGAGGACTACGTGGCGCTGACCACCGAAGTGGCTGCCGTCACTGGTGCGGCTGGCCGGATCACTGTGCAGCCGCAGTTGCCGGTCGACGCACACGTGCACTCGTTCCTGCCTGGGGCAGGGGTCCTTGTGTGTGGGGACACCGCCCTGCCCGTGCCGGACGGGACGGTGCTGCCCACCGGCGAAATCTCCTTGACCGACCTGACCACGATCGACCAGGCCACGGCGAGCATCCTGCTGCGCGCACTACGTGCCGGGATCGCCACGGTCGCTGTGGCTTACCACGAGGGGGACAACCGATGAGCGCTCAGAAGGGCACTCGCGGTGCCTCGGTGGCGGTCTACCCGGCGCTGCGCGCCGGCCACGGCAGGGCGACCGCCCCCGCTGTCGAGATCTGGCTGCAAGTGGCCTGGCTGATGCTCGCCGAGGGCCGCGCGTACATCGAGGACTTGGAGGGCGGCACCAGTCAGCCCCATATGCAGCAGGCCGCCAAGCTGCGGATGCTCGAGCAGTTGGTGGACATCGACAACCGGCTCGCCGGCCGGTCACCGGTCGCCGACGCGCATTGTCTCGCGCTCGCGTTGGAGTACGGGATGCAAGACCTGATGGACGCCTCCGGCGTCGAGCTCGCCGAGATCTTCGGGCTCGATGAAGACTTCGGCGGCCCCGCCTGCCAGGTCGAGGACATCATCGTGCTGTGGGAACGACTGCTCGCCGGGTTCCCCGGCGAGCTACCCGACCGGCTCATCGCGCAAGGCCAGCGCGACATGCTGCGCACTCTGCAGGACTGGGCCCGGCTGGCGCGGGCGACAGGACTGAACGTCGGCCTCTTGACGCCCTTTATGAAGGACGCATGAACATGGCAACACAGGAGGAGTCCCCCATGCCGTCGGTCACCGCACAGATCGTGGCCGCCCAGATCACGCCCGCCCGGCTGTGGGACGTGCTCACCGACAGTGCACGCTTTCCCCACGTCATCGACCACGTGCTTGACGTGTCCGGCACACCGGACGGTCACGAGAACTGGACCGTCCTGCTCAACGGCAGCAAGGTGAGCTGGGTGCAGCGCACCACGCTGCACTCCCAGCAGCAGCTGGCCTTTGAACAAGTCACCGGCGACCTCGCCGAGCTGCACGGCACGTGGGACCTACTTCCCACCGATGGCAATACGACGCTGCGCTTGCGGATCGAGTTCCACCTGGGTATCGACGGGCTCGCCCCACTGCTCAACCCGATCTGGGTGCAGTCCTTTCAGGCATACGCAGACGCCATGGTGCGCGCGGTCGCAGGCGCGGCATAAGCCCCACGTAGGCAGCGACCGAACCAACGATCAGATACGGATTTCGCGTGATCCAACACCTCAACTTTCTCAATACAACCGTGCGGTTTGACGTGGCAGCCGACGCGCTTCCCGCGTTCACGCCGGTCCAGCATTTCTTCCGCCACCTCCTGCACGACGACCCTGCCGGCGAGCCCACGTTCCGGATCGAGATACGCGCCTACTACCCGGACATCGACGTCGAGCCCGCGGTGTGGTCCGCCGAGCAACAGGTCATCCGGCGCAGCAACGCCGCCGAGTTCAACTTCGACGCGCACGTGGTCGACGAGGGCGACCGCAGGCGCTACATCAACCGGGCGACCCTGCTGGATACCCCCCGCGACGCGCGCCAGGACAACCGGTTCGAGCTGGCGATCACCGGGGCGTCCACGGTTCAGGTCCTCGACCTCGTGCGGGACCTGGTGATCCGCAACGAAGAGTCTCTGGGCACCGTGGTGCTGCACGCCTCGGGTGTGTGCGACGATGACGGCAACGCGCTCGCCATTGCCGGCCCGAAGGGAGCAGGCAAGACCACCACACTGTTATCGGCGCTGCGCCAACCCGGCTGGTCCTACTTCACCGGCGACAAGCTGTTCTGCCAACTGGTCGAAGGCGGCGTCGAGGTGTATCCCTGGCGCGACTACCCCTACGTCGGGGTCGGCACGATCCTGGCCGACGACAAGCTCGCCACGCTGGTCCGTGACAGCGCCGACCCACAGGTCGACCACCGACCACCAACCGACAAGATCCTGCTCGACCCCGACACCTTCGAGTCGTGGCTAGGCAGCGAGTTCTCCGCGGCACCCAAGCGCCTGGCCGCCTTCCTCCTGCCAGAGGTCAGGCCGGGCGAACCCCTGCGCACCTGGCGACTCACCGACACCAACGAGCGGTGGGCCCAGCTCAACAAGATCATCGACAAGCAGGCGGACACCACGTTCTTCACCTGGCAGTCCTACCTCGTCCCGGACTACGCGAACTTCTACGCCACGCTCTCGCGGCTGCCCGGCCACATTGCCGGCACCCCGATGATCCGGCTGCGCGGCACCTTGGACGTCGACCCGTCCGCGCTGCTTGAAGGCGGTGCCTGATGAGTAAGACGTTACGGGTCGCGGTAATCGGCCTGGCCGGATGCGGGAAGTCGACCTGCGCGTCGCTGATCGAGGAGTTCGCGGCGGCGCGCGGCCTGCGCTACGGCCGAGTCAAGCTCGCACAGCCACTGTATGAACTGCAGTCCCAGGTGTATCGCGTGGCCCGGGTGCCAATCGCCGATGGCGCGCAGGACCAGATCCTGATGGAGGCGTTGGCCACCGCGCTGCGCCGGATCCGGCCCGAGTCGCTCGCCGAGGACTTCCTCGACCGGCTCGACCGGACTGACGCCGACATCGTGGTCAACGATGACCTGCGGGATCCGTACATCGACGCTGTCGCGCTGCGTGCCCGCAGCTTCCGAGTGATCAGGGTGACCGCAGACCAGGACGTGCGCGCCACCCGGCTGGCCGGACGTGGCGACCCGACCCGAACCGACGGCTCGACCGCGCAACTTGACCTAATCGAGCCGGACGTGGTGATCGACAACAGTGCAGAGCTGGACGCCTACCGCCGCACCGTTCATGACCTACTGGGGAGCTGGCTGTGATTCTCACCGGACCTGACATCCACCGCGAAGTGCTCGCTGGCCGGATCCGCATCGACGACTTTGACACCACTCGGCTTGAACCCAACAGCTACGGCTTCCGGCTCGCCTCGGACATCCTCTACTACGACCAGGACATCATCGACTGCCGCACCCCGGCGAGCACCCACCGCGTCGTCATGGGCGAGGACGGCATGGTGCTGGAACCCGGCCGGTTCTACCTCGGCGGCACGATGGAGACCATGGGCAGTCCCTACCACGCGGCCACTCTCTACGCCTGCCGGTCGGTGTCCACCCTCGGGATTTGGATCCAGTTCTCAGCCCCACTCGGCCACAGCGGCGCGCTCTTCCCGTGGACGCTGGAGATCACGGTCGCCGCACCGGTCCGGGTGTATCCCGGCATGGTCATCGGCAAGCTCGCGTTCTGGTCGATGCAGGGCGAACCCACGCCCTACGCCGGAAAGTACGTCGGATCCGCTTCCGCGGTGGCCTCGCGGCTGAGCCTCGACGCCCGACCGGAACCGCTGGACCATCAGCTGGTCGGGAGCTGACGACCTCGTGCAAGATATCGACCTCTTCCGGATGTTCGCTGGGCTGGGACTACTGCTGGTAAGCGCGCATCTGGTCGGCCGGTTGTTCAGCCGCCTGCGCCAGCCCGTGGTGATCGGCGAGATCGTGGGCGGCCTGCTGCTGGGCCCGACCGTGCTGGGGGCGGCAGCCCCCGGCGTCACCGGCTGGCTGTTCCCACCGGGGGGACCGGCAGGGGCCGCGACCGGCGTGGTGTATCAGTTCGGGCTCCTGCTGCTGATGTTCCTGGCCGGCACGCAGATGCGCACCATGCTTGACGTGCGTGAGCTCCGTCCAGTCGTGGTCATCTCGGTGACAGGGATCGTCATCCCCTTCCTGCTCGGTCTGGGATTCGCGTGGGTGACCAATCCCGCGTCGATCATCGGGCGCGCGGACAGCCAGCCCGCGCTTACCTTGGTGATCGCCATCGCGATCGCCGTCACCAGCATCCCGGTGATCTCTCGGATCATGCTGGACCTGGGGATACTGCAGACCAGCTTCGCCCGGATCGTGCTGGCGGTCGCCGTGCTGGAGGACGTCGTTCTCAATGTGGTGATCGCGATAGCGCTGGGCCTGGCCCAACATGGCAAACCGGTGGTGTTCGGCCTGCAGGCACTGCTCGGCATCGACGGCCAGGCCGGGGCGATTGCCTATCACGCCGTCACTCCCGTGTTGTTCTTCGTGCTCGCATTCCTCTGCACGCGCTGGCTTCGCGGCCCCTCGGGCCGTCCGCTCGTGCAAGGCATGGCGCAAGGCATGGCCCTCCTGTTGGGTATGTCGGCGCTGTGTGTGTTCCTGGGCGTCGTGCCGATCTTCGGGGCGTTCGTGGTCGGGCTGTCGTCCGCGCCGACCGAGGATGGCACCGAGAGACCGCCGGTCGCAGCGATCCGGAAGTTCGCGACCGCGTTTTTCATCCCGATCTACTTCGCGGTGATCGGGCTCAAGCTGGACCTGGTCCACCACCTCGATGCGCTGTTCACACTGTGCTTCATCGGGTTCGCTTGCGTGATCAAGGCGGCCAGCGTGTACATGGGCGCACGCATCGCAGGTAGTCCGCCGCCGCGCTCGGCAGCCCTCGCCGCAGCGCTGAACGCAAGAGGGGGGCCTGGCATCGTGCTCGCGGGTATCGCGCTGGACGCAGGGATCGTCAACGCGACGTTTTTCACCACGTTGTTGCTTACCGCGGTGGTCACCTCGCTGCTGGCCGGCTCATGGCTGGAAGCCGCTGTCACACGCAGCGTGCTCCCCCGAGACGAGACCACCGTGCCGGTGCCGGCCCGAGGAAAGGATAGCTGATGGTCACCAACCCCACCGTCGCGATCGTGGACGCGTACTCCACCGCACGCTACTTCGCCCCGCTGCTAGCGGATCGCGGATACCGGTGCGTGCATGTGCAGAGCACCCCGAAGGTCCCGACGGTATACGCGCCGTCCTTCCACGGTGAGGACTTCGCCGCGCACGTGGTGCACACGGGTTCGCATGCAGAGACTGTCTCAGCGGTGGCCGCGTACACACCCGTCGCCTTGTTCGCCGGCATCGAGAGCGGAGTCGAACTGGCCGACGAGCTCAGCCACCGGCTCGGGCTGCGCTCCAACGGCACCCAGCACAGCAGCGCGCGCCGTAACAAGTTCCAGATGGTCGAGACGGTGAAGGCCGCAGGTATCCCAGGTACAGCACAGGTCCTGGCCGCCGACCAGGACACCCTCCTCGCCTGGTACGCCGAATTCGGCGCGAGTCGGGTGGTGATCAAGCCCGTGAGCAGCGCGGGCAATGACGGAGTGTTCTTCTGCGAGTCCGAGGCCGACGTACTCAACGCCTTCGGCAAGCTCGTCGACACCGACAGCGCGCTGGACCTGCGCAACAACGCCGTACTCGCGCAGGAGTACCTGCTGGGTGTCGAGTACTACGTGAACACGGTGAGTCTCGAGGGCACGCACTACGTTTGCGACATCCACTCCACCCGGCACCTCAACGTCAATGGGGTGCGCGACCTGCTTGGCGGCTCACACCTACTGCCCCGCAGAGGAAGCGAACAGGACCAACTCGTCGCCTACACATTCCGGGTTCTCGACGCCCTAGGGGTGCGCAATGGACCCGCGCACACCGAACTCAAGCTCACCGAGCATGGACCGCGGCTGGTAGAGACCGGGGCGCGTATCTGTGGGGCGGACCTGCCAGTGCTGGTGGACGCCGCAATCGGGGAGAGCCAGCTGGAGTGGACCTTAGACGCCTATATACAGCTGGACCGGTTCGCCGAACGATGCGGGCAGGACTACCGGATCCAACGGCACGCGGTGTGCGTCAACATGATTTCACCGCGTTCGGGCACCCTCACCAGATATCCGACTTTGCCCGAACTTCAGGCGTTGGAGAGCTACCACGACGTGCTGATGCGGGTGCGCCCCGGCGACCCGATCACGCAGACTACCAACGACTTCTCCTACCCGATGCTGGTCCACCTACTCAACGAATCGCCCGCAGCTCTGCTCCGGGACTACGCGACCGCCCGCTACCTGGACGGCGACGGGTTCTATGACATCGCCTGAGCTTGGGAGGAATGCTGTGTTCGTCCTCGCGCATCTGAGCGACCTGCACCTGGATGGCAGCATCCGCAACGCCAGCCGGGCGGAGCGCGCCCTGCGGCATCTCGCTGATCTCCCACGGGCAGCGGACGCGGTGCTGATCACCGGCGACATCACCGAGGCAGGTGATCCACAGGACTACCTCGATGCCAACAGTGCCGTGACGAAGTTGCGCGAGCGCAGTCCGGTGTTGTTCTGTCCCGGCAACCACGACGCTCGTGGGCCCTTCGCCCGTGAGCTACTTGGACTGGCCACTCCTACCGACGGCCCAGTCAATCAGACCCACACCGTCGCTGGTGTCAGCTTCGTCCTCGCCGATTCCACAGTGCCCGGCAAGTCCGAGGGCAGGTTCGGCGAGCAGACCCTTGACTGGCTCGACGAAACCCTCACCGCCGCCGCAGACCAGCCAGTGTTCCTCGCCATGCACCATCCGCCAGTCCCACTAGGCATCCCGTACATGGACCGGATCCGCCTGCAGGACGCCGACGCCTTCGCGACGGTGCTCGCCCTCCACCAGAATGTGGCCGCCATCCTCTGCGGCCACGCGCATACCGCAGCAGCTGCCGACTTCCATGGCGTCCCTGTCCGGGTGGCTCCCGGCGTCAAGTCAACCGCGATGATGCCGTGGGAGCAGCCGGAGGGAAAAGTAACGAATCTCGATCTCCCCATCGCCCTGGCCTATCATCTCTACACCGACACCACCCTCACCACCCACTACCGTTCGCTGTAGGGCGGACGGACGACAGTCCGGGCCGCAGCCTTGTCACTGGTTCGCGGCGGTCGGAGATCTGGTGGTCGGGTGATTCGGCTCGAGCGTAGCGGTGCACTATCTTACGGTCGAGATTCAATTTGTGTGGCAGGTGCCTGCGGTCGGCGACCTGGATCGCGTTGGGTGCGCCGCAGCGGCCCAGTGGACCTGCTCGACGACCGCACCTCGGACCACCTGGCTGGCCGCACACCCCGAAATCGTGGTCATGTGCCGCGACCGCGGCGGGCATTCTTTGCATCGGCCACGCGACTGTGCACGAGGTGGGAACGGGATCCCTTGTTTCAACTCGGACGAGCCAACGGTCCGCCTGAATCCGCCGCATCGTCGCATACAAACCGGGGGTCGTACGACCGGACGTTCGAGGGTGTCGAGTATCTGGGTTTCGCGCTGTGCTCGTGGTGTCGGGTTGTGGTCATTTGATGGCGGCGATGATGCGGCTGCGCCCGTATTGCCAGATCTGTCCGACGTCGCGGAATCCGGCGTCGCGTAGCAGGTTCAGGTGTAGGTCGTAGCGTGGTTCGTGGTTGTCGGGACGGTTCCAGGTTCGGGTGCCGCGCTCGGCTACCGCGTGGGCCAGTTCGGGGTCGGCCTCGATACTGTCCACCAGGAGGTCCAGTCATCGACGTTGTGGTGGCTGGCGCGTTCGATTTTCCGTGGGTGGTGATCGCGCGGTCGAGGTGGTCGATACCGGGGCTGGCGGCAATCATGTCGTCGCCGTTGAGGAGCAGGCCGTCGGGTCGCATCAGCGCGGCGGCTTGGGCGTAGACCTGTGCGAGACTGTCGGGGCGCAGCCAATGCAGGGCGGTGGTGCTGACGATCGCGTACGCGGCGTCGGCCAGGGCGAGCAGCACGGGATCGGCGTCCACGCCGATGATCCGGGTACGAGGCAATCGCTCACGGACGCGGGCGCTCAATGAACCGGGGCCGCAGGCCAGGTCGATCACGACCGGGTCCGGTTGATCGACGCAGGATGCAATCGCGTCCGTGATCACCGTGAACACACCGGTGCACGGCAGCTGCGATTTGCCCGGTGGAATCTGTCGTTCTGGAAACGCTCACCGATCTGACGCCATGGTTACCGATCTCGCTCCGCGCCTTACCAACCGACTCGCCCAGGCTACGAGTGCCATATTCTGTGTATCCTTCACCTTCGACATCGACCTCACCAATCTGCCTGATGTCTTACCCAGTTCCGCTGCGTTGCAAGACCCTCCACCAGATCGCCTGCGAAAAGCGTCTGGCGAATAAGGATTTGCGTGCGAAAGTAGTTGGCATGGCTACGTAACGGGTCGTTGGTGGGCGCCCCCGGTCGGCAGACCGATCTCTCCCCTCCGTATTCAGATCGGTACACCGCCCGTAGGGCCACCACGAAGGAGTCGCCAGCAAATGCCACCGAGTGTTCGACATTTCGCTGTCGAGGTTCCATGTGATCCCGAGGGCATAGACCGACGGGCATGGCTGCTCTGCTTCGGCGACGCTGCCGGAGCGCGACTCGGACACTAGGATCATCGAGGGCCGGTGACGTGGCAACCAGCATCGCCGCGCTTCGCCTGAAGAACGCTGCTGGACGGTTGTTTTGGATGTTTCGAGAACGAACGAGGGGTGTTGTACGCCGGTGGACACGGACTCAGCCGTCACGGCATCGGGAGCTGGCCCGAGGGAGGTCCTTGCCGAGTCCTTCGGTCAGTTGTATGCGGCGGCCGGTGAGCCGCCTCTGGCGCGAATTACCGCTGAGGTCTCGAATATTCAGCGTCGTAGATATCACGGTACGGTCCCCCTCAAAGTCACGGTTCCCCGGATCAGTGAGTGGCGCAATGGTCGTCGAGTTCCCGCTCGATTCGATGGTTTCCAGCTGGTTCTGGAGGTGCTCATAAGGACCGCGCGCGAGAGAGGAACCACGCCACCGCGGCCCGGAATGTACGACATCCAGTGGTGGCGCACACTCTGGGAGCAGGCCCGCTCCAATGCTTCGTCGGCCGAAGACAACGGTGCATCTGTTGATGCTGCCGTGGCGACGCATTCGGTGTGCCCTTATCTGGGCCTGGCGCCCTATGAAATCGACGACAGCGACAGGTTTTTCGGCCGGGACAAACACATTGCCGAACTGGTCGCCGCCACGGTGAACGCCGTGCGCCAAGTGACTGATAACGCAATTGTCAGCTTGATCGCACCCTCGGGCGCGGGTAAATCCTCCTTGCTGCGTGCCGGCTTGATCCCTGCGACGCAGCGCGGCGCCCTGCGGCTCGGGCCCGACGAAACATGGTCGACGGTGTTGGTGGTGCCGGGAAGAAACCCGCTCCGGGCGCTGGAAAAGCAACTCATCGATGTCACCGGCCGAGTACTGATCGTCGTCGATCAACTCGAGGAGATCTTCACGCTCTGCACGGACGAGGATGAGCGCGCCGCATTCATCGCCCGGTTGGCGGCCCTGTCGGCTCCGACGCCTGGCGAGAACACCGCGAGATGTGCTGTGGTGGTGGGCATCCGGGCCGACTTCTATTCGCATTGCCTCGGATATCCCGAACTCGCGGATTCGGTCCAGCGCCGGGCCATGGTTCTGCGACCGATGAATCTCGGTGAGCTTCGTGAGGTCATCCTGTCGCCCGCACGGTCGGTGGGTTTGCGGCTGGAGCCAGCGCTGGTCGATGTCATCCTGCACGACTTCGGTGTCGTCGCCGGGAGGAAGCTGTCGTCTGCGGCGCCCGCCTCCATGCCGCTGCTGTCCCACGTCCTGGCCGCGACGTGGCGTCAGCGAGAGAACGGCGTGCGGCTCACCGTGAAGGGGTACCGGGCCGCCGGTGGCACCTCCGGAGCGGTGACGGTCACGGGTGAGCAGGCGTGGGCGCGGCTCGACGACACCGGCAAGCGAGTGGCGGAAGACCTTCTGCTGAGGTTGGTGCGCATCGGCGACGACGCCGCCGACACTCGTCGCAGGGTCGCCATCGATGAGTTGGTCGCTCACTCCAGCGACGAAGCGGCGGCTCGAGCGGCGGTGGAGGTGTTCGCCGAAGCACGCCTTGTGACGGTCGACGCGGAAATGGTCGAGTTCACCCATGAGGCCGTGATCACCTGCTGGGACCGATTACGGAAACTGATCGATGCTGATCGTTCGGGAAATATCGTCCGTCAGCGTCTCGAGGAGACCGCCAAGGAGTGGGACGCCGCCGGGCGCGATCGACACCTGTTGTATTCGGGTCACCGCCTGGGACAGGCCCTGGAGTGGAGCAGTTCGATCGGCTCCCGGCAGAATCTGGCGGGATTGGGGCGAGAGTTCCTGACCGCTTCGGACCGGCAACGCCGACGGCTGGCTCGAATCAAGGCGGCCGCCGTCGCCGCGCTGGTGATTCTGATGGTTATCGCGACGACTTCGGCGACCTACGCGATTCGGCAGGCCCAGGTCTCGGCACAGCAGCGCGACAACGCGGTATTCACCTCGCTGCTGGCGCAGATCGACGGCGTCCGGGCCACCGACCCGACCCTGGCGGCACAGCTGATCCTGGTCGCCAATCGCCTGCGTCCGGGAGATCCGGAGGTTTATTCACGACTGCTGGCCAGCCAAAACTATCCGATGGCCGCATCTCTGCCCGGACACACCAGTTCCGTCTTCATGATTGCCCACAGTCCGACCGGGGGAGTACTCGCCTCCGCGAGCAATGACAGCACCGTGCGGTTGTGGGATACCACTGATCCCGATCACCTACGTCTGCTGGGTGCTCCATTGCCGATGCCGCCGGGGTGGGTCAGTTCCGTGGCCTTCTCGAAGGACGGCAGATTCTTGGCCACCGGCGGCGAGAGCGGCTCGGTCTCCCTGTGGGATGTGTCCGGCACTGGTAGACCACGGCTGGTGAGCGAACCGTTCGATGCGGGCTGTGGTTCGATCTTCACCATCGCGTTCCACCCTCGTGTGCCGGTCATGGCGTTCGCCTGTCATGACGCGACTATTCGTCTGTGGAACGTCAGCGCCCATCCGACGCTCGCTCGCACCATCTCCGGCCCTCGAAACGCGGTGCGTACCCTCGGGTTCAGCCCGAATGGTCACCTCTTGGCAGCGGGCGGCAACGACACCACGGTCAGCCTGTGGGATGTGACCGACCCTACCGCGCCCGCTCCGCTCGGGACACCGTTGGCCGGATTCACCGACATCAGCCACTCGGTCGCGTTCAGCCCGGACAGTCGCCTCTTAGCCGTAGGAAGCGACGACCACTCCGTAAGACTCTGGGACGTAACGACTCCCACCGCGCCGGTTGCGCTCGGTGCACCTCTGACCGACCACACCGGTCCGGTCTGGTCGGTGGCGTTCAATCCGGATGGCAGCCAGCTGGCGGTCGGGAGTTGGGACGGAACGATCAGCATCTGGAGCCTGGCCAACCCCGCGGCACCGGTTCCGGTCACCGAAGCGCTGGCCGACAACAGCGGCGTCAACAGCGTCTCCTTCGATCCGGTTCGAGGCACGCTGGCCTCCGGCAATCGAGATGGGATAGTGCGGCTTTGGTCACTCTCCAAAGCCCGCATCGGAGGCCAATATTCGGGAATCGCGATGACGGCGATCAGCACGGACGGATCGCATCTCGCTCTGAAATCTCGCGAAGCCGGTGTGGTGAAATGGGACTCGCACGATGGCGCGACCGCATGGAAGCGTAGTCGATACGCGATTCCGGGAAACAGTCCGATCCTCACCATGGCCGTCAATTCGCACGGATCCATCCTGGCGGAAGCCGCATCCGGCAGTGGCAGCATCATCGTCTGGGACCTCTCCGGCGAGACACAGCCCAGTAAACCCCGTGCCATCCTGCCGAACAGCACCAGATACGGCACCAGTTTGGCGTTCGACAACAGCGGGCTGCACCTGGTCGCGGGCGCGACCGACCAGTCGATGACCATCTGGGACCTGAGCAATCTGGACCGTCCGGCCCCCCTCGGTCGGGTGGTCGTCGACACCATCGCCGGGATCAATGCGGCGGTTTTCGGTACCGACGACCGGGTATTAGCCGTCGGTACCGCCGATGGGCGAGTGTGGCTGTGGGACGTCAGTGACCCCACACAACCTCGGAGACTGGCCGATCCACTGGTGGCCGGCTCCGCGGTGAGTACACTCGCACTGGGCGGGCGGGGCCGCATGCTTGCCGTCGGCACTCGGGACGGCACGATTCAACTCTTCGATGTCACCGATGCGGCTCATCCGTGGCGGACATCTTCGCTGGCCTCAACAGGAGCTCCGTCGGAAATCGCCTCTGTCGCAATCGGTCCGGATGGCCGGACCTTGGCGGTGGCAAGCAACAATGCCGGAATCCAGCTGTGGGACGTCACCAACCCCTCCGCCAGCAGTCCGATAGGAGAATCCATCGCGCCGCCGCAACCGACACGGTGGAATCTGCAATTTACACCCGACGGCCACATGCTGCATGCGGTGGCCCAGAACGGATCCGTCTATTCCTGGGATTTGGACGCCCAGACGACGGTATCAAGTATCTGCGCCGCGACCCGGACCACCCTGACCCGGCAATGGTGGGAGCATCACCTTCCGTCGGTGCCTTTTCGGTCGAATGTGTGCTAATGATCTCTTGCTCGGGGATGGCTGTCTCGGATGATTCCCACCCTATAGTCCTGTGACATGGCGACTGAAACTGATTGGTACCGGGAGCTTCTCGACATCGAACAGGAACTGCTGTCCCGCGTCCCGGAATCCGCGCCGCAGCCGAGCCTCGATCGAGTCCGGGCGCTCGCCGATCTGATGGGCGGTACCCACCGGGCCTATCCCGTCATCCACCTGACCGGGACGAATGGAAAGACCTCCACCAGCCGAATCATCGAGGCGATCCTTCGTGCCCACGGGTTGACGACGGGGACGTTCACGAGCCCACATCTGCAGTCGCTGGTCGAACGCGTCAGCATCGACGGCCGACCGCTGTCCGCGGAGCGTTTCGTGCGCACCTACCGAAAGGTGAAACCCTTCATCGACGAGGTCGATCGAACGCAATCGCTCACGATGTCGTATTTCGAGGCGTTCATCGGCGTGGTGTTCGCCGCGCTCGCCGAGGCGCGCATCGATGTGGGCGTTATCGAAGTAGGACTGGGCGGAGCATGGGATGCGACGAATATCGTGGATTCGGCCGTCGCGGTGATCACCCCGATCGACCTGGATCATCAGAAATTCCTGGGTTCCACCACCGCCGAGATAGCCCGGGAGAAGGCCGGAATCATCAAGCCCGGCAGCGCCGCCGTGATTGCCCGGCAGACCAACGAGGTGCGACCCGTCCTGACCGCGCGGGTGACCGAGGTCGGCGCAACGGCCTGGTGGGAGGGCGAGGACTTCGCGGTCATAGCCCGCACCCCCACTGATTTCGGTCAGGTCCTCGATCTGAAAATGCCCTCCGGCACCATCTTTCGGGATTTGGAGCTGCCCTTGCACGGCGCGCACCAAGCCCAGAACGCCGCCGTCGCCTTGGCCGCCGCCGAAGCCTTCCTCGGGCCGAACCGCGCCCTCGATCCCGAACACGTGACCGCCGGGATCGCCGCCGCCACCTCACCCGGCCGGTTGGAGGTCGTCGGCTCGCACCCGCTGACGGTGATCGATGCCGCGCACAATCCAGCCGGGGCACACACCACGGCGCGCGCGCTCGGCGAGGCATTTCCCGGGATCCGCTTCGTCGGTGTCGTCTCCATCCTGGGTGATAAGGACGCTGCCGGAATCCTGCGTGAACTGGAGCCGGTGCTGGACACAGTCATCGTTACCGCCAACACCAGCCCGCGCGCGCTGCCCGCCGCTCGGCTCGCTGCCATCGCCTCGGACGTCTTCGGTCCCGAGCGCGTCCGTACCGAAGCCACGGTGGAGAGCGCGATCGCTGCTGCGCGGCAAGGAGTTTCCGCACCCAGCGGCGGTGTTCTGATCACCGGGTCGATCGTGACGGCCGGCGAAGCCAGGACGCTATTGTCCTGATGATCAGAACGGATAGGTGGCGGGACTGCGGCGCATCGTGATCCACCGGGTTTCGGTGAAGGCCTCGAGATTCGCCGCGATGCCGCCGAACCGGCTACCGGTGCCCGACGCGCCGAACCCGCCGAACGGAGCGACCGACTCACCACTGACGGTCTGGTCGTTGATGTGCACCATCCCGGTGGGGATCGACTCGGCGATCGCGAGACCCCGAGCGGCATCGGCGGTGACGATACCGAGGCTGAGGCCGTAGTCATCGCCGGCCGCGAGCCGCACCGCATCGTCCACGGTGCCGAACGACAGCACAGGCGCGACCGGGCCGAAGACCTCCCGCGCGTAGGCGGGCATCGTTTCCACGATGTGGGTGAGCACGGTCGGTCGGTAGAACAGCTCGCGATAGCTGCCGCCCGCAACCAGTTTCGCGCCCGCATCGACGGTGGACATCACGAGCCGGTGGATCTTGTCGCGTTGGCCGGCATCGATGACCGGTCCGAGGGCGACTCGTTCGGTGGCCGGGTCACCGACCGGGAGGGCGTCGGCCTTGGCGGCCAGCCGCTCGACATACTCGTCGACGAGGCTCTCGTGCACCAGATGACGGCCGGTCGCCATGCAGATCTGGCCCGAGTGCAGGAACGACCCCCACGCGCCCAGGCCGACGGCCGCGTCGAGATCGGCATCGTCCAGAACGATCAGTGCCGAATTGCCACCGAGTTCCAGGTGCGCTCGCTTGAGATGACGGGCGGCCAATTCACCGACCCGGCGACCGGCGGCCGTCGACCCGGTGAACGAGATGACGGGCACCCGTGGATCGGTCACCAGCGCCTCGCCGATATCGACGGCACCCGGCAGCACATGCAGCAGACCCTCGGGAAGCCCCGCCTCCTCGAAGATTCGGGCCAGCGCCACACCGCCGCACACCGCCGTGCGCGGATCGGGCTTGAGGATCACGGCATTGCCCAGAGCGAGGGCCGGGGCGACCGAGCGGATCGCCAGCGTAAGCGGGAAGTTGAACGGCGCGATCACCCCCACCAGCCCGACCGGCACCCGGCGGGTCATCGACAGCCGGTCGTACTCGGTGGGCAGGACCTGCCCCGGCGGCGTCGACGCCAGCGCGGCCGCCTCGAAACACTCCTGCGCCGCCGCATTGGTCTCCACCGCCGCCTTGCCGGGAACCGACCCCGCCTCGCGGATCAGCCAGTGCTCCACATCGGCCGCGTGCTGCTGGAACAGGTCCCCTGCTCGACGCAGAACCGCGGCACGTTCGTTGAAAGGCTGTGCGGCCCAGGCACGCTGGCTCGATACCGCCGACCGGGCGGCGGTATCAATGTCCTGGACACCGGCTGCGCCGATCCGGCCGATCTCGCTTCCAGTGGCCGGTTCGATCACCGGCGCCGTCACGGTGGCGTCGCGCCACCCATTGCCGAATACCTTGCCTGTCCAGATCGTCGGATCGAGCAGGTCTGTGCGTGCGGGCATGATGCCGATCTTTGCAGATGGAAGTTGATCGAGGTGAATGAACAGCAGTGGTGACGTTCAGGGGTGGCGAATGACCGCTCCAGGATATGTGTGAATTGCGGGCGCGGCAGCATTGCGCTCTGCCCGTCTTCGATGTCCGCGTATTCGTAGGCCGAATCGCCTGCATTCCCGGTCGGGAATCGCTTCAGCGGAATCCGTTGCGGCCCAGGCGCGAAGGGGATGCGCCTGGGCCGAACAGTCTGACGGTTTACCTATCAGATTATTGGATCGTACGCTTCCGCAACGATTTCCGGGGTTTGAGGTCTCGAGTCCACGGCCAGCCGGATGCGACCCAAGTCCTCCGCGTCACGAGGCCCTGGGCGTGATGCCCAGGGAGATCGGCGCCTCCGAGGCGTGCTCCGATACCCGAGGTGAAACGACGTCGTAGGTAATCAAGCCGTGACCCGACCGGACATGTTGTCAGCGGAAGGCGCTGCGATAGGCGCGGGGGCCGCGCTGCAGTTGCCCAGATTGAACAGATCTCGATAGAGTTGTTCAAATGCGCGAGGCGGTGGACCAGTTGGGTCGATCGGTATCCCCTGCTCTCCTGAGGGCTACCGCTGCGACGTTGCAGCGGTTGGGGCCCAAGCAGTTCAACCTCACCGCGGTCGCCGAGGCGGCCGGTGTGTCACGTGGCACCGTCCACAACGCATTGGGCAACCGGGACGCCGCGATCAAAACCGCGCTGGACTATGTGGCGTCGGTGTTCATCGAGATGATGGCCGGTGAGGTGCGTCGGCACGCGACACTCGCCGATCAGGCCGCCGCCGCGGCGGTGCTGATCTGTTCTCATCGGCAACGCTCGGGCGCGATCGCTCCGGGTGGTCTCAGCGAATCGGTACTGCTGTTGCTGCTGCGCAATAGCGGTGACGACCTGATGAAACGATCCATCGAGCTGTGGAAACCGCTGGTGCGCGCTGCCCAGGAGCGCGGTGAGGTCCGCGCGGGCGTGGAACCGGCCGGAGCCGCCGAATGGATCGTGCGGATGCTGCTCAGCTTCGAATTGTTGCCGCCCATGCGAGTGAATCTGGACAATCCCCGCGCGGTCCGCCGATTCGTCTCGGAATACATCGTCGCGGGTCTCGTGGACAATCCAACGACTTCGCCCCGCTGAGCGTATTCCTGCTCAGCGGGGCGGAAATGAGATAACCGTTCAGCCTTCTGCGCCGCAGAGCTTCTCGGACAGCTCCCACAGCGCTGCCGCACGGGCCTCGTCGAGCGCGTACGGCGCCGCGTCGTCGCGGATACGGCAGTTCGCGAGATATACCGAACCGACATCGGCGAGTTCGGGGCTCACGGCCGCCCACACCTGGGTCGCGGCTCCCTGATCGGGCATCGCGATCTTCGGACCGGTGGTCTTGGGACGGGTGTCGGTCTGCGGGGCGGTGCGCTTGGCGCGACGGGGCAGATACTCGCGCAGTGTGGTCACGTCCTCGGCGGTCATGTGCCGGGCGAGCGATGTCGCGACCATCCCGGGATGCACCGCATACGCCCGCACGCCGCGGTCACGCAGCCGCCGATCCAGCTCGACCATGTGCAGAATGTTGGCTGTCTTCGCGGCACCATAGGCGAGGAACTTGTCGTATTCGCGCTCGTGCCAGTTGATGTCGCCCAGATCGACGTCGCTGATGTAGTGGCCGTCGGAGGACAGGATGACGATCCGGGCACCGGCGGCGAGCTGAGGGATAAGCAGTCGAGTGAGTTCGAAATGGCCGAGATGGTTTGTGCCGACCTGGATCTCGAAGCCGTCGGCGGTCTTGCTGAACGGCGTGAACATCACCCCGGCGTTGTTCATCAGCACGTGGATCCGCGGGGTGATGTCGCCGATCGTGGCCGCCGCTCGCCGCACACTCGCCAGTGACGTCAAATCCAATGCGACCGTGGTGATCCGCGCGCCGGGTACCTCCGTGCCGATCCACTCCTGTGTCGCGACCAGGGCCCCGGCATCGCGGGCGGCCAGCACGACATGGGCCCCCGCGGCGGCCAGCGCCCGCGCCGATTCTCGCCCCAGACCGGATGACGCGCCGGTGATTACACATGTCTTACCGTTGAGGTCGACACCGTCGACGACCTCCATGGCGGTGTCGAGGGTCATCCACGCCCACCGTTCGCGCGAGTGCCCGACGGCACGATCACCTTGTGAGACATCTTCTTTCACCTCTCTGGAGTGTGTGGGTTGTGGGCCCGACGATTCGTCAGGCGTTGAGCCGCATCGGAATGTGGGCGTAGCCGCGGAATGTCGTATTCGGCCCGAGCGTCGGTGTCCCGGCCGGCGTCATATCGGGGAACCGATCGAACAGCTTGCGAAGCGCGATCTCGCTCTCCATGCGGGCCAGCGGGGCGCCGATGCAGAAGTGCGCGCCCGAGCCGAATCCCAAATGGTCCCTGGCGTTTTCGCGGGTGATGTCGAACCGGGTCGGATCGGGGAAGACATCGGGATCGCGGCTCGCACCCGCCAGCATCACAGCGACCATCCGCCCTCGCGGAATCGGCACACCGGCGACTTCGGTGTCGTGGGCGGGATAGCGCACGGTGAACTGCACCGGCGCATCGATGCGCAGCACCTCTTCGAGAGCGTTGCGCCAGCGATCGGGCTCGGCGTGCAGCAGCTCGAGCTGATCGCGGTCGCCGAGTAACCGCACCGTGGCGGCGCCGATCAGGATCACCGTGGTCTCGAATCCGGCGAACAGCAGCAGCCCCGCGACCGAGACCAGCTCGGCCTCGCTGAGCCCGCCGCCCGGGTCGGCGGACTTCTCGGCGTCGGAGGCCGACACGATGCGGCTGAGCAGGTTGTTGCCCGGATTGCGGCGCAGCGTCTCGAAGTGCTGCAATAGCCAGCCGTTCATCTCTCGCAGCGTCGTGGAGATGTCGCGGTAGGTCCGGTAGGGGACACCCCAGTCCGCGGCGGGCAGGATGCGCTCGCCCCAGCCGAGGAAGGTGCTCTGCAATTCCTTTGGGACGCCGAGGATCTCGGCGATCGTCAGTACCGGCAGCGTGCCGGCGTACTCGGTCACGATGTCGACGGCGGTCCCGTCGTGATGCCGACGCTCCAGCTCGTCGAGCAGATCCGTCGCGAGCTGCTCGATCCGGGTTCGCAATGCCTCGATGGCCTTGGGCGTGAACGCCTGGCTCGCGATGCGTCGTAGCCGCAGATGGTCGGCGCCGTTGTTCATCAGCATGGAGGGCCGGTCGGTCAACCCGCCGACAGCGGCGTTGTCGCGCGACCACTCGTACAAGGCCTGCATCGGGCGCGGCATCAGTTCCTCGGGCACGCCGGATCGGAACTCGTCGCCGCGCAGCAACCGCATCGCGACGCCGTGGCGCGCGGTCGCCATGACATAACGTCCGGGCACCACGGGTCCCGCCGTACGCACGAGGTCGTAGTAGTCGAACGGGTTGGCCTTCAGCGCCGGGTCGGTGTTCAGGCGGGCGAACATATCGCCGGTGCGGGCGCCGACTTTCAACGCGACGCCGGGCACGCCCTGCCGGACACCCCAGCGGACCGCGGTGCGTACGTCGTGGCCGCTGGGGAGGTGCAGGCGGCGTGCCGCGGCGGTGAGGTGTGCGAACCGCTCTGCCAATGTCGAATCCGTGGTGTCACGCAGTATGGTCATGTGCCAGTTCGCTTTCCGGGGTCGCCAGCGGCATCTGTCGGCGGGGTGTGCCGGTGAAGGAGTAGTCCGACAGCGGTGAGCGCCGGGAGAACCGATTCATCTGACCGACCGTCTGTGGACGGTAGTACCGGGCCTCACCCTTGGAGTTGACGAAATACGTATGCATCGGTGGCTGGCATTCGGTGGTGTAGAGGCGAACTGCCTTGCCCTGGTGATGCATTCGCCGTACCCACCGGGCGAAGGCGGTGCCGGTCACTTCGGCGACGGGATGTCCTCGCCGCCGCGATTCGCCGATGATACGAACCGCGTGCCGGGCGGTGGCCTCCACATAGACCTGCCAGGACTGGCCCTGATTGCCCTCGGGCGCCACCAGCACCCACCTGTTGGGCAAACCCGGCATCGCGCAGCCGCCGTACGTGCGCATCTCGTGGGTCCGGTAGTAGGTGCCCAGATCGAATCCGTCGCGTCCTACCACCGCGCCCACCCGGTAGTACTCGGGGTCGGTGAACATCTCGTAACCCGTAGCGGCGACCAGCAGATCGGCCTCGCGGTGCGTGCCGTCCTCGGTCTGGATTCCGGTCTCGGTGATCCGCGCGATGGGTGAGGTCACCAGTGTCACCGCACCGGATCCGACCGATTGCAGGAAGTTGCTCGACATCACCGGTCGGCGGGCCATGACACCGTATGGCGGCATGAGTTTCTCGCGTGTCGTCTCATCGTCGATCGTGTCCCGCAAGACCTTCCGGTACCAGCGCCGCGCCATCATGTCGTAGCCGGGAATCGCCCTGCGCAGCACCGATTCCGGCAGCGCGGGCAGGATGTGGAACAGTCCGAACAAGACGACGTTCATGAACCCGACCGTCATCGCGTTGATCCCGGCGAGCGTCAACCGGTGGTCCAGGAAGCGCTGGGCACGCGCCGACAACCGCGGGTTGGGCTTGGGAATCATCCACGAGGGCGTGCGCTGATAACTGTGTACCGACCCGGCGAGCCCGGCCACGGCGGGCGCGATCTGTGCCCCGCTCGACCCGGTGCCGATGACCGCCACCCTCTTGCCCGAGTAGTCGTACGAATGGTCCCAGTGGTTGGGACGCAACACTTTTCCCTTGAAATCGGCGAATCCCGGTATGTCGGTGCCCGGCTTGGGGTTGATGTACCCGCCGACCGCGCTGATGACGTAGCGGGCGCGCACCGGATCGCGCCCCGCGATGGTGAGTTCCCACTGCGCCCGGTCGGCATCCCAGCGCTCGGCGATGACCTCGTGGTGTGCTCGAAAGTAGGGGCGCAGACCGAGTTCGTCCACGACGCGCAGGTTGTATCGGTGGATCTCCGGTCCATCGGCGAACAGCTTGCTCCACCGTCCGGTCCTGGCGAAGCTGAACTGGTAGAGCAGTGTGGGGATATCCACCTCGAGCCCGGGATACGTGTTGTCACGCCATGATCCGCCGAAATCGTCGGCGCGGTCCAGGATCACGAAGTCGTCGATACCGGCCTCGAGCAGATAGTGCGCGGCCGCTATCCCTCCGGGCCCCGCTCCGATAACGGCCACTTCGCATTCGGTCACGTTGGGAGACATCGTCATTCACCTGTTTGCTTTCCGGGTCGCGTCAGTGCTGAATCCGCTCATCGTGTGTGCGTGATGAAGGGCCCGGATGGTCTGTGCGGATCCGGTCCGATCGCGGTGAGCGCGCTTGCACATTGAACAAATTATGTCAGTGTGTTCAAGCTGTCAACGACGAGTGCCGTTGTGCGCGCGGCCGCTGTCCACCCACCCGGCGTTACCGTGGTTCGTATGCCGCCTAACCCCGTCCGGATGTGTTGGTCGTGCTGACCGACGGGCAGACGCCGTGGCCGACGAGTCGGCCGGGGTGCCGGACGGTGGTCGGGCTGTTCCGTCGGGAGAGCTCGTGGAGTGAAGACGATCCCGATTACGTCCCGGACCGGCCTCCGGAATGGGCGCGGGTGGTCGATATCGGATGACATGTGGAGTTTCGTGGTGGGCGTCGCGCCGTGTCGGGCGGGAGTGGTTGTGGTCTGGTCGGTACGCTCTCGCATGACCTGGGAGAGGAGCCTTCATGAGTGCTGCCGCGGCCGTCGATCGGTTGGCAGACATCGTATTTCCGTTGCCGTCCTGCCTGGATTTGAGCCGGGCGTTTCATGAGGAATGGCCGGTGCGGCTGGGGGACACCGATGGTGACCTACGGCTGCGGCTCGATGCGGTGGCGCGGTATCTGCAGGACATCGGGTACGACCATTTGACGGTGGTCGACGAGGGGGATCTGCATCCCGGCTGGATCGTGCGCCGCACGGTCATCGACGTCGTGCGGCCGATCGAATTCGGTGACCGGGTGCATCTGCGGCGGTGGCCGTCGGCGGTGTCGAATCGGTGGTGCAACATGCGCATCAGGGTCGACAGCGAGAATGGTGGCCTGATCGAGTCGGAGATGTTTCTCATCCACGTCGATATCGAAGCCGGGCGTCCGGCCCGGATGAGCGACCGCTTCATGGCGCCGATGCTCGCCGCGACCACCGAACACCGGCTGCGCTGGCGGGCCGCATTGCGCGAGTGCGCCGCTGCCGACGCCGAGGTGTGGCCGTTTCCGTTGCGGGTGACCGACGTCGACCGCTATGGGCATGTCAACAATGCCGTGCACTGGGAAGCGGTGGAGGAGGTGCTCGCGCGGTTTCCGGATGCGCAGACACTGCCGTATCGGGTGATCGTGGAGCATGTCGGGCCGGTGATGGCTGGTGACGATGTCACGATCCGCGCGTGGCGGCGCGATGCCGCGCTGCATATGCAGCTCGAAGTCGACGGCAGCGCAAGGACATTGGCGCGCATCGAGTCGCCGACGGTCGCGACGGACTGAGCAGCGGACATCGGCGCGGGACCCGCGAGTTGCGTGATACGCAACATCAGTGGCAGTAGCTGACGGTGTGCGCCTGGTCGGGCCCACCGTCAATCCCGTCTCTCATTGGGGCAGTTGAGTTTTCGGTGGTTGACAGTCCAGTCTGACAGCGGGACCATCTGTTGCGTAATACGAATCCGTTGTGATTCGAGCAACACCGGAGGCGCATCGTGGCCCACCCCAAGATCGTCATCATCGGAGCCGGGATAGTCGGGACATCTCTGGCCGAGGAAATCACCGCGCGCGGCTGGACCGATCTCACCGTGCTCGATCGCGGACCGCTCTTCGCCACCGGCGGATCATCTTCGCACGCACCGGGTTTGGTATTCCAGACCAATCCGTCGAAGACCATGACCGAATTCGCGCGATACACCACCGAGAAGTTCACGGCGCTCGACCATCCGCAGGGCTGGGCCTTCGCGTCCCTCGGCGGGCTGGAGGTGGCGACCACGCCCGAGCGCTGGCGTGACCTGCATCGTAAGGCGGGGTGGGCGCAGTCGTGGGGCATCCGGGGCCGGCTGCTCGGACCGGCCGAATGCGCCGCGCTGCATCCGCTGATCGATCGGGAGCGGATTCTCGGCGGATTCCACACGCCGTCGGACGGATTGGCGAATGCGGTGCGGGCCGCGGCGGCGCAGGCCCGGCTGGCCACCGCGCGCGGCGCGCGATTCCGCGGACATCAGGACGTGCTCGAGATCGTGGAGCGCGGTGGCCGGGTGGCGGGCGTGCGGACGTCCGAGGGCTTCGTAGCCGCGGATATCGTGGTCTGCGCGGCCGGATTCTGGGGCGCCGAATTGGCGAAGAAGGTCGGTCTGGTGGTGCCGCTGGTGCCGATGGCGCATCAGTACGCGCGGAGCGGGCCGATCGCCGCGCTCGCGGGCCGCAATTCCGAACTCGGCGAGGCGAGCCTGCCGATTCTGCGGCATCAGGATCAGGATTTGTACTTCCGCGAGCATGTCGACCGGATCGGGATCGGTTACTACGGGCACCGTCCGATGCCGGTCGATATGGCCGATCTCGCGGCGGCCACCGTCGGCGAGGCGATGCCCTCGATGCTGCCGTTCACCGAGGAAGATTTCGCTCCCGCCTGGCGAGAATCCGCGGAACTGCTTCCGGCGCTGCGGGATTCGAAGGTGGAGGAGGGCTTCAACGGCATCTTCTCGTTCACCCCGGACGGGTTGTCCGTCCTGGGCGAGCACCGGGACCTTCCCGGATTCTGGGTGGCCGAGGCCGTCTGGGTCACCCATTCGGCGGGAGTGGCCAGGGCGACCGCGCAGTGGATCGTCGACGGTGTGCCGGGCATCGATGTGCACGAATGCGATCTGTACCGGTTCGAGGATGTCGCACGGAGCGCGCGCTTCGTCCAGGAGACCAGCACCCAGGCATTCGTCGAGGTCTACGACATCATTCATCCGCATCAGTACCGCACCGCGCTGCGCGGATTGCGGACCAGCCCGTTCCATTCCCGTCACCGGGAGCTGGGCGCCTACTTCTTCGAAGGTGGCGGCTGGGAACGCCCTGCCTGGTACGAGGCCAATGCCGCACTGGGGCAACGGCTTCGCGATGAGGGCGTGCCGTTCCCGGAGCGCGACGACTGGTCGGGGAGGTTCTGGTCGCCGATCTCCATCGCCGAGGCCCGCTGGACCAGACAGCGGGTCGCCCTGTACGACATGACGCCGCTGACCCGCTACGAGCTGGCCGGTCCGGGTGCGCTGGAACTGCTGCGGCGTCTCACCACCAACAAGTTGGACCGCAGCGTCGGCTCGGTGACCTACACGCTGATGCTCGACGAGAACGGCGGTATCCGTAGCGATCTCACCGTGGCCCGATTGGCGGAGCACCGTTTCCAGGTGGGCGCCAACGGCCCACTCGATTTCGACCGGTTCTCCAGGCAGCTGCCCCGCGACGGGTCGGTGACACTGCGCGACATCACGGGCGGAACCTGCTGTGTGGGCGTGTGGGGACCGGCGGCGCGGGAACTGGTGCAGCCGTTGTGCCCCGACGACCTCTCACACCGGGCGTTCAAGTACTTTCGCGCGCTGCGGACCCACCTCGGCGCGATCCCGGTGACCATGCTGCGCGTCTCCTACGTCGGCGAGCTCGGCTGGGAGATCTATGCGAGTGCCGAATACGGTGGCGCGCTCTGGGATCTGCTGTGGGAGGCGGGTCGTCCGCACGAGGCGATCGCGGCGGGCCGGATCGCGTTCAACAGCCTGCGTATCGAAAAGGGTTACCGCGCTTGGGGAACCGATATGACCGCCGAACATCTGCCCGGCGCGGCGGGTCTCGACTTCGCGGTGCGCGAGGATGAGACGGACTTCGTCGGCAAGGACGCGCTGGAGCAGGCCGGGCCGCCCTCGAAGATATTGCGCAGCATCGTCTTCGACGATCCGGCGGCGGTGGCGCTCGGTAAGGAGCCGGTATTCGTCGAGGGCGCCTGCGTCGGCTATGTGACCAGCGCGGCCTATTCGGCCACCATCGGTCGCGGCATCGCCTACGCGTGGCTGCCCGCGACCGCGGGACCCGGTGCCCGCGTCGAGGTCGATTACCTCGGCACCCGGCACACCGCCGCGGTGCATGCCGAGCCCGTGGTCGATCCCGAGATGTCCCTGATCAGGAGGTAGCGATATGGCCACGGCGGCAACCGGATACGACGTCATCGTGATCGGACTCGGGGGTATGGGCAGTGCCGCGGCCTATCACCTCGCCGCACGCGGTCAGCGCGTGCTCGGTGTGGACAGGTTCGCGCCCGCGCACGACCGGGGGTCGAGCCACGGCGGCTCGCGGATCATCAGGCAGTCCTACTTCGAGGATCCCGGCTACGTGCCGCTCCTGCTGCGCTCCTACGGACTGTGGGAGCAGTTGGCCGCCGACAGCGGCCGGGAGGTCTTCCGCCTCACCGGTGGCCTGTACCTCGGTCCGCCGGACTGCACGACGGTCGCGGGAAGTCTGCGGGCGAGCCGAGAATGGTCGCTGCCGCACGAGGTGCTGGACGCGGCCGAGATCCGGCGGCGCTTCCCGAATCTCGATCCGGATCCCGGTCATATCGGGATCTACGAGGCCAAGGGCGGCTTCGCCCGGCCGGAATCGACCGTGCGGGCGCATATCGAACTCGCGCTGCGGGCCGGGGCGACGTTGACCTTCGGAGAGCAGGTGCACGGCTGGTCCGAGGACGGCGACGGTGTCACTGTCACGACCGCGCGCGCCACCTACCGGGCAGACCAGCTGGTGATCTGCCCGGGCGCCTGGGCGCCACAGTTGCTGTCGCAGTTCGGGATTCCGATCACCGTCGAGCGGAACGTGCTGTACTGGCTCGATCCGATCGGCGGGACAACGGCATTCGAGGATCAGCCGATCTTCATCGCCGAGAACGAGACCGGCGCACAGATGTACGGATTCCCGGCGATCGACGGCCCGGCCGGTGGGGTGAAGACCGCGTTCTTCCGCCAGGGTATCGAGTGCACGCCCGAAACCATCGACCGCGTCGTGCATCCGCAGGAGATCGCCGAGATGCGCGCGCGTGTGCGCGAACTCGTCCCGGCCCTCGACGGTCCGGCCGTGCACACGGCTACCTGCATGTACTCCAACACCCCCGACCACCATTTCGTCGTCGCCCGCCACCCCGATGCGGCCCGCGTGACGATCGCCTGCGGATTCTCCGGCCACGGCTTCAAGTTCGTGCCGGTGGTGGGGGAGATCCTGGCCGACCTGGCCATCGAGGCGAAAACCGCCCATCCCATCGCCCTTTTCGACCCGCGAAGGCTGGTGACCGCATGACGACCACGGACCCCCCGCCACTGATCCCCACCCTCGGTGGCAACTGGTACGTCGACGACCGCGTCTTCGCGGCCGAGCAGGAGCGCATCTTCGAGCGAATGTGGTTCTGTGCGGTGCGATCCGGCGATCTCGCCGATCCCGGCCGATTCCGGCGGGTGCGGGTCGGCCGGGAAAGCGTACTGATCGTGCGCGGCCGCGACGGCGAACTGCGAGCGTTCCTGAATATCTGCCGCCATCGCGGGGCGATGCTGTGCACCGAGGACGAGGGCGAGGTGCGGCGCACCCTGCGGTGTCCGTATCACGCCTGGACCTACGGACTCGACGGCAAGCTCGTCGCGGCGCCGAATCTGGGTGCGCTGCGCACCGCGTCGGGCGAGGCGATCGACCGGGTGGCCTATGGCCTGGTGCCGGTCGCACTGCGCGAGTGGCTCGGATACGCGTGGGTATGTCTGGCCGCCGAGCCACCGTCGTTCGAGGGCGATGTGGTGAGCGCGGTCACGGCGCGGCTCGGCGATCCCACGGTCATCGGCACCTACGGGATCGAGGGACTCGCAGTGGGCCACCGAGTGGTCTACAGTGTCGCAGCGAACTGGAAGCTAATTGTGGAGAACTTCATGGAGTGCTACCACTGCGCGACCATCCATCCGGAGCTCACCGACGTGCTCCCGGAGTTCGCGCATGGACTGGCGGCGCAGATGTTCGTCGGACACGGTGCCGAATTCGGCACGGACATAGCGGGTTTCACCATCGACGGTGCGGCGGGTTTCGATCCGCTGCCGGGCATCCGCGCCGAACAGGATCGCCGCTACTACGCGATCACGATCCGGCCGCAGGTGTTCGTGAATCTGGTGCCCGACCACGTCATCATCCACCGGATGTACCCGCTCGCGGTGGACCGCACCGTCGTGGAATGCGACTGGCTCTACACCGAGGATGTGGTAGACCGGGAACAGGACGTATCTCGCTCGGCCGAGCTGTTCCATCGGGTGAATCAGCAGGATTTCGCGGCCTGCGAGCGCACGCAGCCCACCATGTCCTCACGGGCCTACCGCGACGGTGGTGTGCTGGTACCCGCCGAACACCACATCGCGGAGTTCCATGAATGGGTCTCCCATCGTTTGGAAGAGGTTGGATGAACGGCGACCCGGACCTACTCATCAGCGGCGCATGGCAGCATGCGGCGGACGGCGGAACCCGCCGGATCATCGATCCGGCCGACGGCTCCGTCGCGGCGATCGTGGACGAGGCCACACCGCAGGACGCGCGCCGCGCCGTCGCCGCGGCGCGGGCGGCCTTCGACGACGGAGCCTGGCCCGCCACACCGATCACCGAACGCGCGGCGCTGCTGCTGCGGATCGCCGATCTGCTGGTCCGCGACAAGGAGGAGCTGGCCCGGCTGGAGACGGTCGATACCGGAAAGACGTTGGCGGAGAGCCGGATCGATATCGACGATGTCGTCTCGGTATTCCGTTACTACGCCAATCTCGCTGCCACACAGGCGGATCGGCTGATCGATGTGGGCGACCCCGCGGTGCTCAGCCGCGTGGTGCGCGAGCCGATCGGCGTGTGCGTGCTGATCGCTCCGTGGAACTATCCACTGCTTCAGATGTCCTGGAAGGTGGCGCCGGCGCTGGCCGCGGGCTGCACCATGGTGGCCAAGCCGAGCGAGGTCACCCCGCTGACCACCATCGCGTTCGCGCGCCTGGTGGTCGAGGCGGGTGTGCCCGACGGTGTACTCAATCTGGTGCAGGGCGGCGGAGCGGTGCTCGGCGAGGCCCTCACCGCGAATCCGGATGTCGACTTCATCTCCTTCACCGGCGGATTGGCGACCGGGCGGACCATCACCCGGTCCGCGGCCGACAATCTCACCAAGGTCGCCACCGAGCTCGGCGGCAAGAACCCCCATATCGTCTTCGCCGACGCCGACTGGGTCAGTTCCGTCGACCAGGTGCTCACCGGCGTATTCCTGCACTCCGGTCAGGTGTGTTCCGCGGGAACGCGACTCATCGTCGAGGAGTCCATCGCCGACGACTTCGTGGCCGAATTGGCGAGCCGGGCCGAGCGGATCCGGGTCGGCCCCGGCTTCGACCCGACGAGCGAGACCGGCCCGCTGGTCTCGCAGGAACATCGCGCGAAGGTGGAAGGGTATGTGGCGCTGGGTATTTCGGAGGGCGCCAAGCTGGTGACCGGTGGCGTCCGGCCGAGTGATCCGGAACTGGCGGCGGGCAGCTACTTCCTGCCGACCATCTTCGATCGCTGCGATCGGTCCATGCGGATCGTCCGGGAGGAGACCTTCGGCCCGATTCTGACGGTGGAGCGATTCACCACCGAGGCGGAGGCGATCCGGCTCGGCAACGACACCGAATACGGCCTGGCGGCCGGGGTGCGTACCTCCGATGCGGCGCGCGGCGAGCGGATGGTGCGCGCGCTGCGGCACGGCACGGTGTGGCTCAACGACTTCGGGTACTACACGGCCGCCGCGGAATGGGGCGGATTCAAGCGATCGGGGAACGGTCGCGAACTCGGCCCGACCGGTCTCGCGGAATATCAAGAGATCAAACATATTTGGCACAACACGGCACCCAAGCCAGCGGAGTGGTTCAAGGGCAGCTAGACGTTCCCTCCGCGAAAGGCACGGTGGCGCAATGGTAGGCGAAGAACGCAATGGGTCCGATGGCAACGGGATGGCGGAGTTCGGCTATCGCGAAACCCTCGATCGCAGCATCGGGAAGTTCGCCAGCTTCGCGGCGGGCGTCAGTTATATCTCGATCCTGACCGGCACATTCCAGCTGTTCTACTTCGGATTCGGCACCGCCGGGCCCGGATATCTGTGGTCGTGGCCGCTGGTATTCATCGGGCAGCTGGCGGTGGCGCTGTGTTTCATGGAGCTGGCCGCACGATATCCGGTGGCCGGTTCGGTCTACAACTGGTCGAAGTCGTTGGGCAGCAGAATCATCGGCTGGTCGTCGGGGTGGCTGATGCTCACCGCGTCGATCGTGACGCTGTCCGCGGTGGTGCTGGCGCTGCAGCTGAACCTGCCGCGGCTGTGGAGTGGATTCCAGCTGATCGGTGACGGCAGCGGACAATACGATTTCGCCACCAATGCGGTGGTCCTGGGCACCATCATGATCATCTTCACCACGGTGGTGAACGCCTTCGGCGTCCGACTGATGTCCATGATCAACAGCGCCGGGGTGTTCATCGAGCTGATCGCCGCGGTGCTGATCGCGATCATCCTGGCGGCCAACGCCACTCGCGGTCCGCAGGTGTTCTTCTCCACCCACGGCTACGGCGCGGGTGAGTCGGGTGGCTATCTGGGCGCGTTCCTGGTGGCCTCGCTCGCCTCCGGCTATGTGATGTACGGCTTCGATACCGCGAGTTCGCTGGGGGAGGAGACGGTGGAGCCGCGGCGTACGGCGCCCCGGGCGATCCTGCGGGCCGTGCTCGCCTCCTTCGTGATCGGCGGCGCCATCCTGGTTTTCGCGGTGATGGCCGCACCCGACCTGTCGGATCCGAAGATCGGCAGCAACGACGGGGGTCTGCAATACATCGTGCAACAGGTGATGTGGGGCCCGCTCGGGCGAATCTTCTTGTGCTGCATCGTGATAGCGGTGACGGTGTGCTCGCTGGCCGTGCACACCGCCGCGATCCGGCTGGCCTTCGCCATGGCCCGCGACAACGCGCTTCCGTTCGGGGAGAAGCTGGCTCGGGTCAATACCAGGACCCAGGCCCCGGTGGTGCCGGCCGTGACGATCGGCGTGCTGTCCGCGCTGATCCTGCTGATCAACATCGGCCAGCCGAAGATCTTCACGGTGCTGACCTCCATCGCGATCATCATGATCTACCTGGCGTATCTGATGGTTACCGGGCCGATGCTGGGCAAACGGCTGCGCGGGCAGTGGCCGCCACGGGAATTGGCGGAGGGTGGCTACTTCACCATGGGCCGGTGGGGCTTGCTGGTGAATATCGTCGCGGTCGTGTGGGGCGTCGGTATGGCGGTCAACCTGGCCTGGCCGCGGACCGCGATATACGGCACGCCTTGGTACAACACCTGGGGGGCATTCGTCTACATCGGCCTGATCCTCGGCGTCGGGCTGCTGTGGTACCTGCTGAAGGGCAGGCGCGATATCGGCACACTGGCCTCACATGCGGCCGTCGACACGGAGGTGAAAAACATTGTCTGACAGCACATTCGACTACGTGATCGCCGGAGGTGGCACGGCCGGGTGCGTGCTGGCCGCGCGCCTGTCCGAGGATCCGGGCGTCACGGTGTGCCTGGTGGAGGCGGGGCCCTCGGATGTCGGCGACGACAACATCCTGCGGCTGGACCGATGGATGCATCTGCTGGATTCCGGTTACGACTGGGACTATCCGGTCGAACCGCAGGAGCGTGGCAACAGCTTCATGCGGCACGCCCGGGCGAAGGTGCTCGGCGGATGTTCCTCGCACAACTCGTGTATCGCCTTCTGGCCGCCCGCCGAGGGGCTGGACGAGTGGGCGGCGATGGGGGCGAAGGGGTGGGGCGCGGCCGAGGTTCTCCCTTATGTGACGCGCCTCGAAAACAACAGCGCCCCAGGCGATCAGCACGGCCGCGGCGGTCCCGTGCGGCTGCGGGATGTCCCGCCGCGCGATCCCTGCGGTGTCGCGGTGCTGGAGGCCGCGGCGCTGGCCGGGCTGCCCACGGTCCAGTTCAATCGGGGCACCACGGTCCGCAACGGCGCCGGATGGTTCCAGATCAACGCCGACGAGGACAACACCAGAATGTCCACCTCGCATGCGTATCTGCATCCGATCCTCGGCTCGCGACCGAATCTCGAGGTGCGGACCGGCTGCTGGGTCAACGAGATCCTGTTCGACGAGGCGCGGGCCGCTACCGGCGTGCGGTATCAGCGGCCGGACCTCACCGGCTACGACACGGTGTCGGCCCGACGCGAGGTGATCGTCACCGCAGGGGCCATCGATACCCCGAAGTTGTTGATGCTCTCCGGGATCGGGCCCGCGGAGCATCTGCGTGAGATCGGTGTGCCGGTGCGGGTGGACGCGCCCGGTGTCGGCGCGAACCTCGACGATCACGTCGAGGGGCTGGTGTTCTGGGAGGCCGCACGGCCGATGGTGACCACCTCGACACAGTGGTGGGAGATCGGAGTGTTCGCCACGACCGACGACGCGCTGGCGCTGCCGGACGTGATGATGCATTACGGCAGCGTGCCGTTCGATATGAATACCCTGCGGCACGGCTATCCGACCACGGACAACGGATTCTGCCTGACCCCCAATGTGACTCAGGGTCGTTCGCGGGGCACGGTCCGGTTGCGCAGCCGCGATTTCCGGGACCGGCCGAAGGTCGATCCGCGGTACTTCACCGATCCGGACGGCCACGACGAGCGGGTGATGCTCGCCGGAATCCGGTTGGCGCGCAGGATCGCCGAACAGGCTCCATTGCGTGGATGGACGGCCCGCGAACTGGCCCCGGGGCCGGAGGCGGTGACCGATGACGAACTGCTGCACTATGTTCGGGCCACACACAACACTGTCTACCACCCGGCGGCCACCGCGCGGATGGGCGCGGCCGACGACCCGATGGCAGTGCTGGACCCCGAACTGCGGGTGAAGGGCGTCGAGCGGCTGCGGGTGGTCGACGCGTCCGCCATGCCGAAACTGCCTGCGGTGAACCCGAATATCACGGTGATGGCGATGGCGGAGAAGTGCGCGGATCTCATCCGGAGATCCGCCTAGAATGACGTCGTCATGGCGAAACGGGAACCCGAGGGCGGCGGGCGGACGGCCGCGGTGCAGTCGGTCGACCGCGCGCTGCACGTCCTGGAGATCATCGCGAAACTGGGCCAGGGCGGTGTCACGGAGATCGCCACCGAATTGGGTGTGCACAAATCTACCGTGTCGCGATTGATCGCCGTACTGGAATCGCGGGGATACGTCGAGCAGGTATCCGACCGCGGCAAGTACCGCCTCGGCTTCTCCCTCGTTCGGCTGGCCGGATCCACCAGTGCGCGACCCGATCTCGTCGGTCCCGGCCAGGACGCGTGCACCACACTGGCGGCCGAAACGGGCGAGACCACGAATATCGCTGTGCTGGACGGTAATCGGATCATCAACATCGTCGAGGCGATCGGCCCGCGTTCGATCGCGTTGCGCTCCTGGGTCGGTCAGAGCTGCCCGGCGCACGCCACCTCCAGCGGCAAGGTGCTGTTGGCGGCGCTGGAGCCCGCGGCGGTGCGCGAGCTGGTGGGGGTCCACCCGGCGGCCTACACCGCCGACACGATCACCGAGTTCATCGATCTGGCCGCGCAGTTGGCCGAGGTGCGGGCCAGCGGATGGGCCAGCGTGCGTGAGGAACTGGAGGTCGGATTGAACGCGGTGGCGGCGCCCGTCTACGACCACACCGGCACTACCGTTGCGGCACTGAGCGTTTCGGGTCCGTCCTATCGGCTGGGGCCGGAACGGTTCGCGGAGATGGCCGCGTTGACGATGGCCGGCGCGGCGGCGATCAGCCGCCGGCTGGGTTACCTCGGCTACGGTCGCGTCGATCCCGGATCGCTTGCCTGAGTCTTTTGGGGATGCGGCGAACGTCGAACGCCGCGATGACGAACACGGTCAACGGGATTCCGGCCGCGACCGCCAGGCCGCCCCAGTCGTACAGGCTCACGATGCCGCCGTATCGGTGTCGTCATCGGTTGCGGGTATCGGGCGAAGTTCGAGCGCGGTCGAGTCGCTGCGGCCGCGCAGTTCGAGATGAACCCCTGGACCATTCTCGGCGTCGTCTCCGTAGTCGTAGACCTCCAGCACACCGCCATCGAACGCGAAAAGCCTTGTCTCCCTGCGCCTGTCCATCTCCGGCCCCTGTTCCGTCGTCGGTGGGGACTACTCGGAGCCGGGAATCTGGTTCCAACCGGGCTCGACCGGCCCCGAGCGTCGAATCTGACGCTACGAAGAGGTCACTGGATCGGTCTACGAGTATGCTCAAGAATGCTCGTATCACCGTATTGGCCTACCAAACCCGATGCAGCTGAGGGATGATCGTCAGTGCAGGAGCATAGATCTGCATGAATCGATTGGAGGCACGATCATGTTGTTACGGCTACTTGGTCAAGGCGGCTCCGAAGGGGGTAACTGCCCCAGTGTCTACGCCACCGACCTGGACAGTTACGTCATTCAGGGTTGGAAGACCGGCCGACCGGACGTCGTCGAAATCCCGCATCTCCTAACGGGTTTCGCCGAGTCCGATACGTTCTTCGGTGCGGATATGAGCGACACCGGCCGGGGTACTTTCACCCTTTCCGGTCGACCGATCGCCGAGGCTGAGACCCTGAATCAGATGACCTTGGCGGACAACGAAACAGCTATCGAGGTACCGAAGCGAGAGAGGACTTTCTACGGCCATGTTGCTACGGCAGAATGACGAGCCGGACCTATGGCCCACGCTGTTTCGAGAGCTGCGGCACAGCGCGTTTCATCTCGAGGTTCAAGACGTTTACCACGTCCCGAGCGAGGATGAACGGCTACAGAAATTCTTGAGAGGCGAACCCGCACCCTTCACGGCGGTTCCCTGGCATGACCTTATACGGGAAACGGTGGCGCGTGGTGTATCCATTGGCCGGGTACGCGTCATCACTGTTCCGCATAGCGACTATCAACGGTGGTTGTTGTCGGTTACCCGCTACAACCAGGAAGCGGGCGAAGACATCCGTTATGTGCCAAGGCATCTCGCCGAACAAGTACCACCGGACGATTGGTGGCTGATGGATGACGAAAGGGTCGCCTACAACCTGGTGGACGGGAGCGGCGGTCCCGCTGGGATCGCTGTTACCAGCGATCCGAGAGTAGTTGGCTATTGTAGGGAGGTGCGCGAACGGCTCTGGAAGCTGGCGATACCGTATGAGGAATACGCCCGTCGGTGACAAGTTCGGTTAATGAGGCAAGAGAAGCTCTCGGGGTGCAGCTCCGGGAGCTTCGCCAGGATGCGGGCCTAACTGGTACCGAACTCGCGCGCCGCGCCGGTTGGCACCAAAGTAAGGTATCGAAGATAGAGTACGGGAAGACCGCGCCCACCGAAGCCGATATACGCGCCTGGTGCACCCATACACGCGCTGAGGGTCAGGTACCTGATCTGTTGGCCACGCTCCGCAATATTGAAGCCGCATGGCTCGAGTGGAGACGAGTGCTCAGTACTGGCACTAAGCGGCGGCAACAGGCTTCGATCAAGCTTGAAGCGGATACTTCGGTGATGCGAGTTTACCACCCGTTTCTGATACCGGGATTGCTTCAGACGGCCGAGTATGCTGAAGCAATACTTCGGGCTGTAATCGACTTTCAGCAGATACCGGATGACCTGGACGAAGGTGTGTCCAAGCGGATGGAACGCCAGCAGATCCTTTACCGCCGCGACCATAAGTTCCACTTTCTTCTTGCCGAGCAGGCCTTACGGACCACGGTAGGCAGTGATCAGACCATGATTGGCCAACTCGACCGCTTGTTGGCTGTTGCCGGGATGCCCCGAGTGGTTCTCGGGATCATTCCGGCCGCCGCGCAGTACCGGGTATCGATGACGAATTTCACCATGTTCGATAATCGTATGGTGATGGTAGAAACGGTGACAGCAGAGCTGACCGTAACCCAGCCCCGAGAGATCGCACTCTACGGCAAAGCCTTCGATAGATTGGCGGAGCAGTCGACTACAGGCGAGTCAGCGCGGAATTTGATTCGTAAAGCTCTCGAAACGCGGGCCGGATAGCCCGATATATCAGGTCGCTCGGGAGCGTTCGAATGGAATCTTCGAGTTATTTGCTGATCAATTCGAACAGATATGGGACACCACTACCCCCTACGTGCAAGGAGCTTTGGATGAGCGGACGGCGTGACTACTATCGAGACCCCGCCGCGCCCAAGGCGAATAGCCTCGTGCCCGGTGGGTCAGCGCTGGTCACAGATGCCGAAGGCCGCATTCTTATGCAGTGTCGAGGGGACTCTGGCAACTGGTCTCTGCCTGGAGGGGTTATGGAGATCGGTGAGACCCTGGAGCAGTGCGTAATCCGAGAGACCAAGGAGGAGACCGGTCTGGACATCGAGATCACTGGGCTGCTCGGAATCTACACCGATCCGCAACACATCATCGAATATGGGGACGGTGAAATACGGCAAGAGTTCGCCATCGTATTCCATGGTCAGGTAATCGGCGGTCAGATCAAGGTAAGCAACGAATCAACCGCCGTCCAATTCCTCAGCCCGGACGAGCTTGCCGAACTGCCGGTACACCCAACTGTTCGGCTCCGACTTCAACATCACGCCGAACGGCGCCCCCAACCTTACCTGGGCTAGCCACTCACCAACGGTTAAGACCCTCGACACGGGGCGAGCTACTTTCACCTTGACGGGACGACCAATCGACGACGCCGCGGCACTGGGTCAAATGACCTTCCAGCACAACGAGACAGCTATCGAGGTGCCGCTGAAGGAGAGGAGCTACTTCGGTGGAGTTCCGACCGAATGAGGCATGGATGGATCTCTTTGAGGGCACGCAGAAGTTCGCGTTCCACATGGAGGTCCGAGACTCCTACGCCGTGCCGGAAGAGGCGGAGCCGTTGCGCCGATTTCTGGCGGGAGAGTCCGAGGAGGACGATGGGTACGACAACAATGATTGGATAGACCTCGTCACGACACTGGCGGCACGCGGTGTCGGCATGAGCCGCATTCGGGTTGTCACTGTGCCGCACAGCGACTACCAGAGGTGGTTACTGTCGGTCACAGGCAGCAGCGTCGACGCTGGGGAAGACATACGCTACGTAGCCCGCGATTCAGTTGATCGGGCGAGTATCCCTACTGATGACTGGTGGTTGTTCGACGACGCAATCGTTGCGTTCAACCTGACAGATCACGAGGCGCGACCCGTTGGTCCCGGCATTACTACTGATCCGGGAGTAGTTGGCTATTGTCGGGAGGCACGTGAACGGCTCTGGAAGCTGGCGATACCGTACGAGGAATACGTCCGTCGGTGACAAGCTCGGTTAATGAGCCCTCTCCGCGGCCTGATCCCATTCCACCGGCAGGGTCTCATAACCGTTCAGCCAGATGTGGCGCACACGCCTCGGTGCCGCGTCCCTGGCCGGGCGCAGGTTCGGTAATCGCTTCTGGAGCGTCTCCAATGCCGAGCGCACCGTCAGGCGGACGAGGGCTGAGCCGAGGCAGACGTGGGTGCCTCGGGAGAAGGTCAGATGGTTGCGGGTGGGTGGGCGACTCACGTCTAGTACGTCGGGGTTGTCGAACTGCTGCTCGTCGTGGTTGGCGGAGGCGTACAGCAGGAATACGCGCGCGGCGGGTGGCAGTGTCACGCCGCCGAGTTCGACCGGGCGCGTGGTGACTCGGAAGATGCCCTGCACGGGAGTGGCGAAGCGTAGGAGTTCTTCCACGGCCTGGTCGAGCGACTCCGGATCGCCGTTGATTCGGTCGTATTGATCGCGATACTCGAAGAGTGCGGCCACCGCATTCGCGATCGTCTTGGCGGTTGTTTCGTAGCCGCCCGCGATGAAATCCATTGCGTTGTAGACGGCCTCGCCGAGGCTCAGTGCGGCAGTGCCACCCAACTCGGAGGGCAGCATGACCGTGAGGAGGTCTTCGCGAGGATTGCTCCGGCGGTCGAGAAACTGTTCGTGGATGTACCGCTCATAGGCGAGAAGGCCGCGCGCACAGCGGATCTGCTCAGTCGTGGGCACGTCGACCGACAGCAGGGAGACGAAGCCTTCGTTCCACGGGCGCAGTATCGGGAGATCCACACGAGGCAGGCCGAACAGATCGCAGATCACGAGTCCGGACAGCGGCGATGCGAACTGGGATACCAGCTCCGCCCTACTGTCGGCCTCGAACCGCTCGATCAGATCATCGGCGATCGCGCGGATTCGAGGCTCCATCTCCGCGATTCGCTTCTGGGTGAACGCGCGATTGGACACCGCTCGTATCCGAGTATGCGTCGGCCCGTCGGTCTCGGTGAGCAACGATGCCATGCCGATACCGCCCGCCAGAACAGCCTCGACCGACGGCGAGAATCCTCCGGTGAGCGTCAACGAGCCACTGGAGGAGAAGATCTCGGGTCGATTCACCGCTGCCACGATGTCGGCATATCGACTGACGACCCAGACATCGAGGTGCGGATGGTAGAAGACCGGCGCGTCTCGACGGAGGGTGGCATAGGTGGGATAAGGGTCGACGATATGCGCGGGATCGAATGGGTCGAAATGGGGGCACGCTGCTGAAGGGCTGGGTTCGACACGAGTATCCATGGTGCAATTCCTGGCGTTCGGCAAGCATTCCCGAGGGGACGGAAACGTCGAAAACGCTTCCGCCCCTGGGGAAATGAATTCATCAGTGCGGTGCGTCGTTGCGACGCTTCTTGCTCAGTGTTCGCATGGTCATTCGTGTCACCTCCCGGTCGCTATGCCGTCGGGGCCGGGGCCGGCAGGTCGCGGTATGCGGCGGCCCACTGCTCCGGCGGTTCTTGGGAGAGAAGATGATCGGCGTATCCCGTCACCCAGTCCCGCAATGCCGCGCGCCGGTGTATCCGCGTCAATTCGGTCAGGCGCTCGACGGCGGAGATCGCCAAGGGATCGGCTCGCAATGTGCCGAGATAGGCGTTGATGGCCTCGTCCGGCGACTCTTCCTGCTCGTAGCACTGCCCGAGCAGAAACAGTGCCTCATCCGCATGTGGCGGCGCCAGACGAGCCGCTTCCAAACAGTCACGGCGGCATCGAGTCCAGTCCCCGACGCGGAAGAGCACCTCGGCGCGATGCCAATAGCCGCGAGCGCTGCTCGGCGACAGCGCCACATACTCGTTCGCGCGTTCCAGGGCCAGGCCGGTGTCGCGCGTCCAGAGGGCCTCCTTGATGCGGCTCTCCAATGCCGCGTACAACATCTCGTCCGCGGCCACCGCCTGATCAGGATCGTCTCTGGCGGCCGACCGTGCCAGGTTCTCGGCGCGCGTCATCGCCGCGTCGACCGCCGCGGCGTCGCGGCGGAACTGTGGGATGAACGCATCGACTCGGTGATATCTGCTGAGCATCAGCGTGCGGGTATGGTCGTCGAGGCCGGTCGCGGCGTCGATGGCCGCGCGGTGCACGACCTGCCACAGCTCGCATTCCGCGACATCACCGGTGTACTTCGCATGCTGTCGCACCATCTCGTATGCGGCGTCGATACGCGTCATTCCCGCGGGTGCGCTCGAGGCCACCGCGGCGAACTCGTCGGCCGAGAAGCCGTCCTCCTCGCCGTCGAGCCATTTCTTGAATCTGGCCCAGGCCCGCAGATAGGCGAATGCGGCCGATTCCTCGGAACTCCCGACGGTCGAGACCGGGATATCCGGAACCAAACGCAGAATCTCGTCGAAGAGACCGAGTTTGGCCAAGGTCCAGCACACTCGCACCCGCCGCTCGGGTGACAGCCCGTCCCAGGAGTCCACGAAATCGCAGAGGATCGACCAGCGCTCCGAGCGGAAGGCCTCCGGAAGTTCGCCCGACATCCGGATATCGAACTCCGGCCGGCCGATGGCGGTGGCGAGAGCGCCACGGAACGAATGGTTGATCGACACCTGGATGCGCGGCCGCGGCGCCGACTCGACCATCGAGCGATAGTCGAGCTCCACGGCGTGGACCAGAAAGGTTGGCGCGGTGGGCATTTCACCGAGATTCGCCAATGGCTGATGCAACCACAGCCGGAACGGGTCGAAGGTCTCCATCGGCAGCGCCGTCGCCGCGGGCTCGGGCGGGACCGGGTGGGGGGTGCGCGGCGGGATCGGACGGATTTCGATGAGTTGGAGGCCGAGCGCCTCCAATTCGGCGAGTACGCCGTACAGTGCGGCCTGATCGGCCAGCACACCCGTCAGCACGGTGTCCCCGCCGACCGCCTCGGCCTCGAGCGCGGGGAACGCGCAGCGCAGCGTCTCTCCCAAACGGCCGCGTACCCGGATCCGGTAGTGCCGTGCACAAGGATCGGGACGGGTGCTGATGGCCATATGCCTAGCTCCATTCGCCGGTGGCGCACCCACCGGCGGCCATCCCTGCCTCGAGTGTTGCCCCGGGGTGCTCTGAGAATCGGCCTCGACCGGGTGACTCGGCATCACCCGGTCCGGGTGATCGCCGAGACCTGGCCTCGCACAGAACAATCACACCGACGGGGCGATACCCGCTCACCCTGATGCCGGGCACCCTGGGTATCAGTCCGATCCCACGGTCACCGGGCAATGACGCCCGGTAGCGAGTCGCCGACGATGTCGACCCCGAAGGCCGAACCGGACGGCCCTGGTGCCCGGCGCGGGAAGACCACCCGTCGACCGCGCCGAGCTCTGGCGGCACTGCAGCCCTTGCGGAACAACGGCATTCAGGATCACGACCTGTGAGCGTCCCACTCGACCCGCATCGTGAGAATTCGCTGTGCGATGATTCAGCCGTGAGACCTGATGAGGCTGCGCGCTCAGGGGTTGAGCACAGTGCTGGTTTCGATGTGGTCGGGCTGGTTCCGCGTCGAGGGTTGTTCGAGCGGGTGGGGGCCGTGCGGGTGACGATGGTGTCGGCGCCGGCGGGGAGCGGGAAAACGGTCCTGTTGCGATCCTGGATCGGCACCTCGGATCTGGCGGGCCGCGTCGCGTGGGCGCCGGTCCGGCGGCAGGAGCGGGATCCGCAACGGTTCTGGCTGTCGGTGGCCGATGCGCTGCGCGGCACGGAGGTGGGATCGGAACTGGTGCAGGCGGTTTCGGCGGCCCCGGATCTGGACGGGTGGGCGCTGGTGGAGCGACTGCTCGAGGATCTCGCGCCGCTGCGGGAGCGGCTGTGGCTGGTGATCGACGATATGCACGAGCTCGATGCCGCGGAGTCGTTGCGGCAGTTGGAATTGCTGGTGATGCGCGCCCCGGCGGCGCTGCGGTTCGTGCTGACCACCCGGCACGAGGTTCGGCTGGGACTGCACCGGCTGCGGCTCGAGGGTCAGCTGACCGAGATCCGCGCGGCCGATCTGCGGTTCAGCCTCGCCGAGACCCGAGAGCTGTTCGCGCAGGCCCGAATCGAGCTGCCCGACACGGCACTGACCGCATTGCACGAGCGAACCGAGGGCTGGGCGGCCGGGGTGCGGCTGGCGGCGTTGTCACTGGCCAGACATCCCGATCCGGTCCGGTTCGCCGTCGAGTTCTCCGGCAGTGAGCGGACGGTGGCCGAATATCTGCTCGCCGAGGTGCTCGAGCGACAGAGCGAATCCGTGCGCCTGTTGTTGTTGCGCACTTCGATATTGGAGCGGGTCAGCGGTGAACTGGCCGACCTGCTGACCGGCGGCAGCGGCGGTGAGCGGGTCCTGCAGGACCTCGAGCAGGCGAATGCGTTCGTGACCTCGCTGGACGCGGCGCGGTCGTGGTTTCGGTATCACCAGTTGTTCGGCGATCTGCTGCAACTCGAACTGCGGCGCACCCCCCGCGATGAGGTCGCCGCGTTGCATCGGGCCGCGGCCGAATGGCTTGCCGGGCATGGCTTTCCGGTGGAGGCGATCCGGCATGCCCAGGCCGCCGAAGCCGGGGATATGGCCGCCCGCCTGCTCGCCGATCACTGGCCCATCCTGCTGATGGACGGTGAAACGGGCACCATCCATCAACTGTTGAACGGTTTCCCCGCCGCCGACCTCACCGCCAATGGTGAACTCGCGCTGATGGCCGCGGCCGATGAGCTGAGACAGGCGCCCGGGCTGCCGAAGGAGCATTACCTGGAGCTCACCGACCGCGCGGCGGCATCGGTGCCCGACGGGCGGCGGGCCCACGCACAGCTGGTATTCGGGATGGTGCGGCTGCTGGTGGCCCGGCACCACTGGGACCTTCCGGCGGCGACCGAAGCGGCACAACAGCTTCAGGTCGCGGCGGATGGTCCGGATATGTCGCTGCTCGGCCTCGGCGCGGATCTGCGGGCGCTGGCCCTGGTCAGCCTCGGCACCACCGAGTATTCGATCGCCCGATTCGACGACGCGGTCCGGCATCTCCAGCTGGGTGCGGAGCTGGCGCGCCGGATCGGCCGACCGTATCTCGAATTCACCAGCCTGGCCTATCAGGCGGCCTCGGTCATGTTCCGCTCATTCACCCCGGCCGCCGAACTCGGCGAACAGGCGATGGAACTGGCCCGGCAACACGGTTGGACTGATGAGCCCGCGGCCGGACTCGCCGCCACGGCGCTGGCCACGATGCTGGTCTGGCAGGGGCGGTTGGCGGAGGCGGAGTCGTGGCTGCAGCGTGCCGAGCGCACCCTGCGGTCGGAGGTCGAACCCGCGGTGGGGATGGCGATCCGCTGTTCGCAGGGGATTCTCGGCTTGGCGCTCGGTCGCTACGGCGAAGCGCTGGCCGCGTTCCGGTTCGCCGAGCGGTTCGCCGACCGGCTGTCCGCGCGGAATCCGTTCGTCACGATCGTGCGGGGGTTCCGGTTACTGGCCCTCGTGCGCCTGGGCGACCTCGAGGGGGCTGCGGCGGCCCGCGCCGCGCTCGACGCCCAGGTCCGGGAAAGTGCCTGGGTGCGTATGGCTTTGGCGACATCGCAGGTCGCCGAGGGTGCGCCGGAGGCCGCGCTGGCCACATTGGCGCCCGTGCTCGACGGTTCGGTCCCGGTGATCTGGCCGGGGCGGCTGGCCGAGGGGTTGCTGCTCGAGGCGATCGCCCGCGAGGCGCTGGCCGACTCCGAGGGTGCCGAGGCCGCGGTCGAACGCGCCCTGGATGTGGCCGAACCCGATGGGGCGCTGCTGTGGTTCCTGCTGCACCCCGTGCCCGACCTACTCGAACGCCGGATACGGCACCGCACCCGGCACGCCGCGATGATCGCCCAGATCCAGAATCTGCTCGCCGGACACGAACCCGAGCGTCCCGGGCCGCAGCAACCGCTGGAGGCGTTGAGCGACAGCGAGATTCGGGTGCTGCGCTATCTGCCGACCCACCTGTCGACGCCGGATATCGCCCGTGAGCTGTCCGTCTCCCCGAATACCGTCAAGACCCATCTGCGCAACCTCTACACCAAGCTCGGGGTCCATCGCCGGGCCGAGGCCGTCGGCCATGCCCGCGCTCTCGGATTGCTCGCACCCGCCCACCACCGCTGAGTCGACTCCGGTCGCTACGGGGCCGTTGTTGCCGGAACGGGGCCGACCTGCTGCCGCAACGTATGCGGGACGGCGCCGAAGGTGTCGCGAATATCGGTGCACGCCTGGATGATTCGGTCGACCTGGATATCGGTGAGCGCCGCATGCAGCGACAGCCGGATGAGGGTGCGATGGTGGGAGGTGGCGGGCGGGCAGAAGGGCGAGCCGAAAACGCCTCGCTCTTCGAGGAAGTCGCGGATGGCGATGGCATGGGAATCGGGGCCGGTGAGCACCGGCACGATATGGCTGTCGCTGTCCTCCAGGTCGAAACCCAGCTCGCGCAGTGCCGTGCGAATGGTCGCGGAGACCTCACGGAGCCGATGCCGGCGCTGATCGCTGTCCCGGATGACGTCGAGAGTCGTTGCCAGACCGGCGATATCGTGCGGCAGCAGGGTCGAGGAGAATACCGCTGGATACGACTCCATCTTGAAGTAGTCGACGAATTCGGGCGATCCGGCGGTGACGAATCCGGCGCGACCGGCGAATGCCTTGGACAGGCTGGCGGTCCGGAAGTGCACGCGCTCGACGAGTCCCTGCTCGACCACCATTCCGGACCCGGCGGGCCCGTCGATGCCGAGCGAATGTGATTCGTCGACAACCAGCAGGCATCCGGTGTCCTCGGCGATCTCGCACAACGCGGCCAGCGGGCATCGGCTGCCGTTGGTGCTGTAGATCGAATCCGCGACGATCACGCCGGGGCCGTGCCGCCAGATCTGTTCTCGCAGATGCGATGGCGAGTTGTGCCGGTACGGATGAATGGGCGATCCGGCGAGCCGGGCGCCGTGCCAGAGCGACATATGTGCGATGTAGTCGATGTACACCGGCGTGGCCGGATCCGAGATCGACTGCAGTAGACCGGTATTGGCGTCCCAGCCGGATTGGCACAGGACCCCGCCGGGTGCCCGCAGGTATTCGGCCAGTGCGTGTTCCAGTCGCAGCTGCGAATGCTCGCCGTGCAGGAAGGCGCCGGAGGCGATCCGGCTGCGGCCGGTGAGCGCCTCGGCCATCGCCGCGGCGATGCGCGGGTGGCCGCTGAGGGCGAGGTAGTCGTTGCTATGGACCCGCACGCTGTCCGGGCCCGGACCGCGTCCGTGCAGGATGTGCCGGTTACCCCATTCTCCGGCGACCCGATCCCGGTGGAAGTGGTCTATCCGGTCCTGCAGGCGTGCGGCGACCGTGGTTGTCAACCAGATCAGATCCTCGTTGTCGGTCACTGGAATTCGTACCGCCAGCCTAGGTTCGGACCGGATGAACCGTCCATCACCCGATCCGGGTGATCGATCCGCCGGTTACCGGTCGACGCTCAGGGCGAGATCATCGGCCGTGGGGCGTGGCGGTCGATGATGGCGGGGTGAGCGATAGGTCGCCGATGCCAGTGGGCGACGGATGGCGGTATAGGCGTCGAGTCCGGCGGCGATCGAGCCGAAGTGGCGGAGAGATCTGGCGAGCACGATGGCGTCCTCGATGGCGGAGGTGGCCCCGCGGCCGGCGGCCGGTGAGACCGCGTGCGCGGCATCGCCGGTGAGCACGGTGTCGGAGTTGTTCCAGATTCCGCGGGGATCCAGTTCGTAGAGGGCGAATTGATCGCTCACGTCGGAGACGTCGAGGACCGCTGCCGCCGGAGTCGTGCAGAGCGGGTGCAGCATTCGGGCGAGATCGATCGGATCGGTCGGAGCATCGGCAGTGTGGCGACTGAACCAGAACGATCCGTCCCGATCATCGCCGACATAGCCGACGACGCCGTACGGATGGATCCAGAAATGCAGTACATGCCTCGGCAGTCCGGGCAGCGGGCCGGGGTGGTGACCGTATCGGATGACCTGCCCGGTAAAGCGCAACGGTATCGAATTGCCCAGCAGGCGCCTGGTTTCCGAGCGTGCACCCTCGGCGCCGACGACGAGTTCTGCGGTCACCTCGCGTGCGGTGACAGCGGTGCCGTAGTGAGTGCGGACACTCACCCGATCGAGACGATCGCGCAACACCGCCAACAGATCTCGGCGCCACACATGTGTGCTCGACCACTGATGGCCGGGCTCACACCAGGAGACCCTGTCCTCCCGCCCCGTCACGGTATTCACCATCCGAGCCTCGACGACCGGAAAACCGACAGCGCGAATCCGCTCACCGACGCCCACCTGGTCCAGTGCCGTCATCGCCGACGGCCCCAGCGTCACCGACCCACCTTCGATGGCAGTGCGTGCCTTCGCTTCGTACACCTCCACGCGGGCACCGATCTCGGCCAATGCCAAGGCCGCGGTGGCCCCGGCGATCCCACCACCGATCACTGCCGCGCCCAACCGAGTCCTCATAGCCGAACCTCCTGTCGATGCCACGCTATCGACGAGTGACGACGCCGCGCGAGCAGATCACCATGTTCTGCACGCACCGCGCGCAACCGGGTTGACCCTGCAATGGGCGTCCCTGTCTTCAGTTGGTCACGGTTGCAGGCGGTGGGCGTCGCGGGGGAAAAGGGCTGCGTAGCGGATGTTGTCGGATCCGAGTAGGCGGGTGACCCAGCGTTCCAGGCCGATGGCGAAGCCGCCGTGTGGTGGCATTCCGTGGGCCATGGCTTCCAGGTAGGGGCCGTATTCCGCCGGGTCGTCGCCGCGGGTGATGAGGGCGGTGAGGTAGTCGGCGTGGTTGTGCAGGCGCTGGCCGCCGGTGACCAGTTCGAGGCCGCGGAACAGGAGGTCGAAGGAGTTGGTCCAGCGCGGGTCGTCGGGTTGGGGGTGGGTGTAGAACGGGCGTTTGGCGGCTGGGTATCCCTCCACCGCAAGGAAATCCGAGCCGAAGGTCTGCTGGGCCCAGTGGCCCAGGGCGCGTTCGTGTTCGGGGGCGAGGTCGGGTTCCTCCGGTGATGCGCCGACCAATTCGAGGGCGCGGCGGAAGTGCACGATCGGAATCCGGTCCGGCACGACGGGGAGCGTCGCGGCGAGCAGTTCCACTGCGGCACCGGTGGTTTCGCGGACAGTTTCCAGCATCGCCGCCAGCGTGTCGCGCAGTACGGTCAGCACATCGCGATGGTCGGCGATGAACCCCAGCTCGGCGTCGAGCGAGGTGTACTGCGCGAGATGGCGTCCGGTGTCGTGTGGTTCGGCGCGGAAGACCGGACCCACCTCGTATACCCGCTCGAATACTCCGGTGAGCATCTGCTTGTACAGCTGCGGGGACTGTGCGAGATAGGCGGTGGCGCCGAAGTAGTTCAGCGGGAAGACGTTCGCGCCCGATTCGGTGGATCGGTCCACGATCTTCGGCGTCGCGATCTCGGTGAATCCCGCCCCGTCGAGATGGGAGCGGAATCCGGACAGCGAGGCCGCGGCGATCTTCCACACGGCCTGGCGGGCGGGATGACGCCAGGTCAGCGCGGCATGATCGAGCAGCGTCGGCAAGGTGGCGCCGACGGCCGGGCGCCACAGTTCCAGCGGTGGCTGCCGCGCCGGTGCGCCGAGTGGTTCGATGGCGGGTTCGGTCAGCTCGACCCCGCCCGGCGCCTTCGCATTCGCGGTCGCCGTTCCCGCGACGCGGACGACCGACTCCTCCGGCAATTGCGAAATCTGTTCGCGGACAACCGGATCGGTCGCCACCACCTGTGCCAGCCCGGTCCGATCGCGGATCACCACGAATGTCACGGCCGCGAGCCGGCGCCGCCGATGAATCCAACCCTCCAGGACGACTTCGCCGGTCGCCGCGGGTAGTTCGGAACATAATGTGCGCAACACTTCTCACCTCCAGGAGTCCTACCCCGGGAGGTGTGGGCGATCGGGTCGGTCGCGGTGCCACCACACCTTCGCAGCAGGATCTGCTGCCTCGATCGGTCGTATCCGGTGACCGGCCGACGCGACTCGGAGTTCGTCACGCTCGTCAGCGCCGCGTACCGCGACAGTATCGTCGGCCGGTCTCGTTGTCACGCGATTATCGGCCGGAGTCCGGGATCTCAGTGGTCCGGAAGCCAATTCCCGTGGAAGCCGAAGGGAACTCGGCGGGGTAGGCCGATGGTCGCCAGCGGCTCGGCGGTGGGGATCGAGGTATGCGACCTCTTAGGGCGTTGTCACAGCTTGACGTATTTGGCGAGAGCGGCGGCGGCATCATCCTGGGCCTTTTCGGCGGCGGCGGTGAGCTTTTCGTCTTCAGGCTTGTTGGCAGCGGCCTCGACGGCCTTTTCGGCGTCTTCGAAGGCGGTGATAACCGCATCGGCGTCCGCGCCGCTTACTCCGCTGGCTTTGAGTAGAGCGGTGACAGCCAGGGTGTCGTCTTTGGCTGCGGCGACGAGGTCCTTCTTTTGGGCGGCGTCGCTGGTTGTCGACTCAGCTTCAGCACTGAGAGCCTCGGCTTTTTTGGCAAGATCCTGAGCCTTGTCGGCGTCCGATTTGTCGGCGGCTTTCGCCGCCAGAGCGGACGCGCGGTCACGGACTTTACGGCTGGTCTTTTTCTTCTTCTTCTTCTTTCCGAGGCCTAGCAACGAAGTGAGGCTGCTGTGAACACCGATAGCGATGGTGTGACCCGCGGACGCGGCGGCGGGGATGGCCTGGACTGGAGCCGCCAGACCTGCCCCGGTCAGCAACACAACGGCAGTGGTGCTGACAGCGAGGGTGGAACGCCGGGTGAGCATTTTCCTCCAGATGCTGTAATGGATTTCGTGTGGTAGGGCGCGGATAAGCGCTAGAAACGCTCCACTGCGGATCCTCGTCCAACGAGGCAAGACTTCGATAGACAGTGACTGACGGAGCCTGCGCCGAGATCAGTACTGCTTCTATTCGATTCTGCGGAGAGTCCGGATCGGTCGCTGACGAGGACACTCTCGGACCGTTCTGACACTGACCGGGGTGGGGGACACGCCGTAGACCCGCCCGAATACGAACGCGCCCCGCCGACCCCTGGAATCCAAGTTACGAGTCGGGGCGCATTCGGTGTTTCAGATTGGCCAGCTTGCTTCCACCGCGGAGGTTCCGGCCGGTCCTTCTGGGTCACCCCATGAGAATTCCTCATCGGGCGCGGCGAGTCGGCCCTCGACGAGGGCCATCGCCTCGACGATCGCGCGGTCGTGCCCATCGAACGGCAGCACGGCGTGAATGATCCCGAGGCGGTTCAAGACGCGTCCTACGTGCCGGTCGGCCATCCTGCGGAATCGCATATCGGTGTCGCGAGGTTTGTCGGCACCCAGCGGCACATCCGGATCCAGGACAGTGCGGAGCACAAGGTCGTAGTTCGGGCTGTGATCGGTGACGATCCGCTCCAGTTGTTCGATACGGCGGGGATCGGGCCGACGGCCACGATATTCGAGCGCAGCCTCATAGTAGCCGAGCGCGTCCGGTATGCCGCGGTCGACCAATACGACATCAGCGTTTCGCCACGCCTCCAGTTCGTTGCTGATACCCCGGGTCATGATCCACAACGTTGATGCCCAGGTATGGGCGTACAGGATCGGCAATCCGATCTGCTGGGCCCGCGCACCGAGATCGTTGACCAAGGCGGCTTGAATCCGTTTGCGCCGTAACCGCTCGGTCAGCTGTCGTAGAAAGGTGGTCTTGCCGGTCGAATGCGAACCGACCACGGCGAGCGTGACCGGTCTCTCGACCTCGAGAGTTCGCTTGGGAATCACCACAAGCCCTCCTCGGGTTCCGGCGCGGGCACGAACTCGGGCAGCGCTCCTCGCCCACCAGTCCCGGAGATCCTGGCAGGTTTGTTCTCGACCCGCTTCGGCTACCGCGTGACCACCTACGATCTTGGGTTCGATGATGCGCCTACGGTTGACCGGGCACTGGTCTACAACCCATCGTTGACAGAGACCGTCGAAGCAGTAGCAGACCTCGGGAGAGCCGACGTGGACCGTCGCAAGTTCCTCACCACCGCGCCGTTCGCCGCCGCTGCGGCTATTGGGCCGTCGCGCGACTGGCTGTTGAACACACTCGATCAGCTGCCCGACGACGGGCAGCGGGTTCGGCTCGAAGATGTGACCGCCGTCAAGAACATGTTCACCCATTTCCAGGAGATGGACATCTTTCAAGGCGGCGGCAGCGGCCGACTCGTGCTCGCCGCATATATGAACGAGCACGTCTACCCTTTGCTGCGGCGCACTTACACGGAAGAGGTGCGGCGTGCGCTCGCTGGCGCCGCTGCCGAGCAGACGTACTTGCTCGGTTGGATGGCATACGACAACGGCGAGCAAGGCGCGGCTCAGCGATATCTAATCCAGGCGTTGCGACTTGCCGAGGAATCGAAGGACGCCTCTCTCGGCGCGCACGTCCTTGCGGGGATGGCAGATCAGGCGACGCTGCTCGGTCATCCACAGGAGGGAAGACGCCTCGCTCAGGTTGGTCGACAGGGGCTTGCCAAGGTGAGTTCGCCTGCCTGCCTGGCTGACTTGTGGACCTTGGAGGCTCGCGCACTTGCCACCATGGGCGAGAAGCGGGATACCGCACATGCCATCAACGAGGCAGAGCGTGCGTTCGATCAGATCGACCGCGACAACGAACCGGAGTGGGCGCGATTCATAGACCCCGCGTACATCTGCGGAGAGTGGGCTAACGCCTTCCGCGACTTGGGTCTTCCCGAGGACGCCGCCCCTCACGCACGCCGGTCGATCAACTACGCACGCGGCCAAAATCGAGCGCGACGCGGCGCGCTTTCGCACGCCGCGTTGGCTATAACACACATCCAGAGCCGTGATCTGGAGGCGGCCTATGTCGCCGCCGTGCGAACCGTGGACCTGTCCCGCAAGGTCAAGTCGTCACGCTCGGTAGAGGCCGTTCGAGATGTCCAGCAACGCATCATGACCTTCGGCCCCCACCCCCTGGTTGCCGATTTCAATGAGCGCGCTCGTGTCTTCCTGGCCGCCTGAGCAGCGGGAGCGGTTGCCGAGCAGATCGAGGGCGTGCGCAACGGCACTCGGGTGTTGCTGGAGCTGACCGTCGGTGGCTGTGGGCGGTGACCTCAGTGGTCGGGGAGCCAATTCCCATGGAAACCGAAGGGTACTCGGCGGGGTAGGCCGATGGTCGCCAGCGGCTCGGCGGTGAGGTCGGTGGCGTCGAGGATGATCAGATCGCTGCGGTCGGTGGCGGCGTCGTAGACGTAGGACATGAGATAGCCGGGGCCGCCGGGGGTTTCGTCGGCGGGGGCGAAGGAGGCCTCGGCGGGGATGCGGCCGGGGCCGAAATCGTGGGTGGTGCTGGCGCCGGTGTGCAGGTCGTAGCGGATCAGTCCGCCGGTCGTCTTCGATGCGAGGGTCGCGTGGCCGAAGCGGGCGTCCAGGGTTGCGAGTCGGTCGTCGATGCGGGGGAATTCGGCGATGCGGTCGTCGAGTTGTCGTTCGTCGACCGCGCCCGTGGTGAGGTCGATGGTCCAGCGCCACAGGGTCGCTTCCTCGAAGTTGTGCGAATCGCCCCGCCACATACTGGGATACCGCATGACCTGCACGACGATCCGGCCGGGTTCGTCGTAGGCGTTGAGCGCGTGGAAGACATAGCAGGGGTCGATCGGGAACCAGCGGATCGCACCGAACGGATCGTCGCGGCGGAGCACACCGAGCCGGGCCTGATAGCCGTCGTTCCACCGAAACGGCATCCGCCCACCGGTTTTCGCGGACTCCAGATCGAAAAGTACCGGCAGATCCATGAATACGACGTGGGCGCGGGTCAGATTGAAGTCGTGATGCATCGTGGCGGCGGGCACCTCGACGGGACGGCTGATCTCGAGGTCGCCCGCGGCGCTCGCGCGATGGTAGGTGAGGTACGGCTCGACCACGTCGTAGCCGAAGAAGTGCAGTTCGCCGGTGACGGGGCAGGTCTTCGGATGTGCGGTCATGGCGGTGCGCAGCGTGCCGTCGAAGTCGTAGGGGCCGACAGTGTCCAGATCGCAGGTCATTTCGTAGGGATAGGAGGATTCGACCAGGGCGAGGGTGCGCCCGGCGTGGCGGATGATGTGAGTGTTGGCGACGCCCGCCGCGAGATCGCGGTTGCCGTCCTCGTCCCGGCCGCGGTCACCGTTGGTGAAGACGGTGGTCCGCACCCAGCGATTGCGGTAGGAGACCGCGCGCCCACCCTCGATCCGGACGCCGTGCACCATGCCGTCGCCGAGGAACCAATGCGCGGAGGCGGCAGCGTGCGGATTGGGGCCGTTGCGCAGGTACCAGCCGGTCAATTCGGCGGGAATCCTTCCGGTGCACGGCAATTCGTAGGCGGTGAGTTCCTCGGTCACGGGCGCGTAGTTGCCCATGAGATGCGGTGCTGTCATGAAACATCCTGTCTGATCAATGGTTTCGAGTCTGTCTGCGGAGGCGGTCAGGCGGCTTGCTCGCCGAGCGCCCGCGCCTTGGACTGGATGTGGGCCGCGTAGCGGATCGTGAACACCACCGGGATGACGAAGGCGAGCACCTGCACGACGGTGCGCGGCGTGTTCGAATGCGCCAGGAAGGCCAGCGCCCCACAGCCGATGGTGAAACTCGCCGTCCACACCGACGTGATCACATACGCCGTGCGGATGAATAGCGGCTGATCCCAAAACTCCGGCGGCGTGGACTGTTTCGCGATCGGAAGCGTGAACGGCACCCGCACCGCCAGCGAGATCCCGGCGATGAGCGCGAGCACTCCGGAGGAGATCGCCGGGCTGTACGGATGCAGTGCGGTATTCGGATCGGCGAAGGCGAGCACGGTGAGCGCGGCGAAGAACAGCGCGGAACCGCAGTCGAGGATCAGGGCGTCCAGGCGCTGCCCGGCACGAATCTGATAGCCGATGCCGACCACCGAGATGCCGAGCGCGATCAGCGCGGACCACTGCCAATAGTGGGACGGGATCACGGCGTAGACGATCCAGGGGGAGAAGGTGCGCAGGTAGATCATGGGATCGGAGCTCCTTGACGGCACAACATTCCAGTTCTGACATGTCAGAGTTTGAATGCCAACTTCAGACATGTCAATAGTGGAATGTAGAGTGATGTCATGAGTCTCCGGTACGCCCTGCTCGGACTGTTGGCCGATGAGCCCGCCAGCGGTTACGACCTGTTGCGCCGCTTCAGGAATTCGCTGTCGAACGTCTGGCCGGCCACCCAGAGCCAGATCTACACCGAGCTGACCAAGCTCGCGGACGCCGGTTTGCTCGAGGTCGCCGATGAGGGCCCGCGGGGGCGCAAGGAGTACGCCGTCACCGAGGAAGGCCTGGCCGATCTGCGGGGGTGGCTGACCACCACGACGCCGAAACGCGTGTTGCGCAACGAAATGCTGCTGCGCGTGTTCTTCCTCGGCGCGGTGTCACCGGCGGACGCGCACGCGTATCTGACCGATATCGAGGCGACCTATGCCAAGGCTCAGGAGGAGCTGGCCGCGCTGAAGGAGTCGGTGGACTGGGACGAATCGAATCTGTCGCAGTACGGCCACATCGCGATGGAATGGGGCGAGCGGTTCTATGCCATGAATCAGGAATGGGTGCGATGGGCGCTGGAGCAGCCGCCGATCCGCCCGGCCTGAGCGCCGGATGCGACGAAACCCCTGGACATCTCCGCCAGGGGTCGTCGTGCTGGATTCAGGCCGTGGTCAGGCCAGATGTGCCGAGAGCAGCCAGGCGGGGACCGACTTGCGACCGTTGCCCTCGTCCTTGATATCGGTGCCCGCGAAGTTCTCGAAGCCCGGGAAGTTATCGGGAACATGGGCGTGGATGCGTGCCGGTCGGATCTCGTCGATCGCCCAGTAGTCGCCGACCACCGCGCGCAACTCCTCGGCGGAGACCGGGTTGATCGGACCATCGGGCATGGTCGTCCCGTCGAAGACGAGCACGAAATACGAGGCGCCGGGCGCCGCGGCGCGCACGATCGATTCCTGGTAGCCCCGGCGCAATTCGACCGGCATCGAGTGGAACAGCGTGCTGTCGACGATGGTGCCGAAGCGACCGTCGTAACCGGTGAACGAGCTGATGTCGGCGACCTCGTAGCTGGCGTTGCTCAGGCCGCGCCGCGCGGCCGCGGCCCGCGCGAGCTCGATCGCGGTCGCCGACATATCCAGGCCGACGGTCGTGAAACCCCGCTCGGCGAGGTGCAACGACACCGCGGCCTCACCGCAGCCCGCGTCGAGGATCTCACCGTGGAACTTGCCTTCGTCGATGAGTGCGGCGATCTCGGGCTGGGGCACGCCGAGGCTCCACGGCGGCCGGTTGCCCTCTCCCATCTCGGGAGATTGGCCACGATAGGCGGATTCGAACATCGCTTCATTGGGTGAAGTCGTCATATCCCCATGGTATGTCAACGAGGTTGATATGTGTCAAGATAGTTGATATGGAAGGACTCGAGGACAAGCCACTCGGCTACCTTCTGTACCGGGTGGCGACGGCCCTGCGCGCCGAGGTGGCCGTCACCGTGCTGGAGCCGATGAAACTGGCGTTCTCCGAATACGTATGCGTGCGCATGCTGGCCCAGTCGCCCGGGCTGTCCAACGCCCAGCTGGCGCGCGATGCCAATGTGTCGCCGCAGGCGATGAACAAGGTGATTCGCGAACTACAGGAGCGCGGCCTGGTGACGCGCCCCGCGACCGTGCCCTCGGGGAGGTCGTTGCCCGCGACGCTGACACGCGAGGGCCTCACCCTGCTCGAGCGCCTCGACCCCAAGGTGGTCGAGGCCGAACGCCGGGTCCTCGCCAAACTCAGCGAACAGGATCGGCGTGAGTTCCGGCGGCTGCTCGCCGCCATCGGTTAGCGCCGCACCGCAACGACTTCCGCGCGGCGTGGGCGCATTTCGGCGCGAGAATTCATCGGGGTAATTCGTGTTCCGGAATTCGGGTGTAGACGCCCGGGTAGCCGGGGCGGGCGCAGCCGTAACCCCAGGAGGTGAGTCCGGCGACTCGGCCGTCGATGAGAAGTGGTCCGCCGCTGTCGTATTGGCAGGTGTCGGTATGGGCCGATCCGGCGCAGATCATATCGTCGGGATCGAAGGATGAGCCGTAGCTGCGGAGGCATGCGGTGCTGGGGAGTAGGGGACATCGGCTCGGCGGAGCCGGGTGTTGGCATGGTCCTGTTGGGAGGTGGTGCCCCAGCCCAGGACCGTGCCGGGTGATCCGTGGGAGCCGGTGAGCCCCACGGGATTTCGCTGGTCTTGGGGCTCGGCGAGGGTGAGGATCGCGAGGTCGTGGTGATAGACCTTGGTCTGTGCTCCGGTCTCCGGATCGGTCCACAGCGAGGTATGGAACGCCGGATCGATCCAGGTGGCGGATACGGCCACCGAGACTCCCGCCGATGTCCGCATATCGTCGCGGTCGAAGATGACGGTGGGATCGCCCGGCCGCGACAGGCAGTGGGCGGCTGTCAGGATTCGATCCGGCGCCAGGAGCACGCCCGCGCAGAACTGTCCCGAGGGCCGATCGGTGCGGGAGCCGGATCCGAGGGCGGCCAGCCAGCGGTACTCGTGGATATCGGCGGTGGCGCCGCCCACGACGGCGGCCGCGGGCCCGCCGGGCGCGAACATCGTGGCCACCGCTATCGCCAGCAGGGCGACTCCACGAGCAATCAGCATCCGGTCCTCACTCGTATCAGGTGGAACAGTCTCGGCCAGTGGGCATTCGTCACCAGCGGCCACCGCGGATGGGTGATCTTGTCGGGCCCGGGGACCGGAGGACGGTCGATGATCACCCGGATCGGGTGATGGACCGGTCATCCCGTCGGCGGTGATCCTTGTATCGTGCCGAAAACCATCGTCATCACCGGAGCGAGCGACGGGACCGGCGTCGCCGCGGCTCGCCACCTGGTGCACGCCGGGCACCGGGTGGTCATCGTGGGCCGTTCGCCCGGTAAGACCGCGGCCCGGGCGCGCGAGTTGGGCGTCGACCATGCCGTCGCGGACTTCGCCTATCTGGATGAGGTGCGCGCGCTCGCGGCGGCGCTCGCCGAACGCTATCCCCGCATCGATGTCCTCGCCAACAATGCGGGAGCGATCCTCGGCGAGCGCGCCGTCACGGCCGACGGGTTCGAACAGACCTTCCAAATCAACTATCTCGCACCGTTTCTGCTGACCAACCTGCTCATCGACGCATTGCTGGCCGCCCGCGCCTCGGTCATCCAGACCGCGAGCAATGCGGCGCGGCTGTCGGCGCGGCTGGATCTGGACGACCTCGGCAACACGCGCCGATACTCACCCGTGCGCGCCTACGGCAACGCCAAACGGGAGCTCATCCTGTTCACCCGGGAACTGCATGCCAGATATCACGACCGAGGCCTGTCCGCGGTGGCCTTCCATCCCGGCGGAGTCGCGACGAACTTCGCCAGGACCAGCCGAAGCGTGGTGGGCACGGTATTCCGCTCACCCATCCCGCGCCTGTTGTTCCAATCGCCGGAACAGGCCGCGCGACAACTGATCTGGCTGGCCACGACCGAGCCGGGCCGCGGCTGGGAGTCCGGCGGCTACTACGAGAAGGGCAGGCCGCGCAGCCTCCGGATCCCGGCGGTCGGGGGCGAGCTGTGGGACCGCAGCACCCGATTGGCTGGATTGGCATGAACGATCTGCTGCCCGCAGCCACCGAGCCGCACGCGGATTTCACTGACATGGCGTAAGAAAAAGGGCTCGCATCACTCCTGGGGAGTGATGGCGCGCAGCACGATCGCGGTCAGATGTGCGATCGGATTCGCACGGTCCGCCGGATCGGTCAGTAGGTGCATCGTGGCCGCGCCGCGGACGGTGTCGAACAGTGCCGGGCCGTCGATATCGGGACGGACGACGCCGTCGGCCTTGCCTCGTTCGATCAGTCGGAGGAAGGCCGCGCGGATCGGTGCGGTGTCTCCGGCGTCGAGCCGGGCGAGTAGATCGGTGCGGTGGCGCGGTCCGGACGTGAGGGCGGACAGCCCGGCCAGTTGGATCGGATCGGACTGCAGGCGCATCGTCGCCTCGATCAGATCCGTGATCGCCCGGGCGAACGGTTTATCCGCGTCGGTCGGCGGATCATGGTGGGGTGCAGTGAGTATCGCATCGCCTACCAGCGCGGGACGGCTGCCCCAATGGTCGTAGACGAATGGGCGCGACACCCCTGCGCGGCGGGCGACCTCGCTCAGGGTCAGCTCGTCGTATCCTCGTTCGCCCAGCAGCTCGCGGGCAGCCGTCATCACCGCCGTCCGGCGGCGCGGATCGCGGGGGCGGCCGCGGGCGGATGTCCTGCTCGCGCGAGAGCGCATCTCCGGCACGGGGGTTCGGTGATCGGTTGCGAGGGGCGCTGTCCCGTGTGGGCCGCGGATTCCGGCGGTGAGGAAGTCGGCGAGATGAGACACCCACCGGCGGTCCGTATCTCGCATGCCCGCACCGTGGGCCAGCGTCGTCGTCATCGACAGCAGCGCGATCCGCGCCCGATGCTCGAGTTCGTCCGGCGACACCCCCGTCAGCGCCCGCCCGGCCGCGGCGGCGAACAACGCCGCCGAATCGGGTTCGGGCGGCCACATTTCGCTGTGCCGGATGAGGATCCTCAGCCAGCGCCGCCCACCGACGGGATCGTCGTCGAGCAGTGCGACGTACGGGTCGAGCAGCGCCCGCACCACCTCGCCGAGCGACGGCGCCGTGGGCGCGCGCGAAAGTCCGTCCAGCCGTTGGGCGATGGTCTCGGCGATCGGCCCGCCGCGCCGGGCCAGCACCGCGCGCAGCAGCTCGCGCCGGTCGGCGAAGTGATAGGAGATCGCGCGTGTGGTGACGCCCGCGGCTCGCGCGACCGATCGCAGCGAGATCGTCTCGGCCGAGCCGTCGCCGAACAGCCGCTCGGCGGTCTCGAGGATCACCGTATGGGTGTCGACGTCGGTTCGCGGGCCGCGCCGGCGGCCCGCGCGGTCGTCGGTCATGAGTGTCACGGTACCCAGCGTGCGGCCGAATAGTTTATCCATCTGATTAAACTCGCCGGGCGGGATCGGATAAACAGACCTTGCGGTTGCGTTACCGGGTTGGACTACTACTCTGAGGCACGCTCTGCGCAGTCGATCTGCCATGGGCTTCATGGCGGTCTGGCAGTAGGTGACACTGTGGGTAGCAAGAGTTCTGCGGGGGAGATATCGGGGGTCGCGCCGCGGAGAACGCTGGGTGTCGGGTCGATCGTGTTCATGGTGACCGCGGCGGCCGCGCCGCTGGGGGCCGTGGTCGCACTGATCCCGGTGCTCTTCTCGACCAGCGGGTCGGTGGGCGCGCCGGTGTACTTCCTGATCGCCGGGGCGGTGCTCATGCTGTTCGCCGTCGGATTCACCGCGATGACGAAGTATGTCGCCAACGCGGGGGCGTTCTACTCCTATGTCCGAGCGGGGCTGGGGGAGCTCCCCGGCATCGGCACCGCATTCGTCGCCGTGGTCGCCTACGCCGCGATGGTGGGCAGCGCGCTGGCCTATGTCGGGCAGGTGGTCGTGCAACTGGTCGAGCGCTGGGCCGGGCACAGTAGCTCGCCGTGGCTGTGGGCGGCCGTGTTCGGGCTGATCGTGGGACTGCTGGGCTATCGCAATATCGAGATCGGCGGGCGGGTGCTCGGGGTCGCGCTGCTGGTGGAGGCGGCCAGCGTGCTGCTGGTCGATCTGGCGATCGTCGTGCAGGGCGGCCACGAGGGGCTCAGCCTGGCCTCGCTGTCCCCGGCGGCGGCCACGACCGGCGCGCAGGCGCCGGGATTCGGTCTCATGCTCGCCTTCCTCACCTTCACCGGATTCGAGGCCACGGTCGTATTCCGCAGTGAGGCAACCGATCCCGATCGCACCATTCCTCGCGCCACATTCCTCGCGCTCGCCCTGATCGGCACGCTGTACGCGTTCTCCGGCTGGGCGACCGCGGTCGGGGTCGGCACCGATCGGGTCCTCGACGTCGCGAATTCGAATCCGACCGGGATGTACCTGGATCTGGCGGGCGCCTACGTCGGGCCGATGATGCGCGATCTGCTGCAGATTCTGCTGGTCACCAGCTACTTCGCGGGCGTGCTGTCGATGCATAACGTCGTGGCCCGCTATCTGCGCTCGCTCGGATCCGACGGCGTGGCCCCGGCCGCGCTCGCGGTGATCCACGAGCGGCATCGGGCGCCGTCGCGCGCCTCGCTGGCCACCAGCGGCGTGACGGCCTTACTCCTGGTGGCGTTCATGGTCTTTCGCAGCGGTCCGCTGGAGGTGTACCTGTGGCTGTCGTGGGCCGGGACGCTGGGCATCCTCGCGATGCTGCTGCTGACCTGCCTCGCGGTGATCGTCTTCTTCCGCCGCGGCGGCCACGACGGGCGGATCTGGCATACGCTCCTGGCCCCGGGCGCGGCGCTGATCGCCCTGATCGGCGCGCTGTACGTGATCGTGCGGAACTTCTCGCAGCTCGTCGGCGACGGTATCGCACCGGTGATCCTGCTGCTGGTGGTCCCGATCGTCTTCGCCCTGGGCGTGATTCGCGCCCTCACCCTGCGCAAAAGCCGACAGCAAGCGCCGGTCGACACCGATCCGGGCGACGTCTCGCGGCCGTAGGAGAACCGGGGCCGCGAATCGGGCCCGCCGAAGACTTGAATCGGTCATACTCCTGAATGTGTCCAGCATCACGGACTTCGAGCGCATGTTGCGCGAGGCGGCACTGCGGGTGACCGCGCCGCGGATGGCCGTGCTCGCCGCTGTGCACAATCACCCCCATTCCGATACCGACTCGATCCTCGCTCGCGTGCGCGAGCGCCTCGGCACGGTGTCCCATCAGGCCGTCTACGACGTGCTGCGGGCGCTGACCGAGGCGCGTCTGATCCGGCGCATCCAGCCCATGGGTTCGGTGGCGCGCTACGAGACCCGGGTCGGGGACAACCATCACCATGTCGTCTGCCGAACCTGCGGCGCCATCGCCGATGTCGACTGCGCCGTCGGCGACGCGCCCTGTCTGACCGCGTCGGACGACAACGGTTTCGTCCTGGACGAGGCCGAGGTCATCTATTGGGGCATCTGCTCCGACTGCTCGACCCCATCCCGATCACATCCGTGATCACAGCCCAATTCGCTTGTCCGGAAAGGAATTGTCGTGGCCCAGGAACATCCGCCCATCGCGGAGGCCAATACCGAACCAGCCGACAGTGGTTGCCCCGTCAGGTCCGGCCGCCTGAAGTATCCGGTGGAGGGTGGCGGCAACCGGGACTGGTGGCCCGATCAGCTGAATCTGAAGATCCTGCAGAAGAATCCGGCCGTGGCCAACCCCATGGGCGCGGACTTCGACTACGCCAAGGAATTCGCCACCCTCGATCTGGATGCCGTGCGCCACGACATCAACGAGGTGATGACCACCTCGCAGCCCTGGTGGCCCGCCGACTTCGGTCACTACGGACCGCTGTTCATCCGCATGGCCTGGCACGCCGCGGGCACCTACCGCATCAACGACGGCCGCGGTGGAGCGGGCGCGGGCATGCAGCGCTTCGCCCCGCTCAACAGCTGGCCCGACAACGCCAGCCTGGACAAGGCGCGCCGGCTGCTGTGGCCGGTCAAGCAGAAGTACGGCAAGAAGCTGTCGTGGGCCGATCTGATCGTCTTCGCGGGTAACTGCGCGCTGGAATCCATGGGCTTCAAGACCTTCGGCTTCGGCGGCGGTCGCATCGACCAGTGGGAGCCGGAGGAGGACGTCTACTGGGGTCCGGAGGCCGAATGGCTCGGCGATGAGCGCTACACCGGTCAGCGCGATCTCGAAAGCCCGTTGGCCGCAGTGCAGATGGGCCTGATCTACGTCAATCCCGAAGGGCCCAACGGCAATCCGGATCCGATGGCCGCGGCCGTCGACATCCGTGAGACGTTCCGCCGGATGGCCATGAACGATATCGAGACCGCGGCGCTGATCGTCGGCGGCCACACCTTCGGCAAGACCCACGGCGCGGGCGATGCCGGACTGGTCGGCCACGAGCCCGAGGCCGCCCCGCTCGAGCAGCAGGGCCTGGGCTGGAAGAGCTCCTACAAATCCGGTGTCGGCGCGGACGCCATCACCAGCGGTATCGAGGTGACCTGGACGCCCACCCCGACCCAGTGGGACAACAGCTTCCTCGAGATCCTCTACGGCTACGAATGGGAGAAGACCAAGAGCCCGGCCGGTGCCTGGCAGTGGATCCCGAAGGACGGCGCGGGCGCGAATACCGTGCCGGATCCGCAGGGCGGCACCAGGACTCGCACCCCCTCGATGCTCACCACCGATCTGTCGTTGCGCCTGGATCCGATCTACGAGCGGATCACCCGGCGCTGGCTCGAGCATCCGGAGGAGCTGGCCGAGGAGTTCTCCAAGGCCTGGTACAAGCTGGTCCACCGCGATATGGGCCCCAAGGTCCGCTACCTCGGGCCGCTGGTTCCCGCCCAGACGCTGCTGTGGCAGGATCCGATCCCCGCGGTGACCGCCGATCTCGTCGGCGAGGCTCAGATCGCCGACCTGAAGGCCCGCATCCTCGCCTCGGGTCTGACCGTGCCGCAACTGGTTTCGACCGCGTGGGCGGCGGCCTCGTCGTTCCGCGGCAGCGATAAGCGCGGCGGCGCCAACGGCGGCCGCATCCGCCTGCAGCCGCAGCGCGGCTGGGAGGTCAACGAGCCCGATCAGCTGGCGCTGGTGGTGCCGACTCTGGAGCGGATCCAGGCGGCGTTCAACGGCGAGCAGAGCGGCAACGTCCGGGTGTCGTTCGCGGATCTGGTCGTCCTCGGCGGCGTCGCGGCGGTCGAAAAGGCCGCCAAGGACGCCGGATTCGACGTCCGGGTGCCGTTCACGCCGGGGCGTACGGATACCACCCAGGAGCAGACCGATGTGGAGTCCTTCTCCGCGCTCGAGCCCTCCGCCGACGGCTTCCGCAACTACCTCGGCAAGGGCAACCGCCTGCCGGCCGAATACCTGCTCATCGACAGGGCGAATCTGCTGACGCTGAGCGCTCCCGAGATGACGGTCCTCATCGGCGGCCTGCGGGTGCTGGGCGCGAACTACAAGCAGTCCGCGCTCGGTGCGCTCACCGCGAGCCCGGAGAAGCTGACCAACGACTTCTTCGTGAACCTGCTCGATATGGGCACCGAATGGGCGCCCGCGTCCGACGAGGGCACCTACGTCGGCAAGGACCGCGCCACCGGCGCGGCGAAGTGGACCGGCAGCCGCATCGATCTGATCTTCGGCTCGAATTCGCAGCTGCGCGCCGTCGCCGAGGCTTACGCGACCGATGACGCGAAGGAGAAGTTCGTGACGGACTTCGTCGCGGCCTGGACCAAGGTCATGAACCTCGACCGGTTCGACCTGGCCTGATCCGCCTCGCGATGCCCCCGCTTCGGCGGGGGCATCGTCGATTCAGTGTCCGGTCGCCTCGACGAAGTCGCGGGTGCCGTATCGGACGGCCGCGCTGCTCCACGACGCGCCGGACTTCTCGACGGTGCGGCGCACCGTCTCGAGATCGGCGCGCTCGGTGATCAGCAGCCCCACGCCCGCCTCGGTGACCGAACCGCCCGAAAGCTGTTCGCGCGCATCGGCATCGGCCAGCAGCACATCGTGCAACCGCCGGGAGTCCAGCCCTGGAACCTCGACCTGTACGGCGTCGGCCGCGGGATCGTCGGCCGCGAGTGGCTGGAAGATCAGCACCGATTCCTGAGCGAACCGCGCGCGCACCCGCTCGGCGATCGCGCGCAGGTCCGGGGTGCTCACACAGGCGAGCCGGAACTCCCGGGACCGCTCATAGGTCACCGCCTGCTGGGTATCGGACCAGAACACCCCGTCGAGCAGATCGGATCCGACCGGCAGCGCCATCCCCGTGACCACCATCGCGTCGACCTGGAATTCGAACGGCTGCAACCGATCCTGCAGTCGCGGATCGCCGGGATCGGTGATGACGGCGGTGTTGTCGGTCGCGAACAACTCGGCCTGCGGCCGTAACGGATCACCGGCGGCGCAGGCGGCGGGATCGGCGGACGCCGGTCCCGCGGCCGGGGCGAGTGCCCCCGCGCACACGACAACCAGTACTGCGAGAATCCCTGCCCTCGACGACCTGTTCGGCACGACGCTGCTCCCTTCGAATCCCACGATCCGGCTGGAGGCACCTTATCGGCCGATCCACCGGCCCACCAGCCCCTACATCGGGGACAGCAGGCCGCCGAACGGATCGGCCGCCGCGGTGGAATCGCCTGCCGCGCGCACACATCCGCGATCCAGGACGATGATCTGGTCGGCCGATTGGATCGTCGAAGGCCGGTGCGCGATGACCAGCAGCGTGCTCTCGGTGCTGATCTGTTCGATGGTGCGCGTCAGCGCCGCCTCGTTCGCGGCGTCCAGATGTGCGGTCGGTTCGTCCAGCAGCAGCAGATGCGGGCGGGGCAACAGCGCCCGCGCGATCGCCACCCGCTGTTGCTCACCACCGGACAGGGCGCCGCCGTGCTCGCCCACCGCGGTATCCAATCCGTCCGGGAGCCGTCGCACGAGCGCCCGCAGGCTGGCCAGTTCCACGGCGCGATCGATCTCGGCCTCGGTGGCCTCCGGTTTGCCGTAGACGATGTTCTCGCGCAGGGTGCCGTGCATGAGCGGGACGTTCTGCTCCACCAATCCGATCATGGTGCGGCACTGGGCCACGGTGATGTCGCGGACCGCGTCACGCCCGCCGATCAGGATCTGTCCGGTATCGGGATCGTAGAGCCGGGCGATGAGCGCGAAGATCGTCGATTTACCGGCGCCCGACGGACCGACCAGCGCCACATGGCTGTTGTGGGGCACCGCGAACGACACATCGCGCAGCACCGGGCGGTCGGGTTCGAAGGCGAACCCCACATTCCGGAACTCGATCGCGTGATCGTCCTCGCCGCGGATATCCGGCTCGCGCGGGCGCGCGGGGACGGTCCCCGCGGCCGGCTCGCTCTCGATGGGTATCCGGGCCACATCCTCGAGCCGCTGCAGGGCCGCGAGCCCGCGCTGCAGGGTGGCGAAGACATCGAACAGATTCGCCAGGGGCCCGGCGACATAGGTGACGTAGAGCAGGAATCCGATGAGGTCGGCCAGCGAGGCCTGTCCGGCGGCGACCCGCAGGCCGCCGATCACCAGCACGGTCATCATCGCGGCGTGGACGGCCAGGGTGACCGCCGGATTGATCACCGCATCGCGCCGGATCGCCAGCAGGCTGTTGCGATAGGCCTCGCGGGCGAAGCCGCCGATGCGGGCGCTCTCCCGATCCTCCGCGCGCAGGACGCGGACGGTCCGAATGGCCGACAGCGCCCGCTCCAATTCGGCGCTCATACTGCCGAGGTTGTCCTGGGCATCGGTGAACGATTGCCGGATTCCGCGCAGCAGCAACAGCGTCAGCGCGCCGGTCGTGCCGACGATCGCGATCACGAGCAGAAACATCGTGGCGTCCAGCCAGATCATCATCGCGATGCCGCCGATGATGACGAAGACGCCCACGCCCACTTCCACGAGATCGTAGGCGAGGCTGTCGCGCAGCAGGGTGGCGTCATTGGTGGTGCGCGACAACAGATCCCCGAGACGGCGCTCGTGATAGCGGCGCATCGGCCACCGCAGCAGCCGGTCGATGATCCGCAGCCGCACGCCGAGCGCGATGCGTTCGCCGGTACGTTCCAGCAGATAGTGGCCCAATGCCGTGAAGACGGCCTCCGCGAGGAACACCACGGCGAGCAGGCCTATCAGCAGAAGGTAAGGGCGGTGGCCGGTGTAATCGGTGATCGTGCGGGTCACCACCAGCGGCTGGGTCAGTTCCAACGCCCCGCCTGCCAGCGAAACACCCAGGGCCACCAGGAGAATCGTTCGATGGCCGCTCATCACCCGCACCAGATCGCGCCAGTCCACCCGCACGCCGATGTCCTCGTCGGTCTCCGGTTCGTCGCTCCCGCCCCGCTCACGACGCCACATGCGCGCCCCGCGGTTCGACGGTGATCAACCGGCGATAGGTCGAGATATGCTCGCCCTCGTCGACGATGCGGCCCTCGGCCTCGATCCACGCGTGGGCCAGGAACGGTGCGGTGCGGGCGCCCACCGCCCAGGTGGGCCACTGACCGCGCATGCGGCATAACAGGGTTGCGGCGATCGAGCGCGGCAGGCAGCCCTTGCCCGCGCACACCAGACTCGTCGCGACGATCGCCGACCGTGCGTCGAACGCCTGCCGATAGGTGGCCGGGGCCGCACCGTAACTCAGCGCGGCCAGGGTCCTGCGGATCCGCCGGGGCGACAGCCAGCGCGCCATCACCAGCGCCACGGTGACCGCGAGGCGCGCGGCGAATCGCGTTGCCAGCGAAGGCCTCCGCGCGACCAGCAGCGTCTCCGGGGTGCTCATGACCGGATCACCAGCTCACCGGCCACCAATTGCCCGACCAATTCCCGGATGTCGGCGACGACCTGATCCACGGTCACCTCCGCCGACGGTTCGGGGAGCAGTCGGCGGGCGATATCCCGATCGGCGACGCCGTCCATCCCCAACCGCACGATGGTGAGACCACTGGGATTGAGCTGCCAGTATTGCCCGCTTCGTTCGTCGAGCAATACCGCACTGCCGTCCTGGGTTTCGGTCAGTGACACATCCTCACGCAAGCGAATCCTCACAACATCACCTTCGTATCCGTACTCGCCGGGGTCTGTTCCAGATCGCGGAGCCATCGTTCGCAGCTGATCGTGGCCGCGAGGGCCAGGGGAGTGAATGGTCGTATCTCGAAGCCGGTGCAGATCTCGCGCAGTCGCCGCGCGTCGATCAATCCCGAACCGGCCAGGCGCGAATCGGTGCACAACTCCGCCAGCGCGCCCACATTGTCTCGGATGCCGTCGTATTCGAGGTTGGAGCTCTCCGCCTTCGTCGACCGGCCCAGATTCGCCTCGGGCACGATCCCGCGCATGGCCTCGGCCAGGAGTGGCTTGTACCGCCACGGTGTGTTGCGTTCGTAGGCCCGAGCCGCCAGGCACGCCTCGATCACCGCGTCGTCCAGGAACGGCGAGGTCGACTGCACGCCCTGTGCGGTGTAGATCGGCTGTGTCGCGCGCACTACGTTGGCGCACAGGCGAATTCCCCAGATCGTGTGATGAGCGGTCCAGTTGTGACCGTGCTGCCGAGCCTGCCCGGCCTCCTCCAGCAGCAGCGAGCGGGCGAGTTCCACGGCCTCCGGTGTGGCCCACGGCGGCATATGCACCAGATCCGCGGCGCTCTCGTCATCCAGTGCGGAGGCCTCGATACCGCGGGCGCGGGCGGCCAGCCACTGCGGATACCGGTGGCGGCGTTCGACCGCGTATCGGGCGATATCGCGCCACTGCCAATGCTCCAGCGCCCGATACTGCCGCAGATAGCGCAGTGCGGTCATGGGTTTGGTGCGCAGCAGGTCGAAGACGCCGGTGGCTCCGGCCAGCGCCTCGTCGCCGCCGTCGCCCGTCAGATGGAGCTGCGATCCCGCCTCGCGCAGGCGCGTCGCGATCGCGTGGACGATCGGACGGTCCTCGAGGGCGAACGGTTCGTCGGTGGGCGGGAAGGATTCGAGGATATCGCTGTAGTGGCCGGGGATCTCCGAGGTCGGCACGGTGATGCGATGTATGCCGGGCAGATGCCGCGCGGCCAGATCCGCCCAGAGCGGATCGTCGTCGCCGATATCGGCGGCCAGCTGGGTGACCGTCGTCAGCGCCCGGCCGTCGCGGGCCGCCAGGAAGCACAGGGAGGTGGAGTCCAGCCCGCCCGACAGGTCGGCGGTCACCGTCAGACCCGAATCCAGCCGCGCCCGTACCGCGTCGGACAGGGCCGTGCGCAACGCGTCCGCCGCCCGCTCCATGGGCTGGTCGTCGATCGGTGGTTCCCAGCGGCGCCGGATCACACCGCGCCCGTTCTGCCCGATCATCACACAGGAGTCGTCCGCCACCGCGTGGACGTCGTGCCACAGCGGATCGTTCATGACGTGCAGCGGGATCTCCGAGATCAGCAGCCGCACGGCCAATCGGCGGCGGTCCACCGCGGATCCGCGCAGGGTGGCCAGCACATCGGAACGGGTCGCGGCGACGGTCGTCTCGCCGATCGTGGCGTAGACCATGCGACGCAGTCCGGACAGACTGCCCTGGGCTCGGCAGACGCCGTTCGAGGTGGCCAGCAGGTGATAGCAGCCGGGCAGCGCCACGGTGTCCAGTGCCGTCACGGTCTGGGTGCGCGCCGCGATCTGCCGCAGCCGATCCGGTGTGACCGAGCAGAACCCCAGGGCGGCAATCGATGTCGAACCAGAGGTGGCGATTCGCAACCGCGCCGCATCCCAGCAGCCCATCAGCCAGGGCCGGCCAGATGGGTGATCGATGCGTTGCGGGGCGTGCCGCAGCCGTGCGGCGACGACCGCGGCCGCGGCCTGGTCGGGAAGCATCACGAGCCATTCGCCCGCATAGTCGATATGCGCCATTGTGCGCGTGCTCCTCTCACTCGTCCGGATGCGGAGGCTGTGATGCGAGGCCGCCGGGAGCGGCCCCGCATCACGAACAGAAACAGAACAGCGTCAGAGCACGCGGTGACGACGCCGGCGGCCACGCCGCTCCCGATGGCGTCCGAAGCCGCCCAGGGTCAGCGTCTCGAACGAGCCCAACTTCAGCAATGTCGGCTTGGAGTACATGTGTTTCACCTCCTTTCCTGAACGAGGATTCCGTGATTCGGAAATCGTGGTTCTGGGTGTGGAGAATTGACTGATCCATCTGCTCCGGGAACCGGATGTTCGCCTTCCGTCCCGATCATCGGATCCGGGATCCGCGACGAGTTCGACATTAGCCGCCGGGATCGGGATCCGGTACGCCGCCGGACCGATAGACGCTACGTAATCGCTGGTGAGTCAAGGGTTTTCGGCTTTTCCGTTCCGGAATAACGGGTATCCGGGTATCCGGGTGTACGGCGGTACGGGGTCCGGGGCGCAGGTTCGTCGGCGATACTGGGTACAAGGGAAGGTGGCCGAATGGCTTCTCGCACTTCGTCTCTGCCGCAATCGCCACGCATGGTGTTCGCCCGGGAGCTTGCCGAATTGTGGTTGGCCGCAGGGGATCCGACATTGCAGCGGATCGCCGCGGCCGTGGAGGAACGGCTGCGGCAGACGGCGGCAACCGGCCAGTCCGTCGGTATCTCCTTGCAGCGCATCAGCGATTGGAAGGCGGGCCGCACGGTTCCCGCGAAATTCGAGAACCTGCGCCCGGTGCTGCTGGTGCTGATAGATAAGGCACGCGCGGCAGATCCGGACACTCCACCGCATCTTCTGAAAGTGCAACGGTGGCAACAGCTGTGGCAGGCCGCCTCCAACCGAGAGCCGAAAAACGGTGCGCCGTGCCCATATCCGGGCCTGCGATCCTACGACCGTACCGACGCGGCGGTCTTCTTCGGCCGCGAACGGGCGACGGCCGAATTGGCGCACCTCGTTCGCGAGTCCGCCACGCAGGGTGGCGGATTCGTCATGGTGATCGGTGCGTCGGGTGCGGGTAAGTCGTCGCTGCTGCAGGCCGGTCTGATTCCGGCCCTGACCGACACCGAAGAGACCGACGAATGGGAGATCGCCGTTGCGACACCGGGATCGCAGCCGAACGGCTCCCTGCGGGCCGCCCTCGACGGCGCCGACTGGGACCGGGGGCCGCGGCTGGTCATCGTCGATCAGGCCGAGGAACTGTTCACGCTGTCCGACGAGACCCAGCGCGCGCAGTTCCTGGATCGGTTGCGGCAGTTGATCGTTCCCGGGTCGGCCGCGCCGACGGTCGTGGTGATCGCCGTGCGCGCGGACTTCTACGGCCCGTGTCTGGACCATCCGATCCTCGAGGAGGCCCTCAAACACCGCTGCTATCCGGTCGGCCCGATGCGTCCGGCCGAACTGGTCCAGGCCGTGACCCGTCCCGCCGAACTATCCGGATACAAACTCGAATCCGGACTGCAGGAGCTGGTGATCACCGATCTGTGCGGTGTCGACGGGCGCGAGGACCGCGGCGGTTACGAGCCGGGTGTGCTGCCGCTGTTGTCACATGTCATGCGGGCGACATGGCAACGCCGGATCGGCCGCACGCTCACCCTCGAGAGCTATCGCCAGGCGGGCGGGGTCCGAGGGTCGGTCGCCGCGACCGCCGAACATGCCTGGCGCGCCCTGTCCGGACCCGAGCGCAGCGCGGCCAGACGCATGCTGCTGGAGATGGTCAACTTCACCTCCGAATCCCGCGAGACCCGCCGCAGGGTCGCGCTGGCCGAGCTGATTCCCGAAGCCGGCGACGCCACCGCCGCGGCGGTGCTGGGCACGCTGGCCCGCACGCGTCTGGTCACGCTCGACGCCGATGCCGCCTATCTGACCCACGAGATCGTGCTCGACGCCTGGCCGCGGCTGCGGACCTGGATCGATGAGAACCGCATCGACTACCTCGAACGGCAACGCCTGCACAGCGATGCGTCGGAATGGCATGCCGCGGGCCACGATTCCTCGCGGTTGTACCGGGGCTCGCGGCTGTGGATCGCCGAACATCATTCGCACGGCCGAACCATGGCCCCGATCGCCCACGAATTCCTGGCCGCCTCGGCCGCGGCGCACCGCAGATCGCATCGGCACTCGGTGGCGGCCAGGATCGCGTTGACGATCCTGACGGTGGTTTCGGTGACCGTCGCCGCGGTCGCGATGATCGGATTCGAGAAGGCGACCTCCCTGCAGCGGCAGGCCGACGATCGGGCCTTCCAGGCGACCGTGCAGCGGTTGGTCACCGAGGGCCAGGCCATGCTCGCCGGTTCGCAGCCCGGCGGCGATGTTCGCGGTTTGCAGGAGATCCTCGCCGCGCACAAGCTGGTTCGCAATCCGCAGACCGATAACGCGGTCGTCGCCGCCCTCTACGAACGCGCGGATATGCGGGCGATCATCCAAACACCCGGCACCGTCAACAAAGTGGCGTTCAGTCCCGATGGGACCCGGCTGGCCTCGGGCAGTGCGGACGGCACGATTCGGTTGTGGGATCCCGACAGCGGCAAGCAGATCGGCGCGCCGCTGATCGGTCATGACGGCGCCGTGGACAGTGTGGCGTTCAGTCCGGATGGGACGCGGTTGGCGTCGGGGGGTGCCGATCGGACGATTCGGCTGTGGGATCCGGTGAGTGGCACGCAGATCGGTGCGCCGTTGACCGGTCACCACGAAGCGGTCGAGAGTGTGGCGTTCAGTCCGGACGGTACGCGGTTGGCGTCGGGAAGTGCCGATCGGACGATTCGGCTGTGGGATCCGGTGAGCGGCACACAGATCGGTGCGCCGTTGACCGGTCACCATGACACGGTCGAGAGTGTGGCGTTCAGTCCGGATGGGACGCGGTTGGCGTCGGGAAGTGCCGATCGGACGATTCGGCTGTGGGATCCGGTGAGCGGCACGCAGATCGGTCCGCCGTTGAGCGGACACCGCAATCCGGTGCTCAGCGTGGCCTTCAGCCCCGACGGCACGCGCCTCGCCTCGGGCAGCGGATCCTTCACCGCCTCCGACACCGTCGAGCGGGGGATTCGGATCTGGGATCCGGTCAGCGGCCAGCAGGTCGGGCCGCCGCTGGCCGCGCACACCAGCCCGGTGACGAGCGTGGCGTTCAGCCACGACGGCACCAGACTCGCCTCCGCCAGCGCCGACAACACCGTTCGGCTCTGGGATGTGGCGACCGGGAATCAGATCGGCTCCCCGCTCGTCGGTCATACCGACCGGGTGGTGAGCGTGGCGTTCAGTCCCGACGATTCCCGGCTGGCCTCGGGTGCGTACGACGACACCATCCGGTTATGGGATCCGCAGAGCGGCGATCAGATCGGGGCGCCGTTGACCGGGCATACCGATGCGGTGGCGAGTGTGGCGTTCAGTCCGGATGGTTCCCAGCTGGCCTCGGGTGCGTACGACAACACGATTCGGTTGTGGGATCCGCAGAGTGGGGACGAGATCGGGGCGCCGTTGATCGGGCATACCGATGCGGTGGCGAGTGTGGCGTTCAGTCCGGATGGTTCGCGGTTGGCCTCGGGTGGCTACGACGACACCATTCGACTGTGGGATCGCGCCAGCGGCGATCCGCTGGGGCCGGCACTGACCGTTTCCGGCCTGGGTGATCACACGATTCGGCCCGGGCATCGCATGCACCCGGACGGTTCGCCGCTGACCGGTCACACCGGTCCGGTGTCGAGTGTGGCCTTCAGTCCGGACGGCAGGCGCATCGTCTCCGCCGGTGTCGATCGCACGATCCGGTTGTGGGATGCGGTGAGCGGTAAGCAGATCGGCGCGCCGCTGACCGGTCACACCCGCCCGGTGACGAGTGTGGCCTTCAGCCCCGACGGAACGCGGATCGTCTCCGGCAGCGTCGACCATACGATCCGGTTGTGGGATGCGGTGAGCGGCAAACAGATCGGTGCGCCGCTGACCGGTCACACCCGCGCCGTCCTGGCCGTGGCCTTCAGTCACGACGGCAAGCGGATCGTCTCCGGCGGCGCGGATCGGACGATCCGGTTGTGGGATGCGGTGAGCGGCAAACAGATCGGCCCCCCGCTCACCGGCCACACCGACCGGGTCTCGAGCGTCGCCTTCAGCCCCGACGGCACCAGACTCGTCTCCGGCAGCTTCGACCACACGGTCCGATTGTGGGATACGCGCAGCGGTAAACAGATCGGCCCACCCCTGACCGGCCATACCGACTGGGTCTCGAGCGTGGCCTTCAGCCCCGACGGCACCCGGCTGGCCTCGGCCGGCTACGACGGCACCCTCCGCCTCTGGCCCAACTTCGTCGCCTCCGACGCCGACATCTGCACCAAACTGACCTCCGGGATGAGCCGCGCCGACTGGGACGACTGGGTATCTCCCCGCATCGGCTACCTCGACCTGTGCGAACCCGACACCCGGTGACCGGCGGGCATACCGGCGGCGGTGCCGCCTCCTGCCCGTCATCGCTGTCCGGCCGGGGCGCGAGCATGGCGGTGGTGGGTGCGTATGTGGTTGCGGGAGAACCGAAGTCGGCGGGCGGCGATTACATCACGCGCAACACCGAACCCCTCGGCGAGGCCGCCGATGCCATCGAACTGGCCGACTACTGAGGGTTCATGCGGTGGCCGGGGGCGCCCACTGAGTGAAACCGCCGTCGCCGCGCATAACGGCGTCCCACCACGACTGCAACGGGCTGGGATCGGGCCAGACGACGGGGTTGCCGACCTTGCGGGACTCTTGCTTGGAACCGGTATTCTCGATCACGCTGTTCTCCTGATGCGATACCTTGTCGCCCACATCCGGGGCGATACCCGACTGGTGTGGCACCAATCCTCAACGCGCAACAGTAGTTTCGATGGTCCTGGGGTGGTGGGCCACCGGTTCTGTTCGGACGGCCGTCCGGCCGTACCCTGTCTATACCGTGTTGTGGCAAACATCCCGTGACATTCGGGCAGACGCCGGAAGGATTTGTGATGGTGCTGGGTGAACGTTCGGCGCTGGCGGGTCTGCTGGTGGCCGATTTCAGCAGGGTCCTGGCCGCGCCGTATGCCACGATGCTGCTGGCCGATCTCGGCGCGGAGGTCATCAAGGTCGAACGGCCCGGCGGCGGGGACGACACCCGGTCCTGGGGGCCGCCGTACGCGCATGAGCAGGCCACCTACTTTCGATCGGTCAACCGCAACAAGCGGTCGGTGACCCTGGATCTGGGTGACGAACAGGGCCGCCGCCGCGCGCGGGAGCTGGCGCGCCGCGCCGATGTGCTGGTGGAGAACTTCCGGCCCGGCACCATGGCGAAGTTCGGCCTGTCCTATGAGCAGGTGCGGTCGGGCAATCCGGGCGTGGTGTACTGCTCGATCTCGGCCTTCGGCGCGGCCGAGGGCGCCGCGTTGCCCGGTTACGATCTGCTGCTGCAGGCGGTCGGCGGCTTGATGAGCGTCACCGGCCCCCGGCCCGGCGAGCCGACCAAGGTCGGGGTCGCCGTGGTGGACATCCTCGCCGGACTGCACGCGTCGGTCGGCATCCTGGCCGCGCTGCGCCACCGCGAGGCGACCGGTCGCGGACAGCATGTCGAGGTGAATCTGCTGTCGAGTCTGTTGTCGGGCATGGTGAATCAGAGCGCGGGCTACACGATGGCGGGCGTGGTGCCCGGCATCATGGGCAATCGGCATCCGTCCATCGTGCCGTACGAGGTGTTCGCGACCGCCGACCGTCCGCTGGCGCTCGCCGTCGGCACCGACGCCCAGTTCGCCGCGCTGTGCCGGACGCTCGGCGCGGCCGATCTGCTCGACGACGCGCGGTTCATCGATAATCCGAGCCGGGTCGCGCACGTGGCCGAATTGACGGCCCGTTTGACCCAAATCCTCGGTACCCGCACGGCCGACGAATGGCACGACCTGCTGACCCCGGCGGGTGTGCCGTGCGGTCCGGTCAACGATCTGGCCGAGGCGTTCGCACTGGCCGAACGGCTCGGACTGGCTCCCCGAGTCGGCGGCGATCTGGTGGCGAACCCGATCGGCCTGTCCGAGACGCCCGCCGAATACCGCACGGCCCCACCGGTTCTCGGCGCCGACGACGCGGAACTGCTCACCTGGCTGGATTCCGACTGATCCGGGTGTAGGTTACTGGAAGATAACCAGCCGGGATGTGTACGGTTCCAGCCTTGCATCGAGGTGGTTTGCCAAACCGAGTTCGTCCGCGCTGCGGAACCCAGATCGCCCCGGCCCGACCCGGCAGTGAAGGGAGTAGGCGATGGCGCGTTGGGGCGCGGTAGTGGCAGTGGCGGCCCTCGTATCACTCGGCCCGATGTCCGGCGTGGCCGCGGCGGAGCCGGGGCCGGAAATGGCCTCGCATGCGTCGGACACCGTGGGTTACGGCCCGGTCCTCAGCAATGGGGTCGTCGCCTGGATCACCTACGGGATGCTGCGGGATACGGATCTCGCGCCACAGGGAGCCAACGATTGGTCATGTAAACCCACGGCGGCACATCCGCGACCGGTCGTCCTGCTGCACGGCACCTGGAACAGTTCCCTGGGAAGCTTTTCGCGCCTGTCTCCGCAACTGGCACAGGCCGGTTACTGCGTCTTCGCGCTGAACTACGGTCGCCCCGACGTCGCCGGGCCAGGGCTCGTGCGACCCTCGATCGGCGCGGTCGGTCCGATCGCGGAGTCCGCGCGCCAACTGGCCGTCTTCGTCGAGCGGATCTTCGCGGCGACCGGCGCCGAACAGGTGGACATGATCGGACATTCGCAGGGCGGGCTGCTCATTCGCCAATACCTGAAGGACGGGGGCGGTGCCGACCCGAACGATCCCGCCGCGAACAAGGTCAAGAACGTCATCACCTTCGGCGCCACCAATCACGGCACCACGCTGAGCGGAATCGGCAGCCTCGCCCTCGTCGCCCAGCAAAACCTCGGCCCCGGCGTCCTCCCGCTCGCCCAGGAGTTCATCGGCCCGGCGGGTATCGAGCAGTTGCCCGGTTCTCCGTATCTCACGGCGTTGAACGCGGGCGGCGACACCGTGCCCGGGGTCGACTACACGGTCATCGCCACCCAGTACGACGAGACGAGCTCGCCGTACTACTGGACCTGGCTGACCGCCGGTCCGGGCGCGACCGTGCACAACATCCTGCTGCAGGACGGCTGCCCGATCGACGTCTCCACGCACAATGACATGGGATACTCGCCGCGGGCGACCTCGATCATCTTGCGGGCGTTGGATCCGAGCGGTTCGCCCGAGCTGGTCTGTACGTTCAATCCGTGACCCGATCCCCGGCAGGACCTCACCCCGGCGCTGTGCGCCGGGGTGAGGGACGATTGGTCAGCCCCTCATTCGCTGGCCAATCCGATTCACTTCCAATCCACCTGGGGTGAGCGGTAGAAGTTGATGCCCTGGGCCGACCAGATCGGACCCTGTTTCGCCAGACGCGCCCGGTAGTTGTCCCAATTGTGCGTCGAGGCCGGGGACCACCCGATTTCGGCGATGCCCGCCAGTCTCGGGAATGCCATGAATTCGATATCGGCGCTGGTGCGCAGTGTCTCTGACCACAGCGGGGCCTCCACGCCCGCGATCTGCTTCTCCGACAGGCCCTGCAGGAAGGTGGCCGGATCCCAGTCGTAGGAGTCCTGCACCTCCACGTATCCGGCCCAGTGCAGGCCGAGCGGGGTGTCTGGGGTGTACTTCATATCCATATAGGCCTTGTTGGCCGGGGCCATCAGGATCTTGTTGCCGCGTCCGGCGGCCGCGACCACATCCGCATTGGTATTGGCCGTATCCCAATACTCTGGAATGGCCGAGGCGGGCGGATCGGCCACCACGAAGTTGTGCCAGCCGGTCATCTTCTTGTCGTAGGTCTGCAGCATCGGCATGACCTTCTGATAGAAGGCCTTGTAATCCTCCGGTGAGGTGGAATGCGCCTCGTCGCCACCGATGTTCAGATAGGGTCCGGGCGTCAGGGCCGCGAGCTCCCGGATCACATCCTCGACGAACTTGTAGGTGATCGGTTTCGCGATGCACAGCGAGCTGTAACCCACCTCGATATCGGTGCGCGGCGGCACCGGCTTACCGTCACAGTTCAATTCGCCGTAGGAGGCCTGCGCGGCATTGGTATGGCCGGGCATATCGACCTCGGGTACCACCGTGATATGCCGGGACGCGGCGTAATTCACGATATCGCGGTACTGATCCTGGGTGTAGTAGCCGCCCGGATCGCCGTTGACCGCGGTCTGCCCGCCGATCTGGGCCAGCTTCGGCCAGCTCTTGATCTCGATGCGCCAGCCCTGATCGTCGGTCAGATGCAGATGCAGCGTATTGATCTTGTACTGGGCGATCTGGTCGATATACCGCTTGACCTGGTCGGGCTTGAAGAAGTGCCGGGCCACGTCGAGCATCGCGCCGCGGCGGTCGAAGCGCGGATAGTCGATGACCGTGCCACCCGCGACCGTCCACGTCTGCTGCTGCCTGGTGGACTTGTTGATCGCGCTCGGGAACAGTTGCCGCAGCGACTGCACGCCCTCGAACAATCCGTCGGTGCTGTTGGCCGCCAGCGTGATTCCCTTCTTGTCGACGGTGAGCTGATAGCCCTCACCGCCGAATCGGGGACCGGCATCACCGAGTTGCAGCGTGATACCGGGCTTGGCCTGGTCGTAGCGGTCCACGACCGGGATCTGGAAGCCGGTGGCCGGGCGCAGCAGGCCCGCCAGATAGTCGGCGACCTGCTGGGCCTGATATTCGGCGCGGATCACCGCGTCGGCGGTCAGGGTGTAGGTGCCCGCCGGATCGGCCTTCGCCTCGACGGGCGCGGGCACGATATCGGTGACGGAGCGTTCGACGGTCGCCGCGGGCTCGTCGGCGACGGCGGCGCCGGGCAGGCCGAGTACGGCCAACCCTGCTATGGCACCGAAGACCAAGGGGGAGAGTAGTTTTCGCAAGTTGCACCTCCGATGGACGAGGTGGGTCGGGCGCGAATCAGAGTACAAGGCAGGGGTGGCGGGTGGATCAATTCATTTCTGTTACGTCTGTTTTCGGGCCCACTCCCGGCGCGGGAACGAGCGGGAAATGGACGAGCGATTGCGCGATTCGATAGCACCGAGGATGCGGAATATCCGATGAAAAGGTCTGCATTACACAGTCATTCAGGAAACCGCCGACATGATCACCGTGCGCGAACTCGCGCATGCGGCCGGGGAACGATCACGCGCTCGAGCGATGCCGCGACCGGCGATTCGGACGTAGGGGTATCCGTTCAACTGTCTGTTGAGCACGGGTTCCGCGCTGTTCTGCCTCGGTCTGTAGAACTCCGCGATGTTTGAGTCGGCCACGTGCGGTTATAGCCGTGAGGCTCACTCGAACGGATGGAGACGACCTTGTCATCGTTGGTGCCGCTGATCGCCGCCGCCGTCGGCGTGCCCGCCGCGGCCGTCGTGGCGGCCTACAGCGGGTATGTCGCGGAGTACCGCCGCCGGATGCGGGCCCGGTTCCTACCGGATGCCCGGGGTGGCCGGATCGGGACCCACGCGGGCGACGATGAAGCAGGATCGCCCACAGTTATCGGGCGGAAGTTCTAGGGTCGCATCCCCTAGTGGACGGTGGCTTTTGATGGCATGGCCGGGAGACGTTGGGCGGCAACGCCTATCGCCGAGTGTAGGGCATGTCACTGCCGATCGGTCGATGTTCAATGGCAGCACCTGTCCGTTTCCTTCCGATTGGAATCAGTTGCTATGTCCATCTATCGAAAATCACTCATAGCCTGTCTGGCCCTGCTGTCCGGATTCGGTATCGCCGCGGCGCCCGGAGTATCGGTCGCTGAACCCAGGCCCGCCGCCCTCGCCGACAGCGATGGTGACGGGCTGCCCGACGAGTGGGAACTGCACGGATACGATGCCGACGGCGACGGCAAGATCGATGTGGATCTGCCTGCGATGGGCGCGAATCCGAAGCATAAGGATCTGTTCGTCGAGATGGATTACATGAACGGACGCTTGCCGAGCGGGACGGCCCTGGACCGCATCGTCAACGTCTTCGCCACCGCCCCCATCGCCAATCCCGATGGCAGACAAGGTGTCACGATCCATCTGGACGCGGGTAACGCCCGCGGCGCGAAATATGATCTGGGCGGCGGGAATCAGGTTCCCTACGACAGCAACCTGTCACCGGTGGACGACGAGGTCGCGGCGATTAAGGGAAACAACTTCAACGCCAAGCGATCTCACGTCTTCCACTACATGATCTGGGGCGACTCCTACGACAACGGCTGCAGCAGCGGTATCTCGCTGGGCATTCCGGCCGACACGTTCGTCGTGGCGCTCGGCCCGCGCTGCGGCTGGAATCCCGACGACGACTCCAACGTCGGCACGTTCATCCATGAGCTCGGCCACAACCTCGGCCTGAAACACGGTGGGACCGACCACGTCAACTACAAGCCGAACTACCTGAGCGTGATGAACTACAGCTTCCAGTTCTCCGGCGTGCCCCGCACGGACGGCGGCTCCTACTTCGGCTACTCGAACGTGAATCCGAACGCGCTCAACGAATCCGCGCTCGGCGAGGGTAGCGGCCTCGGCCAGGCCGCGGCCGGGTGGAAGACGGTGTACTTCTGCCCGGACAACTCGCGCCGCCGCACCCGCGGCGGGGCCGATCAGCCGATCGACTGGAACTGCAGCGGCGGCATCAACGGCGGCACTGTGCGCGCCGATATCAACAACGACGACAGCTACGGCACGCTGCGGGCCCAGAACAATTGGGTGTCGGTGGTATTCGACGGCGGTGACGTCGGCGTCGCGGCGCCCGAGGCGCGCGCGCCGCGCGAACGGTCGCCGGAGGAGATGACCAAGGAACAGTTCGACCAGCTGCAATCCTCACTGCGCGAGGGCTGAGATGGACAGGGTGTGCGAAGGTCCGCAGGGGGACCTTCGCACACCCGTTTCAGCGTCGCGTCAGCGGTCGGCGTCCACACTGGCCGCGATCACACGCCGCCAGCGAGGAGCCGCCGATGGACGCGCACAACCGTTTCGAAAGCCCCGCCACCTTTGCGCTGTACCGCCTGGAATACGCGGTCGCGCTGGCGATATGCCTGACATTATTCGCCGCGCATCTCGATCAGGTGCGCTGGGTTCCAGCGATCGTGCTGTTCGGATATATCGATGTCGTGGGCTATCTCCCCGGTATGTTCGCCCAGCGCCGCGCCCGCACCATCGGCGACGACGTGCCGAGAATCTATTATGTGCTCTACAACGGCATGCACAGCTTCGTCACGCAGGCCGTCGTGGTGGGCCTGTGGGCCTGGGCATTCGGCCTCGAATGGGCGCTGCTGGCAATTCCGATCCATCTGTGCGGCGATCGAAGCCTGTTCGGCACCGCGATGAAACCCTTCAGCGTGCCATTCGAACCCCGTCTCATGCCGGCACGGTCATCTGACCCCGGCTCGGTACGCACCATGTCGACGAGCCGACCGTGAAACTGAATCGGCCGGGGCCCGGGTCGAAGTAGACCGCGGTGGGTGCGCCGGGGCCGTCGAATCCGGATAGCTCCCAATTCCGCGAACCCGTTGCGCCGGTGTCGAGATTGGTCCATGCGACGGTGCCGCCGACGAGGCAGCGCGGGCTGGCGCCCGCGAAATGACTTTTCAGCATGACCATTGCCGGACCCGGCCGCTGGCCCGGATATACATCGCCGACGATGTCGAGATATCCGGCGCAGGTGACGGCGGCGCCTCGGTCGTAGGTGCCGACCGTGATCAGTGGCGAGAAGGCGTCCGGTCCCGGGCCCGCGCCCGCGACGCCGGAAACGGCGGCGCATACGGATCCGGTGACGGCGGCGACGAACGCGGATCGGGTGATGAGCTTCCGCATGACGAAACCTTCCTCGAGACGGTTAATCGAAGCGGGTTGTTCTCGGAGATAATGTCTTTCAGGTCTGACGTTACTCAGCTTTAGGCAGACGGTCCCAGGAATGCACGATTTCACCCAGCGTCATGATCGCCGATTCCAGTTGATAATCGGACAAATAAGGCGCTGGTCCCAGTCGTAGATACTCGCCACGACTGTCGGTCGCGACGCCGCGCCTGGCTAATTCCCGGCTCAGCTGGGCGGCGATAGGTGAACGCAGAGCGAGGAATCCGCCGAATGCCGAGCGGGGCGCGGCGCGATCGCGAGTTATGATCTCGGCGGGCGCTTCCAGTTCGTCGAACAATCTGGCCAGTAATTCGTTCTGGTGCAACGAAATTCGGCGCAGCAGCGCCGGGGTCAGACCGTGGTCGGCGAAGAAACGCGAGACCTCGCTCGCCCGATAGTGACTGGTGGGATCATATGTGGCACCGGCGAATCGGGCCGCCCCGGCCGCATAACGGACCGGTCCGTCGCCCGCTTCGGCATCCAGTTCACCGAATTCGGCATACCAGCCCGTGATCACCGGTCGCGCGTCGAGTCCGTGCGGCGGGATGCGCAGGAAGCAATTCCCCTCGCCCAGTTGCAGATACTTGTATCCGCCGCCGACCACCCACGCCGAATCCAGACCGTCGGCCGGCACCGATATCGGCACGACGCCGAGCGCGTGATAGGCGTCCACGAGCAATTCCACTCCGCGCCAGGCACATACCGCGGCCAGATCGCCTAGCCCGGGCACGATGCGGGCGGTCTCGAACAGCACCGCCGAGACCAGCACCGCGGCGGTGCGCCCGTCGATGGCCTCGGCGAGCCGCGCGGCCAGGGTGTCGATCGGATCCGGCGCCAGCCGCACCACCTCCACGCCCTCCTCGGCCACCCGCGCCAATTGCCTGCGGATGCTGTGGAATTCGCCGCCGGTGGTGATCAGCCGGGGCCGGTGCGGCAGATCGACGGCCGACAGGAAGCGGACGACCAATTCGTGGGTGTTGGCGCCGAGGGCGATCGGGGCGTCCGGATCGTCGAGCCAGCCGCGGAAGGCGGCGCGTACCTCGTCGGCGCGGGCGAGGGCGAGATCCCATTTGCCGTCCACCGCCCGGGCCGCATCCTCGAAGGCCTCGATCTGCCCGCGCAGCGCGACATCCGGCCACGCCTGATGCGAATGCCCGGTCAGCAGGGTGCGTTCGCCGACGCGGAAGCGAGAGTAGTGCTCCGCCAGCGCATTCGGGCTGGTGCGTAAGCGATCGACGGTGATCACAGGCGACTCCGGATGGCCCACAGATCGGCGAAGACGGGGTGAAACAGCGTGCCGCGCAGATAGTCCGCGCCGGAGGAGCCGCCGGTGCCGGGCTTATCGCCGATGGTGCGGCGCACCATCATCACGTGGCGGTAGCGCCACTCCTGCATGCCCTCGTCGAGATCGACCAGCCGCTCGGCGACCTGCGCCGCACCGCGATCGTCGGTGTACACCGCGTGCAACACCTGCTGCAGTTCCGGCGACGGCTCGGCGGCGACCCGCACGTCGCGATCGAGCGCCGCGGCGGGAACGGCGTAATCCTGTGCGGCGAGATAGCGCAGGAACGAGTCGTAGAGCGAGGGCCGGGCCATCGCCGCGACGATCCGCTCGCGCCCCGCGCCGCCGCTGGGATAGTGCGCGTACGCGCGCTCGTCGCGGCGGCCGAGCATCGCCTCCAGTTCGCGGAATTGCGCGGACTGGAAACCGCTCGCCGCGTCGAGCCGGTCGCGGAAACTGGTGAACTGCCGCGGCGTCATGGTCTCCAGCACATCGATCTGGGCCACCACGACCTTGAGGATGGTCAATATCCGGCGCAGCGTATGCAGCGAGTGCGGCGTATCACCGGCCTCGAGCGCGCGCTGCAGCTGCGCGGTTTCGTGCAGCAGCTGTTTGAACCACAGCTCGTACACCTGATGGATGACGATGAACAACATCTCGTCGTGCTCGGCCGAACGGGGATGCTGCGCACCGAGCACCTCGTCCAGGGCCAGGTACGCCCCGTAGTTCAGGGCCGGGGATCGGTCGACGCGATTCACAGAGGATGCCACGGCTGCATCATGCTCGATTTGGCCGCTGCCGCGCCGCATTTCGCGCCCGGCGGTGTGTGCGGGCGGGCGGGTAGCGTGGTTGCGAGGACCGCAATGGCTGCGGTCACCGGAGGGGAGACCGGCATGGCCGACACCGAGGCCGCGAAACGGATCGAATTGGTCGGCGACGACTTTCACGACGATCCGCACCGGTACTACGAGCGCTGGCGAGCATTGGGCCCGGCGCTCGAGGTCCGGTTCACCAATGGCGCGTCGGCGTGGGTGGTGATCGGATACGCCGAAGCCCGTGCGGCGCTGGCCGATCCGCACCTGCACAAGGACGCCCGGGGGATCTACGAGGTCTTCCGCCGCAAGTTCCCCGACGCACCGTCGGATCCGAGCTCCCAGGCGCTGAACCACCACATGCTCAACAGCGATCCGCCCGACCACACGCGGCTGCGCAAACTGGTGAACAAGGCGTTCACCCCGCGCCGGGTGGCCGCACTGCGCTCGCGCATCGAGGAGATCACGACCGGTCTGCTCGATGAGATGGATCGACACGATGTGGTGGATCTGCTGCAGGAGTTCGCGATTCCGCTTCCGGTCACGGTGATCTGTGAGCTGCTCGGCGTGCCGTTCGCCAACCGGGCGGCCTTCCAGGCCTGGACCAAGATCCTGCTCGGCGCGATGGTGTCCTCCGACGAGCAGCGCGTCACGGCCTCCCAGGAGATGGCGCGGTATCTGCAGGATCTGGTGGCGGACAAGCGGGTTCGGCCCGGTGACGATCTGCTGTCGGGCCTGGTGCAGGTCGGTGACGACGGCGATCAGCTCAGCGCCGGGGAACTGTCGTCGATGGCCTTCCTGCTGCTGGTCGCCGGGCACGAGACCACGGTCAATCTGATCGCCAACGGCACCCACTCCCTGCTGCGCGACCGAGCGCAATTCGAGGCGCTGCGCGCGGATCCGGACGCTATCGCCGATGCGGTGGAGGAATTCCTGCGCCACGACGGTCCGGTCGGCTGGGCGACCCTGCGCTATACGGCCGAGCCGATCCGCATCGCCGATGCCGAGATCCCGGCCGACGAGATCGTCTATGTCGCACTGACCGCGGCCAATCACGATCCGGACCGCTACCGGACCCCCGAGCGCCTCGACATCGCCGCCGACGCCTCCGGCCATCTGGCCTTCGGGCACGGCATCCACTTCTGCGTGGGAGCCCCGCTGGCCCGCCTGGAGGCGAAGGTCGCCTTTTCCGCTCTGCTGCAGCGCTTTCCGAACCTGAGGCTGGCCGATCCGGACTTCACGCCGCGCTGGCAGCCCAGCTTCCTCATTCGGGGAATGACCGAACTGCCGGTGCGACTGCACGACTAACCGCCCAGACGGGCGGCGAGTCGGGCATGATGGATCGCCATTGCTAGATGGTAGCCATCAAATGATCTATCGTTATCGTGCCGGTAATGATGACACTGTGGAACATGGTAATTCCGTTAGCTGTCCTATCGATTTTGCGTGGTACTGATCCACTCGAGCAGCGATAACAGCAAGGGAGGTGGGCCGTGTTCCAGGCGCTTCTGGTGCTCAACACCAGCCGGGGGAGCATTGATCGCATCGAATTGGCCGACCTGTCCGTCCGGACGCTCGTCGGCGATGTCCGGTCGTTTCCCGACGGTATCGTCTACGATCACGTCGCCCGCCGCATCTATTGGACCAATATGGGTATACCGGATTTCGATCCCGCCCTTCCGGTCGACGATGACAATCTCGATTTCTCGCCGAAGAACGGCTCCCTCGAATCCGCCGCCCTCGATGGGACCGACCGCAGGCGGGTTCTTCCGGTGGGAGCGCTGACGACCGGCAAACAGCTCGACGCCGATTTCGCTGCCGGACAGCTGTATTGGAGCGACCGCGAGGGCCGCCGGGTGAGCCGCGTGGGCATCGACGGCACCGGATTGACCGATCTGGTGGTCAATCCGGCGACCGGGGACGAGGCCGAGGAATGCGTCGGCATCGCCGTCGACCCGATCGCGAATACGCTGTATTGGACCCAGAAAGGGCCCGCCAAGGGCGGCCGGGGGCGGATCTTCCGCGCGAATCTCGCTCTGCCCCAGGGGCAGACGCCGCAGACGCGCACCGATATCGTGGTGCTGTGGGACCAGCTGCCCGAGCCGATCGATCTGTGGCTCGATACCGACGGCGGCTACCTCTACTGGACCGACCGCGGCGCCGAACCCGCGGGCAATACGTTGAATCGGGCGCCGGTTCCGGACCGTGGCGAGCCCGGCCGGGCGCCGGAAATCCTGGCTCGCGGATTCGCCGAGGCCATCGGGCTCACCGTCGACCCCGAGGCCCGCATCGCCTATGTCACCAGTCTCGGCGGCCTCGTGCGCGCCGTCGCGCTCGACGGCTCCTCCGACAGCGTCATCGCGAAATTCGAGGGTCAGTCACTGACCGGAATCGTAGGGATCCGATGAGTGCTCGGCAGCAGCGCACCATTGCGCTGGTCGGCGCGGGTGTCATCGGCCTGTCCTGGGCCCGATTGGCCCATCGGCACGGGTGGCAGGTGAGGATCACCGACCCGCGTCCCGATCTCGGCGAACTCGTCGAGGCCGAATTCGGTAGTGGGACGGCGTGTTCTGGACCTCAGATCTGGCCGAGGCCGTGCGGTCCGCCGACCTGGTTCAGGAAAGCGGTCCGGAGCGACTGCCCGTCAAACAGCAGATCTTCGGCGAGATCCTGCGTGCTGCCCCCGCGGATGCCGTCCTGGCCACCTCCAGTTCGTCGATCACCGCATCCCTGATCGCCGCGGATCTGGACAGCGCCGGGGGCATCCTCGCCGGACATCCGTTCACCATGGGCTACTTCGAAAGCACCGTCCTCGGCGGCGGTCCCGACGGCGCCCGGCACCTGTTCGCCGGGGTGGGCGTCGAAGTCGGCAGTATCGAGCCGGGCCGGCCATCGACCGATCCCGCGACGCTGAACAAGCTCGTCGATGACATCGAGAGTGCCTACGGCACAGGCGAATCGAACTATCAGCGCCTTGTGAACAAACGCGATCGCCGCACGAACGCGGTTGTCGAAGCGATCGCGAAGATCGACGATCACCCCTGATTGGAAAACCATGCTCAACCAACGTCTGAAGAACGCACTGCACAACAAGAATCAGCCGGTCGATCCGCATGCCGAATTGCGGGACGTGCTCGGCGACGTCGGCCTCGCGGCCGAGGATTCGGGCGGCGAGATCACCTTCGTCGGCGCCGATCCGATCGTGCCGAGGACACTGAGCCTGGCCTCGGCGCCGGGCATCGCGCAGGTCGCGAAGTCGGTCGGGATGGCCAAGCTGCGGCAACTGCGCGGCGGACCCGGCCAGGACATCAGCATGGATCTGCGCAAGGCCCCGCACCGGCTGTGCCCCTTCTACGAGGGTAAGTGGGAGAAGCTCAACGGCCTTCTGCCGGTTGCCTATTGGGACGCGTTGCCGCCGGATTCGGTGTCGATGCCGTTGTTCTACCGCACCGCCGATGACCGCCACATGATGAGTGTGGCCATCTACCCGAAGCTCGAGACCGATCTGCTGCGATTGCTGGACGCGACCGACAGCGTCGAATCGGTCGTGCCGCCGATCGCGACGGCGGCGACGGACAGTGCGACGGACAGGCGAATCAGACTGCGCGACAGGGGCATAACACACCATGGTCCGGCACGCGGACGTGCCGGACCATAGTGCTCACGCGTGCATAGCCGGTGGTGCTGTCCCCACTCAGCCGATATTGGCCGACAGATCCGGAAGCATCCGGTAGGCCTCGTCCTGCCAGGTGTTCCAGGCGTGGATGCCGTAGTCGGGGAAGTCGTAGACCACATTGCCGCCGCCGAGGCTGTTCATGCGGGCCTGGAAGGCGCGAGTGTTGGCCAGCGCCAACGCCTCCAGGGTCATGCCGTTGACGGTATCGACGGTGGGACCGTCGCCCGCGCTGGGCCGTCCGCTGGCCGCCGACACCCACAGCCGGGTGTTGTCGGCGATCAGCTGCGGTGCGAAGACGAACGGATCCATGCGCAGCCACTGCGAATCCCACGGCGGCGCCATCGAATCCACGTTGTAGCCGCCGGCGTCGGCCATCGCGCCGCGGATCGCCTCGCGCATACCGGGGGCGGAGATGTTGAGATAGCCGGAATAGGATCCGGCGAAGCTGAACTGATCCGGGTGATACGCCGCCAGGGTCAGCGCGGCGCTGCCGCCCATGGACAGGCCGAAGATGCCGTTGCGGTCGCCGCGGAACCCGAGCCGATCGCGCAGGGCATCGCGCAGATCCTGGGTCAGGAAGGTCTCCCAGTCGTAGCGGTAGCTCTTGCCCGGACCCGAGGAACCGCTCGAGGAGCCCGAACCGGCCGCCTCACCGAAGAACGAGCTGGGCGCGTTCCAGTCCGCGTAGAAGCTGGACTGCCCGCCCACCGGCATCACGACGTTGATATTCGACCCGGCCAGGACCTCGGCCACATTGGTCTCATGTTCCCAGCCGCTGATGTCCTCGGTGGCACGCATGCCGTCGAGCAGATAGGCGACGCGGTCGGTATTGCCGTCGGCGGCCCGCAGGACGCGGGTCTTGATCGGCCCCATGGTCGCGGAGTCGACCCAGAAGTCGAAGGCAGCGGGAGTGAAGGCCGCCGATGCCGTTGCCCCGGAACCGATTACCGAGATACCCAGTGGCGCGAGTATCGCCACAGCCACCCCCAGCACCGATTGCCGCAGCCATGTATCCGACGTAGTGGACTTCGATGAACCCCGAATCCTTCGCATATATCGACCCTTTCGCTCGAGCGGCCACGAGGGCCGCAGGGCGAGCGCGTGGTGATGCGCTCGGGCTTTCTATCGGTCGGCGTCAGATGATTGTTGCTGAGAATTAGCTTTGTGAGAGTGTGATGCGCGACACCCAGATTGAGCTGCGGATATATACGATCTTCCGGTTAGCGGAGGATGCTAATTGGGGCGTCGCGCTGATCGCGCACGGCGCTGCGCACGCCCCGCGAATCTGGGCATTGCGGACGGGCGAATCCACGCCAATACTCGTGCTGACCATGAAATGTGTTGGCCATCACAATCAGTCGTGTGATGTGGCCAAGGTCACTAAGGAGTAGTTCTGATGAGGGCGCGCAGTGCGGTACCGGCAGGTCTCCGACGGGTGGTGGCCGCCTCGATGGCCGGCACGGTCGTGGAGTGGTACGAGTTCTTTCTCTACGGCACGGCGGCGACGCTGGTGTTCGGCAAGGTGTTCTTCGCTACGGGCACCAGCGATCTCGACGCGATCCTCGCCGCCTTCATCACCTACGCCGTCGGATTCGCGGCGCGCCCGGTGGGCGGGGTGGTGTTCGGGCATTACGGCGACAAGTACGGGCGTAAGAAGCTGCTGCAGCTGAGCCTCGTGCTGGTCGGTGTGTCGACCTTCCTGATGGGCTGTCTGCCGACCTTTCACCAGGTCGGTTACTGGGCGCCCACGCTGCTGGTGATCCTGCGATTCGTGCAGGGCTTCGCGGTCGGCGGCGAATGGGGTGGCGCGGTGCTGCTGGTGGCCGAGCACAGTCCCCGCCGCGAGCGCGGCTTCTGGGCGAGCTGGCCGCAGGCCGGGGTGCCGATGGGCAATCTGCTGGCGACGGTGGTGCTGCTGGTGCTGACCGAGACGCTGTCGGACGCCTCCTTCCTCGCCTGGGGCTGGCGCGTGGCGTTCTGGTTGTCGGCCGTCGTCGTGCTCATCGGCTACTACGTGCGGACCAAGGTGACCGACGCGCCGATCTTCGTCGAGGCGCAGCGCGAGATCGAGCGGCTCGAGGCCACCTCGTTCAGTGTTGTCGAGGTGCTGAAGCGTTATCCCCGTGGGGTTTTCACCGCCATGGGCCTGCGATTCGCCGAGAACATCATGTACTACCTGGTGGTCACGTTCTCCATCACCTATCTGAAGGTGCACGTGAAGGTCGACACCACCACGATCCTGTGGTGGCTGTTGATCGCGCACGCCGTACATTTCGTGGTCATCCCGCTGGCCGGGCGGCTCAGCGACCGCATCGGGCGACGCCCGGTCTATCTGATCGGCACGCTCGCGACGGCGACCTGGGGCTTCTTCGCCTTTCCGATGATGGACAGTAAACACAACGCGCTGATCCTGGGCGCGGTGATCATCGGGCTGGTGTTCCATGCCTTCATGTACGCGCCGCAGCCGGCGATCATGGCCGAGATGTTCCCGACCCGGATGCGGTATTCCGGTGTGTCGCTGGGATATCAGGTGACCTCGATCGTGGCCGGATCGCTGGCGCCGATCATCGCCGTGTGGCTGCTCGAGAGGTTCGGATCGTCGGTGCCGATCGCGTGGTATCTGGCCGCGGCGGCGGCGATCACGATCGTCGCCATCGGGTTCGCGCGTGAAACTCGCGGTCTGGACCTGGAATCGGTGGATCGCGCCGATTCGGGGGCGCGTGTGCGGAAGGTGGAGGTGGATGCGCGATGAGGGGATGCCGGGAATCGCATAATCGAGGAGAGTGTGGAGGATGAGTGTGGAACCGATCGTGTCCGTCTCGAGCGGCAAGGTACGTGGCGTCGTCCGGGACGGGGTGAGCAGCTTCCTGGGCATCCCGTACGCGGCCGCGCCGGTGGGCCCGGCCCGATGGGATCTGCCGCGGCCGGCGCCGCGGTGGCAGGGGGTGCGCGCGGCCACCGAATACGGGCCCACCTGCGTGCAGGCGCCCTATCCGCCGCCTATTCACGCGCTGCTCGGCAGCGACGGGATTCCGGGCGAGGACTATCTGAATCTCAATGTGTGGACCCCGGATCCGGCTGGTTCCGGACTGCCCGTGCTGGTCTGGATCCATGGCGGCGCGTTCGCGCGCGGCTCGAACGCGCGGGAGATGTACGACGGCAGCGCGTTCGCCCGCGACGGGGTCGTCCTGGTGTCGATCAACTACCGGCTCGGGGCATCGGGTTTCGCCGCGATCCCCGGCGCACCGTTCAATCGCGGCCTGCACGACCAGATCTTCGCGCTGCACTGGGTCCGGGAGAACATCGCGGCATTCGGCGGAGATCCGGACAACGTCACGCTCTTCGGCGAATCCGCCGGCGGTATGAGCGTGGTCGATCTGCTGGCCGCGCCACCCGCGCGGGGACTGTTCCGGCGTGCGATCGCGCAGAGCGCCAACGGATCCACGGTCTGCGAGGCCGCCGACGCGGGCCGCCTCGGCCACGCATTGGCCGACCGGCTCGGAATCGCCGCGAGCGCAACGGCATTCGGGCAGGTGAGCGCGGAACAGCTACTCGAAGCACAGAATACGCTCTCCCTCGACCTCCTGATCAACCCCGATCCGGCCCGCTGGGGTGCGTCGGTGGTCCGCGCCGGCCTGGGCATCCTGAACTTCTTCCCGGTCGTCGACGGCGACCTGCTCCCCGGGCGACCGGTCGATATCCTTGCCGCCCAGCCGGATCGGGTCCCGGTGCTCGCTGGCTGGACCCGCGACGAATTCCGCTTCTTCACCTTCCCCACGGGCATCGCCGCCGGAATCACCGACGACACCCTGCCCGCGATCCTCCTCCGCTACGGTTTCGACCCCGCGGTGGCCGATGTCTACCGCGCCAACCGCCCCCACGCCACCGCGGCCGATCTGTTCGCCGCCGTCATCACCGATGCGGTCTTCCGTGACGACACCACCAGCCTGGCCGGGTCCCCGGCCCCCACCCACCTCTACGAATTCGCCTGGCCCTCAACCCTTCCCGATCTCGGCGCCTGTCACGTCATGGACATCCCCTTCGTCTTCGACCGACTCGCCGTCGCCCACACCCTGACCGGACCCAACCCCCCACAGCCGCTGGCCGACGAAACCCACGCCGCCTGGGTGCGTTTCGCCACCCACGGTGACCCGGGCTGGTCACCCGCCACCCCCGAATCCCTGGTAGTCCACACCTTCGATTTTCCCGAATCGACCGATGTGACCAACCCCCGCGCCGACGAACTGGCCGCCCTGCGGAAGGCCTCCACAGCACGTTGAGCGGTCAGCCGTTCATCCCAGCGGCCTGCTCAGGGGCAGGTTGACGAAGCTGGGCATCGACTTCGGCGATTCGGTAGGGCTGCAGTGGCGATGAACCCTTTCGGTCAGGGAGCGGGCGTCGGTCGTGACCGGCTCCCGCGCGGAACGCACGGCATCGATCCGGCGGCGGTGCTGCATTCCCAGCGCATGCGGCTGCACCTCGCGGTGCTCGAAGCCGTCGCCCGTCGTGGTTTCACCGCTACCACCGTCGCCGACATCCTTGCCGGCGCAAAGGTTTCGCGGCGGACGTTCTATCAACTGTTCCGCGGTCGCGACGACTGCTTCGCCGAAGCCTTCGACGTCGCGGTCGCTTACATACTCGAATTGCTCGACGCCCCGCGCGCGGAACAGGAGCATGGCAGCCAGTGGCATACGCCGCTACGCCGGTCGCTGGAAACCTATCTGCGCGCACTCGCCGAGAATGGCGAGTGCGCCCGGGCGTTGCATGTGGAAAGCCTGGTCGCCGGACCGATCGTGGCCGAACGCCGCAGATTCTTGAAAGACGCTCTGGCCCAGCGCATGCGCGCGGCCTTCGACCGCGGCCGCCGAGCGGGCGATATCCCCGCCGCCATTCCCGCCGCGATATTCGACGCCCTCATCGGCGCGATCGACGACCGTATCCGTGACTGCCTCGACGACCACGGCCCCGCCGCCCTGCCCGCACTGGCGCCGCAACTCCACCGGTTCACCCTCGCCCTATTCGGCGTCCCGGAATGGCCTGCCGCACAACGGCCGCAGTAACGAACCGGGCCCCTCCGCGGAGGGGCCCGGTGTCGGAGAGCGGGTTTCAGGATTCGGCGGTCCGGCGCAGGATCTCCAGCCAGCTGTGCAGCGAATCGGTCAGGGCCTTGGTCAGGAACTCCTGGTTCTCGCGAACGGGATCGCCGTCCCAGGATTCCTCGGTGTGCACCAGGGTGCCGTTGCCATCGGATTCGAAAGTCCAGCAGTGGATTCCGGTGATGCCTTGGGCGGGGCCGCCCCAGAGGATGCGGTGTGGGGCGGAGACGGCGTAGACGGTCGACTCGATGTCTAGACCCGTTGTGCTCCAGTGAAAGACCGCGCCGGGTCGCAGCGGGCCGTCGAGTCGTGCGGCGGTGATGTCGTCGTGCCAGGCGGGCCAGTCGTCGATCGCGGTGTGCAGTGCCCAGACTCGGTCGATCGGTGCGGCGATGCGGGTGTCGAGCCGGACGACGATCGCCGCGTCGGCATTCACTTCGGTGGGATAGTTCATGATGGATTCCTTCAGTCCGCGATCCACGAGCCGTGGATGCCGCCGGGGACGCGGCGGGGGAGTTCGACGACCGCGATCGGGGCCGCCTCGATAGTGCGCGCATCGAGAATGAGCAGTTCCGACCGCGCGTGTGTGGCATCGCCGACGAGGGTGAGCAGATAGCCGTCGTCCTCGGTGGTGGCCCCCGCGCTCGGGACGAAGACGGCCTCGCCGGGAATGCGGCCCGCGCCGGTGGGTGCGAATGCGCGGGCGCCGGTGTCGTTGTCGTACTTGATGATTCCGATGCCCTCCAGACTCGAACCGGGGAAGGCCACCGCATAGCTGTAGCGGTTGCGCCGGCCGAGGTAGTCCTCGTTGATGGTCGGGAAGTCGGTGATCAGATCGTCCATTCCCATCTCCACGGCCCGGCCGGTGGCCGGATCGAGCACGTACCGGTGCTGCACCGCGCCGCCGTTCTGGCTGACCGGATATCCCGGCGCGCCGATCCACCACTTCCAGGAGGTCTCCCAGGCCGAGCGGTCGAATCGCGGGCCCTCGACGATCACCCGTCCCGCGGAATCCTCGTGGGCGTTCGAAACATGCAGCACCGCACCGGGTTCGACGTCGTACCAGGTGACCGTCGGCGCGCCCGACCGGGGCATGACGCCGATCCGCGGGCAGTAGTCGTCGCTCCACCGGTAGGGAATGCCCGAGGTCTCCCGCGGATCGAATGCCACCGACATATCCAGCCAGACAACATAATTGGCGGTGATGGCGAAGTCATGCATGAGCGAGGGCCCGGCGCCGTCGACGACCTCGCTGCGGACGATCGTGCCGTCCGGGGTGGCGACGTAGTAGATCAGATGCGGGGCGACGGGCGAGTAGGCGAAGAAGTGCAGCTCCCCGCTGATCGGATCGACCTTGGGATGCGCGGTCATCGCGGTGGTCAGCTTGCCGCCGAAATCGTACGGGCCCACCGTATTCAGCTCCCCGTCGAGCTCGAACGGCAGATTCGCCTCCTGCAGGGCCAGGATCCGTCCACCGTGCTCGATGATATGGGTGCCCGCGACGCTCGCGGTGAGATCCATGCTGCCGTCCGCGCGGAACATCGGCGCACCGTCCAGCGCGGGCGTGCGCACCCACCGGTTGCGGTACCACTCGGCGCGGCCGTCCCGCAGCCGCAGGCCGTGGATCATGCCCGCGCCCTTGAACCAATGCGTCGGCACGTCACCGGGTTTCGGATTGTGGCCGTTGCGGAAGTAGCGGCCGCTGAGCTCGGGCGGGATGGTGCCGCGGACGGTGAGATCATGTGCGGTGACCTCGTCGGGGACGGGTTCGTAGTGGCCGGTGAGGTAGGGCTTGCTGAGCATGATCTGTTCCTTCGTCGAGCCGGGCTGAGATGAGATGTGTTGCGGGGGTGTCGTATCAGGGGGCGGGAACGAGGACAACCTTCCCCGTGACCGTTCCGGACTCGGCCAGTTCCATGGCGCGGGCGGCCTCGGTCAGCGGGATGCGGGCGGCCACCTGGGCCCGCAGGGTTCCGGTCACGGCGAGATCGAATACCGCGCCGAGGTCCTCGGTGATCCGGTTCTGGAACCGGCGGGCATTGCGCTTACCGGACCAGATGTTGTAGAAGTGCGCATTTCGCTTGTTGGGCAGCGTGTTCCACCACAGCAGCCGAGCGAACAGCCCCAGCACCGGCAGCCGCGAGTTGCCCTCCTCGTTCTTGGTCGAGGCGCTGCCGTAGGACACCAGCGTGCCGTGCGGCGCGAGCAGCCGGAACGAGTCGACGATGCCGGGCCCGCCGACGTGGTCGAATACCGCGTCGACTCCGTTCGGGGCCAGTGCGCGCACCTGGGCCGGCACATCGCCGCGATAGTCGATCCATTCGGCGCCCAGCGCCGTCACGGCCTCGACGTTGCGCACCGACGCGGTGCCGATGACCCGCACCCCCGCCGCCCGGGCCAGCTGCACCAGGGTCGAGCCGACCCCACCGTTGGCGCCGTGCACCAGAATCGTCTGCCCGGCACGCACCCCGGCCACGCGGTGCAGCATCTGCCATGCGGTAATGCCGTTCACGACAAAGGTTTCCGCCTCGGCGGCATCCAAATGTCCGGGCACCCGGACCAATTCGGCGGCGTCGAGCACCACATGGCTGCTCCAGCCACCGATCTTCGTCAGCGCGGCGACCCGGCGGCCGACCAGGGCCGGATCGACCTCCGCGCCGACCGCCGTGACGGTGCCGACGAGGTCGTAGCCGGGAACGAACGGGAACGGCGGCTGGTCGTAGTACTTGCCGCGGCGCATCTGCTGCTCGGCGAACGAGACGCCGGAGGCATCGACTCGGATCAACGCCTGGCCCGGGCCGGGTGCGGGCAGCGCGCGCTCGGTGATCTGCAGTTCGCGGGGGTCGACCTTGCCGGGCAGCACGATCTCGGTGGCAATGGTGGTCATGGCAATACTCCTCATGGGTGAGTGACTGTTCAATCACTCGGTGGGTAAATGAATGACCCTGTGGGACAGGGGTTTTCGATCAGTGGGCGTTGGGGTGGCGAATGCCCGCGGTCAGGATGGCCTCCCAGGCGCTGTCGTTGCCGTCCAGCTCGAAGGCGGTGATCAGGTGGCAGAGCTGGCCGTAGGCCATGAAATGCTGCACCTGCTGGTCGGTGGCGCCGGAGCGCTCCTTGGCGAATGTGGTCACCCGGGACAGGCCGCGGCGCATGGCCTCGGCGATCTCCGGGATATCGGATGCCGACTGGGCGTGCACCTGCAACATGAGCAGGCTCTTGTCGGCGATCAATTCGGCATACGCGCCGCCCATGTGGAACAGGATCTGCTCGGGGTCCGCATCCGCGACCCGTGCCGCTCCCGCCGAGAACGCCTGCTCGATCCGCTCGAAGCAGTGATCGAGCGCCGCGACGAACAGGGCCACCTTGCCCGGGAACAGCTTGAACACGTAAGCGGGCGAGATGTCCGCCTTGGCGGCCACATTGTTGATCGGCGTGCCGTGGTAGCCGGTCCTGGCGAATTCGGCGATAGCCGCATCCACCACGGCCTCGCGCCGTATCTCCGATGTGGAGAGTGTCGCACCCCGTTTGGTCATGTGAGTGACTGTACACTCACTCTCGCTGGAGTGTCAACGGGTTCGGTAGAAGTTCGCCGGAGTACTCCTGGGTGATTGCTACAGACCGCGGACGGAGGTCACCACCACACAGGTGCTGTCCTGGCGGAAGAAGATGTCCGAGGGGCGGTTCCGGAGGGCGTCGAATCCGGCGTCGGGGAGCCAGCTGTAGTCGGCGACCCGCAGGGCCAGGGGGCCTGCGGGAGCGGTGAGTTCCACGTCGATGCCCTGCGGTGGGGGAGCGGCGAATTGGAAACCCTTGGTGGGGACGGGGGTGAGGTCGCGGCCCGCAGCGCGGAGACTGGTGACGGGAGTGTCGTAGCGCAGGGCTACGGCGGTTGCCCCTCGGGGAGAAGCCAGGTGCAGCTGGATGGTGCGGAGGCCGGATGTCGTTGTATCGGAGCGTATTTCGGCGGTGGGAGGTGCGAGGGGCTGGGTGGGGGCGGTGCCGCTGGCGACCGCGTCCGGCCACAGGACGGCCAGGGCGGGATCGAGGGGGCCGGTGTGCACGAAACGGTCGGTGAACCGCCCGGGCTCCAGGCGTGAAATCCACTGTGCCGCACCCTTGTCGGCGTCGAGGGCATAGGCAAGCTGCACGGTTTGCGGGTGCCGGTCGTCGACGCGATCGACGGCGGAACCGGCGGCGGTGAGCGCGACCGTGAGGACGAGGCCGGTCAGGGGGATCAACGCGGTGCGCCGCTTCGGCCAGGCGTGGGTGAGGGCCGGCAGCAGCAGTCCGCCGAGGAGTACCACCACGGGCGTGATCAGGAAGGGTGCGCCCGTGATGCCGGCCTGCAGCGGCACCCAGGTGCCGGTGCCCGCGAAAACCGCTGCGGGGATCAGGAATACGGTCAGCACCGGCAGCCGCCACGCCGTCGGCACCAGGAAGGTCAGCGCGACACCCAGCGCCGCCGCGACGGCCGGGATCACGACGATCTGTGCGGCGGTCGGTGCGAGCGCCGTGGCGGCCGCACCGAACAGGGCGACGCAGGTCAGCAGGCCCACCGCGGCGGCCGTGGGGCCGAACAGCCGCCGGGCCAGCGCGTACCACGCCACCGCGACGGTCGCGGACAGCACGAGCACGGCCAGGTCGTACAGTTCGGGCCGATACGGGTCGACGAACAGCCCGCGATAGTCCGGCCGCACGGCCAGCACCGCCTCCCACAGCCCGTAGGTCGCGGCCATCGCGATCGGTACGGCGACGAAAGCCGTTGCGGCCGAACCGAGCACCCGGCCGATACTCGCCTCGCCGGTGCGCCGGACCTGAACGACGGTCCAGCCCACGACGAGCACGGTGAGGATCGCGAGCGCCACGATCAGCCACACCGGCACCACCACCAGCGGTCCGAACGGCAGCTGGAAATACGCCCGATCGGCGCCGCCCGCCGCGGTGAGATCCTGGTTGCCGAATTCGCCGATCAGCGCCAGGGTGTTATCGCCCATCTGCTGCACGACCGCCGGATCCACATGCGCGGGATCATCGAAGATGTTGTGGTAGTAGGCGCTTCGCCCGGCGAAGGCCCAATCCAGCACCCGCAGCCCGCCCGGTTGCAGCGCGGCGAAATCGGTTGTGCTCGAGGTCATGTCACCGGCGAGGGCGGTCGACAGCGAATCGGTGTTCGGATGCGGCGCCGCGGCGGCCACCGAGGCGATCAGCGGGCCGTCGGGGCGGGTGGTGCGCCACAGCAGCGGCGGACCGCCCGCGCCGCGCGCCTCGTGGTTGATCACCACACCGGGCCGGTCGTAGCCGCCCGCCGCGACGAAGGCCTCCGCGCCGAGCAGGCCGATCTCCTCGCCGTCGGTCAGCAGCACCACGATGTCGTTGCGCGGGGTGGTGCCGCCCTCGCGCAGCGCGCGGACCGCCTCGAGGACTGCGGCCACGCCCACGCCGTCGTCGTTCGCGCCCGGCCCCGAGGGCACCGAATCATAGTGCGCGACAAGGTAGACGGCGCCCGTCGATGCGGTGCCCCGGATGCGGGCGACGATGTTGTCGACCCGGCCGATGCCGAGGACCTCGCGCCCCAGGGCGGCGGGGTAGCGCCCCACGCCCGGCCGAATCTCGGTGTCCAGGCCCAGCTTTCGCAGCTCGTCGACGAGATGGTCTCGGACCCGGTCGTGTTCGGCGGTGCCGACCGGATGCGGCTGGGTCGCAATGGATTCGACCACCCGCATCGCGCGCTCGGCGCTGAATACGTCGCGCGGCGCGGATTCGGGCCGATGTCCGTGCGGCTGCAGGGCCCAGGCGGATCCGACGGCGATGGCCACCAGGAGTGCGAAGGAGAGGAATCCGGAAAGCCGTGGGCCGAGCCGCATACCTCGAGATCCTATTCGACGGCCAGGGCCACCTCGGTCGACTTGATCAGCACCGTGACCGCGGTGCCCTCGGCCAGCCCCAGGTCCTCGACCGCGTCGCGGGTGATCGAGGAGGTGATCTCCTCGCCACCGGCGAGGCGGACCCGGACCACCGCCATCGCGTCGCCGCGTGTGATCGAGGACACCGTTCCGTCGAGCTGATTACGTGTGCTCAGTCGCATGGGACGAGCCTAGTCAGCCCATCGCCGCAGCTCGCGGGTACACGCGCGGAAACCTGTGAAAACTCGGCCGGAAATCATAGGAACGGCACAGGTTCGCGCCAGGGTCGGTGGCCACTGTGGAGGAGTACGCGTTCTCGGCGGTAGTGAGAGGTGTGGGCGATGGTGGAATTCGAGGTCTCCGGTACGACCGTGACGGTGCATGTGCTCGGCGCGCACCGGTTCCTCGGCCTGCGCGAACACGTCAGCTTCGAGCTATCCGCCGTCACGGCCGTCGTACCGGCCGAGGTCGATCTGCGCCCGCCGTGGGTGCGCACGCCGGGGACGTTCTTCCCGGGCGTGATCGCCGCCGGGACGTTCCGTGGCAAGGGGCGCAAGGAGTTCTGGGACACGCTGTTCGACGGCCGCGCGGTGCGCATCGAGTTGTCGGGGGCCGGCTTCACCCGCCTCGTCGTCGATGTGGACGATCCGGAAACGATTCGGCGGATGCTGGTCTCGTCCGCGGCGGCGTAGGGGTCGGTGCGGAACGGGCGAATTGTCCTGCTGGTCAGTCGATTTAGAGTTGCCGCCTTCGGCGTGTCGTGCGCGCCACGCCGGTGCGACACGCATTTCGGCAAATCTACAGTTTCGCTTGCGGGTTCAATCGACTATTAATGTCCTGTGTCGTTTCCACCCGTGATCACGTGTGTGCCACCGCATCTCACCGGGCGGTGGTGGAGGTGACCATCGAACATCCAATGGGAGACGAGGTCACGCAGCTAGCGAGGCGGGTCGAGAAGGCCCGCGGTCGCATGGCGTTCCAATTCGATCCCTCGCTGACCGAGGCGCTGTCGGAGGACGAGCTCCATGCCGAACGCGAACTCGCCGAGCGCATTCGCGAGCAAGAACGCGAACAGCGCTGGAAGAACGTGCAGGCGGCAGCTTCGGCGTCCGACCGTGCACGGCAGACGTCCGAAGAGATCGCGAAGGCCGACATGCGAGATCTCCTGATGGCCCGCAAGGCGATCGCCGCGCAGCGGCGTGAGTCGAGCCCGCATGCCAAACTGGCCTCGCTGTATCGGCATCGTGCCTGGTCCCAGCGCGCCCTCGCGGGTGTCGTCGTGGCCGGCATGCTGTGGTCGGCGGTCAACGTCCAGCACAACATCGCACCCGGCGGTCCGACCGATCCGCTGTACTGGTTCAGCTATCTGCTGGAAGGCATGATCAGCGTCTGTCTGGTCATCATCATGATCGGCACCAACAAGGTCGCCGAATGGGGAATCCTGGACAGCCGCAGGCAGATCGTGATCGCCGAACTGGCGCTGCTCGCACTGACCGTGGGCCTCAACACCTATCCATATCTACGCGGCGGCTCGTGGTACGACGTCGGCGTGCACGCGGTCGCACCGGTCATGGTCGGCGTCGCGCTGCTGGTGCACGATTCGGCCAGCCATCGGTACGGCCAGGCCATCACCCGGGCCACCGACCAGGTCAAGGACATTCCCGACCCGGCCGAGCAGATCCGGCGCACGCTGCCGACCTTCGTCAGCTTCATCAGGCAGGCGGCCCCCGACACACGGCAGGCGGCTCCCTTGCCCGCGCTGCCGACCGCGCCCGCCGAACAGCATCAGCCCGCCGGTGCCAAGCCCGATGCCGACGTGCGCGATGCCGAAACCGTCGATCCCTCGGTCGAACCCGATATCTGGCTGCCGAAATCGACGCCCCCGCCGAACAATTCGTCGGCCAAGAACTGGATGTCCGATCTCAAGGACGCCCCGGCCAACGGCAACGGTAAGAAGGCCAAGGAGCGGCCCGAGGCCGATCCGGACACCGATTCGATGAATCTGTACGACACCGGTCAGTTCCGCATCGCCGAGACCCTCGAACAGGAGCTCGCCGAGCTGCGTGCCGAACGCCGCCGCGCCCGCGCCAAGAAGCAGCAGCGCGCCACGGCGACCAACGGCGTCGCCGACGACGAGTAGTGAGAAGTCCGTTCAGGCCCTCGACGATACGTCGAGGGCCTGAACGCTTTTCGGGGCAGTACTACGTCGGGCGCCGCCTGCTCATTCCAGCTCAGCTGAGCAGGCCCACGATGGTGGCGGTGATGAAGCTGACGAGGGTGGCCGAATACAGCAGGCGCAGGCCGTATCCCGCTGTGACCAGACCCTGCTTCTCGTTGAGGCTGCGGACCGCGCCGATGATGATCGCGATGCTGGAGAAGTTCGCGAAGGAGACCAGGTAGGTGGAGACGATCGCCATCGTGTGGGTGGACAGGCCGCCGTGGTCCTGATGCAGCTCCTGCATGGCGACGATCTCGTTGGAGACCAGCTTGGTGCCCATGAACTTCCCCGCGTCCACGGCCTCGTGCCACGGGATGCCGGTGATGTAGGCCAGCGGGGCGAAGACGTGGCCCATCACGTCCTGGAACGTCGTGCCGTTGAACAGGGCCGCGAAGATGCCGTTCACCATGGCCAGCAGCGCGATGAAGCCGATGAGCATGGCCGCCACCGTGAATGCCACCCGGAAGCCGACCAGGATGTAGTCGGTGAGCATCTCGAAGAACGACTGCGCCCTGCGTGCGTCGGCGGATTCGCCCTCGAGCAGTTCGGCATCCTCCAGCGGATCGACGCGGTAGGGGTTGGCGAGTGCGGTCACCGCGAAGACGCCCAGCAGATTCAGCACGATCGCGGTGATGACGAAGCGGGCGTCGATGAGCTGCATGTACGCGCCCAGGATCGATGCCGACACCGTCGACATGGCCGAGGCCGCCAGCGTGTACATCCGCTGCGGCGGAATGCGATCCAGCATGCCGCGCAGCGAGATGAACACCTCGGACTGGCCGAGGATCGCCGCGGCGACCGCGTTGAACGACTCCACCTTGCCGAAGCCGCTCACCCACGACAGCATCAGGCCGAGGTACTTGATGATCAGCGGCAGCACCCGGATGTGCTGCAGGATGCCGATCAGCGCGGAGACGAACACGACCGGCATCAGCACCGAGAACAGGAACGCCGGGGTCTGTCCGTACTTGGCCACATCGCCGAAGACGAAGCTGGTGCCCTGCCCGGCATAGTCGAGGATGTGCTGGAATCCGTCGCGGATGACCCGGATCACCGTGGTGCCCACGCCGGTTCGAAGCAGGAGGAATCCGAGCGCGAACTGAACCACCAGCAGAATCGCCACCCGCCCGAGCTTGCCGACCGCCGCGCGGCGGTCGGTACTGGGCAGCCAGGCGAGGAGCAGGAAGACCAGCAGCCCCACGACCCCGATCACATACCGCACGCGCACCTCCGACTGTCAAAGAAGATCAACGGCGGAAAGGCTACATCGGCGATGGAATTGATCGGGCGGAAAGTGGCCTAGTCCCGAACGGCGGTCCGGACGAAGCCGTGCGCGTCGCGCAGCAATCGGCGGGCCTGATCGGCGTCGACCCCGGTCAGCTGCATGACGATGGCGGTCTTGGAATGTCCCCCGGCCGCATCCAGCAATGCCGCGGCAGCCGCGGTGTCCACGCCGGTGGCCTCGGAGACGATGCGCCGGGCGCGATCGCGCAGCTTGGTATTCGACGGATTCAGATCGACCATCAGATTGCCGTACACCTTGCCCGAACGCACCATGACCGCGGTCGAGATCATATTGCACACCAACTTCTGCGCGGTGCCCGCCTTCAATCGGGTCGATCCGGTGAGAACCTCTGGGCCCGTGTCGATTTCGATGGCGATCTCGGCATGCCCGCTCATTTCGGCGCCGCGGTTGCAGGACACCGAGACCGTGCCCCCGCCGACCGAACGGGCGTAGTCCAGCGCCCCGATCGCATACGGGGTGCGCCCGCTGGCGGCGAGTGCGATCACGACATCGTTCGCATCCAGATCGACCGCCGCGAGATCGACTGCCGCGCGGTCGATATCGTCCTCGGCGCCCTCCACCGATCGGGTGATCGCGGTCGGCCCGCCGGCGATGATGCCGACCACCTCGCGGGGATCCACGCCGAAGGTGGGCGGGCATTCCGAGGCATCGAGCACCCCGATCCGCCCGCTGGTCCCGGCGCCGACGTACAACATCCGCCCGCTGACGCACCGGGCCGCGACGATCCGCTCGACGGCCCGCGCGATCTGCGGAATCGCCTGTGCCACAGCGGGAGCCACCGACGTGTCGGCGGCGTTCATCGTGCGCAGCAACTGCTCGACCGGCATGGTGTCCAGGTCTACGGTCGACGGATCGACCGCCTCGGTGGTGAGGGCACCGAACTCGAACAACTACGCCTCCTGAGGGTCGACTACGGTTCTCTGCTCCGGCGATCGGCCACGGCATCGTGGGTGCGGCGCAGCGCTAGCGCCGCCGACGGAGTTCGTTGCAGCACACCGATGTACAGCGCATCGACCACCAGCAGCTGACTCATCCGGCTCGCCATCGCCGCGGAACGGAATCCGTCCTCGCGCCCGGCGACCAGGATCGTGTGGGTGGCCGCGCGGGACAGCCGTGACTGCGGGCTCGAGGTGACCGCGACGGTCGTCGCCCGGGTTCCGACGCGGCGCATCGCCTCCACGATCGCGGCGGTCTCGCCCGAATGCGAGAACGCGATCACCACGTCCCCGGCGTCCAGCAGGCTGGTCTGCACGAGCGCGTCGTCCTCGGACGTGCTGGCGCGACACCACCTTCCGATGCGGGTGAGCTTCTGCTCCAGATCCGTGGCCACCAGCCCGGACGCGCCGATGCCGAGCAACTGGACGCGCCGCGCGTGGACCAGCGCGTCGACCACCGCGGTCAGCGTGGCCGGATCGGCCAGATCGGCCGTCGCGACCATGCCCTCGGTTTCGAAGGCGGTGAGCTTGTGTATCACCTTGCCCAGCGGATCGTCGGCGACGATATCGGTGGCGAATACCGGCGTGGTGCCGGATTCGCCGCCGACCGCGGCCAGCGCCAGCCGCAGCTGCGGATAGCCGTCGTAGCCCAGGGTCTTGGCCAATCGCACCACCGCGGAGGTACTGGTGTCGGCGCGCTCGGCGAGCTGATTCACGGTCAGCTGCGCGGCGCCGGGCGGATCGTCCAGAATCACGCGGGCAACGCGTAATCCGGTCGGCGTGAGCCTCGGCATCGCCGTCACCAGGCGAGTGCGGACATCGTCATCCTCGGCCATGGTTCACCAGTCTGCCTTGACCGGTTCAGCGGCCGTTGGGGCGGGATGCGATCGGCTCGTCAGACCGCCCACTGCTAATGTCACCAGCACCCCTATCGGCACCAGCCACTGTGCGGCAATTCCCTTCTGGGTGACGGTGCCCGCGACGGTCACATCGATCTTGACCACGCGCACCACGAACGTCATCACCAGTACGGTCGCGACGAATGCCACGATCGCGTCGAATTGGTTGGCACGCTTGACGATTCGCCCGAGCAGGAAGGCGCCCAGCAGGGCGCCGTAGGTGTATCCGGCGATGGCCAGCGCGGTCAGGTAGACGTTGCCGGTGGTGGCGCTGAAGCCCATCGCGAACAGGGCCATCAGCACCGCCCACACCAGCGTCATGATCCGGGCCAGCCGCAACATCGTCGCATCCGGCAGCTCGCGCGTGGCGAAGCTGCGCACGATATCGGCCACGGTGGAATTGGCCATCGAATTCAGCGCCGCCGACAGCGAACCCATGGCGGCGCCGAGGATTCCGGCGACCAGCAGTCCGGAGATCACCACCGGCAGCCCGTGCAGGATGAAGTTCGGATACAGGTTGTCGGAGGTGGACAGGCCGAGCTGTTTGGGGGTGCGGCCCTCGTTGTAGGCCCACAGCAGCGCGCCGACCAGGGAGAAGGCGGCGAACTGCACCGCGACGAAGATGCCCGAGCCGATCATCGCGCGGCGGCTGTCGCGCAGCGAGCGGGTGGCCAGGATGCGTTGCACGATCAACTGATCCGAGCCGTGCGAGGCCATCGAGAACAGCGCGCCGCCGATGATCGCCGTCGGCAGGGCGAAGCTGCTCGTGAGCACGTGCGCGAGATCGAAATCGGTATCGAAGAGGTGAAACTTCCCGGCGTGGAACGCCTTCGACCAGCCGTCGGCACCCACATGACCGGTGAGCACCCCGATCGCGATCAGCGCACCGATCAGATACAGGCTCATCTGCAGCGCGTCGGTCCAGATGACCGCCTTGATGCCGCCGAGATAGGTGTAGATCACCGTGACCACGGTCAGCGCCACGATGATGATGTTGTAGCCGAGATGGATGCCGAATTCGTCCAGCAGCAACTGCAGCGGGATCGCGGAGGCGAACAGCCGCACACCCTCGGCGAGCAGCCGGGTGACGACGAAGGTCAGCGAGGCCACGCCCTGCAGATAGCGCCCGAACCGCTGCAAGAGGTATTGATAGGCGCTGACGAATCCGCCGCGCTTGTACAGCGGGATCAACACGAAGGCCACCACCGTGCGGCCGATGATGTAGCCCATCGCCAGTTCGACGTTGCCGAAGGCCTGATCGGTATAGGCGCCGCCGGGGATGGAGATGACGGTGAGCACGCTGGTCTCGGTGGCCACGACCGAGAAACACACCGCCCACCAGGGCATCTTGCCGTCGCCGACGAAGTAGTCCCCGCTCGAGCGCTGCCGCCCGGAGCGGCGCAGGCCCACCCAGCCGACCCCGACCAGGTACACGACGATGACCGCGAGATTGAGTGCGTTCATCGTGCCTCCCCTGGGTTAGGGTGTGCGGTTAGTACGCAATTCTCAATTGACATGTCACTTCTGTCAATAATTGTCAGCACGGCGAATCACCAATTTCTCCACGGCCGTCGTGGTGTCGACGGCCAGCAGGGCGGCTCCGTCGATCGAGGCGCCGAGCGGGGCGCGTCGCTCGACCCGATGCGTGAGGGCCGCGTCCAGGGGATCCAGCAGTGGCGCACCGAGATTGATCAGTCCGCCGATAATCGCATAGGGAACCGGTTGCCGCAGCCCGGAACGGTCGGCGGCCGTCAGGACCGTGGCGGCCAGGGCGCGGGCGGCCCCCGCCATGATCGCGGCCGCGATGGGATCGGTGTCGGCGGCGGCCGCGACGACCGGGGCGAAGCGGGCGGTCAGCAGCGGGGGATTATCGTGCCGGCCCAGGTAGTAGGGCAGGTCGGAGAGCGGAATGCCGTACTCCTCGATGGCCTCGGCCGCCAATGCGGTATCCGGTCCGCGCCCGTCGAAGGAGCGCAGCGCCGCGCGCAGGCCCGCCAGCCCGATCCACGCGCCGCCGCCCTCGTCGCCGAGCAACGGCCCCCAGCCGTCGATCCGGACCAGCTCGCCGCCGCCGTCGACGGCCGTCGCGACCACGCCGGTTCCCACGGTCAGGACCACACCCGGATTCCCGCCCAGCGCGCCGACGTGCGCGGTCACCGCGTCGGAGGTGACGGCCACCGAGGCCACGGTATCCAGTTCGGCCAGCCGGTCGGCGAGTTCGGCGGCGGCGTTCGGGGCCGACCAGGCCCCGGCCGCGCCGATGGATACCGCGAAAGGAGGTTCCGGATCGGGGGTTTCGTCGATGATGCGCAGGATTGCGCGATAGGCCGCGGGGCCGCCGTCGATATCGGCGAGCCCGCGCGAGCCGGCGCTGCGGGTGGTGCGCACCTCGCGCTCGTCGACGCGTAGTGAGCTGCGGCAGTTCGACTTGCCGAGATCCACGGCCAGGATCGGGAGGTTCATGACCGCACCGCCGTCGCATCCGAGCCACCGGTCACGGTCGCCGGTCGATAGCCCACCCAGTGCCGGGCGACCCACGCCCATAACGCGATCAACACGGCACGCAGGATACTCGAGTTCCGGCCCGCATATCGGTCGGCCGACACACTGTCGAGTGCGATTGCTGCGACATGGCTGAACGAGGCGATCGGGAACGGGTGGCCGGGGAAGCGGGCGGGGCTGGTCTCGCACGGGCGGAGCATGCCTCGACTATGGCTTCCGATACTTCCGATGTGAACCAATTCGCCGCCCCTGATTCCGGGGGCTCGGCGTGGCGGGCGGTCGCGGACGGGTGGTCGGCCGCTACAGTGCGCTCCGATAGCTACCCGATTGCCTGTGAATCGTATTCGCGCGAGGGTCGAGGAGGGTCCGCTCTGATGCGTCGCCTGGTTCTGCCTGCGCTGGTGTTCGGTGTGTTCGCGACGGTCGCGCTGCTGACCACGACCACGGTCTGGAATACGTTGGCGCGCACCGTGACCGGGCCGACCGAGGCCTACTCCGCGACATTCTCCGATGTGCTCGGGCTGCGGGTCGACGACGATGTCCGCATGGCCGGGGTGCGGGTCGGCAAAGTGACCGATATCGCACTGACCCGAGATCCCCACTCGGACAAATACGTCGCGAAGGTGTCCTTTGTTGTGCAGCGCGCCCAGACGCTGTACTCCGACACCAAGGCGCTGGTGCGCTATCAGAATCTGATCGGCCAGCGGTATGTGGCGCTGGCGGCGGGGGTCACGGGTGATGCCCGCCCGTTGCGGCCGGGCGGGGTCATCCCGCTGGAGCGGACCGAACCGTCGTTCGACCTGTCGGGTCTGCTGGGCGGATTCCAGCCGCTGTTCGAGGTGCTGTCGCCCGAGCAGGTGAACAGCCTCACGAGCACCCTGGTGCAGGCGCTGCAGGGCGATCGGGTGTCGTTGGCGTCCTTCATCACCCAGGCCGCCGATCTCGCGGTGGATTTCCATCGCCGCGACGCGATCCTCGCCGAGGTCATCACGAATCTGAGCGGCACCATGAGCGGCCTGGCCGCGCGCGGTGCGGAGCTGGAGACGCTGGTGGTCCAGACCCGCGCCCTGATCGCCGGGCTGTACGAACAGGGCCAGTCGCTGCTGTCGTCGACGACTCGGCTCGCCGGCGATACCGACAGCCTGCTGCGCATGACGAACCGCGTCCATCCGCTGCTCGCCGGTGCGCAGGCCTCGGTGCACGACGCGCTGACCCTGTTCATCGCCAACGGTGAGCGACTCGACCGGGCCGCGGTCGATCTGCCGGCGATCCTCGCCGATATCGGCCGCAACAATCAGGAGGGCGCCTACAACTCCTCCTACGTCTGCAGTCTCGACGTCTCCCTCTACGGCGTGCTGCTGCCTCGCGGTCTGGTCCCGCGCATCGGCGGCGACTCGCATTCCGCGGTCTGCCGTCCCTGATCGGAAGATCTTCCGGCCCTGGGTATCTGGCGAATCGAACGAACCACCCCGGTCAGCGCGTGACAATGAGTGAGGTATCGCTGCACCGGTCCTGCATTGGAGGTCGTTATGGCCGACCGGGAATCGTTCGACTACGTCATCGTGGGTGCGGGCAGCGCGGGCTGCGTCCTCGCCCATCGGCTCACCGAGGATCCGGCGGTCACCGTCGCGCTGCTCGAGGCCGGTCCGGCCGATGAGGCCGAGCAGATCCACATCCCCGCGGCCTGGGCCACATTGATTCGCACGCAATGGGATTGGTGTTACGAGACCACGCCCCAGAAACAGCTGGGCGGGCAGCGCGCGTACTGGCCGCGGATGAAGGCGCTCGGCGGCTGCTCCTCGATGAACGCCATGATCTACATCCGCGGCAACCGCGCCGACTACGACGGCTGGCGCCGCGATTTCGGCGCGGTCGGCTGGAGCTATGAGGATGTACTGCCGTATTTCGTGAAATCGGAGACCAATACCGGTCTGCGCTCGCCGTATCACGGCACCGACGGCCCGCTGCACGTCGAAAACCCGCGCTACACACATGAACTCACCGAGGCATGGGTCGAGGCCGCGGTCGCCGCCGGGCTGCCGCGCAGCGCCGATTTCAACGCCGCCGAGCAGGACGGCGTCGGCCCCTATCAGGTGACCCATCGACACGGCCGGCGCTGGTCGACCGCGGACGGCTACCTGCGACCGGTCCTGTCGAGGCCCAATCTGACCGTGCGCACCGGCGCGCACGCCACCCGGGTGCGCTTCGAGGGCGCCCGCGCGATCGGCGTCGACTATCTGCGCGACTCGCGGGAACATACGGTGTTCGCCGACGCCGAGGTGCTGTTGTGCGGCGGGACGATCAATTCGCCGCAGCTGCTGATGCTTTCGGGGGTCGGGCCCGCCGCGCACCTGCGCGAGCACGGCATCGACATCGTCGCCGACCTGCCCGGTGTCGGCGAGAATCTGCACGATCATCCGGCCACGCCGATGCTGTGGCATACCCGCGACTCCTCGGATCTGGCGCAGTTCGAGAACCCGCTGCGGCTGGCGCAGTGGCAGGCACTGGGCCGGGGACCGCTCGCCTCGAATATCGGCGAGGGCGGCGGATTCACCCGCACCCGCGCGGATCTGACCGCGCCGGATATGCAGTTCCACGTGGCCCCGACGGCCTTCTACGACAACGGACTCCATGAGAGCCTGGGCCCGATGTTCACCGCGGGGCCCACGCTGGTCGAGGTGCACAGCCGGGGACGGTTACGGTTGCGGTCGGCCGATCCGCTGTGGAAGCCGGAGATCGATCCGGCCTATCTGTCCGATCCGCGCGATCTGGACGCCCTGCTGGTCGGGATGCGATTGGCGATGGATATCTCCCATCGGCCGCCGCTGTCGAAATACCTTGTGCGGTCCTATCTTCCGGCATCGGGCGACACCCTCGACGAGGACGGGCTGCGCGCCCACGTCGAACGCTGGACCCAGACGCTGTTCCATCCCGTCGGCACCTGCGCCATGGGCTCGGGCGAGATGTCGGTGGTGGACGCGGAATTGCGCGTGCGCGGGGTCGACGGCCTGCGCGTGGTGGACGCCTCGATCATGCCGCGCATCGTGCGCGGCAACACCAATGCCCCTGTCGTGATGATCGGCGAGAAGGTCGCCGATCTCATCCGTGGTCGCAGCGTCGCCACCGCGGCCGTTCCCGTCGTGAAGGAGAGCAGTCGATGACCGCAACGGGCGAACTACCCACTGTTGGCACACAACCCGTCTTCGAGGTCCGCAATCCGGGCACCGGTGATCTGGTCGGAACCTATCCCGTGCACTCCCGTGACGAGGTGGCCGCCGCGGTCGTGCGCGCCCGCGCCGCCTTTGTCTGGTGGTCCGGACTCGGCTATCGCGCACGCGCCGAACGGCTCTCGCGCTTCGCGGGCGTGATCGCGCGGCGCATGGGGCAATTGAGTTCGATCATCCATGACGAGACCGGTAAGCCGTATTCCGACGCGATGCTCGAATCCGCGCTGACGCTGGACCATCTGAAATGGGCCGGACGTAACGCCTCGAAGATCCTGGGGCGCAAGAGGTCTCGTGTCGGACTGTTGACCTTCAACCAGGCCGCGTCGGTGGAATACAAGCCGCTGGGCGTCATCGGGGTGATCGGGCCGTGGAACTATCCGGTGTTCACCCCGCTCGGCTCCATCATCTACGCGCTGGCGGCCGGAAATGCGGTGGTGTTCAAGCCGAGTGAGTTCAGCCCGGGCGTCGGCGCCTGGCTGGTACGGATGTTCGGCGAGGTGGTGCCGGAACATCCTGTGCTGCAACTGCTCACCGGCGATGCGAGCACCGGCGAGGCTTTGTGCCGGGCCGGGGTGGACAAGATCGCGTTCACCGGATCGACCGCGACCGCGAAGAAGGTCATGGCGGTGTGCGCGGAATCGCTCACCCCGATGGTGGCCGAATGCGGCGGTAAGGATGTGCTGATCGTCGACGCCGATGCGGATCTGGACGCGGCCGTGGAGGCGGCGCTGTGGGCCGGCATGGCCAATGCCGGTCAGTCCTGCATCGCGACGGAACGGGTCTATGTGCATCGATCGATCTACGAGCCGTTCGTGGACCGGCTGGTAGCGCGGGCGCGGTCGGTGCGGGCCGGGATCGACGCCGAGGCCAAGATCGGCCCCATCACCATGCCGCGGCAGGTGGCTGTGATCCGCCGCCACCTCGAGGATGCGATCGTGCGCGGCGGGCGCGTGCTCACCGGCGGGGTGAGCGAGATCAACGGGCAGCTGGTGCAGCCGACCGTGCTGGTGGATGTGCCCGAGGATGCGCTGGCCGTGACCGAGGAGACCTTCGGCCCCACCCTGACCGTCGCGTCGGTCGACGATATGGACGTCGCGATCGAGCGCGCCAATGCGAGCCGCTACGGGCTGGCGGCGGTGGTGTATTCCAAGGCCCGCGGGCGGGAGCTGGCCGAGCGCCTGCACGCCGGAATGGTCAGCGTGAACGGGGTTTTCACCATCCCGCAGATCCCGTCGCTACCGTTCGGTGGTGTCGGGGATTCCGGCTTCGGCCGCATCCACGGCCCTGACGGCCTGCGCGAATTCACCTACGCGCACGCCGTCGCCCGCCAGCGTTTCGCGCCGCTGATGGCCGTGACGACCTTCGACCGGACCGCCAAGACCGACGCGCTGCTCGCCAAGACCATGACGCTTCTGCATGGGAAGCGGCAGGTGGATTGAGAGTTACCCGATGCCCTGGCCGGGTGGACCCGGCCAGGGCGAACTCTCAGGCTCTGGCACGAACGAACTTGTAGATGATCAGCAGAACGACCGCCCCGACGATCGCCCCCAGCACCGAATGACTGACCGGCGGCCGGACGTCGAACTTGTGCGGAGCGAAGACCAGACTGCCCAGCGTCCCGCCGACATAGCCGCCGACGATGCCGAGCACGATGGTCCAGAGGATGCCGAAGTTCTCCTTGCCGGGAACGATCAGTCGCGCGATGGCTCCGGCGACCAGTCCGATGATGATCATCACGATGATGCTGCCCATGACATTCGCTCCTTGCGGCAGGGTGATACGGGCATACCGAAGGTAGCAGTACATCCCGGACGTAGCGATATGTTCGTGGCCGCACTGTGATACGCCACGCCGAGTATCGCGTATTCGGGCGTGGCGCAGCACTTCTCAGGACGCCCAGGGGCCGATGCCGCCGACCTTCTCGATCCGCACGCGAGTGAGATAGCCGGGCGGGGTGTCGGCCGGCGGGAAGTGCGAGTCGGGGCCCAGCATGGCCTGGGCCAGCTCGCGCAGCAGTTCGGGCGCGCCGCCCTCGGCGATGCGGGCGGTGCCGGTGACGGTCAGATAGGGACGCAGCGCCCCGCTGACCGCGGGGCCCAGGATCGTCAGCCCCACCCGGCCGTCGCGGCGGACGTTGCGGACCTTGCGGTGCTCGCTCCGGTGCGCCGCGACCAATTCGTCCCCGTCCGGCGTCGACCGCAGCGCCACCCAGACCACACTGACCTGCGGGCTTCCGTCGGGATTGAGGGTCACCAGAGTGGCGTCGGCCCCGGCGCCGATGAGCGCGCGGGCATCATCGTTCAGTCTCATGAATGTCCTCAACCCGCGGATGACCCCCGATCATCCCGCAGCATGAGGGCCGTACCGGAAAGGATGACGGCGAAGACGCCCGCATGGGGGATGCCCGCGGCGGCGGCGATCTTCCAGAATTGTTTCGACGGAACGGAATTGGAAGGCAGGTCGGCCGTGGCGGGCAACAGCAAACAGGAACAGACCGTGTTGTGGACCGTGGGGCTCGTCCTGCTGGTCCAGGGCTTCGGCTCGGTCCTGACCGAGGCGCTGTGGCGGCACTCGTTCGGGGTGTCGGGCGTCCTCATCCGCTATGGCGCGCCGCTGTGGACGTCCTGGATCATCGGGGCGGTAGGCCTGGGTGTCTGCGGCTGGGCCGTCAAGGCCGAGCGCGCCAACCGTCCCTGAAAATGCCGGTGCCCCAGGTGAATTCACCTGGGGCCCCGGGCGGGGGAGCTCAGAGCGTACCGGGTGAGTTCTTCGCGGCCGAGCGGACGCCGAAGGCGTACACGACGTCCATGATGCCCATGAAGATCAACCACCAGCCGACCGTGAGTGTCAGCGCCGCGATGGAGTGGATCGGCCACACCGTGAGGGCGATGCCGCCGAGGACCAGCACGATGCCGAAGAAGATCGACCACCCCTTACCCGGTATACCGGGCGGGGCCTCGGCCCCGGCGATCAGGGCGGCGATACCACGGAACATCCAGCTGATTCCGATCCACAGCGCCAGCAGCACGACCGCATCGCCGATGCTGCGCAGGCAGAAGAACGCCAGAATGAACGACAGCACACCGCTGATGAGGGTCAATACCCGCCAGCCCGTGCTCACATGCGGCCCGAACGCCGCGACCAATTGCAGGATGCCCGAGACCAGCAGATAGATCCCGAACAGAATGCCCGCCACGACCAGTGTCGGTCCGGGCCAGGTGAGCACCAGGATGCCGACGATCACCGACAGGATGCCGATGACCAGCAACGATTGCCACGCGCTACGTGCCAGCTGATGCAGCGGACCCTCGTAAACACTATTGCTGGTTGTCATGGTCGAAGAATAGGACGATGCGGGCAGCCAGCGGCTCAACTGCGCGTCTCGACCGTGTCACGACCCCTTACACCCGTACCGTGACCCGCCCGCGGTTGGCCCGCGCGAACTGTCCGGGCGACTGACCCTTCCAGGAGCGGAAGGCGGAGGCGAAGGCCGAGACGCTGGAGTAGCCGAGGCGGTCGGCGACCTGTTCGACGGTCAGCCCTGCCACCAGCAGCTCCTCGGCCAGCATGCCGACCGTTTCGGTGCTGAGTTCGCGAAATGTGGTGCCCTCCTGGGCGAGCCGGCGGCGCAGGGTGCGCACGCTGACATCCAGATCGGAGGCTATATGCGACTGATCGGCCAATCCGCCACGGCGGATGAGCAACTGGCGCACCCGCCCGCTGATGCCCGCGCGGCCGCGCCGGCGCTGGATCAGATCCGCGCATTGCTGTTCGTAGTAGCGCTGGGTGGCCAGATTCGCCTGTGGCAGTGGCATATCCAGCGTGCCGGCCTGCCACACCATATAGGTCCGTTCGGCGCCGAAGACGAGAGTGTCGACGCCGAGCAGCGTGCCGAACATCTCGTACACCGGATGTGCGGGCATGGCCAGCTCCACCCGCGTGGTCGGCACGCGCATCGGCAGCAGATCCTGCTGAATCGTCGACACCGCGGCGACATCGCGCTCGAGGACGAAGCGGCGCAGATCCTCCGGGATGAAGCTGTCCTCGCGCAGGATCCAGACCTCGTCGCCGTGGTCCTCCATCCAGTGCCGCCCGAGCGTGGAGGACAGATCGGCGTACCGCAAGCCGACCTCGCACGCCTGGCGCAGGGTCGCGCAGCTCATGATGGCGAAGCCCAGCACGCCGAAATTCGGTGCGTGACACATCAATCCGGCCATCAGCCCGAGGCCGGGCTCATCGTCGACACCCTGGACCACGTTGCGGGTCAGGGTGATCTCCTGCCCGATGGTGATCTCCGAGGTCGGGTCGTCCAGTTGGCCGTCCTGGATTCCGGTACCGCGCAGGATGTCCGGCACCGACATGCCCCGGCTCTGTCCGAACTCGGCCAGCAAGGCCACGCCGGTGGTCGAGCGGAGTCGGAGTGGCTCATCCGTTGCCCTGTCATCATCCACGGGAAAATCGTCGCAGAATCCGCCGCTCGCGCGTCCCATATTCGCCGATTTGTGGCCCAATGCGTGCTGGTTGAGCGGGCACGTTAGCCATACGGTTTCTCTCATGCCGCATCGCGATCGGCGCGCCCTTTCGATCCGGGCATTAGTCCACTTGGCCCGGGTGCTGCGCGATCGCGGTGTGGCTTCCTCATTGTCGACGCACCGGAGTGAGCCCCCGAATGCTGTCTGCTCGTACGAATTCCACCAGTACCGATTGGATCACCGTGACCGCGCCCGTCGACGGGCGGCTACTGGGCACCGTGCCGACCCATACCGTCGACGGGGTGGATGCCCTGGTGGCGGGGTTGCGCCGGGACCAATGGCAGTGGCGGTCACTGGGTGTCGTGGGGCGGGTGCACTGGATGACCCGCCTGCGGGATTGGCTGCTGGACAACCGCGACACCCTGGTGGAACTGCTCGCCGATGAAACCGGAAAGTCGGTCTCGGCGGCCCTGCGGGAATTCCGGCTGGGCATCGATGCCATCGATTTCCATCGCACCCATGGCGCCGAATTCCTCGGCACGCATCGGCCGCGGCCGCTGCATGTACCGAATGTCGCCCTGCGGCTGACGATCGCGCATCGCCCGTGCGCGGTGGTCGGCGTGCTCGCCGGGTGGACCTATCCGCTGGCGACCATGCTGTTCGACGCGGTGCCCGCGCTGCTGTCGGGTTCGGCGGTGCTGGTGCGCCCGGCGTCGGTGACGCCCTTGACGACTCGCGCGGTGATCACCGGATGGACCCAGGTCGGTGCGCCGCCCGTATTGGAATACGCGGTCGGCCCGGACGCCGGGCGCGCGGTCGTGGACTGTGTCGACGCGGTGCATTTCACCGGATCGCCGGAGACCGGCAAGGTGGTGGCGCTGCGCGCGGCCGCACGGCTGATCCCGTGCCGGCTCGAAATCGGTGGCAAATCATCAGCAATCGTGCTGGCCGATGCCGATCTCGATCGCGCGGCCGTCGGAATCGCGCTGGGGGGTCTGGCCGAATCCGGACAGAACTGTCACAGCATCGAACGCGTCTTCGTCGAATCCGCCGTCTACGACGCGTTCGTCGAACGTCTGGTCGCCGAGGTCGCCGCGTTCGGCGCCGACGATCCGGATGATTCCGGCGTGGACGTACTGACCTCGGCCGCACATGTGCGCCACCTCGAGGAGCAGGTGCGCGATGCCGTGGCGCACGGGGCCACGTTGCGGATCGGCGGCGCCGGATCCGGACATGTGTTCGCGCCGACCGTGCTCGCCGGGGCCGCGGCGGGCATGCGGGTGCTGACCCAGCAGACCCTCGGGCCGATCCTGCCGGTGGTGCGGGTCGACGACGTGGATCAGGCCGCCGTCGCGGCGAACGAGGCCTGCGGTCCGTGCGCGAGCGTGTGGACCACCGACGACGCGGCCGAGGCCTATCTCGCCGGGCGCCTGCTCGCCCCGCGGATCGGACACAACGATGTCTCGGTCCATCTCGTGCCGCTCACCTACGCGTAAACGGCGCTGTCAGAAGGTAGTTCATCAAGGTAGTTCGAATCGACGAGGCAGTCATGGACAACTATCCCGAATCCGGTTTCCGTCCCCTCGATTTGGCCGTGGCGGAGGTGAAATGATGGTCGGCTGGCAGGTCTTCGCGGCGACCATGGTCATGGTCGGAATGATGGCCGCGGTGGTGCTGAGCGTGCGGCCGCAGCGAATTCCGCACGGGCGCACGGTGGACGAGATCCGCCGGCGCATCCGCGCCGAGGCCCTGATTCCGGCGGCTCCACCGGCGTCCGCGGTGGCGCATTCCGCACCCGATCACCCCCTCGCGGTGCCCGAGGCGCATCGGGCCATGCAGCAGCATCTGGACTGCACTGTCACCGACTGCGCGCACAAGGCCGCGGCGTATCGCGTCCTCGTCGCGGCGGGTCGTCTGAAGCCTCGATAACGAAAACTATTCGTATCATTCACGACGCGCCGCAGACGCTTCTGGAGAATTCGTCACCGAGCTGGGCAATATGTCCGCAACACCGGTGGACTTCTCGCAGAAGGGGTTCGTGTGACGACGTTCGAAACGCCGACGCTGCAGTTCTGGCCGGGCGGGGTGCGTGCCCGGCGGGAGCGTCGCACCCTCGCGCTGGTGACCATCGCACTGCTGTCGTGTGTGCAAGGCCTTGATACGGCCGTGCATTCGATCGCACTACCCGCGGCGCGCCACGAATTCGATATGGGCCCTGGTGTCGCGGCGCTGGCCGCCGGCATCGGGGCCCTCGCGTCGGTGGCGTGCATCCTGGCCGTGGGCATGCTCGGCGATCGGACCGGGCGGCGGCGAGTGTTGCTGTGCGGCGGAACGGCGGTGGCGATCGGCAGCATGCTCACCGCCTATGCGCCCGATGCCGGAGTATTCCTGCTCGGCCGGGCGCTCACGGGAGTCGGTGTGGCCGCCGCGGTGGGCACGGCGCTGGCGTTGATGCCCGCGCTGTACTTCCGGCACGAGCTGCCCTGGGTGTTCGGGGTGTGGCTGGGCATCCAGTCGATCGGGGTGATGGCCGGTGGCATCGGATTACAGGTCGTGAGCACCGAAACACCGTGGCGTAACGGATATCTGGCGATGGCATGGATCGCGCTGGCACTGGTGATGCTGGCCTGGTTCGCGGTTCCGGACAGCCGTCCCGCGGGTCCGCGCCGATTCGATGTGGGCGGGGTGATCTTCGCGGCGGTCGCGCTCGTGGCCGCGCTGGTCGCCATCGGCCGCTCGATCGACTATCGCTGGAACAGCCCGGGCGCCTTCGGCACGATGGCCCTGGCGGTGCTGGCGTTCTCGGTATTCGTGCGCTGGGAGCGGCGGCGCGGGCGGCCCGCTTTCCCGGTGGCGCTGCTGGATTCGCTGCCCTTCGTCGCGGCGTGCCTGGCGGGGGTGGTGTTCGCCTTCGTCGAGGCGGTCTATCTGCGCCAGACGGCATGGCTGCTCGCCGATTACGTGAACGGCCCGGTCCTGACGGTCGCCCTCGCGGTGGTCCCGCTGTCGCTGGGCATGCTGCTCGGGGCGGTGCTGGGCGGGCAGGCGCAGGAGAACGGCACCTCTTCGCGCGCGGTGCTGGCCTCGGGCCTGATGTGCTGCGGACTCGGTTCGCTCATCTTGATCTTCGTCGCCGAGCGCACCGAGCTGTGGCTGTACGCGGCCGCGGGGGCGCTGATCGGGTTCGGCCTGATGTGGGCGCAGAACGCGCAGTCGGTGCTGATCATGTCGGCGGTCCCGCCGACCGGTGCGGGCGCGGCGGCGGCCGCGAAATTCGGTGCGGCGCAGGTGGGTTATGCGCTGGGGCTGAGCACGCTGCCGCCGATCGTGGCCGCCTTCCCGGTCTCCGCGCCGGTGGGCAGCGTGCAGGCCGATATCCATCACTACACCGGAAGTATGTTCGTCACGACGGTCGTCGTATTCACCACCGCGCTCGGGGTGACCATCATGGTGTCGGGCAATCTGGCCCGCGTGGTGGTGCGCATGCCGCTGCCGCATCGGCTGGGCAGCGCGCGGCCGGTGCCGATGCGGCTGTGGTACCGGGGCGCACAGCTGCACGGTGAGCAGGCGATACCGCAGACCCAGCGGGGCGCGGATATGCGGTTCCAGCTGGCGGGCCGCCCGGGTGTCGCTGTCGAGATCGGCGCGCAGCCGGGAAAACCCTTCGCGCGGTTCGGATTCCAGACTGAGAGCCAGTCTGGGCATCCGAATGTGCGGGTGACACCCGAGGGCGCCACCGACGCCGTCGGCACACTCGTGCGGGACCCCGATCTCGCTGACGGCGACGACTTCGCCGAGATGTTCGATGAATTCGTCCAGCGGCACGGCGAGCATGCCGCCCGGCTCCGCCGCGACGGTCAGAGATTCACGGGGCCGCCGGAATTCGCGATCGACGCGATGACGCCGGGCCGAGAGCCCGAGCCACCGGGCGACCCGTTTCCTCTCGGCGAGATCGCGCCGGTGATGCACGGTGAGCAGCGCTAGCGCGGATTCGATGCGTGGGCGCGGGCGCATCGGGTGGAATTCGAATAGCCCAGTGCGCCAGTATCACTCGAGTTTCCGCGAGCCGGGGCTAGGGTGGATGGATCACGGGCGTGTCCCGGTCGGATATCCACGTTCTCGACTGAGGAGAGACGTTATGGATCTGGGTCTGCACTATTGGAACTACTCGACTCCGGCCGATCCGGCGCGGATCGCGGCGACGCTGGCGCAGAGCGCGCGCCTCGCCGAACAGGCCGGATTCGCGGAATTCACCGTCATGGATCACTTCTTCCAGATGGAGCTCCGGGGCACGGCCGACGAGCCGATGCTGGAGGCGTACACCACGCTGGGATATGTCGCGGGGGTGACCGAGCGAATCCGGTTGTCGGTGTTGGTGACCGGCGTGATGTATCGCCATCCCGGCCTGCTCGCCAAGATCGTCACCACCCTCGACGTGCTCTCCGGCGGGCGGGCGGCGCTGGGGATCGGCGCCTCGTGGTACGAGCGCGAACAACTCGGGCTGGGTGTGCCGGTGGTACCGGTGGCCGAGCGGTTCGAGCGACTCGAGGAGACGCTGCAGATCTGCCTGCAGATGTGGAGCGATAACAACGGGCCGTACAAGGGCGAGTACTACCAGCTGGCCGAGACGCTGTGCGTGCCCGCGCCGCTGACGCGCCCGCGCCCGCCCATCCTGATCGGCGGCGGTGGCGAGCGGCGCACCTTGAGACTCGTCGCGCGCTACGCCGACGCCTGCAACCTGTTCGCTTCCAGCACCGAGGACATCACCCACAAGCTCGAGGTGCTGCGCGGCCACTGCGAGGACGAGGGCCGCGATTACGACGGCATCCGCAAAACCGCCGTCTACCTCGGCTCGATCGATGACCGCGACGCCTTCCTCGCCGACGCCGAACGATACGCGGCGCTGGGCATCTCCCAGTTCGATGTGATGCCCGACGGCGACCCGATCGCCTTCACCGAACGCGCCGCCGCCCTGGTACCCGTACTCACCGCCCTCTGACCCCGCGCGCCTCCTTGACCGCATACCCATAGGGGGTATAGCTTCCGGGTGTGCGGCACGGTGTCGCGCGCGTCGGGAGAGGAGGCCGGGATGAATGCGGTCGGGCATGCGCTGGCGTTGGCCGGCTCGATGACCTGGGAGATCCTGTGGGCCCTGATCCTGGGGTTCGCGCTGTCGGCCGTGGTGCAGGCCGTGGTGCGCAAGTCCACGATCGTGCGGCTGATGGGCGATGACCGGCCGCGAACGCTGGCCGTCGCCGCGGTGCTGGGCGCCGCCTCGTCGTCGTGCTCGTATGCGGCGGTCGCGCTGGCGCGTTCGCTGTTTCGCAAGGGCGCGAACTTCACCGCCGCCATGGCGTTCGAGATCGGCTCGACCAATCTGGTCGTCGAGCTCGGCATCATTCTGGCGTTGCTGATGGGCTGGCAGTTCACCGCGGCGGAATTCGTCGGCGGGCCGATCATGATCGTGTTGATCGCGGTGCTGTTCCGGTTCTTCGTGCGCTCGCGGGTGGTGCGGGCCGCGCGGGAACAGGCCGATCGGGGGGTGGCCGGGTCGATGGAAGGCCATGCGGCCATGGATATGTCGGTGACGGGGGAGGGGTCGTTCCTGCGCCGGCTGCTGTCCGGGCGCGGGCTCACCGCGGTCTCGCACGTCTTCGTCATGGAGTGGGCGGCGATCCTGCGCGATCTGATCATCGGCCTGCTCATCGCGGGCGCGATCGGGGCATGGGTGCCGAATTCGTTCTGGCAGAACTTCTTTCTGACCGATCATCCGGTGCTGTCGGCGGTGTGGGGGCCGATCGTGGGTCCGGTGGTGGCGATCGCGGCCTTCGTCTGCTCCATCGGCAACGTCCCGCTGGCGGCCGTGTTGTGGAACGGCGGCATCAGCTTCGGCGGCGTGACCTCCTTCATCTTCGCCGACCTGCTGATCCTCCCGATCCTCAACATCTACCGCAAGTACTACGGCACCCGCATGATGCTGATCCTGCTGGGCACCTTCTACGCCGCCATGGTCGGCGCCGGCTACGCGGTCGAAATCCTCTTCGGCGCAACGGGTCTCATCCCCGAACATCGCAACGCGATGATCATGTCCGAGGGCATCCGCTGGAACTACACCACCTGGCTGAACATCGTCTTCCTGATCCTGGCCGCCCTGTTGATCCTCCGCTTCGTCCGCACCGGCGGCATCATGATGCTCCGCAGCATGAACGACGCCCCGGAAACCGCACATGCCCAGCATGATCACCACTGACCGCCCTCGACCCGGCGCTGGCGCGCCGGGTCGAGGGACATGAGATAAGGACTGCTGGGCCAAGTGGTATGGGTGCCGTTGAGCAAGGGTTGCTGGGCCGAGGGGCCAGGGTGCCGTCGAGTAAGGGTTGCTGGGCCAAGAGATCTGGGTGCCGTTGAGCAAGGGTTGCCGGGTGAGGGGACGTGAGGTGCTGGCGCGCAAGGATAATGGGTTGCGGGCATCGTGTTCGATGAAGGTATGACGATCGATGGAACGGTGGCGCCGGGGTTCGAAGGGGTGCGGGAGGTCTTCGCCGCGAACTTCGACAAGTACGGGGATGTGGGCGCGGCCGTCGCGGTGTACCGCGATGGGCGGCCGGTGGTGGATCTCTGGGGCGGGTACGCGGATCCGGCGAGCGGGCGGATCTGGGAGCGGGACACGCTGCAGCTGGTGTACTCGGTCACCAAGGGCGTGACGGCCACGATCGCACATCTGCTCGCCCAGCGTGGCGAACTGGATCTGGATGCGCCGGTCGCACGGTACTGGCCGGAGTTCGCCGCCGCGGATAAGGCGCGGATTCCGGTGCGGTGGTTGCTCTCGCATCGTGCCGGGCTGCCGGCGCTGGACCAGCCGGTTCCGCTGTCGGACGCGTTGGCGTGGGAACCGATGGTGGCGGCGCTGGCCACGCAGAAGCCGGTGTGGGAGCCGGGAACCGCGCATGGTTATCACGGTCGCACCTACGGCTGGCTTGTCGGTGAGGTGATCCGCCGGGCGTCGGGACGGACCGTGGGCACGATCCTCGCCGAGGACATCGCGGGACCCTTGGGTGTGGACTTCTTCATCGGCCTGCCCGCATCCGAACGGGCCCGGGTCGGTCGCCTGGTCTTCGCGCCGAAGTCGGATCCGGCCGCGCTTCCGCTCGATCGGATCCCGGAGGCCCTGCGCGGTCTGGTCGCCGCCATGCGGGATCCGAACTCGCTGACCAATCGCGCCTTCGGGGTGACCGATCCCGCCGATCCGGATTTCAACGCACCCGAGGTGCAGGCCGCGGAGATCCCCGCCAGCAACGGCATCGGCACGGCCCGCGGGCTGGCCCGGCTGTATGCCGCCCTGATCGGTGAGGTCGACGGGGTGCGGCTGCTCTCGTCCGAAACCGTGGCCGATGCGGTCCGCGAACAGGCCGTCGGCCTCGATCGGGTGGTATGCCTGCCGAGCCGCTACGCCTCCGGCTATATGCTCCCGACCGACGCCTTCCCCTTCGGCGGCCCGAAATCCTTCGGCCATCCCGGTCGCGGCGGCTCGCTCGCCTTCGCAGATCCCGCCAGCGGCATGGCCTTCGCCTACGTCACCAACCACATCGTCGAGGGCGGTATCGATCTGCGCGCCCCCGATCTGGTGGCCGCGGTGAATCAGGCCCTGGCGTAGTCGCCGAGGCGATGGATCCGGTCGGATCGGAATCACACGGTGAAGGTGAGCCGCGCCGGAGCCAGATAGTCCTCGCGGTCGGTGAGCATCCGCAACTCGGGCCGCAGCTCCTGCGGAATGCGGGCGAGTTCGGCCTGCAACGGTTGCCGATACGCCGCGCCGCGTGAGGTCAGCGGCGGGAACCAGTTGTCGTGATGACTGGGCGCGAACACCTTGGGCCGCAGGGCCTCGATGTAGGTGCGGGGATCGCGCAGGCCGTTGACGATCTGATTGAAACCCTGGATCGCGCCCAGCTGCAGATCGCTCGCGGGCAGGCCGCGCAGCACATCCAGCACGTGCGGTGCGCGATCCAGTAGCGGCCCGGACGAGTCGTGCCAGGTGAGAGTGTATGTGGCCGTGCGGAATTGGTAGAGCAGTGTGCCGCCCTCGGGATCGGCCAGATGGCCGAACAGATGCGCGGCATCGGCGAAACCCGGTGGGTGCGCGGCGATATCGCAGGGGCACGGGGTCGGCCGCAGGCCGGGTGAACCGGTCGCGCCGGTGTCGCGGGCGGTGGGCGCGGAGTGGAGATGCCGCACTACGGTGACGGCCAGGCCGTCGCCCACCTGGTAGTCGTACCGGGCGCCGGGCGCGGAAGCCGCCGAACCCACTGGCACACACCGCAATTCGGCATCACCCATGCGCCCGCGAATCGCCGAGCAGTGTTCGGCCGTGCCGTACACCACCGCCCCGGTCGCCCGCGCGATCGGTGCGGCATCGGCCGCATGGTCGAAATGCCCGTGCCCGATGAAGATCGCGGCCGGTCGCAGCGCCGCCACCTCGGCCGGAGTGGTCGGCACATAGCCGGAGGTCAGCCCGCGCGGCACCCAGGCATCGAGCAGGATCACCGTGCCACCGATCGCGACCGCGAAACTCGCGCATCCGAACCAGGACACCACTATTCGATCCGAGCGCACCGCACCGGTCCCGGCATCGACGATATCCCCGCCGAAGAACCGCTGCCGCGCGGCGATGGTCTGCGCTGTCGTCGGCACCGGCAGGTGGGAGTCGGGGCGGCGCAGACGATCGAAGATCCGGGCCATCGGTACCTCCGGGAAGCTGTTGTGGTTCAGCCGAAGTGGTCGACCAGGGCGGTGTGGAAGCCCGGATCGGTCACGGCGACCAGATGATCGCCCGGCACGACGACCGCGCGACCGTCGGGCAGTGCGGCGGCCAGACGCTCGGGTTCGGCGGCGTACGGGTCGTCCACGCCCGCGAGAACCAGTGTGGGCATGGTGATTCCGGACAGATCGGTCAGGGGCGCCTCGTTCAGCCCCGTCGCCGCGGCGGCGATGGCCTCGAGATCCGCGCCGATCGCCTCGGCGAGGAGGCGGAACATCGAACCCGGCGGCGGCACCTGCGCCGCCTCGCCGCGCATGGCCCCGACCAACTGTTCGGAGGTGATCACGCGATGGTCGATACCGCCCAGATCGACCACACCGCAACCGATTCCGCCGACAACCAGCCGCTCGACCCGGGCATCGGCGCCCGCGACCAGCAGGGCGATGATGCCGCCCATCGAGTATCCGGCCAGGTGGACGCGATCCAGTCCGAGTTCGTCGAACAGCGCGCGCACGTCCGCGGCCATCGCCGACCACGAGTACCTGGCCGGATCGTGAGGCTTGTCCGAGCGCCCGTGACCGCGCGCGTCCAGCGAGATCACCCGCCGCCCCGACGCCTGCAGCGCGGCCACCACGCCCACGCCCATCCAGTTGGCGTTGGTGTCGGCGACGACCCCGTGCTGCAGCACCACCGGAATCCCGTCGCCGGGCCATTCGCGATAGCTCAGCTCGAGCCCGTCCCACGTCTTGAACTTCGTCACTACAGCACCGCCTGGGTCTGGGTCACCTTCGCGACGAGCTTATCGGCCTCATCGCGGATCGCCCGTGCTCGAGTACCTCGACGCCCAACTTCTCGGTGAACGGCATGGTCGTGTGGAACAGTCGCGTGCCCTCGGTATCGATCATGAGTCGAGCTTGCCGAACCGATATGCGCCCGGTCGATTACCCGATAGGTAATCGTGTTCTCCACGATGTGACCGAACTCGGAGGTGCGATCGGATTCCTGTCGCCGCCGAGCAGAAACGAGACCGACGCATGGCCCCGGTTATGAGAATCCTTCGCCTGGTCATGGCATGACGACAATGCCCGGCGTCGGTGTGGCGAAATGCCGATCAGCAGGCCATATCGTCGAATTCCCCCGCGCGGCAGCCCAGTACCCAGGCGCTCCACTCGGCCGGTGTGAACAGCAGCATGCCCGCCTGCGGGTGATTGCTGTTTCGCACGGCCACGCGGCCATCGGTCAGTCGCGCACATTCCACGCAATGGCCGTCCGGTCCGCTGAAACTCGACTTGCGCCAACCGATACCGGAATGACCGGCCATGACGGCGATATGCGGATTGGTCATGTTTACCTCCCAACGAGGGGTTGCAGAAGTGGGCGACAGCGTCACAACAGAAGGCCGAGAACCGGTCTTCAGATCAAGGGATTCCCCGGGACGGTCGCGCTAATCGCGTCTTCACCGTACCGGCCGGTTTTCGATCGCTGTAGGGCGTTCGCCGAATTCGCAGACCGGCGCGCCGGCGTGCCGGGCGCCCACCCGGCCCCCGGGCGGCGATCGATCCCATCGGTCGCGGTTGCCGTAGTCGTGCCGAGGCGCGTGTGAGATCGCGGATCGACGGCGGGAGCTGCGCGGACCGGTGAGCCGATCGATTGCTTCGGGCCGCGGACCCGCCCCGTCCGCGCCGGGAACCGTCGTCGAGCGGCCTCGGCAATCGCATGTGAACCACGGCGAATTCAATTCGCTACATTCGCAATGGAATTGGACTGTGGCGATACAAAGGCATCCAATTCGCCAGTGGAGCACCGGGATTCGCTATTTGTCAGCCGTCCAGGAGATTCGGTGGGCGCCCGCCGACGGCACCGCCACGAAGGTGCGCGGCGGGGTGAAACCCGCCTCGTGGAAGCGCTTTTCGACGGCTCCCGCGATGTCGCCGGTGCGCTCGGCATCGGTCAGGGCGATGATGCTGCCGCCGAATCCGCCGCCCACCATCCGCGCCCCGTGCGCGCCCGCCGCCAGCGCCGCCGCCACGGCGGTGTCCAGTTGCGGTGTGGAGATTTCGAAATCGTCGCGCAGCGAGGCGTGTCCGGCGGTGAGAATGGGGCCGATCGACCGCGGATCGCGGCCCTCGCGCAACTTCTCGACCACGTCCAGCACCCGGGCGTTCTCGGTCACGATATGTCGGGCGCGCCGGCGCACCACCGGATCGCCGATTCGCTCGGTGTCGCCGACATCGGAGATCTCGCGCAGTGATCGCACCCCCAGCGCCGCGGCGGCCTGTTCGCATTCGCGGCGCCGCCGGGCATATCCGCCGTCGGCGAGTTGATGGGGTGTATCGGTGTCTATCACCAGCAATTCCAGTCCGGCGGCGGCCAGATCGAAGGGCACCTGTGCCCGCTCGCCGGTGTCGAAGTCCAAGAACAGCGCATGACCGGCCGTGCACAGCACCGACGCGGACTGATCCAGCGTCCCGGTGGCCGCGCCCACGTAGTCGTTCTCCGCGGCGCGGCCGATATCGATCAGATCGGCCTCGGTGACCGGCAGCGCGAACAGATCGCGCAGCGCGACGGCGACCGAACATTCCACCGCCGCCGACGAGGACAGGCCCGCGCCGACCGGCACCGCACCGTCCAGCTCCAGCACCACGCCCGGGATCCGATGTCCGCGTCGGACGTATTCGTGCACCACGCCGAGCGGATAGCGCGCCCACCCCGTCACCTCGGCCTCGGCGAGCCCCGAAATCGGTTCGCACACTTGCTCATCCGGATGCTGTCGGGACGAGACTCGCACCAGCCCATCCGAATCCGCACGCGCCGCGCACGTCACCACCTGCGGCAGTGCGATGGGCAGCGCGTAGCCGCCGTTGTAGTCGGTGTGCTCGCCGATGATATTGACCCGGCCGGGCGCGACCCAGATGCCGTTCACCGCACCTCCCGCAGCTCCGCCGCCACCGTCTCCGGTGTGGTGTCGCTGATGAACACCTGCATGCCCGATTCGGATCCGGCCAGGTACTTCAGCTTCTCCGGGGCGCGGCGAATCGAGAACAGCTGCAGGTGCAGCCACCAATCCTCGCGCGGCGCACCGGATTTCGGCGTCGGCGCCTGATTCCAGGCGGCGACGTAGGGCATGGGGGTGTCGAATCGGTGGGCGAAGCGGTGCTGTACGTCCAGATACAGCGCCGCGAAGGCGTCGCGCTGGGCGTCGTCCAGATCCGGCAGATCGGGCACCCGCCGATGCGGGAACAGCTGCACCTCGTAGGGCCAGCGGGCGTACGGCGGCACCAGGGCCGTCCACTCCTCGTTCGCCGCCACCACGCGCACCCCGGCGGCGCGCTCATCGGCCAGCAGATCCCCGAACAGATTGCCGCCGTGAGACTTTCGATATCGCGCGAGATTCTCCGAGATCGTGGTCACCCGGGGCGTGACGAATGGATAGGCGTAGATCTGCCCGTGCGGATGCGACAGCGTCACCCCGATCTCCTCGCCGTGGTTCTCGAAGCAGAAAACCTGTGCGACGCCGTCGATCTCGGCCAGTTCCGCGCTGCGCTGGGCCCAGACGTCGACCACCAGCCGGGCGCGCTCGGGATCCAGCTGCGCGAAGGAGCTGTCGTGAACGCTGGTGAAACACACCACCTCACAGCGCCCGAAGCCCTCGCGCAGCGGCGTGAGTGGCGAACCCGCCACCGCGCCCGCATAAGTCGGATCGGCCCCGGTGGACAGCGACGGGAACCGATTCTCGAAAACCGCCACCTGATAATCGGATTCGGGAATCTCGGTGGCCCGCTGCGGTGTGGAGGGGCACAGCGGGCACAGATCCGCCGGCGGGAGGAAGGTGCGGGTCTGCCGATGCGAGGCGATCACCACCCACTCGCCCAGCAACGGATCGAAGCGGGTCTGCGAATGCGTGGTGGTGCTCGGCAGATCGCGGGTGTCGACCGCGGTGCGGGGCGTGGGCTCGGCGTCGAAGTAGAGGATTTCCCTGCCGTCCGCGAGCCTGCGGCGCGTGGTGATCACGGCGCCACAGTACCGCAGGGATGTGAGCGCTCACATCGGCCGGTTACCTCAGTACTCACTCCCGAAGAGACCGCCCGGTCCGTACGAGCCGGTGTTGGGCGGCGGCGGGACCCTCACCCACGCACCGCAGTTGGTCGTCTCGAAGGTGGCGTCGGTCGGCTTGATCAGCGTCCGCACCGGGCTGGTGTAGGTGAAATCGCTGGCGACGACGTTGTGATTGGGGTCGGTGGGCACCCAGTCCGGGCTCAGCCGCCGCCAGAAGCAGCCGTGAGCCGGATCGGGAGTCCCCGGCGCCTGATAGATGCCGGGCTGGATGTCGACACCCACCCGATACCGCCCGTCGCCCGGGATGGTCGCCGGATCGGCGACCGCGGTCCCGGAGCCGAGCATGGTGGCCGCGGCGGCCAGGGCCCCCGCGATGACGAACGTGCGTGCGTGCACGACGATCCTCCTCGAACCGATGTTCCGGACGCTGGTCGGCCGCCCGCGGAAGGTCCCCGCATCCTCTGGGACTCGGGTCTATCAGAATCGACCGGGCAGTTTGGTCGAATTCGGGAAATGGTCGCGGAAAATCGTCGCATTTCGCCGTTGTCGTTCCGCTCGCGCGCCACGATATGTCTGACATGAGACGTCTTCGGCCCGTTTCCCGGGGCAGCGATCTGGTCTGTGGCCCTCGATGCGCGCGATTGTGCACCGATGAGGGACTCTCGGCCCTATTGGCCGCCGATCAGGGGCTGCTGCATTGGCGTGCGGCGCGACGGCTCGGCGGCGACATGGGGCTGGCCGAACATGCGGTGCAGGAGACCCTGCTGCGGGCGTGGCGTAGTTGTGCCACCTACGACCCGGACAAGGGCAGCGTGCGGACCTGGCTGCTGTCGATCGAACGCAATGTGCTCACCGATATCGCTCGCATGCGCGCGGTCCGCCCGGCCGAGACCAGCTGGGACGAGCTCGTCGACGCCGATACCCGGTGGGCCGGACCGGATTTCACCGATGCGCTGACCGACGGGCTGCTGGTCGCGGAGTTGCTGGCCGTGCTGCCGCCCGCGCAGCGCGATGCGGTGGTGCAGGTGATCCTGTGCGATCGCGCCTATCAGGATGTGGCCGCCGATCTCGGCGTTCCGGTCGGGACGGTCAAGACCCGCGTGCACTATGCGCTGCGGTCGCTGCGGAGACTGCCACTGGGTGCCTGAGCGCGGAGTCGAGTGAACCGCAAGCCCTTCCGGCTCGTCGATGAGGTATCGGCGAGGCCGCTCGGTGTCGCGCCCGGGAAATCGAGGGAGTTCGAACCATGTCCGACCATGAGCTCGATCGTCGCACCGCACTGGCCGGTGCCGGAATCGCCGCTGCCGCACTGGGTGTGGCCGCCTGCGCGGATCCCGCGAAGACGCCCGCAGCGGCCCCCGATCGACCATCGACCGGTAGCGGAACAGTAGCTGATGATGTGCTAGCGCGGGTCGCCGATGTTCCGGTCGGGGGTGGGGTGATCGCGGGGGATACGGTCGTCACCCAGCCGGCCGCGGGTTCGTTTCTCGGATTCTCCTCGACCTGTACGCATCTGGGGTGCCGGGTCGGCTCGGTATCCGGGGGACTGATCGCCTGCCCATGTCACGGCAGCCGCTATCGGCTGGACGGCACCGTCGCCGCCGGTCCTGCGCCGCGGCCGCTCGACACGCGGGCGATTCGTGTGGACGGGGATCGCATCCTGCGTGCGTGAGCCCCGGAATCGGGCGTGTCGGCATTCTTGATTGCGCGATAACGGTTCAGTAACTGCATATGCTGTGCGATACTGGCGTTGTCAGAGTGAACCACTGGGTTTGATGTTACTAGTGGGAAGGGAGGGGCGCTCCCGTTCGGGTGCGCCGTCCGCACATGAAGCATCCAAGCATCATCACGACCTGCCTCTGCGTCGCCGCCGGAGCGACGGCCATCGCCACGATTCCGGCGGTCGCCCTCGCCGGTTCGCCGGCGGATGCGCCGCCCTCGGCGGTGATGTCCAACAAACTCTCGGGGAAGACGGTATTCCTCGACCCCGGACATCAGGGGCCCAATCACACCGAGAATCTCGAGCGGCCCGTGAGCGACGGGCGCGGCGGGACGAAGGCCTGCCAGACCACCGGCATGACCACCATGCACGGGGTGCCCGAGCACACCATCAACTGGAATGTCGCCCAGATGGTCAAGCAGTCGCTGGAGGCTCTGGGCGCGCGGGTGCTGCTGAGCCGTCAGGACGATACCGGCTGGGGCGGCTGCGTCGATCAGCGCGCCGCCGCGGCCAACGCCTCCCACGCGGATGTCGCGATGAGCATCCACGCCGACGGCGCGCCCGCCGCCGATCACGGCTTCCACCTCATCATTCCGAAGCTGCCGGTCGCCGATGCCAAGGCCGACCAGGTCCAATCCACCACGGGCCTGGCCGCAACCAAGGTCATGCGCGCCGCCTATCAGCGCGCCGGATTCACCGTCGCCAACTACGGCGGCGCCGCGGACGGCCTGATGACCCGCGCCGATATCGCGGGCCCGGCCCTCACCGAGGTCCCGGAGATCTTCCTGGAGATGGGCAACGGCGACAATCCGCAAGACGCCGGATTGCTGGAGACGCCCCAGGGCCGTCTACAGCATGCCGTCGCCATCACCACCGGGCTGGTCAGCTACCTGCTGAACATCCCACTCGAGGCAACGGCCCCCGCCGACGCCGCACCCGCACCGAATGCGGCGGCGGGACAGAGCAATCCGCAGGCACCGGGCGCGCAGGCGCCGGGTGGTGCTGGAACTGCTGCGGGGCAGGGTAATCCGCTGCCTCAGGGTGCGCAGGCACCTGCCGCGGGCGGCGTTGCCGGGCAGGGTAATTCGCTGCCGTCGGCTGGGCAGGCGCCCGCTGGCGCTCCGGCCGCTGCGGGGCAAGGCAATTCGCTGCCGCCTGCCGCGCAGGCATCTGCCGCTGGTGTGGGTGGCGTTGTCGGGCAGGGTAATCCGGTGCCTCCGGGTGCGCAGGCGCCCGCTGGCACTCCGGCCGCCGCAGGACAGGGGAGCTCGCAGTCGCCCGCTGAGGGGCAATCGTCGGCGATCGCTCCCGCCGGGGCGGGGATAGGTACGCCGAGTGCTTCGGCGCCTTCGGGGTCCGGATCTCGTCCGTTGCCGCCCAGTGGTTCTCAGGGCGGCGGACAGATGGCTCCCGCCGGGGCGATTCCGGCCGATCCGCGAGCTCCCGCACGGAGTGCGCCCAATGGGTCTCCGGCGGTCGTGCCGAATGCACCGGACGGATATGCCCAGGCCGCGCCGAACGGGTCTGCGGCGGTCGCGCCGAGTGCGCCGGACGGATATGCCCAGGCCGCGCCGAACGGTGTCGCGCCGGGTGTGATGTCACCCGGGACGCCCGGCGGCTATTCGGGTCTCGACGCTCAGGCGGGGCCGGGAGCCTCGACCGTGCCCGGGTACCAGGCGATGCCGGGGGCTCAGCCCTCACCAGGGACGCAGGGTATGCCGGGAGCCGCGCCCGGGACGCAGGCTGTGCCCGGTGACGGGCTGTCCGGGGCACAGGCTGTGCCGCCGGGTGCGCAAGGCTCGCCCGGAACCCAGGGTGTGCCGGGGACTCAGCCTTGGCCGGGAACCCAGGGCATGCCGGGAAGTGAGGGTGCGCCGGGAACCCAGGCATTGCCCGGAACCGAGGGCATGCCCGGAACGCAGACCCTGCCCGGAACGCAAGGTTCGCCGGGAACCCAGGGCCAGTCCGGTGCGGGGCAGGCTCCCGACACTGCCGCCGCGGTCGGCACGCTCGTGACCACGGCCATGCATCTGCTGCTTCCCCTGGCCAAATCGCTGGGGCTCGGGGATGCGACGGTGAATTCGGAGATGCTCAATCTCGCCTACAACCTGGTCGCCACGCTCATCACTCCGTGGGTGAAGTAGCCCTCGACACCGGGGCCCGCGCCCACACGTCCCCACCCGAACCAGGCCGGGTGGGGACGTGTGCGCGGGTTGCCCGGTGGTGGCGGTCGGTAAGGTGGGGCGGGTGGCTCGGGGCATTCCTGTACTGATCGTGGCCGGATTTCTCGGCGCCGGGAAGACAACGCTGCTGAATCATCTGTTGCGGCAGCGCGATGCGCGGATCGGCGTGGTGGTCAACGACTTCGGCGCGGTGAATATCGACGCGATGCTGGTGGCCGGCCAGGTCGATGCCATGGTGTCGCTGGGTAACGGATGCGTCTGCTGCGCTGTCGACGTCGGCGAACTGGACGAGATGTTCGAGCGGCTGTCCCAGCCGCGCAATCGCATCGACGTGATCGTGGTGGAGGCCAGCGGGCTGGCCGAGCCGGGCAATCTGATCCGGATGGTGCTCGGCAGCGACAATCCGCGCATCCACTACGGCGGACTGCTCGAGGTGGTCGACGCCGAACATTTCGACGACAGCCGCGCGCTGCATCCGGAACTGGCCGCCCATCTGCGGCTCGCGGATCTGGTCGTGCTCAACAAGGCCGACCGGGTGCCCGAACAACGGTTGGCGCGGCTGCGGGCGGAGATCACCGAGGCGGTGGAACCCGCGCCGGTGTACGCCACCACGCACGGCCGCATCGATCCGCATCTGCTGTTCGATGTGCCCGAACGCGGGGAGCCGACCGTCGCCGAACAGCTCAGCTTCGACGAGCTGTTCGCCGATCACGACCACCACCATGACGACGGTCATCGGCATCTGCACGACGACTACGACACCGTGACCTTCACCAGCGCAACGCCTCTCGACCCGCGGCGGCTGGTGGAATTCCTCGAGAAGTCCCCGCCGGGCCTGTTCCGGGCGAAGGGGCATGCGGTGTTCGCGGTCCCCGGGGAGCATCGAAAGTTCCTGCTGCACATGGTCGGCCGGCATGTGGTCTTCGAACCCGTCACCGCCCGCGGCGAATCCGACGAGACCTGTGTGGTGCTGATCGGCTCGGGGATGGACGCCGAGGCCGTCACGGCACGGCTGCGTGACGCCGTCCACCCCGATACCGAACCGCTCGACGCGCAGACACTGCTGGGCGTCTGGCATTACGTGCCCCGCGCGCTCAGCGACACCCTCGAATACGCCGATATGCCCGAGTGATCCCGGTCGGCGTGACATCACCGAAACAGCGCCGCAACACCGCGGCTCTACGGTGACGGCACGTTCGTCCCACATTCACCGGAGGTGTGCCGTGCAGTTGCGGGAGATGTTGGCGCAGCCGCTGGGCCTGCGATTGCTCCACGGTGACGCCGCCGCGCTGGAGCGGTCCGTCGCCCGGGCCTGTGTGACCGATATGCCCGATCCGACGCCGTTCGTCACCCCGGGCGCGCTGGTCTGCACGGGCCTGGTGTGGCGGAGCGATCCGCGCGACAGCGACCGCTACGTGGGTGTGCTGGCGCACGCCGGGGCGGTCGCGGTCGCGGCCGGGCGGTCGCTGCACGGCCACGTGCCCGACGATGTGATCGCGGCCTGCCGCCGCCATGATCTGCCGCTGCTGGAGGCGCCGCAGAGCCTGCCGTTCAGCCGTATCATCGAACATCTGGCCGCTCGCGGCGCCGAAACCCGTTTGCGCCGAGTGAAATCCGGCCTCGCCCGGCAGCGCCGCCTGCTCGCGGCCGTGGCGGAGGGCCGCGACGCACAGCAGCTGCTCGCCGAATTCGCCCGCGATGGCGACGTGTCGGTATGGCTACTGACCGCCACCGGGATGCCGATCGCGGGTACCGCACCGCTGAGCGAGGACCGGATCGATGCCCTGATCGGCTCGGCGGTGGCCGCATCGCGCCTGCCACTCACGCTGCCCGACGGGTATACGGTCTGGCCGGTCGGTGGGCGGCTGGGTGATCGAATATCGCTGTGGTACCTGGTGATTCGCGATATCGCGCGAGACGACGAGCCCGATGAGTCCGGCTCGGACGTCGCGGCGATCGCCGAGCTGTACCGGATGCGGCAACGCGAGCGGCTGCGCCTGCGCTGGGACGGGCCCGATCGTGCCCATCCCGATCCGATGCGGGACGACTCGATCGCCGTGGTGATCGACACCGTCCTCGCGTCGAACAGCGTTGAAGTCCAGCGTAATTCGCGTGATGAGAGCAGCCCGGCGCTCGGACCCGAGGAGCTTCGGGTGCTGGTTCACGATGTGCTGCCCGGCGCTCGCACCGAGATGGATCGGGACGGGCGCGTCGTGGCCTGGACCACCGGGACCGAACAGGAGATCGCGGCAGTGCTGCGCCGCCACCTCGATCGGCTGCGCCCGGCGCTGCGCGGAGCGCGACTGCGGGTCGGCGTCAGCGCCGGGCGCGTCGGCGAATCCGCCTCCGGTACAGTCGCTTCCGCGGTGGCGGCGGCGTGCGGTGCGGGCGACGAACCGGTGCGCATCCGGATCGCCGACGTCGATTCGGCCGTCGGCCTGCTCACCACCATCCCCGACGATCTCCAGCAGCGCTTCGCCGAACGCGTGCTCGGCCCCGTCGTCGACTACGACCGCCGCACCGGCGCGGGCCTGCTGCATACCCTCGAGATCTTCCTCGGCTGCGCCGGTTCCTGGCGCCAGGCCGCCGACCGAATGCACCTGCACCTCAACACCGTTCGCTACCGCATCGGCCGCGTCGAGGAGCTCACCGGCCGCGACCTCGCCCGCCTGGACGACCGGCTGGATCTGTATTTGGCCGTACAAGCATGTTCGCGGACCGGCTCGTTTCTGGACTGACGGAGCGAGGCCATCAAACAGCATCCCAGGCTATTCCGGCGTCGGGGGCGTCTTCCCGCAGGACGCTCGCCTGGATGAGCCCGTAGGGCCGGTCGGCGGCGTGGAACACCTCACCGGCGTTGTCGATGCCGAAACGGCCCAGATCGTAGGAGAAGTGATGTTTGTTGGGCGCGGACAGGCGTATCTCGGCCAGGCACGGATAGGCCTCCAGCGCGGCACGGCCCATATCGAACAGCGTCTGCTGCAACGCCTTCGACCGCAGGACGGCGAATCGCTCCACCAGTACCGCGCGAATACCGTCGTAGGCGGCGTCCCAGTCGGCCGGTGCCGTCGCGAAGCGCCAGCGCGCCACCAGACTCGTCGCCATCACCCGATCCTGGGTCGGTTCGAGCACCGTGAACGGATCGGTGAGAAAGCCCGCGAATTCCGAGCCGGTGGACTTCAGGATCACCAGATCCCGCACCCCGCCGATCACCCATTCCCGGCGCTGAGAACCCTTGCCCTGCACCGTGATCGCCGTGATACGCACCTCGGGTCCGGTGCGGGTCCAGGTGTGATCGTGCGGGCGGCCCTGCGCCACCACCCGCTCCCACGCGTATTCCTCGATCTCGACGCGCGCCGAATGCACTGGTGCGAAATCGCCCGCGAAATGCCGGGCCAGGGCCAGTCCGTAGTCCTCGATGCTGCCCTGGCCGTGGGTCTTGGCGTAGGCGTAGACGGTCTGCTTCTGCGAGTCGGTGGGCAGCACCGTGCCCTGATCGCCGGTCACGTGGGCGGGCTCGAAATCGCCGCGCAGAGAGGTCGACACGTTGAGATCGCGGATCTCGTGCCGGTCGGTGTCGCGGTAGATGCGCACCACCCGGTTTTCGGCCTTACCGTACTGATTCGGGCCGAGGACGATCTTGCCGGTCATATCGGTCATGCTCACTCCCGCGCTCGACGATCCATCGCTGTCCACTCTGGGCTATCGCGGGCCGGTCCGGCCCTGTACCGCCGACAAACCGGACCCGTTCGCCCGTCCGGCGGTTTGGTTCCGCACACAAGTCCGGCCGCTCGTCCGGCGCACTACCGTTTACTTCTCGTCATTCCGGTGCAGGCCGGAACTACCGTCACGGAGTCACCATGGCAACATCACAGTCCGTCGACATCCGATTGCCCGCCGCGCGGCTGCTGCTGTTCGGCATCCAGCACGTCCTCATCATGTATACCGGCTGCGTCACGGTGCCCCTGGTCTTCGGCGCGGCCGCCGGGCTGGACCGGTCCACGATCGGGATCCTGATCAGTGCCGATCTCCTGGTCGCCGGGGTCATCACGATCGTGCAGAGCCTCGGGATCGGCCGCGTGATGGGCGCCCGGCTGCCGATCGTCTGCGGTGCGACCTTCGTGGCGCTCACACCGATGATCCTGATCGCCAAGCAGTACGGACTGCCCGCGGTGTACGGGTCGATGCTGATCGGCGGCGTGGTCGGGGTGGCGCTGGCGTGGCCGTTCGCGCTGATCGTGCGGTTCTTCCCGCCGCTGGTATCGGGCACGGTTCTGACCGTGGTCGGCATCTCGCTGATCGGGGTGGCCGGCGGTCTGATCGTGGGTAGCGACGCGACCGCGCCGTCGTTCGCCGCGCCCGACCGGATCGCGGTGGCGGCGGTGGTGCTGGTGATCGCGGTCGTATTCACCTGCCTGGGCCGGGGCGTGTGGTCGCAGCTCGGTGTGCTGGTGGCGCTGATCGCCGGTGTGCTGCTGGCGATTCCGCTGGGTCTGCTGCATCTGGACGGCGTATCGGATGCGGCGTGGTTCGGGCTGCCGCATCCGTTCTACTTCGGTGCGCCGCAGTTCCCGCTCGCCGGTGTGGTGGCGATGAGCGTGGCGATCGCGGTGGTGTTCGCCGAGTCGACGGCGAGCCTGCTGGCGATCAGTGAGATCACCGGAAAGCCGTTGGGGCGCGGGGATATCGCGCGCGGACTGGCCGGTGACGGTCTGTCGGCGGTGCTGGCCGGGGTGTTCAGCTCGTTCGTGGATACGATCTTCAATCAGAATGTCGGCGCGGTCGCGACGACGCGGGTGTTCAGCCGGTATGTGACCGCGGTCAGCGGCGCGATACTCGTTGTGCTGGGCCTGATTCCGCGCTTCGGCATGGTGGTGTCGGCGGTGCCGGGACCGGTGGTCGGCGGGGTCGGGCTGGTGTTGTTCGCGACGATCACCGTCGTCGGCGTCGACACCCTGCGCAAGGCCGATCTCGGCGATCGGGTGAACTTCACGATCGCGGCGGTATCGATCGGCGTGGGCCTGATCCCCGTGCTGACCCAGGGCATGTTCGAGAAGTTCCCGTCGGCGGCCCAGATCCTGCTCGACAGCGGAATCACCCTCGCCGCCGTCACCTCGTTCACGCTGAACCTGGTGTTCAATCACACGCGGGCCGGTATCGCCGCCCGCCGCGGATCGGCTCAACCGCAGGCGTTCACCCATTCCGAGAGTCCGTCGGTGAACAGCTGACGCTTCCAGATGGGGACCTCGTGTTTGATGCGGTCGACGAGTTCGGCGCAGGTGCCGAAGGCCTCGGCGCGATGGGGTGCGGCGACGGCGACCGTGATGGCCAGATCGCCGATGCCGAGGGCGCCGATGCGGTGCACCGCCGCGACGGGCAGCCGTGCGGCCGTGGCGATGTCGGCGCAGATCCGGTGCAGGAACAGTTCGGCCTGTGGATGGGCCGAATACTCCAGGGCCGAAACCGCCTGTCCGCCATCATGATCGCGGACCTTCCCGGTGAACACCACGACCGCACCGTATTCGGGCCCGCCCACCGCCGCCTCGACCGCGGCGGGATCCAGTGGGATGTCCACGATTCCGGTGAGCCGCACCAGCTCACTCATGGCTGCCTCCTCCGGCGACCTGCGCCAGCAGATGATCCAACAGCGGTTCCAGCACGGCGATGCCGTCGCGCACGCCGCCGGGGGAACCGGGCAGATTGATGACGACCGTCCGTCCCGCCAGCCCCGCCACGCCACGGCTCAGGGCGGCGAGCGGGAAGGTCGCGGTGCCGCGCAGCCGAATCGTCTCGGCCACCCCGGGCAGCTCGCGATCCAGCACGGCCAGCGTGGCCTCGGGCGTCGCATCGGTGGGAGAGGCCCCGGTGCCGCCGGTGGTGATCACCAGGCCGGGTGCACCGGTCAACGCATCGGCCAGCCCGTCGGCGATATCGGCATCGGGGTAGACGAGCGGCCCCCGGACCGAAAAGCCCTGCCCGGCAAGCCATTCCATGAGAACGGGACCGGTCTTGTCGATCCGGGTGCCCGCGGCCGTGCCGGTCGAGGCGACCAGCACGACGGCCGTTCGCGATCCCTCCGCGGCGTCCCGCGCCCGGATGTGCGCGTGCTGCCCGCTGTTGGTGACTCCGGGCGAGTGATCGTGCTGCGGCGCAGGCGAATCGGTGCGTTCCCAATGTCCGCGCTTACCACCGTCTTTGGTCAGCAGCCGCACGCCCGTCAGCACCGCCGCCGGGTCGACCGCCTTGACCATATCGTGCAGGGTGAGGCCCGCGACGGCGACGGCGGTGAGGGCCTCCATCTCCACGCCGGTGGGGCCCTTGGTCTTCGCGGTGGCCTCGATGGTGATCGAATCCGCGGTGAGACCGAAGCTCACGTTCACCGAGGACAGCGACAGCTGGTGGCACAGCGGGATCAGCTCGGAGGTCTTCTTCGCCCCGGCGATTCCGGCGATGCGGGCGGTCGCCAGCACATCGGCCTTGGGCATATCGTCGGCCTGGACGAGCCGGACCACCTCGGCGGTGGTGCGCAGTTCTCCGGCCGCGACCGCCACGCGGGTGGTGTCGGCCTTGGCGCTCACGTCCACCATGCGCGCCCGACCCTCGGAATCCAGATGTGACAGCTCCGTCATAGCTCCAAGACTTCCACAACCGATCCGGCCGCCAGTTCGGTGACCTCCGCCGGAATGTCGATCAGCACATCGGCGTGTGCCATCGCGGCGATCAGATGTGAGCCCGGACCCGACGCCAGCGCCACGCCGTCGATCTCCATCCGCCCGCGCAGGAACTGCCGCCGACCGGCGGGGGAGCGAACCGGATCCAGCAGCGGCACATCGGCTTTCGGTATCGGCGGCAGACCCGACAGCTCGCGCAGCATCGGACGGGCGAAGACCTCGAACGACACCATGGTGCTCACCGGATTACCCGGGAAACTCAGCACCGGCACGCCGTCGACGACCGTGATCCCTTGCGGCCCACCGGGTTGTACCGCGACCGAGCCGAATTCCCCGCCGCACGTGGCCAGCACGTCCTTGACCACCTCGAAATCGCCCTTGGAGACCCCGCCGGAGGTGAACACCACATCCGCGGCGGCCGTCGCCCGGTCCAGCTTCGCGCGGAATTCGGCCGGATCGTCGCGGCTGTGGTCGACCGAGATCACCTCGACCCCGTTGGCGGCCAGCACGGCGGCCAGTGCGATCCCGTTGGAGTTGTGGATCTGCCCGGGCCGCAGCTCGGCGCCCGCGGGCATCAGCTCGTCACCGGTGGTGAGCACCGCCGCGCGCACCCGCCGGTAGACCGGTAGCCGGGGGATTCCCACGGCCGCCAGCGCCGCGATATGCCGGGGCGCGATGAGCGTGCCCGCCGCGACCAGCAGCTCACCGGCCCGCACATCGGTGCCCGCCTCGCGCACGAAATCGCCTGCGCGACGGCCCCGTTCGATGGTGACCGTGGTCTCATCGGAGCGGGTGTCCTCGACCGGGACCACACAGTCCGCGCCCGGCGGGATCGGCGCGCCCGTCATCACCTTCACGGCCGCGCCCGGCGGCAGCGGCGTCTGCCCGGACTGACCGGCCGCGACCACCCCGGCCAGCGGCAGCGTCGCGGGCGTGACGGTGACCGATTCGGCCCGCACGGCGTAGCCGTCCATCCCCGAGTTGCGGAACACCGGCAGATCCAGCGGCGCCCGCACGTCGACAGCAAGCAGGCGATCGCGCACCTCGGCCATCGCCACCTCCTCGACATCGCGCACGGCGAGCGGGCGCAGCAACTGCTCGACGCGATGGCGATGCTCCTCGACCGATCGGGCCGAGGTGGTGGTGGCAGGGCGGGTAGTCATGGCGTCAGCCTAATCGGCGCAGGTGCGAGCACAGTTCGTAGATTCCTCCGAAGCATGTCCGGGCGAACGTGACAATAATGGGTGCCGTGACCGTGGTTGTGATGGGAATTCCCGCCGTGCGAGGCAAGCGGCCCGCGCTGGACGGCCGGCCCGACACTCCACATCTGGTCGACCGATTCGGGCGGGTAGCCCGCGATTTGCGTGTCTCCATCACCGAGAAGTGCTCGCTGCGCTGCACGTATTGCATGCCCGAGGAGGGCCTGCCCGCGATCCCTGCCGACGAATTGCTCTCGGCCGAGGAGATTGTGCGGGTGGTCACCCTGGCCGTGCGCGAGCTCGGGGTGCGCGAGGTCCGCTTCACCGGCGGCGAGCCGCTCATGCGCCGCGATCTGGAACAGATCGTCGCGGGCTGCCGCGCGGAACTGCCCACGACGCCGCTGGCCATGACCACCAATGCGGTCGGCCTCGAACATCGCGCGGCCGGCTTGGCTCGGGCCGGGCTGAACCGGGTCAACGTCTCCCTCGACACCGTCGATCGGGCGGGCTTCGCCCGGCTGACCCGGCGCGATCGGCTCGGTTCGGTCCTGGCCGGAATTCGCGCCGCCCGCCGGGCCGGGCTGGCGCCGGTGAAGGTGAACGCCGTGCTCATGCGCGAAACCCTTTCCGGCGCACCGGATCTGCTGCGGTGGTGCCTGGACGAGGGCTGCGAGCTGCGATTCATCGAGGAGATGCCGCTCGACGCCGATCACGAATGGGCGCGCGCGAATATGGTCACCGCCGCCGAACTGCTCGATGTGCTCACCGCGCGGTTCACCCTCGCCGAGATCGGCCGCGACGATCCGGCCGCGCCCGCGGAGAGCTGGCTGGTCGACGGCGGCCCGGCCACGGTCGGCATCATCGCCTCGGTGACCCGCAAGTTCTGCGGCGACTGCGACCGCACCCGGCTGACCGCCGACGGTATGATCCGCTCCTGCCTGTTCAGCGATCAGGAATACGATCTGCGCACACCGCTGCGCGCGGGCGTGGGCGACGACGAACTGGCCACGCTGTGGCGCGGCGCGATGTGGAACAAATGGGCCGGGCACGGTATCGATGCCGCCGGATTCGTGCCCCCGGAACGGACGATGGGAGCGATCGGTGGTTGAGGTCCGTTACTTCGCCGCGATTGCCGACGCGGTCGGCAGGACGCGCGAACAGTTCGATCTCCCGGCCGGTGCCACGGTCGACGACCTGCGCGGGGCGCTGTCGGCGGCCTACGGCGCCGACCTCGACACGATGGTGAAGGTATGCGCCTTCCTCATCGGCGACGAACTCACCCGTGACGGGAGTATGCGGCTCGGCCCGCGCGTCGACGTGCTGCCGCCCTTCGCGGGCGGATGATCCCGGGACGCTCTGGGCCGGATAGCATTTCGCGCGTCGCCGCTCGCTGTCGATCCGCCGAGGAGCTCCCATGACCCAATCGCCGAAATCCGCACAGCATCCGGTCGTGGTCGACTTCCGAGCCAAGCGCCAGGGAGACCTGCAGCTGCGGGTGGCGGACTGGATCACCAAGTTCGCGGGATCGATGCGGTTCGTCTATATCCACGCGGTCGCGTTCGCGGTGTGGATGATCTGGTGTGAGAAGACTCCGTGGCCGACCTTGACCCTGGTGGTGTCGCTGGAAGCGATCTTCCTGTCGACCTTCGTGATGATCGGCCAGAACCGGCAGGCCGAATTCCAGCAGATGAAGGCCGATCACGACTTCTCCGAATCGGAGCTGGAGCTCAAGACCAATACCGAACTGACCCGTGCCATCCATGCGATGACCACCGAGCTGCATCGCCGGATCATCGAGGATCCGGCCCCCAAGACCTAGCCGCGCCACCAAGTGTCGAGCGGTGTCACCGGCTGTGCCCGCTTATGCCGGGTCATGCGGTAGATCGACTCGATCCGCTCGGCGGTCTCGGAATCGGCATCCCGACCCTCGAGGTAGTCGTCGATCTGCGCGTATTTGAGGCCGAGGGCGACCTCGTCGGGCAGGGCGGGCCGATCGTCCTCGAGGTCGGCGGTCGGCACCTTCTGCCAGACGCTCGGCGGGGCGCCCAATTCCTGCAGCAGCGCGGTGCCCTGGCGTTTGGTGAGGCCGGTGAGCGGAGTGATGTCGACGCCGCCGTCGCCGTATTTGGTGAAGAAGCCGGTGACCGCCTCGGCCGCGTGATCGGTGCCGACCACGAGCATGTTCAGCTGACCGGCGATCGAATACTGGATGACCATGCGCTCGCGGGCCTTGATGTTGCCGCGCACGAAGTCGCGCAATTGTGGCAACTCGCCCAGGATTTCGCGCAGGCCCAGCGCGGATTCCGCCGCCACCGCATCGGCGCTCGGCTTGACGTTCACCTCGATCGAGCGGTCGGGGCGGATGAACCGCAGCGCGATCTGGGCGTCCTGCTCATCGGCCTGCACGCCGTAGGGCAGCCGCACCGCGACGAAGGTGGCCTCGCGGCCCTCGGCGCGCAGCTCCTCGGCGGCCAGCTGGCACAGCCGACCGGTCAGCGAGGAATCCTGACCGCCGCTGATGCCGAGTACGAAACCCGTTGCGGGCGTGGACTTCAGATAGTCCTTGAGGAAATCGACGCGCCGGCGCACCTCGACCTTCGGCTCGATGACCGGCTGTACGCCCAATTCGGCGATGATCTGTTCGCGCAGATTCCCCATGGGCGTCACTCTAATCGTCTGGTCCGTGGGCGTTGATCGTCTGGTCCGTGGGCGTTGATCGTCTGGTCCATGGACGCTGATCGTCTGGTCCATGGACGCCTAATCATCTGTTCCATGGACGCGAGGTACGAGCGTGCGGACCAGCCGTTCCCAATGGTCGCCGACCTGGTCGAGGGTGTAGCCGAGGACCTGGATCTGATGCAGTACCAGGGTGGCGTCCAGCGTGGCCAGCAGGGTGTCGGCCAGCAGCGGGATCTCGCCGCGCGCCCCGGCCTGCCGCAGCAGCAGGGCCACATGGGTTTTGGCGATGTTGTAGGGCGGTGTGGTGAATCGGCCGTGTTCGTCGGCGGCCCGGCGCACCTCGCCCTCCACCTCGATATCGGCCAGTCTGGCGCGACCGAAGGCCACCAGCCGCTCCACCGGCGGGGCGTCCGGGCCCAGCGGCGGCGGGCCGAAGATGTAGGCGGCCTGCAGTTTTCGATCCGACTGGTCGAGCAGGGCCATCATCAGCCCGGCGCGACTGCCGAAGCGGCGGAAGACCGTGCCCTTGCCGACGCCCGCGCGCTTGGCGACCGCGTCCATGGTGACCGCGTCGGCGCCGTGCTCGCGGACCAGTTGTTCGGCCGCGTCCAGCAGCAGCTGCCGATTGCGCGCGGCATCGCTACGCTCGGTATGTTCGGCCACCGGCAGGAAAGCGGCCGATTCGATCGGGGGGAACGGCACCGAGATCGGCTCGATCGGAATCGATTTCGGTGGTTCGATAGGTGTGCTACGGCTCACGGCGGGCTACCTGAGGGTAGGGAATGAAGCGGACCATGGTCCGGTTATTGTGGCATGAAAGCGGAACACCCCGCCCACTGCACAAGGAGTGACCATGTCCCAGACTCGCCTTCTCGCTCTCGTCGGTAGCCTGCGCACCGGGTCGTTCAACCGGCAGCTCGCCGAGGCCGCCGCCCAGACCGCCCCGGAGGGTGTCGAGGTCGAGATCTTCTCCGGTCTCGCCGATATCCCTTTCTACAACGAGGACATCGACATTCCCGGTAGCGAGCCCGCGACGGCGACCGCATTGCGCGACGCGGTGGCCGCGGCCGACGGCCTGCTGCTGTTCGTCCCCGAGTACAACGGCACCATCCCCGCCGCGCTGAAGAATGCCATCGACTGGGCCTCGCGCCCCTACGGCCAGGGCAGCCTCAAGGCCAAGCCCGCCGCGGTGATCAGCGCCTCGATCAGCCCGAACGCCGCCAAGTGGTCGCACGCCGACACCGTCAAGGCCCTCACCGTCGCCGGCGCCGCGGTAGTCGAGAGCGCCCACCTCCACTTCGGCACCATCAACCAGCGCTTCGCCGAGGCCCACCCCCGCGAAGACGCCGAGGCCCTCACCCAACTCGCCGCCGCCGTCCACGACCTGGTCGAGGCCGCCCAGGCCCGCGTCAACGCCTGACCCATCCAGCGGAGCTACCTCTGTCCCCCGCCCGGCGCGTCAGCGCCGGGCGGGGGTCTTCGGTTTCATCGGTGGAATGTATAGACTATGAAAACCGTTTTCAGCAGTGGAGGTGACAGTATGAAGGTTCGGAACTCGTTGCGGTCGTTGAAGGACAAGCCGGGGGCTCAGGTCGTGCGGCGGCGGGGGCGTACGTTCGTGATCAACAAGAAGGAGCCGCGGTTCAAGGCTCGCCAAGGCTGACGACACGCCGGTGTCCAGGGCCGCTCGTCCGGTGTGGATGGGCGGCCCTTTGCTGTGACCCGGTGCCGTGTGACTGGTGATGCGGATGAGTTTGCTGGGAAAGAGCTGTGACGCGAAATCGTGATCTGCGCCACTGTCGTGTCGGGTTGCGAATCGACTGTCCAGGTACTTACGCCGACCGAATTTCACCTTTGTGACTCGCAACATGTCGTGTTGGATGAATCTGTCGGCCACTAGGTGTAGTGTCTACGGCACTGGAGAACGATGCGGACTCCGCGCCGGTCACACTCACGCGACCTGGGCCTAGGCGACCGCTTCCAGGGGTTTGCGCAGGATCAGGACTTGTCCCGGCGTGCGGGTGGCCGGGGAGCTGGCTTCAGTCGTGCACTGCATACCGGACAAGGCAAGGAGAAGAGGGAGACCAATGACCATCACCGTCTACACCAAGCCCGCTTGTGTTCAGTGCAATGCCACCTACCGCGCCCTCGACAAGGCCGGTGTGGATTACGAGGTCGTCGACATCTCCGAGAACCCCGAGGCCCGCGATTTCGTCATGGCGCTGGGCTACCTGCAGGCGCCCGTGGTTGTCGCCGGCGACGACCACTGGTCCGGCTTCCGCCCGGACCGCATCAAGGCCCTGGTGACTGCCGCAGCCTGATCGCTCCGCGCTCAGGCACGTCAGTGTGACTGCTCGGGCACGTCATCTGATATCCGGCGGAGAAAGGGGGAGTGGTGCCGAATCTGGTCTACTTCTCGAGCGCGTCGGAGACCACGCATCGTTTCGTGCGGCGGCTGGGTCTCCCGGCCGCCCGCATTCCGCTTCACACCGCCGATTCGCTTCGCGTCGACGAGCCCTATGTGCTGATCTGCCCCACCTACGGTGGCGGCAAGAGCGTCCTGGGCGGCAACAGATCCGATAAGGAGTTCGTACCCCGTCAGGTTGCGAAGTTCCTCAACGATCCGCACAATCGTGCGCTGTTGCGCGGCGTCGTCGCGGCCGGCAACACCAACTTCGGCGAGACGTACTGCTATGCGGGAGAAGTGATCTCACGCAAGTGCGGGGTGCCGTACCTGTATCGCTTCGAACTCATGGGAACCGCCGAGGACGTCGAGCGCGTCCGAGAGGGATTGGGATTGTTTTGGCAACGACAACAGCACCGGCCGGAAAAACGGCCCGCCTAGAGCGTCCGGTCAGCAACGAGGCCGTCACCGAGGGCATGGACTATCACGCCCTCAACGCGATGCTGAACCTGTACGGTCCGAACGGCGAGATCCAGTTCGAGCGGGATCGCGAGGCCGCGCGGCAGTACTTCCTGCAGCATGTCAACCAGAACACCGTCTTCTTCCACAACCTCGACGAGAAGCTCGACTACCTCGTCGAGGAGAACTACTACGAGCCCGAGGTACTGGACCAGTACAGCCGGGGCTTCGTGAAGAAGCTGTTCCAGCAGGCCTACGCCAAGAAGTTCCGGTTCCCCACCTTCCTCGGCGCGTTCAAGTACTACACCTCGTACACGCTCAAGACCTTCGACGGCAAGCGCTACCTCGAGCGCTTCGAGGACCGGGTGTGCATGGTCGCGCTGACCCTGGCCTCGGGCGCCGAGCCGCTGGCAGAGGCGCTGGTCGACGAGATCATGGACGGCCGCTTCCAGCCGGCCACCCCGACCTTCCTCAACTCGGGCAAAAAGCAGCGCGGCGAGCCAGTTTCATGCTTCCTCCTGCGCATCGAGGACAACATGGAGTCCATCGGCCGCTCGATCAACTCCGCGCTGCAGCTGTCCAAGCGCGGCGGCGGAGTCGCGCTGTTGCTCAGCAACATTCGTGAGCACGGCGCGCCGATCAAGAAGATCGAGAACCAGTCCTCGGGCGTCATCCCGATCATGAAGCTGCTGGAGGATTCGTTCTCCTACGCCAATCAGCTCGGCGCGCGACAGGGCGCGGGCGCGGTGTATCTGCAGGCGCACCACCCCGATATCTACCGCTTCCTCGATACCAAGCGCGAGAACGCGGACGAGAAGATCCGCATCAAGACCCTGAGCCTGGGCGTGGTGATCCCGGACATCACCTTCGAGCTGGCCAAGCGCAACGAGGATATGTACCTGTTCTCGCCCTACGACGTCGAGCGTATCTACGGCGTGCCGTTCGCCGATGTGAATGTCACCGAGAAGTACTACGAGATGGTCGACGACAAGCGGATCCGCAAGTCGAAGATCAACGCGCGCGAGTTCTTCCAGACCATCGCCGAGCTGCAGTTCGAGTCCGGCTATCCGTACATCATGTACGAGGACACGGTGAATCGGGCCAACCCGATCGCGGGCAAGATCACCCACTCCAACCTGTGCTCGGAGATCCTGCAGGTCTCCACGCCCTCGATCTACAACGACGATCTGTCCTATGCCACAGTGGGCAAGGACATCTCGTGCAATCTGGGCTCGCTCAACATCGCCAAGGCCATGGATTCGCCGGACTTCGGCCGGACCGTGGAGACCGCGATCCGCGCGCTGACCGCCGTCTCGGATCAGACCCACATCTACTCGGTGCCGTCGATCGAGCAGGGCAACAACCAGTCGCACGCCATCGGCCTGGGGCAGATGAATCTGCACGGCTATCTGGCCCGCGAGCACATCTACTACGGCTCGGACGAGGGCGTCGACTTCACCAACATCTACTTCTACACGGTCGCCTTCCACGCGATCCGGGCGTCGAACACCCTCGCCTTCGAGCGCGGGCGGACCTTCGGCGGCTTCGCCGAATCGAAGTACGCCAGCGGTGAGTACTTCGACAAGTACACCGAGCAGACCTGGGAGCCCGCGACCGAGCGGGTGCGGCAGATCTTCGCCGAGGCCGGGGTGCACATCCCGACCCAGGACGACTGGCGTGAGCTCAAGGCCTCGGTGATGGCCCACGGCATCTACAACCAGAACCTGCAGGCGGTTCCGCCGACCGGGTCGATCTCCTATATCAACCACTCCACCAGCTCGATCCACCCGGTGGCGTCGAAGATCGAGATCCGCAAGGAAGGCAAGATCGGGCGCGTCTACTACCCCGCGCCCTATATGACCAACGAGAACCTCGACTACTTCGAGGATGCCTACGACATCGGCTACGAGAAGATCATCGACACCTACGCCGCGGCCACTCAGCATGTGGATCAGGGCCTGTCGCTGACGCTGTTCTTCAAGGACACCGCCACCACCCGCGACGTCAACAGGGCCCAGATCTACGCCTGGCGCAAGGGCATCAAGACCCTCTACTACATCCGCATCCGCCAGATGGCGCTGGAGGGCACCGAGGTCGAGGGCTGCGTGAGCTGCATGCTCTGAGTAAAGGCATTGCGCGAGGGGCGTTTCCGGTAATCCGGAGACGCCCCTTTGCTATGCGTCCGTTCCGAGCTCCAGGGACCGGGCCGGACCGCCAGCAGGGCCCCGCACTCGTCGTCCCTGAGTGACGAACCCCGCAACCCGCAAGCGGCGACGAGGGCCAGCAGGAACACCGCCGACGGCGCACTGAACGACGCATCCCGAGGATCGCGGCGAGCGCGGAATCGGAACGAGACACCCGCCGGGCCGACACCCGCGCCGCGATCTCGGCCCTCATTCGGTCATTGCGAGCCCCAGCGCACGGATGAGCGTGAATTCCGTCAACACTGCGTCAGGATTTCGTTTCGGCGCGTGATCATGGGGTTCTGGCCGGTCAGGATGGTTGGTGGCACGGCGTACGCCGACGCCGCGGCGCGGGCAGGGCACAGCCCCTCGCGTCGGCCGTCCGATCGGTGACAGGGAGGGCGACCGTGAGAGCGACACTGACCGCCCGCCTGGGCGTGCTGGCGGGGATCGGGCGTGGCTATGCGGCACGCGTGGACTGGCGTCGGCGCGTGGCCGGATTCGGACTGGCCGCGCTGCTGCTGCCGCTGATCACCGGGCTGCTGGCCGTGTTGCGGCCGGAGCTGTCGCTGTTCGGCGACACCCTGGTCTTCCTGTTCGTGGTCGCGGCGGTCTCGCTGATCGGCGGGCGGTTCGCGGCGCTGGTGGCGAGCTTCGCCGGATTCCTGTTGCTCGCTTACTACTTCGCGCCCCCGCTGCATTCGTTCGCGGTGGCCGATCCGCGGGACGTGCTGCTGCTGGTCGCCTATCTGCTGGCCGGCGCGGTCCTCGACACCCTGATCGAACGGGTGATCCGGCGGGCCCGCACCACCGCCGAGGCCGGGGCGCCGGAGGTCGATCGGACGCGGACCGCGCTGCTCACCGCCGTCGGCCACGACCTGCGCACGCCGCTGGCCGCCGCGTTGGCCGCGGTGGACGGGCTGGCCAGCGACGATATCCATCCCAGCGAGGATCAGCGTCGTGATCTGCTCGATGTCGCCTCGGTCTCGCTGCGCAAACTCGACGGCCTGGTCGAAAACCTGATGGAGCTCAGCAAGTTACGCGCGGGCACGCTGGCCATCGCGACGAGGTCGGTCCACGTCGTGGACATGGTCGAATCGACCATCGCCGATCTGGGTCCGGCCGCGATCGCGGTGCAGACGCGGGTGGCTGCCGCGCTGCCGCCGGTGGTGGTCGATCCGGCGCTGCTCGATCGTGCGCTGAACAACCTGCTGCACAACGCCTTACGCTTCGCGCCCGGCGACAGCGGGGTGCTGGTGACCGCCAACGCCTGCGGCGACGCGGTGCAGATCCGGATCATCGATCATGGTCCCGGCATTCCGATCACCCATCGGGAGAAGGTCTTTCAGCCCTTCCAGCGATTCGACGATCGCGACAACCACACCGGTACCGGACTCGGCCTGGCGCTGGCGCGCGGGTTGGTGGAGGCGATGGGCGGACGCCTCATGCCGGACGACACACCCGGGGGCGGGTTGACGATGATCGTCACCCTGCCGGCCGTCGCGACCAGTCGCGAACCGGCGCCGTCCTGGTAATCGGCCCGTATCGTCCCCGCTGGCATGTCGGGAGTCCCCGAACAGTAAAATAGGCGGGCAGTTGCTGTGCGCCGGGCGGCGCACCCGTGACAAGTGGCCGAGAACGAGGAGGTGGGTAGCTGTGCGTAGCGAACCCCCCAGTCGAAGGCCGTGCGGCGCCGCCCCTACGTCCTGCCGGTAGTTCGGCGGCAGCGGGGTCGGTGCCTCGCGGTGTGATCCGGTATCTCGATCCACTCATCATCGACTCGCTTGCCGAGGAACTGCCATGTCGCCGACAGATCTGTCCGTCGCTGCCCCCACGCTGTCCCCCGGGACCGCGCCCGCCGTATCGCTGTGCGACGTCGTCGGCAGCCACCGCGTGGAGGCTACGCTGCGCTGGCTGGAGGCCCATCCGCCGCATCTGATCGCCGACGAACTCGCGCGCATGGACGCCCTGCACGCCGGGATGGCCTTCCGGCTGCTGGACAAGGATCGAGCGCTGGCGGTATTCGAGGAGCTCGAGCCGGTCGATCAGCAGCAGATCCTCACCGGTCTGCGCGATCAGAGCTTCCGCGAACTGGTCGAGGAGATGGATCCCGACGACCGCGCCCGGATGCTGCGCGAGGCCCCGGCCAAGGTCGCCAAGAAGGTGCTGGCCGGGCTGAGCCCGCACGAGCGGCGGATGACCGCGGCGTTGCTGGGCTATCCGGAGGGGTCGGTCGGCCGGTACATGACCCCGGAAGTCGTTGCGCTGCCGCGGGATCTGACGGTCGAACAGGCGCTGCGTTCCGTGCGTGCCAAGGGTTCGGGCGCCGAGACGGTGTACACCCTGCCCGTGGTCGACGGCGGGCGGCGGCTGATCGGCATCGTGGAGCTGCGCGAGCTGGTGCTCAGTGCGCCCGAGGCGATGGTGTCCGATCTCGTTGTCACCGAACCGGTTTTCGCGCGCGCCACCGATTCCGCCGAACGGGCGGCCCGGCTGATGCGCGAGACCAATGTCATCAATCTGCCGGTGGTCGACAGCGAGGACCGGCTCGTGGGATTGCTCACCATCGATGATGCGGTGGAAGTGATCGAGGCCGCCGACAGCGAGGACGTCGCGCGCCAGGCCGGCACCCAGCCCTGGGCCGGACATTACATGGCGGCCAAGGTCTTTCAGCTGGCCCGATACCGGGCGATGTGGCTGCTGCTCCTGCTGGTCGCGGCGACGCTGACGGTGACGGTCACCGACGCCTTCCAGGCGACGCTGGCGCAGGCGGCGCATCTGGCCCTGTTCATTCCGCTGCTGATCGGCGCGGGCGGCAATGCCGGGGCGCAGGCGGCGACCTCGTGTGTGCGGGCGCTGGCGGTCGGCGAGGTCCGGGTGTCGGATCTGCTGAAGGTGATCTGGCGCGAGCTGCGGGTGGGGCTGGTGCTGGGCGCGATGCTGGCCACGGTCGGCATGCTCATCGGGGCGGTGTTCGTCGGGGGACGGATCGCGGTGGTGGTGGGCATCACGCTGGTGGTCATCTGCGGCTGGGCCGCGACCATCGGCGGCACGATGCCGTTGCTGGCCAAGCGGTTACGGATCGATCCGGCGGTGATCTCCGCGCCGATGGTCACCACACTGGTGGACGCGACCGGACTGGTCATCTACTTCACCACCGCCAAGATGGTGCTGGGCATCTGATCCGCCATGCCGGTCCCGCACCGGTTGTGACGGTGGGCATTCCGGTACGCTCCCAGGCGTCGTTGCGGATCCCAGGACGCATTCTGCGCGTTCGTCCAGGACGGTCGGAGACACAAGGTCTTGTGTTGTTCGTTGTTGTCAGACCCCAGTAGTAGTGTTCTGGGCGAGGGAAATCCGCACGGATTCGGCGAGGCGAGAAGGGTGAGTGAGCGGGTGTGAAACTGATCGATAGAGTGTCTGCGATCAACTGGAACCGGGTGCCCGACGAGAAGGATGCCGAGGTCTGGGACAGGCTGGTCGGCAACTTCTGGTTGCCCGAGAAGGTTCCGGTGTCCAATGACATTCCGTCGTGGGCCACCCTGACCGCGCCGGAGAAGCAGCTCACCATGCGCGTGTTCACCGGTCTCACGCTGCTGGACACCATCCAGGGCACGGTCGGCGCGGTGAGCCTGATTCCCGACGCGATCACCCCGCACGAGGAGGCGGTGCTCACCAACATCGCGTTCATGGAGTCGGTGCACGCCAAGAGCTACAGCTCGATCTTCTCCACGCTGTGCTCCACCCGCGAGATCGACGACGCGTTCCGCTGGTCGGAGGAGAACCGCAACCTGCAGCGCAAGGCCGAGATCGTCCTCGCCTACTACCGCGGCGACGAGCCGCTCAAGCGCAAGGTGGCCTCCACGCTGCTCGAGAGCTTCCTGTTCTACTCCGGCTTCTACCTGCCGATGTACTGGTCCTCGCGCGCCAAGCTCACCAACACCGCCGACCTGATCCGCCTGATCATCCGCGACGAGGCGGTGCACGGCTACTACATCGGCTACAAGTACCAGAAGGGCCTCGAGCAGCTCGCCCCCGCCGAGCGCGACGAGCTGAAGAACTACACCTTCGAACTGCTCTACGAGCTCTACGAGAACGAGGTCGAATACACCCAGGACCTCTACGACGAGGTCGGCCTCACCGAGGACGTCAAGAAGTTCCTGCGCTACAACGCCAACAAGGCCCTGATGAACCTCGGCTACGAGGGCCTGTTCCCCAAGGACGAAACCGACGTCAACCCGGCCATCCTCTCGGCGTTGTCGCCGAACGCCGACGAGAATCATGACTTCTTCTCGGGGTCGGGTTCGAGCTACGTCATCGGTAAGGCCGTGAATACCGAGGATGAGGACTGGGAGTTCTGAGGTTCCGTACCGCCTGAGGTGGGCGCGTCAGATCGTTGCTGGCGCGCTGCCCCAGCCCGGCCCCGCGAGTAAGGCGGCCGCGCGTTGGCGAATCAGCGAAATCTGATCCCCCCCCCTGCGAAATCGGAGGTTTGGGCGGAGATCTGTGCTCGATGTTTGCGGTAGCGCAGGGTGACCCTGTCGACCAGGGCGCAGGGGGCGAGGGCGGAGGCGGCCATGAGCAGGCCGGTGTCTTCCATATTGCGTAGGCCCGCCCAGCCTCCGGCGGTGAGGAGCAGGTGGCGGCGCCACATCGTTCCGGCGGGGTGGACGGGTAGGCGGTAGTCGTCGGGCTCGGTCACCCAGGCCTCGAGCAGTGCGCCGCGGGGGAGCAGGCCCGGCGGGAACGGTAGCGGAAACTCCACCAGCTCACCGGAATACAGCAGATCGCGCGCCACACCTATGGCGAAACCCGCGGCGGGGTGTGTGTTCAGGGCCGCGACGAGTGTTTCGAGTGCGGTCGGCTCGAGTTGGTCATCGGCGTCGAGGTTCTGCACAAGGGGGGCCCGTGCGCGGCCCAGGGCGACATTGCGGGTGATCGCGGGGCCCTCGCGGGTTCCGTTGAATGCCAGGCGTACTCGCGGATCGTCGGCGGCGCCGCAGGCGATCAGCTCCGGGACGACGGTGGTCGCGGAACCGTCGATCTGGATCAGCCATAGCCAGTCCGGATAGGTCTGGGCGCACAGGGAGCGCCAAGTGTCGGGGAGGAAGTGGGCGTAGGCTCCGTGCACCGCCGTCAACACCTCCACCCGCATGGTGGTCAGTGTGCCATCTCGGCGATCTTGGTGCACTCTCGATATTCAAGCGGCACAATCGGTCCGGCTACGACGGGAGGCAGGGAGCAGGATGGATCACGGAGCTATCGAGCGCGAGCTGGCGGCACTGGCGGCCGGGGCATCACGGGACCTCGATCGCGAATGCGATCTACGGGCTCGGCAGTACATCGCGCGGCGCGTGGAGCCGCAATTCACTGTCGCCTCGGCCGATTTCGCCGCCGATCCCTATCTGATCTGCGCGGATCGCTTCTGGAATCTGAAGTTCACGCAAATGCCCACGCTGGCAACGGCGGTCGATTGCGCGGGCTGGATCGACGAACATGTCGAACCCGAGCACCGCGAGGCCGTGAGCGAGAAGTGGGCGATGGGATATGCGTTCATCACCCGCGACTCGGTGGAATCTGCGGGCGAGATCGCCGATGCCACCGCCGATATCCTCGCCGCCGATCCGGCGGGCGGGCGCGCCTACTTCGCCGTTCTGTACCACGCCGGGAAGCTGCGGGCGAATCTGCGATTCGACGATCTGTACCACTTCCTGGACTCGTCACTGCTGTCGGTATCGATCAGCCGAAGCCGTTGGGGCACACCGTTGTTCGTGGCTCTGCAGTCCTTCGCCGCCCTCGGCAGCCGCACCTACGCCACCGGGCATGCGCGCACCCTGTTCGACCGGGCCTGGAGTTCGCCCGAGCGTACCCGCGAGACCGTCGATGTGGCACTCAACGGTCTCGCGATCGGACTCGACTTCGAGGGCCGGGGCGAACTGCTGCGGGCCCGGGCCACCGAGGCCGTCGCGGAGCGCCCCGGCGACCATATGTTCCACTTCCGCCTGGCGATCGGCCTGCGGCTGTCGGGTGAGTTCGATGCGGCCTTCGACAGCGTCGACACCGCGCTGCGGCTGCTGCCGGCGATCGGCTGGCGCGGCAGCCAGAACCTGTTGCTCGAGCAGTACACCGCGGAACGCGAGAAGATCCGCACCGCGCAGGACGGCGCCCGCCAGGCCGAACAGCTGCGCGAGTTCGGCGACCAGCACCGCCGCGACATCGCCGCTCTCGCAGAGCAATACACCCTGCAGCTGCGCGACCTGTCCGATTCCGCCCTGCGCGGCCAGATCCGCTCCGTCGAGCTGGTGTCACTGTTCGCCGCCGTGATCGCCTTCGCCGTCGGCTCCCTGAACATCACCCTCAACGGCAACCTCGGCCTGGCGGCCCGGCTGTGGATGATCGCCGGACTGGGCGGCGGCCTGGCGATCTTCGCCCTGATCGTCGTCGGCGGGACATGGCTCATCACGCGCCGACGGTAGGAGGTCGGATGTTGTGAAGCTGGAGCTAAAGGTTTTGTAGTAGTCGGTCCATCCGGTAACGGATTCGTGAGAGCGAGCGACCAGTTCGGTGGAGGCAGGATCACTCACTCACCGAGAGAAAAACATCGTGGCGAACATCATCACCAGACTCGCACTGTCCCTGCGGGATTCCCGTGGCGTGACCGGAGTCGGTCAACGCGATTCCGTGCGTCCGGCTCCCGAAGCTATCCGAACAGCCTGCCCCGGCGCCCCTGCTCGATCTGGGCACCCCGGCACGGAACCAATCCAGCGAATAGTGACCGACCGTGCGGGCCACCCGGGTGAGGGATGCTCCTACTGCCTGGCCGGTGTCGATCACGTCTTCGCCCAGTGCGCCGACAGCCCGGCAGTGTCGTATGCCTCCCCGGCCAACGTGTCCGATGTGCGGCGGAACGGCCGAGGAGGTCGTCACGACACCAAGGAGTTCTGCGTAGTTCTGTCGTGATCCGTCAGGCGATCAGGGCGTGAGCGGTGGTGTAGGCCAGTAGGGTCGCGCCGAGTCCGGCGATCACGCTGATCGTCACGTTCAGTGCGGCGTAGAGGTAGTTGCGTTCCTCGGTCAGGCGGATCGTCTCGTAGCCGAAGGTGCTGTAGGTGGTGAGCGCGCCGCAGAAACCCGTTCCGGCCAAGGCGAATACGGGTGTGGCCGCGGCGGCGCCGGTGAGCGCGCCGAGCATCAGGCAGCCGGCGATGTTGACCAGCAGCGTGCCCCAGGGGAAGACGCTGTCGTGGCGGGTCTGCACGGCCCGATCGAGCAGGTAGCGCAGCGGTGCGCCGACCGCGGCGCCCAGGGCGACCAGGAGCAGGGTCATGCTGTGCCCCTGTGTGCATGATGCGAGCGGCGGTGCAGGGTCTCATAGGTCGCGCGGGTGAGCCGCACCGCCAGCATCGTGGCGAGCAGGGCGCAGATCAGCGTTCCGGCCAGATAGCCGAAGGCGAGGCCGATGGTATTGGGTTGCAACAGGTTTCGTATCTCGCTGGCATAGGTGGAGAAGGTCGTGAAGCCGCCGAGGATGCCGACGCCGAGGAACGGCCGCAGCAATCGGTGTGCCATCCATACGTCGGTGATCAGCACCATCAGCACCCCGATGAGAAAGCAGCCGAGCACATTGGTGGTGAAGGTCGCCCACGGGAAGCCGCCGACCGGAGTGGGCCACAGCTGCGCCAGCCCGTAGCGGGCCAGCGCGCCGACGCTGCCGCCGAGGGCGATCACGCCCAGTAGTGTCACCTGATCGCGCACCGGTTCCCATTGCGGCCGTGCGGGATCCGGGTCCAGGTCGGGATCGATCGGCTCCTCGATCAACTCTCTGGTCACACGCGTCTCCTACTCGATTCACGGCAGGCGTACCTGCATCGGGTAGGGACTGTCGGCGGCGCGAATGCCGCGGTTGTTCCGGTGTCCGGAGCGGCGAGCCCCACCGCCGCACATCCGTCCAGGGTAACCAGAGTGATGCCCGAACGTCAGCCTTGAGCGTAGCTGTTCAGTGTGTCGTGCAGATCAACCAGCAGCGCACGGGCGGCGGTGACGCCCGAACCGTGCCAGATCGTGTCGTCGACCGCGAATTGGCGCCGGTCGGAGGTGGAACTCAGCTGCTTCCAACCCTTGGACTTCATGACGGCCTGGCCGTGGTTCTTGCCATCGGGCCCGTCGAACATCACATAGACGATATCGCCCTCGATCCGATCGCGATCGCCGATGGTGTCGGCGCCGGGCACCGTGAAGGTGTGCCCGCGCTGCGGCCCCGGCCGCTGCACACCGGCGTCGGCGAGCACCTGCCCGGCGAAGCTGTCGTCGCCGAGGATCTGAATATCGTTGGCGGAGAAGCGGACCATCGACGCCTGTGAATAGCTCGACGCGACCGAGGCACCCGTATCGCGGGCGACGGTGCGATAGTCGCCGAGGACCTTCTCGGCCGCGCCGGCGCGATCCATACCGTCGGCCAGCGCGGTGAACTGCGCCTGCCAGGGCGCCGCGCCGACCAGGACGGTCGGGGCGATACCGCGCAACGCGTCGGCGTTCGGTGCGGCGGTGCCGAGGATCAGATCCGGTTGCAGCGCGGCGATTTTCGCCGGATCCGGGCTGCCGACCCCGCCCACGCTCGGGATCTTGTTCACGCCGGTGCCCAGATAGGCGGGCTGCGGCGCCGGTCCGTCGAGGGTCGCGGCGCCGACGACGCGCTCCCACAGGCCGACCGCGCACACCGCGTCCAGGGCCGTGGGGTCGAGTACGACGATGCGCTGCGGATCGGTGGGAACCTGGGTTCCGGCGGCCGCATGAGCGCCCGCGGACTGATCCGGTGTGGTCGGCAGCGAGCAGGCCTGACGGGTATCGCGCTCGATGCCGACGACATCCGCCCCGGCGATACTGGTCGTCGTGCGAACGATATTCGCCTCGTCGTCGGATCCGTTCGCGCATCCGGTGAGTAGCATCACCAGCGCCGCTAGCGCGAGTCCACCGGCGCGTAGCCGCCGCGCGCGGACGCGGTCGTCAGCTGGGATGTTGCGGGTGGGGTCGGACTCGAGCACCGGCATGCGGGGAAGGGTACACACGGCCCGCGCCGCGCCCAATTACGACAGAGAGTAGGACCCGGGGCGATGCTTGCGGCAGCACCGATTACGATCTGTCGTAGCGCAAGCCACCCGTCGTTCGCCGTGCGCCGAACCCGGACACGGGAAGACGTGCGTACGACAACGACCAGAAGGCATACCTTCAGGAGGATCAGTGACTGCTGTAGAGCCCCAGCCAGTCCCCAAGTTGGAAGCGACGCGGCCGTACCCTGCGCGGCTGGGTCCGAAGGGTTCGTTCATCTACAAGGCCGTCACCACGACCGACCCGAAGGTGCTCGGCGTCATGTATCTGGTGACGGCGATGTCGTTCTTCCTCATCGGTGGCGTCATGGCGCTGTTGATGCGCGCCGAGCTGGCGCGCCCGGGCCTGCAGTTCCTCTCGCCCGAGCAGTTCAACCAGTTGTTCACCATGCACGGCACGATCATGCTGCTGTTCTATGCGACCGCGATCGTGTTCGGCTTCGCCAACATCGTGCTGCCGCTGCAGATCGGCGCCCCCGACGTCGCCTTCCCGCGCCTGAACGCCTTCAGCTACTGGCTGTACCTGTTCGGCGCGTCCATGGCGACCGCGGGCTTCATCACCCCCGGCGGCGCCGCGGACTTCGGCTGGACCGCCTACACCCCGCTGTCGGATATCGTGCACTCCCCGGGTGTCGGCGCGGATCTGTGGATCATGGGTCTTGCCGTCTCCGGTCTGGGCACCATCCTCGGTGGTGTCAACATGCTCACCACCGTGGTCTGCCTGCGCTGCCCGGGTATGACGCTGTTCCGCATGCCGATCTTCACCTGGAATATCGCCGTCACCAGCGTGCTGGTGCTGCTGGCCTTCCCGCTGCTGACCGCCGCGCTGATGGCACTGGCCTACGACCGGCATCTGGGCGGGCACATCTACGATCCGGCCACCGGCGGCGCGATCCTGTATCAGCATCTGTTCTGGTACTTCGGTCACCCAGAGGTGTACATCATCGCCTTGCCGTTCTTCGGCATCGTCTCGGAGATCTTCCCGGTCTTCAGTCGTAAGCCGATCTTCGGTTACACCACGCTGGTCTACGCGACCCTGGGCATCGCGGCGCTGTCGATCGCGGTGTGGGCGCACCACATGTACGCGACGGGTGCGGTGCTGCTGCCGTACTTCTCGTTCATGACCTTCCTCATCGCGGTGCCGACCGGTGTGAAGTTCTTCAACTGGATCGGCACGATGTGGCGAGGGCAGCTGACCTTCGAATCGCCGATGCTGTTCTCGGTCGGGTTCATCGTGACATTCCTCTTCGGTGGTCTGTCCGGTGTCATCCTCGCCAGCCCGCCGCTGGACTTCCACGTATCCGATACCTACTTCGTGGTCGCGCACTTCCACTACGTGCTCTTCGGCACCATCGTGTTCGCCACCTACGCGGGCATCTACTTCTGGTTCCCGAAGATGACCGGCCGCATGATGGACGAGCGCCTGGGCAAGTGGCACTTCTGGGCGACCATGATCGGCTTCCACACCACCTTCCTGGTGCAGCACTGGCTGGGTGCGCAGGGTATGCCGCGTCGGTACGCGGACTATCTGCCGACCGACGGATTCACCACGCTGAACACCATTTCCACGATCGGCGCGTTCATCCTCGGCGCCTCGACGCTGCCGTTCATCTGGAACGTCTTCAAGAGCTATCGCTACGGCGAGGTCGTGACCGTGGACGATCCGTGGGGCTACGGCAACTCGCTGGAGTGGGCGACCTCCTGCCCGCCGCCGCGGCACAACTTCTACGAGCTGCCGCGTATCCGGTCCGAGCGTCCGGCGTTCGAGCTGCACTATCCGCATATGGTGGAGCGGATGCGGGCCGAGGCCCACGTCGGCTGGGGCGGTAAGTCCCACCACGTCAAGGAGCTCGAGAAGGTGTCGAGCTAGTAGCAGATCACTCCGGCGCGGCGGCCGTCTCTCGAGACGGCCGCCGCGTTCGGTGTCACAGAACGGAGTTTCGTTGTGGGCGCGTCCGAGACGACGGTGCTGATCACCGTCACCGGCCCCGATAAGCCGGGCGTGACCTCGGTGCTGCTGGCGGCGTTATCGCGTAACGGGGTCGATCTGCTCGACGTCGAACAGGTCGTGATCCGGGGTCGGCTGACCCTCGGCGTGCTGGTGAGCTGTCCCGGCGATCCCGAGGGTATGCAGGATCAGCTCGAGGACGCGATGGCCACGGTCGGCATGCAGGTCGATGTCGAGATCGGCGCGAATACGGTTGCCGGAGCCCGGCTCTCGACACATGCGGTGGTGGTGCTCGGCAGCCCGGTGACCGCGAGGGCGTTCAGCACGATCGCGCGCAAGCTGGCCGAGCAGAACGTGAACATCGACTCCATCCGCGGTATCGCCGACTATCCGGTGACGGGCCTGGAACTGATGGTGACCGCGCCCGTCTCCGATCCGGCCGAGACCCGACTGCGCACGACGCTCGCCGAGGTCGCCGCGACGGCGAATGTCGATGTGGCCGTGGAGCGCGCGGGTCTGGCGCGACGGGCCAAGCGGCTCATCGTGTTCGACGTCGACTCCACGCTCATCCAGGGCGAGGTCATCGAGATGCTGGCCGCGCACGCCGGTGTCGAGGACGAGGTCCGCGCGGTGACCGAGGCGGCCATGGGCGGCGAGATCGACTTCGCCGAATCGCTGCGCCAGCGGGTGGCGACACTGGCCGGGCTCGACGAATCGGTGATCGACGAGGTGGCCGAGGCCATCGAACTGACCGCGGGCGCGCGCACGACCATTCGCACGTTGCGCCGCATGGGTTTTCGCTGCGGCGTGGTCTCCGGCGGCTTCCGGCAGGTGATCGAGCCGCTGGCGCATGAGCTGGAACTGGACTTCGTGCAGGCCAATACGCTCGAGGTGGTCGACGGCAAGCTGACCGGCAGGGTGCTCGGTGAGATCGTGGACCGGCCGGGTAAGGCGGTGGCGCTGCGCCGTTTCGCCGCCGAGGCCGGGGTGCCGATGGAGCAGACGGTCGCGGTCGGCGACGGCGCCAACGATATCGATATGCTCAACGCCGCGGGCCTGGGCATCGCCTTCAATGCCAAACCCGCACTGCGCGAGATCGCCGACACGGCCCTGTCGCATCCGTATCTGGACGCGATCCTGTTCATCCTCGGCGTGACCCGCGAGGAGGTCGAGGCCGCCGATGCCCGCGACGGCCTGTTACGTCGGGTTCCGCTGGACTGAGCGCAATCCCGGTACGCTGAGCTGCATATTCACCCATCTATGGGAGGACTGCGATGCGTGCTCCACTACTGGTGATCGCCTTGCTCGGCCTGACGCTCGTCGCCTGCGGATCCAACAATTCGACCAGCGATCCCGCGCCGACCAGCGCCGCGCCGACCAGCTCGGTGTCATCTCCGGTGAATCTCGACGCGAAGGCCGACGGCACCCGGGTCGCGGTGCGGGCGGGCCAGCAGGTGAAGGTCTCGCTGGCCGCCAATCCGACCACCGGCTACCAGTGGCAGCTGCGAGAGCTCGACCAGGCCATCGTGAAACAGGCCGACGAGCCCGACTTCCGCCCCGACCCGAATCCAGGCAATCGGGTGGGCGTGGGCGGCACCTCGGTCTGGACCTTCACCGCCGTCGCGGCGGGCAGTACCACCCTCACACTGGGCTATCTGCGTCCCTGGGAACAGGGCGTCGAACCGTCCCAGAGCTTCACCGTCACCTTCGACGTCGGCCGCTGAACCTGCTGCCCCGGAATGTGGCGGCAGCGAATCGGTTCCATCCGCTGGGCGGCTACTCGAGGGCCGCGGTCGTTCGCAGGGCGAACGATAGGCTGAATCCGTGACTCCGGAGGCGGTAACCGAACTCGACGCGGGATTCCTTGCGCGGCACGCGGAATTGGCGCGCGGATACGGTGGTGGCGGCGATCCGGACGATCCGGCGCTGGCCCAGGCCATGCAGATGGTGTTGCACATCCCGAAAGACGATCCGCCCCTGCGCAGTTCGCTGCTGGCGGCGGCCGCCACATCCGTGGTCGCGCTATGCCTGGATCCGCGGGTGGGCGCCGAGGGCGAATGGCAACAGCGTTATCTGACCTGGAAGTGGTCTCGCATTCGCAAGGTGTCGCGGCGTGCCCGCGGTGCGCAGTGGCTGACGGCCGAGGAGGTCGACGGGGTGACCGTCGAGGTGGACGGCGCGCAGGCGCGGGCGCTGGTCCCGAGCGCGGTCGGTGAGGTCGACCCGCGCATCCGCAAACTGCAGATCGGCGGCACCGATCTCGAACACGACGCGCCCGGCCCGACCGATCCCGACCTCCCGGTTCTGTGGGTGCATGCGGAATTGGGTATGACTGTGGGCAAGGCGGCCGCACAGGTCGGGCATGCGAGCATGCTGCTCGCCGGTGCGCTGCCGGTGCGACAGGTGTACGCGTGGTCGCTGCGCGGTTACCGGTGCGCGGTACGCGACGCCGGGCCGGAGCAGTGGTCGAGACTGTGCGACCGGGTCCGGGATGGCTCGGCGACCGCCGTGCGCGATGCGGGCTTCACCGAGGTGGCGCCCGGCTCGATGACGGTGATCGCCACCGCGCCCGATCGGTGGTGACGTACCTGCGACGGATGGTCGACGCGAAGGCTTCCGTGCGGGAGGATCGGTGCACGATTTCCGGAGAGGCACGGAGATGACGACACTGTGGATAGTGCTCGGCGTGTGGATCGTGTGCTCGATTCCGGTGGCGTTGGTGCTCGGACGGATGTTCCGCTCACCGCGCCCGCATTCCCGGGAGCGTGACGAATCACACCGTCACGATGACGAATTCAGCCACGGGCAGCGCCGCGGCAGGTTATGACACCTATCGTGCAAACCGACCACAATGGCGACGGCGCGCGTGCGTGGGCAAAGATGGAGCCCGTGCCGCAACCGGATCCCGATCTGCTCATCGATTTCAACGACGTGACCGTCCGGCGGTCGGGCCACACACTGGTGGGTCCGGTCACCTGGCAGGTGGAATTGGACGAACGCTGGGTCGTCCTGGGCCCGAACGGCGCCGGTAAGACCACACTGCTGCGGATGGCCGCGGCCGAGGTGCATCCGACCTCCGGCGAGGCGAATCTGCTCGGCGAGACGCTGGGTCGCACCGATGTCACCGAACTGCGCCCGCGCATCGGCATGTCCTCGGCCGCGGTGGCCAGCCGGGTCCCGCTGGATGAGAAGGTCAGCGATCTGGTGGTGTCGGCGGGCTATGCGGTGATGGGCCGCTGGCGCGAGGAATACGACGATATCGACACCGACCGCGCCATCGATATGCTGGAAAGCCTGGGCGCCGAACATCTTTCGGATCGGGCCTACGGCACCCTGTCGGAGGGCGAGCGCAAGCGGGTGCTGATCGCCCGCGCCCTGATGACCGATCCCGAACTGCTCCTGCTGGACGAACCGGCCGCGGGTCTGGACCTGGGCGGGCGCGAGGAGCTGGTGGAGAAGCTCGGCGATCTCGCCTCCGATCCCGACGCCCCCGCCACCGTGCTGGTCACCCATCACGTCGAGGAGATCCCGCCCGGTTTCACCCACGCCCTGCTGCTCAACGAGGGCAGCATCGTCTCCCAGGGCCTGCTCGCCGACGTACTCACCGCCGAGAACCTCAGCGAGGCCTTTCGCCAATCCATCGCCCTGGACCGCATCGACGGCCGCTACTTCGCCCGCCGCTCCCAGCGCCTGGGTCGTCACCGCCGCGGTTGATGCTTGTCCTCCCTACACCAAGCAGACGTTAGGGTGCGAGTTGTGAGCGAGACTGTTGCCGGGCCCGGTTCCGTGCCCAAGGATGCGTCGACGGTGATGCTGGTGCGCGACGGGGACGACGGGCCGGAGGTGTTTCTGCAGCGGCGGGTCGAGGCGATGGCGTTCGCGGCCGGGATGACCGTCTTTCCCGGCGGCGGGGTGGATCCCTCCGACGCGCAGGCCGAAATCGGTTGGGCCGGGCCGGATCCGGCGTGGTGGGGGGAGCGCTTCGGCATCGACGCCGCGCGGGCGCAGGCGCTGGTGTGCGCCGCGGTGCGCGAGACCTTCGAGGAATGCGGTGTGCTGCTGGCCGGGCCGACCGCCGAGACCGTCGTCTCCGATACCGCCGCCTATCGCGCGGTCCGTGGGGCGCTGGAGCGCCGTGAGCTGTCCCTCGGCCGATTCCTGTCCGAGGAGAATCTGGTGCTGCGCGCGGATCTGTTGCGGCCCTGGGCGAATTGGATCACCCCGGTGGTGGAGACCCGTCGCTACGACACCCGCTTCTTCGTCGCCGTGCTGCCGCGGGGCCAGCGCGCCGACGGCGCCACCACCGAGGCGCACGAGGTCCGCTGGTGCACCCCGGCCCAGGCATTGGACCGCTGGCGTTCCGGACTCGACGTGCTGCTCCCGCCCACCTGGTCCCAGCTGATGGCATTGGCCGAATTCCCGTCCACCGCAGCCATTCTCGTGGCGAATCCGGTGATCGAGCCGATCATGCCGGTGCTCGGCGCCGAGGAGGGGCAGCCGAGGCTCGGGTTCCCGGACAATCTCCGCTACTTCGGCGAGCTTCCCGACGGTTCCCGAATCCGCGGCTCGCAGCGGCCCGACTGAGTATCTGTAGGCTCGTCCGTCGTGGCCGAATTCGTGACCGTGGACCGACCCGAGGCGGGGATCGCCGTGCTGCGCATCGCGCGGCCGCCGATGAATCTGATCGATCTGCAGGTGGCCCGGGAGGTCGCCGACGCGGCCGAGCGGATCGCCGGGGACGAGGAGATCGCCGCGGTGATCGTCTACGGCGACGAGCGGGTGTTCAGCGCGGGCGACGAGGTGGCCGAGCTGGAGCGCTGGACCTACGAGCAGGGCAAGGCGGTGGCCGACGGCCTGCAGACCGCCCTGCACGGTCTGTCCCTGATTCCGCGGCCGACGGTCGCGGCGATCAGCGGATATGCCCTGGGCTCCGGGCTGGAGCTGGCATTGGGCGCGGATCGGCGCATCATCGGCGACAACGTGAAGCTCGGTCTGCCGCAGATCCGGACGGGTCTGATCCCGCTGGCCGGGATTCGCCGGCTGAGCCTGCTCATCGGCGACGCGCGCGCGAAGGATCTGGTGTTCACCGGGCGCTTCGTCGATCCGGCGGAGGCCGCGGCCATCGGTCTGGTCGACGAGGTGGTCGCCCCGGACGATGTCTACACCGCCGCGCTGCGCTGGGCCCGGCAGTTCGTGGGCGGCCCGGCCCGTGCGCTGGCCGCGGCCAAGCGGGTGTTCGCCGCGGGCGTGCTGGGCAGTGAGACGGCCCGCGCCGAATGGGCGGAGTTGTTCGCGACCGAAGATCGCAGCATAGGAACACGTTCTCATCTCATCGACGGACCGGGTGCGGCCGAATTCGTGGGCCGCTGAGCGGGCAGTCTTGGACGCTCGACTACGCTTTTCGACCATGACCGCACGTCCTGAGGACCCCGCGCCGAACCCGCATGCCACCGAGGCCGAGGTCCAGGCCGCCTATAGCGACAACAAGCTCGCCCAGGTCCTGTATCACGACTGGGAGGCCGAGACCTACGACGACAAGTGGTCGATCTCCTATGACGAGCGCTGTATCGCCTATGCCCGCGGTCGCTTCGACGCCGTCGCCCCGAATGCGCCGCTGCCGGTCGAGCGCGCCCTCGAACTCGGCTGCGGCACCGGATTCTTCCTGCTGAACCTGATGCAGTCCGGGGTGGCGAGGCGCGGTTCGGTCACCGACCTGTCGCCCGGCATGGTGAAGGTCGCGTTGCGCAATGCCGAGCACCTCGGGCTGGAGGTCGACGGCCGGGTGGCCGATGCGGAGACCATCCCGTACGAGGACGACACCTTCGATCTGGTCGTGGGTCATGCTGTGCTGCACCACATTCCGGATGTGGAGCTGGCGCTCAAGGAATGCCTGCGGGTGCTGAAGCCGGGCGGGCGATTCGTCTTCGCGGGTGAGCCGACCACGATCGGCAACCTCTACGCGCGCAAGCTGGGTCAGATCACCTGGAAGGCCACCACCGAGGTCACCAAGCTGCCGTTCCTGCGCGGCTGGCGTCGCTCGCAGGAGGAGCTGGACGAATCCTCGCGCGCCGCGGCCCTCGAGGCCGTGGTCGATCTGCACACCTTCGATCCGTCGAATCTCGAGGCGATGGCCCGTTCGGCCGGTGCGGTCGATGTGCACGCCGAGACCGAGGAGTTCGCCGCGGCCCTGTGGGGCTGGCCGGTGCGCACCTTCGAGGCGGCCGTGCCCGCCGAGAAGCTGACCTGGGGTTACCGCATGGCCCAGTATCGGGCGTGGCTCGGGCTGAGCTGGCTCGATGAGCGGGTGCTCAAACATGTCGTGCCGCGGCAGTTCTTCTACAACGCCATGATCACCGGCGTGAAGCCGGGACCCTCCCAGAAGTAGTGCGTTTCTCGCGCGCGGACGTCGACTACCTCGGCGGCGAGTCCGGACGGGCGGCGCTGGCCGAGGTGGCGCGTCTCGACTTGACCTCGGCGTCGCTGGTGCGTGACCTCGAACGGGTGCGACGCGAGTACGGCGATCGATCGGCCGTGCTCGTGGAGACCGTGCGGCTGCGGCGGCGGGCCGGGGCGAAGCTCGACGATGCGGGCCAATGGCTGTTCACCGATGACGCCCTGCAGCAGGCGACGCCCAGTGCCGTGGCCCGGCATCGGGCGCGGCGGCTGGCGGGCCGGGCGGTGCACGACGTCACGTGTTCGATCGGCGCGGAATTGGCTGCGCTGCACCAGGTCTGCCCCGCGGTGCTCGGCAGCGATCTGGACGACGTGCGGCTGGCGATGGCCGCGCAGAACCTGGCCGGGGCGCGGAATGTCTTGCTGGCCAAGGCGGATGCGCTCGCGCCCTGCAGTACGGATACGGTGATCGTCGCCGATCCGGCCCGCCGCGCCGACGGCCGTCGCACCCACGACCCCGCGAAACTCCAACCGCCACTACCGGATCTGATCGCCGCCCATCGCGGCCGCGACATGGTCGTGAAATGTGCTCCCGGACTGGATTTCGACGCCTTCGTCACCGGCGGCACCGGCCGCGAAACCGCCACCGGCCGAACCGATCCCGCGATGAAATGGGAGGGCGAGGCGGAGGTGGTCTCCCTCGACGGCGCGGTCCGCGAGGCCTGCCTGTGGTCGGCCGGACTCACCGATCCGGGCGTCACCCGCCGCGCGACCGTCCTGTCCTCGACCCGCGCCCCCTGGACCCTCACCGACGCCGACCCCGACGACATCCCCGAGCGCGCACCCGGGGAGTGGATCGTCGACCCCGACGGCGCGGTCGTGCGCGCGGGCCTGGTCCGCCACTACGCCGCGAAACACGGCCTGTGGCAACTGGATCCCCGCATCGCCTACCTCACCGGCAACCAGGTCCCCGACGGTGTACGCGGCTTCCGCATCCTCGACCGCCTGGACTTCCGCGAAAAGCCGCTACGCGCCGAACTCCACCGCCGCACCTGCGGCCCCCTCGAAATCCTCACCCGCGGCGTGGATCTCGACCCCGACGCCCTACGCACCCGCCTCAAGCCCCGAGGCACCGTCCCCCACACCCTCGTCATCACCCGAATAGGCCGCACCCCCACGGTGTTCCTCTGCGAAACCCCGTAATCGGTGAGAAGACATCCTGGCGGACGCCTTAGAATTCGATCTTGTGCTTTCCCGTCCCTCTTTCATCAGTGACGAGGCGATCGCGCTTGCGGTCCGTGCGCACTGGTTGCCAGAGATTGCCGAGATCAGCTATCTGCCATGGGGTTTCGGTGCGCACCACTGGCGGGTGATCGGCGGGCGGACCGCTGCGTTCGTGACGTTGGACCAGTTGGAGCCCCGGCACACCGCGACGTCGCTGGAGGCTGCCTACGCTGGGGCCGCCGCACTGGCCGCCTCCGGTTTGGACGTGGTATGTGCGCCGATGCCCGCCCAGTCCGGGCGGTTCACCATCGACATCGGGGCCGGTGCGCTCAGCGTGACACCGTGGCTGGAGGGCCGGAGCCCGAGCGAGGCGGAGACCCACGAGCCCCGGCATGTCCGCGAGGTCGTTCTCGCGCTGGCCGCGCTGCATCGCGCTGCCCCACCTGATGGCCTGCGGTCTTGGACACCGCGGGTCGGTCCCGGATTCGCCGATGAGTTGCGAGCTCACACCGCCGAGCCCTGGACGAGCGGCCCACTGGCGGAGGAGGCACGGCTCGCCCTTGCCGCACACGGCGATGCGATCGACCGCTGGACCGGCCGATACCTGGAACTGGCGGAAGTAGCATTCTCCCAACGGGACTCATGGGTGCCGACACACGGCGAGCCGCACAACAACAATCAGGTCATGACCCCCGACGGGTTGAGACTGATCGATTGGGAGTCGCTGGCTCTAGCACCGCCTGAACGGGACTACGCGGATCTACTCGCTGTGGCAAACGGCCTGCTGCGCCCCGACCCCGCGATGATAGAGCTGTTCGCACTGGACTGGCGGCTTTCCGAGATTGCCGAGTACACCCGCTGGTTCGCCGCCCCGCACGTCGGCACCGAGGACGACCACACTGCTCTGGCAGGGTTGCACGAGGAATTGGCAGGCAGCGCGGAATAAGGCGACGTTGAGCGCTGATGACGACAACGAGACCCTGATCGGCTTGCCGCGCTTTTCCTGCGCTCACGTTGGCTCGATATCTTCGTTCACTTGTTGTCGCCGACTCGATTCCGTATTTCGGTTGAGCACCCACGTCTCGATTTGGTCCAGTGAGCCGCTGCACACGATCGTGGCTCGGTCGTCGACAAGGTTCCACCCGTAGGGCGGGTTCGGCTCGCGCTCGACGCGCCAGCCTGGACCGGCGTCGGCCGCGATGTCGCGAGCTTGCTGTTCGGAGATCTCGTAGCCACGCAACTCGGCGTAGGGTTCTGCGTTCGCGCTCAGAGGTGTCTCGTCGATCAGGCGGTCGGAATCGTCTGTCGGGCTCTCGATCTCGGCGCTCACTGCAGCCTCCTGAGCACGGACCAGAAGTCGTGGCTGACGGCGTCCCATAGGTGTGTCAGATGCGGCCACTGCTCCCGTGCCTGTACGAGATCGAGGTGGCCGACGGGCGGTATTGATATGGCGGCCGAATCATCGGAGGTGTTGTCTATGCCCACGATGAGGATCCGGTGATGCTCCGGCCGCCAGGTCGCCCGCAGTCCGTCGAACTCGGTCTGATGATTGGTGTCGAAGAACATGCGAGTGCTCACCTCCGGTTCGGTGGTGCCGCCGAGAATGTATGTCGCCGAACGAATCTCATGGATTCCTCGTCGCCGTGGGCCGCGCGGTGCCGGGGAGCACCGTCGATCGGCGGCGTCACTGTTGGGTGGTCGACTGCCGATGGCTGTGGCATCGACCCGGCGGCGGGGCTGATTCGAGCCTCGCGCGATCACAATCCGAAGAGAAGCCACGAGACTGCTACGAGACCGCTACGCAAGATCTAGTCTTCTTGCTGAGGCCAGCGGATATGGCAGACGGGCGACTCCGAGATGACCATCACGAAGTGGACCGGCGTAGAAGTCAAGGCGGTGCGTCTGGACGCGCTGCGTGTCAGTCAGAAGGAGCTCGCCCGCATACTCGGCTACACCGAAGCCGTTGTCCGCAAGTGGGAATCACGCGGTGTGACAATCACTCTCGCACGTGAGTACGCGGCGGCAATGGATACCTTGTACAGTCGCCTGGACGATGCCCAACGTGAACGCTTTGCCGTCGCTTTGAGCGCAGCACCGGCCGATCCGCCGCACGGAGATCGATCGGCAAGGGCGGTTGAAGCCAGGCTTCCGGATTTGAGATGTGCACTCGACAGTCATCCTCTGCCCGAGGATGGGTTGATTCGGCCGCTGGGGCAGCTTCGTGACGCTGTCGCCGCTATCGTCGATGACCGACTCAACTCGAACTATCTGCATTTGGCCTGCGAGCTTCCCTCACTATTGGCTGAACTGCACCGGGCTCATTCGGCATTTGCTGGCTGTCAACGGGAACAGGTCTCCGCTCTGCTCGTCCAGGCATACCGCGCCGCCGATGCGATCGCGGGCAAGTACGGATACTTCGATCTGTCGGCGCGCATTATCGCCATGATGTGGGATGCCGCTCGCACCGCCGGAGACGAGCTATTGCTGGCCATGTCAGCGTATGTCCGCACCGAAATGTTCTTTGTCAACGGCCGGTTGGCAACCGGCCGTAGGTTGCTCGAACAGGCCGCCGACACGATCCGTCCCGGCAGGTCGGTTCAGGACGCCGCTGCCTACGGCTCCTTGCACATGCGCGCGGCTGTGGTCGCGGCGCGCGAATTTCGTCCCTCTGAGGCCAGAGCGCATCTCGACGAAGCCGAGCAGATCGCGAGTCTTGTACCCGAGAGTATCTACCTGGGAACTGCTTTCGGACCGTCGTCGGTCCGTATTCATCGGGTTTCGATTGCGGTCGAACTCGGTGATGTCGGCACTGCGCTGTCCGTGGCTCAGGCCTGGCATCCGTCCCGCGAGATCCCAGCAGAACGGTGCTCGCACTTCTACATTGACGTTGCCCGCGCCTATATGCAAGCCAGTAGGCGGGACGACGCCTTGCAGGCCCTACGCTCCGCACGGTCGGTCGCTCCGCAACATACCAACAATCACCTATACGTCAGAGATATGCTCGCTCAGCTCGGTGGGTGGCATTGATCGATGATCATCTCGACCAGGTCATCAAGAGAATCCGCAACCCAATCTGCCAGCCCTTCGCGCTGGATCTCATCTGCCCACAGATGCCCCCACGGGCCCCGTCGTATGAGTGCACATTTCATTCCAGCGTTGCGCGCCGGAATCAGGTCATTGTCGCGGTGATCACCGACATACAGAATCTGTTCGCGGGCCCCTGGTGCGAATTCTGCGACGTGATCAAAGAATTCGCTGTCGGGCTTTGCCGCACCCCATTCCCCAGAGGTTGCGATCGCATCGCACGGTAGGCCCAGCTTGCGGAGCAAGGCGGCAGCTCGGGCGGTCTGGTTACCTGCGATTCCCACCCATGCACCACCCTGACGCAGAGCCGACAACGCGGGGCGGACATCGGGGTACAGGTCTTGTTCTTCGATGATCTCCCCACGCCCCGCATCCTCCCGTAGCCGACGCTCGTAATCCATGTCGAAACCTGGGCGGAAGTATTGGAAGGTCAGCGCGTTGTTGTGGCCCGCAGCGGTCACAGCCCCGAGGACAGCGGAGAACGTATGCCGAGGTACACCGATCCAATCAGCCCATGCACCGAACTCGCGCGTGTCATCCAGCAGCGTCTCACCGACATCGAACACGACTGATCGAATCAAGGCTCCACCTCGGTAGTTCGGCCGCCGAACCTGCCAGGTGAGTGTACGTTCGCGGCCGCCGATGTCGATCGCCTCACCGCAGCGCAGGTGAGCTGACTACTTCTCCGGTTCGAAGGTGAACAACTCACCGATCCGCGTGGTGACCACCACCTCGCCCTTGGGCCCGATGGCCGTTCCGGAGGTGGTGCCTTGTGCGCCGGTGAGGACGGTGGAGGCGAGGGTTTTGCCGTTGGTGGTGTCGAAGGTGACCAGGTTCAGGGCGTCGCCGATGGGGGAGACGATGTAGCCGGTGTTTCCGGCGGTTTGGACCGGGCGGCCGCGCAGTTGCAGATCCTTGCGCTCCCAGGCGATTTCGGCGGTGTTGCCAGAGTCGCGCAGGGCCAGCAGGTGGCCGTCGTCGCCGCCGGGGATCAGCAGGCCGTCGCGGTCGGAGACCGCGCCACGCGGCGGAAAGCCCAGGGGCTGAGACCATTTCGGATGTCCGTCGGTCGCGTCCACCGCCAGCAGTCGGCCGCTGTTGTCGCCGACGTAGACCGTCTTCCCGTCGCGGGACAGGGTGGGACTGGTCGCGCTGCCGTCGGTGAGCAGATCGGCGCTCCACTCCTGCCGAACCTGTTTGCCGTCGTAGCGCAGTGCCACCAGGGCCGCGACGGGTGCGCCGGGGCGCCAGGCGGTGACGTAGAAGCGGCCCGAATGCTGGTCGACCGCAGACACATTGGCCACGGGGCACTGCGGCGCCCCGGTCGTGCAGTCGCCGATGCCCTGACCGGCGGGCGGGCGGGGCAGATCGGGCTGCTTCAGATAGTCCGGCTCGCCCAGGATCTGGAAGGTCGGCACCATCCGGTCGCCGGTCTGGCGGCTCAGCACGTCGACCTGACCGAACTGGGTCACCGAGAGCACATTGCTGTCGCCGGTGAACTGCATCGACACCGGCACACCCGCGACCGGCGTACGCCAGCGCGGCTGCCCGAGCGCATTGAACGAGCCGACGCCGCCGACATCGTTCGCATCGTCGCCGAGATAGACATTGCTGGCCCCGTCCACGGCCGTCGGCGAGCCGATCGCCGCGGGCCCCAACGGATTACAGAACCGCTTGCGCCCGGTCTCCATCAGGAAGGAGAACATCATCCCCGTCGTGCCGAGCCTGCCGCCGCAGTCGACCTCGGCGCGGGTGGTGAGGAACAGCTGCCCGTCCGGCCCGATCGTGGTGGCCACGGCCGTCGGTCCGCCGATGGGCCGCGACCAGGCGAGGGTGAGATGACGGGAGCCGGTGACCGGGCTGGCGCCGCTGTTGCGGGCGTCGTGGAAGGCCGAGGGCCAGCCCTTGCCCGGGCCGACCGCGATATCGTCGGCTCTGGTGCCGCCGCATCCGGTGAGCAGCAGCGCACCGACGGCGCCGAACGCCGCGATCACCCGAACGGGCGCGCGCCGCACCGACGTCCGGTTGTCCCCGGTCACTTCGCTCAGGTCGTGCACGGTGCTCCCCTCTGCTCGTTCGGGCCTGCACGAGAGTAAACCCCCGGACGGGCGCTCGGTCGGCCGCCTCACGGTGGCGGCCCCCGGCGCATCCGGATCGGCCCGAAAGTACCCTGGTACGTCAACGACCGACAGACGTTGAGGAGCAGGTTCGTGACGAGTATGTGGGGCGCACCGCTGCGCTCGCGTTGGCGCGGTTCGCGCCGCCGGGATCCGGAACAGGCGCGCTTTCTGACGCTGGCGTCGCTGCGCTGGGTGCTCGCCAACCGGGCGTACACGCCGTGGTATCTCGTCCGGTACTACCGCCTGTTCAAGTTCCGGCTCGCCAATCCGCATATCGTGTTGCGCGGCATGGTCTTCCTGGGCCGCCGCGTCGAGGTGCACGCCACCCCGGAACTGGGGCGCATGGAGATCGGCCGCTGGGTGCATATCGGCGACGGCAACGCCATTCGCTGCCACGAGGGTTCGCTGCGCATCGGCGACAAGGTGGTATTCGGCAAGGACAACGTCGTCAACACCTACCTCGATATCGAGATCGGCGAGTCCACGCTGGTCGCGGACTGGTGCTATATCTGCGATTTCGACCACAGGATGGACGATGTCACCCTGCCGATCAAGGATCAGGGCATCGTGAAGAGTCCGGTCCGCATCGGCCCCGACACCTGGATCGCGGCGAAGGTGACGGTGCTGCGCGGCACCCGCGTGGGTCGTGGCTGTGTGCTCGGCGCACACGCCGTGGTGAAGGGCGATATCCCCGATTTCGGCATCGCCGTCGGCGCGCCCGCCAAGGTCGTCAAGAACCGCAAGGAGGCCTGGGACGCGGCGGCCGAGGAGCGGGCCCGGCATCAGGCCGCGCTGGCCGATATCGAACGCAAGAAGAACGGCGTCGCGGCGCATGATTAGGTACGCCGCCTGGTTGCGCGGCATCATGCCGAGCAATCCGAACATGCGCAACGAGAAGTTGCGGGCGGTGTTCTCCGGACTGGGATTCGAATCGGTCGGCTCGCTGCTCAGCAGCGGCAATATCGTCTTCTCCAGCGACGAAACCGATGTTCCCGCACTGGAATCGACGATTCAGCGGGCCCTGAACGCCGAACTCGGCATCGCGGGCGGCACGATCATCCGCAGCCGCGACGAGCTGCGAGGGCTGGCCGATCGGGACCCGTTCGCCGGGCTCGAGCACGGCCGCAGCACCTACCTCACCGTCACCTTCGTCAAGGACGGTGAGGCGGGGCCGCCGGGACCGCTTCCCGCGCAGCTGACATCGGCCGTGCGGATCCTCGGTTACGACGAGGACACCCGTGCGGTGCTCGCCGTGATCGACAACATGGACCCGTCCACGGCCAATCACATGGCCTGGCTGGAAACGGTGTACGGCAAGGACATCACCACCCGCACCTGGCTCACGGTGCGGAAGGTGATGGCCAAGCTGTAGAGGAGTCAGCGGCTCCGTCGGCGCGAGCCGCCGCCGGTGCGCGAGAATCCGGCCACGCCGCCGGTGCTTCCGGCCGGATTGGCGCCACGACCCGAACCACGCGCCGCGCCGCCCGTACTCGCCTTACCGCCACCGGTCGCCGGGCGCTGGCGCCGGGTCCCGCTGCCCTCGGCATGGGAGGCCCGGCCACCGCCGGAATGCGCTTGCTGCGCACCGCTGTTCGCGCCGCCACGGCTGCGGCGACCCGCCTGGGTCGGGGCGTTGCCGGTGCGAGCACCCGTGCCCCGCGCACCGCCGCCGCGACCGCCTCGGGGCGCTCCGTCGCGAACGGGCTTGTCCGCCTGCGTCTTCGGCACGGTGGTGACCTTCGGGGCGATCTCGCCGACCAGATCGGCGACGAGTCCCGAGGTTGCGGTGACCTGATTCGGGCGCACGGTGATCGCGGCCTTGCGCATGAGCGCGGCCATATCCTTGCGCTGCTCGGGCAGCACGATGGTGACCACATCGCCCGCGCTGCCCGCGCGCGCCGTACGGCCGGATCGGTGCAGATACGACTTGTGCTCGGCGGGCGGATCGACGTGGACCACGAGCTCGACGCCGTCGACGTGCACGCCGCGGGCGGCGACGTCGGTGGCGACCAGCACCTTGGCCTCACCGGAGGCGAAGACCGCGAGGTTGCGGTCGCGGGCGCCCTGGGCGAGGTTGCCGTGCAGATCGACCGCGGGGATACCGGCGGTGGTCAGCTGCTTGGCGAGGCGGCGGGCCTGATGTTTGGTGCGGGTGAACAGGATTCGCCGGCCCGTGCCCGACGCCAGGGTCTGCACGAGGTCGGCCTTGACCGCGGGCCCGGTGACCTCGAAGACGTGATGGGTCATCGCGGCGACGGGCGAATTGGCCTCGTCGACCGAATGCTTGACCGCCTTGGGCAGGAAGCGCTTCACGAGCTTGTCGACGCCGTTGTCCAGCGTCGCCGAGAACAGCAACCGCTGTCCGTCGGACGGGGTCGCGGCCAGAATGCGGGTCACCACGGGCAGGAAGCCCAGATCGGCCATGTGATCGGCCTCATCGATCACGGTGATCTCGACCGCGTCGAGGGTGAGCAGCCGCTGGCGCATCAGATCCTCGAGTCGACCCGGGCACGCGACGACGATATCGACACCCGCCCGCAGCGCCTGCACCTGACGATGCTGGGAGACGCCGCCGAAGATGGTGGCGACCTTCATCGAATACACCGCGGCCAGCGGTTCGAGTACGGCCGCGATCTGGGTGGCGAGCTCCCGGGTGGGCGCCAGGACCAGCCCGCGCGGGCTGTTGGGCTGGCGGCGGCCGCCAGCCAGCCGCGAGACCACCGGAATGGAGAACGCCAGGGTCTTGCCGCTGCCGGTCTTGCCGCGGCCGAGTACATCGCGCCCGGTCAGGGTGTCGGGCAGGGTGTTGGACTGGATCGGGAACGGTGCGGTGATGCCGCCGCGTTCCAGGGCCCGGATCAGCGGTTCGCGCAGGCCGAGCTCAGCAAAGGAAGTCATATAGGAGTGGGTTCTTTCGGGGCAGGGTGACCTGTCGCACAACGAAAACGAAATTCGCGGCCGGGCACTGGTGGCGAGATTGCCGATGGGCAAAATCGATCGCCGCAAGGAGAGCCGGTGCCACACAGCCGAGTGGCTGGGTGCGTAGTGATAGCAATCTACGACGCTGGGCATCGGCCAGCGATACCCGTCAACCACACTAGCTCGAGATTCGCCGGAACTCGAGCGGATGTAGTGATCATCACTATCGGCGGGGGAGTCCACTGCCGGTGCGCGCGAGCCGAGCCGGGCCGCGATATGTCCGGTCCCCCAAGGGATTCGAGCGCAGCCGACAAGACCAAACCGATACGCTGGTGATCATCACGACGATGGTCCTCCAGGCTGGAACGGGTTGCTGCCACTGTGTCAGCGTCCGACGGAGGGTCTTGCCCCGGCCGCTCAGCTGCGCCGTTACGACACCGGCGAGCCGCTCTGATGACCACGATCGGCCACGTCCACGAGTGTGACCCGCAGTCAATGGTCATCTACGCGGCCGACCTCACCACACGGGTCCCACAGCATTTCATGGCACTGCTCGGTGATTCCCAAAGGTCATCGCCTTTCTCGTGAGTGGTCGATCGCTTGATGTGGCGCCGCGGGGTGGAGGATCTCAGTCGCCCCAACGCTCCCCGTGGTCGCGGCGATCCCGGATCGCCTGCCTGACTCCTTTGGGAATGCGGCGAACATCGACCGCCGCAATCACGAACACCGCCGCCGGGATTCCGGCCGCGACTGCCAACCCGACCCAATCGTGCAACCTCACGACGCCTCCATATCGGTGTCGTCGGAGACAGATGGAAGGTCCAAGTCCGTAGCGGGGGGACTTCCGTACAGCTCCAGGTAAACCCCTGGGCTGCCGTCCTTCTCGGAGTCGTCCCCGTAGTCGTAGACCTCCAGTACGCCGCCTTCGAACTCGTAAAGCCTTGTGGGCCGTCCCATCTCGCCTCCTACGCGCTGATCTGTACCCCTGCTCCGCGTCGTCTTCTGCGCATGCATTGCGCTGGCGGAGGCGCGGAACCCGCTCACTGCTGCGAGAGAGATCTGCGCCACATACAAGCAGGATGTCGCCTAGTGAGTTCCGAAACAAGGCCATACAAGAGGACATAGAGCGGCCATTTCGAAGATTCAGGAGGGTATAATCGTCCCGCTCGGGTCTAGACTCGGCCATATGACGCACTCGGCAAATGTCGCCCTCCGTGCTGCGCGACAGGCCCTTGGGTACCGCTCGCAGGCTGCCTTGGCAGAGGCACTCAACAACGTTGCGCGCGAGATCGGGCTGCGTGTCTCGATCAATGCTCGAACCGTTCGACGCTGGGAGTCCGAGAATCCTCCCTGGCCACATCCAGAACATGCCACCGCACTGGAAGCTCTGTTCAAACGGCCGATAGCCGAACTCGGCTTCACGCCGCCATGGTCTGAGATGAATAACCAGCCATCTCGCACAGCGGGCGGCGGGGCGAAAGAGCCTTGGGCTGCTCGCCATTTCGGTACCTCCACGGGCACAGTGCCAGCGTCTGTAGCGACGGACACCATGTCCATCACGGTTTCGCACCGCAACATGTACTGGTCGGTCCCAGCAGCACGCCTGCACCGCTCTGTAGCCGAGCACGCCGCCCTGGGCTGGGACCTCGTGGATCAGCTACCTGATCCGGCGAAAGCCCTAATGGCACGGGCAGTTTCAGAGTCGAGCCTCCTGCAGGGCCGATTGGAGTTCTTCGATCTTCAGCAGCCGGAGGCAGCGCAACCGAGTTTCGTCCTCGCCCTTCAGGCCGCACGCAAAGCGGACGACAACCTACTTGGAGCCGCGGCCCTAGCTCATATGGCGTTTGCACCAGCCTTTTCCGGTGATCCTGAGCGGGCTGAGGAAGCTCGCGACAGGATTCGAGGAGCGCGCGCATTCGCTCGACGTGGTGAAGGCAATGCCGAGATGGTCGCGTGGCTCGACGCAGTGGAAGCCGAGGTCGAGACCCGTTTCGGAGATACCCGCCGGGCACTGAACCTGATTCGCCACGCCGAAGAGACCTACAGCCAGCATGATCCGGAAAGCAATCCCTCGCCGCCCTGGCTGGATTGGTTCTCGCAGGCCCGTCTCATCGGCTTCAAGGGAAATACCTTGATAGCTGCCGGTCAAGGTCGTGAAGCTCGCGAAACCCTGGAACAGGCGCTCGCGGACCTGTCCGAGGAATCGGTCAAGCAGCGCTCGATCTATCTCGCAGACTTGGCGGCCGCGTGGGTACTCGAGCAGGATCCCGAGCAGGCATGCGCCTACCTCGAGCAGGCGCTCGAAGTTCTCGGGCGCAATTGGTACGCAACAGCAATGGATCGAGTGAAGTCAGTCCGGCAGTCCTTACGCGAGTGGGACTCGCTTCCCAAGGTTCGAGCGCTGGACGACAACCTCTACAACTGGCACACCACGGTGCAGTCACTCGTTGGCTAGTGAGGTGTTCTCTCGACCAACGATCTCGGGCAGTTCGCTCAGGTCGCGAATCTTCCAATCGGAGAGCTGCGCGACTTCCGGCTTGTCCCGGTGGATCCATCCCCATGGCCCACGCTGAAGGTACGCGGTCCGCATGCCCGCTACCTTCGCCGGTGCCACATCGTTGTCGATCCGGTCCCCGACGTAGACGATCTGGTGTGCGTCGCATGGCGCCACCTCGACCAACTTGTCGAAGAACTCCGGTGAAGGCTTCTCGACACCCCAGTCGTCCGATGTCGCAATGAAGTCGGTGGGCAGTTGCAGACTTCGTAGGATCCGGCCGGAGCGAACAGTCTGGTTGCCCACGATGCCGACCCACACGCCCATATCACGGAGCTTGGACAGTGACGGCCGCACATCCGGATAGAGATCGTCCTCGCCGTAGGCTTCCGGCTGGCCAGCCGCCGCCCGAGCTTCGCGCTCCTCTGCGAGATCGAACCCAGGCCGGAAGACCTGAAAAGCCTCCCGATAGTCCTGCCCAGTCGCGATGATCGCGCCGAACACCGAAGCGAAGGTGTGCCGCGGTACTCCCAGCCAATCCGCCCAGGTCCCGTACTCGCGTGTCTCGTCGACCAGCGTCTCACCAACGTCGAACACAACCGCCGAAATCATGCGTTACACCGTACTTGTTGCCGGGCCTGTTCCTGTTCGACGATCCGGAGCTGATCGCCGAGGCCCTGGCCGAATGGCCCGCCTACCCCAGCGCGGCCGCGCTGCGCGACGGCTGGTTCGAGCGGGTGCATTGGATCCAGGGCCGCGACGGCATCTTCTTCCTCGGTGAGATCCTCTCGGACCCCACCGCCGAATGGGTCAGCGCGTCTGTGCGGGAGGCGATTTCGCGCTGGTTCGGCGGCGGGGCACGCTGATCAGTCCAGGTACACAGGCAGTTTCGCGTGGCCGTTGGAAATGAAGCTGCCGATCGGTGCCAGATCCGCCGGGTCCACGGCGAATCGGAGATTCGGGAACCGTTCGAACAAGGCGGGCAGGGCGATCGCCGCCTCGAGCCGGGCCAGGGGAGCGCCCAGGCAATGATGCGCGCCGTGGCCGAAGGCGACGTGCTGATCCCTGGTGTCGCGATGCGGATCGAACGCATTCGTGGTGGCGCCGTGGATCTTCGGATCGCGGCTGGCCCCGGCGTAGGAGGCGAGAATGGCATCACCCTTGGGGATGTGGAAGCCTTCACCGTCGATATCGTCGGCGGCGTAGCGCAGCGGCAGATGGGCGACCGGCGACTGGTAGCGCAGCGTCTCCTCGACCACATCCGCCCACGGCACCGCGCCCGACAGCACCTCGGCGCGCTGCTCGGGATGGGTCAGCAGTGCGGTGATGGCCTGGTCGAGCAGGTTCACCGTGGTCTCGTGACCCGCGTTGATGACCAGCATCAGCGTATCGACCAGTTCCTTCTCGCCGAGCTGTGATCCGTCCTCCTCGGCGCGGGTGCTGATCAGCACGCTGGTGATGTCCTCGCCCGGATGCTCCCGCCGGAATGTCACCAATTCGCTGACCAGGCCGTACATTTCGACGTAGTTGGCCTGCGCCTGTTCGGCGGTGAACGAGCCGTCGAAGAAGCCGTCGACGCATTTGTGCATGGCCGGGCCGAGATGTCGCGGTACGCCCAGCATTTCGCTGATCACCCGGATCGGCACCGGATAGGCGTAGCGCTCGCGCAGATCGACCGATTCGCCCGCCGGGGTGGCCGCCAGCCCGTCGAGCAGCTCGCGGGTGATCTCCTCGATGCGGGGCTTCAACGCGGTGGTCCGGCGGTGAGTGAAGGCCGGTGACACCAGCTTTCGCAGTCGGCGGTGTTCGGGACCGTAGGCGGTGAACATGTTGTCCACCGCCACCCACGGCAGCAGCGGCCATGCCTCGGTGATCTCGCCGTTGATGTATGCCGCCCAATGCCGGCGCGGATCCTTCGATACGCGCGAATCGGCCAGCAGGCTCTTGAGTACGGCGAAGTCGGTGACCGACCAGGCGGGCACCCCGCCGGGCAGGGCCACCGGCGTCACCAGCCCGCGCTCGCGGATTCGTGCGGATTCCCCCTGGATATCGGTTCCGGCCAGGTCCAGGACTATCGGGTCGTGCTGCATCCGGCAGCCTCCTTACATCATGTTCAATGGAGGAACCTCGGGGAAGGCGACCGGCAGGGCGGCCAGGGCGCGGTGGAAAGGACCTGGGCGCCAGGTCAATTCGTCGCGCGGCGCGGCCAGTCGCAATTCGGGAAGGGCGTCGAGCAGCTGATCGATCGCGTCCTGGACCACCAGATACGCCACCGAGCGCGCCGGGCAGGCATGCGGTCCCGCACCCCAGGACAGGTGCGAGCGGTTACCGCTGCGGTCTCCACCGGCGATCGCGGGATCGTTGTTGCAGGCGGTGAAGCTGATCAGGACCGGTTGATGCGCGGGCAGCCAGGTGTTGTCGATCAGGATCGGTTGCCGCGGATAGGTGATGGAGAAGTTCGCCATCGGCGGGTCGTTGAACAACACCTCGTCGAGCGCGTCGCGGGTGGACAGGCTGCCGCCGAGTACGTCGCCGGCGAACCGGTCGTCGGTGAGCATGACCAGCAGCGTGTTGGTGATCAGATTCTGCTGCGGTTCCAGGCCCGCGCCGTAGAAGCTGACGAGTTGATAGAGCATCTCCTCGTCGTTGAGGTTGGCCCGATGATGAGCCAGCCGCGAGGTGACATCGTCGCCGGGTTCGGTGCGGCGCAGGGCGATCAGCTCCAGCAGCGCCTCGCTGAGCGTCTGCATGCCCCAGGCGGCGTTGACGGTATCGAACAGCGCGGCCATCCCGGTGGCGACGCGATTGCCCAGATCGGTATCGCAGCCGACCATTCGGTTGAGTACCTCGAATACCAGCGGAAAGGCGTACTGCGACACCAGATCCGCCTCGCCCGCCTCGCAGAACGTGTTGATCAGCGGGATGGCGGCCTTCTCCACGGTGCTGTGCAGCGAATGCAGATCGATCCCGTCGACGGCGGCGACATAGGCCTGCCGGTAGCGCGCATGCGGCGCACCGGCATTGCGCAGCGCGTTGGGATACCACTGCATCATCGGCCGCACGGGACAATCGTCGGGCACCGACTGCTGCCAGGCGCGCGGATCGGCCGGAAAGTGCTCGGGATCGTTGAGGATTCGCAATGCCGTGTGATAGCCGATCACCAGCGTCGCGGGCACGCCGGGTGACAGCTCGATCGGCGCCATCGACCCGTGGCGGCGGCGCATCTCGGCATAGGCGCCGTGCGGATCGGCCGCGAACTCCGGTGTGTCGATGAGGATTCGCGGACCGTCGGCATCGAAGGGTGAGCCGTGATTGACGGGGCAGGCGCTCAGCGTGGCGGTGTGGGGCGCGGACGAAGGCGTGGTCAACGAACGAAACTCCAGACGGTGACAGAGGATTCGGTGAGGTCGGGGCCCGACTCGAAGGTATCGAACGAGCTCACCTCTACACCTCCTGCGCGCCAGGCGATTTCAGGCTAGCAGCATTGCCACGAGTTCTCTCTCGATCTTGCACCAGCGGGTAACCGGAGGTCAGTGGCTCGATGTCATCGCCGTGCGCAGCAACTGATGATCGATCGGCGGTTCCGGCAACGGATGAGCCGCCTCGGCCTGCAACCCGTCCAACAGCACACCCAGATGCCGCCGCCACACCCGCGGCGCCCGATCCCGAATATCCTCGGTGGCCCGCACGATCGACCACAACAACAGCCCGATATCGGTGACATCGATATCGCCCCGCAGTTCCCCGGACCGCTGGACGCGCCCGATCAACTCGTGGAACAGCTGCTGCCCACGGGATTTCACCGCCTCGATGGGACTGCCCGCAGGCAGCGACCGCACACACAGATCGGTGAATCCCCGGTCGGTCGCCTGCAATTCGGCCATCCGCGTCAGATGCTGGACCAACCCGTCCCAAGGAGCGTCGGACCCCAGCGCCGCCTCCGCACTGCGAAGCGACTCCTCCGCGAGCCCGAGAAAGGTCTCCTCGATCAACGCCTCGCGAACCGGAAAGTGGTTGTAGAGCGTCCCGATACTGACCCCCGCCGCGCGAGCGATCGCATTGAGCGACGCATCGAGCCCATCGGCAGTGAACCGCTCCCGCGCGGCCGCGACAATCCGATCCCGGTTGTCCCGAGCATCTCTACGCCGCGGGCGCTGTGTCGTCTGTCGTGCATCACTCATGAGCTGAGCCTGACGGCGGCCGCGTCTAGTGGGTATCGAGAAGGTCGACGACGTCAGGCTGTGCTACCGAAAGCCCTTTGTCGAAGGTTACGAGCCTGCCTCTGCGGTAGCGGGCGAGCTGCGCGACATAGGCGTCGGTGATCTGACGATGGCCGATGATTCCGTCCATCTTTACCTGGGCGAAAGGCAGCTCGTCTGGCCAGAACTCGTGCTTCGCGTCACCGGTCAGGCGGGTCAGAGCCTCGAGCGCGAATTGCGCGCTCTCTCCATTGCGCATCAGCAAGCGTAGGAGACTCCCCTGAGTGATCGGGCAGGTCGCGAAACCGCCTTTCGACTGGTTGAACCAGCTTTCGGCGACATCGTGATGCACGTGATCGGTGACCGCGAGTGCGACCAGGACGTTGCCGTCCAACAGGGAGATCACCATTCGTCCTCGAGGGACCGCACATCCTCGGACGTGATCACTTTGCCGAGTGTGATCGTCGGCAGGCCGGTCTTCTCGCTCCAGCCCAATGTGGCCGCGTTGTTCTGGCCTAAGCCGCGGCGAACTAGATCCGAAACGGTGTCACTGAATGTCCGATGGGTGTCGTGCGCAATCGCCATTGCCTGGCGATGCAGGTCCTCGGGCAGATCGATCGTGGTGCGCATACGTCCGATGGTATGCATCGCTGCATCATGATGCAACGATGCCGAACGCTGTGACCTGCCGAGATCTTGATCGCTCAGTCTGCGAACGGGCGTTAGCTGATGCCACGATGACGCAAACAAGATCCTCCGGTGCGTGAGCACCGGAGGATCGAGGCTGTCGGTAGGTCAGGCGGCCTTGCGGTGGTCCGAAATCCTTGTGGGCTGGGGCTTCTTGTCGACCTCGGCGAATCCGGGGCGGGCGGTGCCGATGAAGGCGACCAGCCAGGACAGGACCGCGGCGAAGCGGTTGCGGAAGCCGACGAGGTAGAAGAGGTGGACGGCGAGCCAAGTGATCCAGGCGATGGTGCCGGTGAACTTGATCTTGTCGTTCAGCTTGGTGACCGCGCTGAAGCGGCTGATCACCGCCATCGAACCCTTGTCCCAGTAGACGAACGGGGTGCCCGCGGCCTTCTTGCCACGGACGATATCGGCGACGTGGCGGCCCTCCTGCATGGCCGTCGGGGACTGGCCGGGGTAGCCGTTGAGTGATGTCATATCGCCGATGGCGAAGATATCGGCATGACCGCCCACCGTGCAGTCCTGGTTGATCAGCAGTCGGCCCGCGCGATCGGTCGCGCAGCCGGTCGCGGTGGCCAGCAGTTCGGCGAAGCCGCCCGCCTGCACGCCGGCCGACCACACCACGGTCTCCGCGCCGAGGCCGCGCTCCACGCCGTCCTTGGACTTGACCGTGACCTTGCCGGGCTCGATATCGGTGACGAAGGTGTCCAGCAGGACGTCGACGCCGCCCTTGCTCAACGATTCGCGCGCGTAGGCCGACAGCGTCCCGCCGAACGGCGGCAGCACCGCGCCGGCGCCCTCGACCAGGGTCACCGAGATCTCCTGGTGGTAATACCGTTTCGCGAGTTCCTTCAGCTGACCCGCCACCTCGACACCGGTCGGGCCCGCGCCGACCACCACGAAGCTCAGCAGCCGCTCGCGCGTCTTCTCATCGGCGACGGCCGCCTCGGCGAAGACGCGCTCGATCTGCGCGCGCAGCCGCTCGGCGTCGTCGATGGTCTTGAGCGAATAGGTCTTCTCGGCGAAATCGTCACGGCCGAAATAGGACTGACTGGCGCCGGTCGCGGCGATCAGCGAGCCGTAGCGGATCTTGCTGCGGCCCTTGGGGGTTTCGTAGGTGAGTACGGCGGCCTCGGTATCGATCTCGACGACCGTGCCGATCCGCACCTGCGCATTCTTGTGCCGGCGCAACACCTGTGCGATCGGCGGGGCGATGTCGGTGGCGGGGAGCACACCCGTCGCTACCTGATAGAGCAGCGGTTGGAACAAGTGCTCCGGCGTGCTCGAGATGAGCACATACTTCACCCCCGACTTGTTCAGCTGCTTCGCGGCAGCGAGTCCGCCGAAGCCCGATCCGACGATAACGACCTCAGCGGTTTCGATCCCCGCGTCCACGTAGTCCATGACAGCCTCCTTCTGTCATTAGTAACCGCGATTCGAAGTGCTGATGTTCCAGGGATCAGGGCGCATACTTCAGATGACTCTTATCTCGATCGTTCATGAATGGGAGATCTTGATGGAACTGCGACAGCTGTCCTACTTCGTCGCGGTCTGCGAGGAGCTCAGCTTCAGCCGGGCCGCGACGCGGTGCTTCATATCGCAATCTGCTATCAGTCATCAGATCGCGAGACTCGAACATGATCTTGGTGTGCAGCTCTTCGAACGCTCCACGCGATCGGTCGTGCCGACTGACGCTACGACTCGGCTACTTCCTCTTGCGAAGCAGATGCTGAGCCTGGAATCGGCCATTCGCGCAGCTGTCCGGGCCTCCGGTCCGCGAATTCGCCTCGCGGCGAACATGTCCTTCGCAACAAGATCGCTGTCCGCGATAGCCGGTGCGCGCGAGGCGCATCCGGGTGCGGAGATCGAATTCGTCATCAAACCGTTCCGGCAGCGCATCGCCGCGGTCGCGGATGGTGATTGTGATCTTGCTCTCATCCGCGGCAGTGTCGATCAGCCTGGTCTGAGCGTCGAAAAGCTCTGGGTGGAGGACCTTGTCGTGGCCACCTCGACAGCGCATCCATTGGCCGGACGAGATGATGTGACACTGGCCACACTGGGCGATTTTCCACTGTTACTGCCCCCGGAACAGGAACAGGTTCTGCTGCACAACGTCGTCCGCAAGGCCTATGCCGAACTCCCCACCCGGCCCACCTTCGGCCCGCCCATCCCCCCGGACCACACGGCCACCATGGAACTGATCAACCGCCCGGACGCATGGACCATCCTCTACGCCGACAGCCAGACCGAGGGCATCGCGACCCTGAAACTGGCCGGGAGCCCGCTGCGGGTCCCGGTCTCGGCGGTACTGCGCAGCGAGGCCAGACGGTCCCCGATCCTAGAGAGTCTGCTGTCCTCCCTGCATGGTTCGTGAATCAGAGATACACAGGCAGTTTCGCGTGCCCATTGGAGATGAAGCTCGCCAGCGCGCCCAGTCGATCCGCCGGTTCGGCCAGCCGCATCCGCGGGAAACGCTCGAACAGCTTGGGCAGGGCCACATTCGCCTCGAGGCGGGCCAGTGGCGCGCCCAGGCAGTGGTGCGCGCCGTGGCCGAAGCCCATGTGGTTCTTGTTCGTCCGGGTGATGTCGAAGGTATCGGCGGTGTCGCCGTGCACCTTCGGATCGCGGCCGGGTCCGGCGTAGCAGACGATGATCGGATCGCCCTTGGTGATGCGCAGTTCGCCGTCCACGTCGATATCCTCGACGGCGTAGCGCAGCGGGGCGTGCACGACCGCGGTCTCGTGCCGCAGCGCCTCCTCGACCAGATCGGGCCAGGGCACCGCGCCGGACCGCAGCGCGGCCAGCTGATCGGGATGGGTCAGCGCGCCGAAGATCGCCTGATCCAACAGGTTGATCGTGGTCTCGTGGCCCGCGCTGATCACCAGCAGCAGGGTGTCGAGCAGTTCCTGCTCGGTGAGCTGGGTGCCGTCGTCGTCGCGGTTGGCGATGAGCATGCTGGTCATATCGTCGCCGGGCTCGGCGCGCTTGATCGCGACCAGCTCGGCCAGGATCCGATACAGCTCCAGGTAGTTGGCCTGTGCCGCCTCGGGCCCGATGGTGGTGTCGAAGATGCCGTCGGAACATGTGCGCAGTCCGGGCAGCAGCGCGTCGGGTACGCCCATGAGCTCCGCGATGACCCGGATCGGCAGCGAGTAGCAGAACGCCTCGCGCAGGTCGACGACCTCGCCGGAGGGCTTGTCCGCCAAGCTGTTCAGCAGATCATCGACGATCTCCTCGATCCTCGGCTGCAGCGCTGTCGTGCGCCGGGTGGTGAACGCGGGCGCGACCAGCTTGCGCAGGCGGCGGTGTTCGGGACCGTAGGCGGTGAACATGTTGTTCACGGCCACCCAGACATACAGCGGCCAATCCGGCGAGACGTCGCCGTTGACGAACGCGGGCCAGTGCTGCCGCGCGTCCTTCGATACGCGCGGGTCGGTCAGCAGGCGTTCGAGCAGGGCGGTATCGGTGATCGACCATGCGGCGACCCCGCCCGGCAGCTCGACCATGGTGGCCGGCCCGCGCTCGCGTAGTCGGCGGATCTCGCCCTGGATATCGGAACCGGTGGGATCCAACACGATCGGGTTGCTCGACACGATGTTCTCCTCAAGTGATCTGCAACGGAAGACTCGGCGGGAATGCGACCGGAAGTGCCGCCAGCGCGCGGTGGAACGGCCCGGGCCGCCACCGCAGAGCCGAATTCGCCACGGCCAGACGTATTTCCGGAAGTGCGTCGAGCAGCTGATCGATCGCGTCCTGGGCGATCAGATAGGCCGCGGAGCGCGCGGGGCAGGCGTGTGGCCCGATACTCCACGCGAGATGTGAACGGTTGTCGATGAATTCGCGCGCGCCGACCGCGGGATCGTTGTTACAGGCGGCCATGCTGATCACCACCGGCTGATGGGCCGGCAGCCACACGTCGTCGATGAGTATCGGCTGGCGCGGATAGCTCACGCAGTAGTTCGCGCCGGGCGGATCGGTGAACAGCACCTCGTCGAGCGCGTCCCGGCTCGACAGTGCGCCGCCGAGCAGTCCGCCCGCGAATCGCTCGTCGGTGAGCATCAGCACCAGCGTATTGGTGATGAGATTCCGCTGCGGTTCGATGCCGGCGCCGTAGAGGGTGACGATCTGGTGCAGCATCTCCTCGTCCGACAGCTCGGCCGGATCGGCGACCAGCCGCGAGACGACGTCGTCGCCGGGACGAGTACGCTTGAGCCGCACCAGTTCCAGCACCGCCTCGCTGATCATCAGGTTGCCCTTGTCGGCGTTGACGCCGTCCCAGATGGCGGCCTGGCCCTCGGCGATGCGCCGCCCGATCTCGGGCGGGCAGCCCAGCATCCCGTTGATCGCCTCGAACGCCAGCGGAAAGGCGTACTGCGCCACCAGATCCGCCGCACCCTCGGTGCAGAAGCTGTTGATCAACGGGACCGCGATGCGCTCCACGATCGAATGCAGCGCGTGCATATCGACGCCGTTGATAGCGGCCACATTGGCCTGGCGGTAGCGGGTGTGTTCGGTGCCCGCGCTGCGCAGTGCGTTGGGCCGCCATTCCAGCATCGGCATGACCGGGCTGTCGGGTGGCGCGGTGCGCTGCCAGATGCGGGGATCGGCGGGAAAGTGCTCGGGGTCGTTGAGGATTCGCACGGCGGTGCGATAGCCGATCACCAGCGTGGCCGGAACGTCCGGGGCCAGCTCGACCGGGGCCAGCGACCCGAATCGGCGGCGCATCTCGCGATAGGCCGCATGCGGATCCGCGGCGAATTCCTCGGTGTACATCGGAATGTGGGGGCCGTCGGTGTCGATCGGCGAGCCGTGCGGTGTCCGGGGTTGAGCCGGATCGGACCTGGTCAAGGACGAGACTCCAAGCGGTGGAACAGATATTCGACGAGCGTGATCAGCGATTCGACGCAGCCGAGCCGCTCGCGGGCGTCGAGCGCGGTGAGCGGGGTGTCGGGCGCCAGGTCGAGGGCGTCGCGGATCTCCTCGAGCGGATAGCGCGGTCCGCCCTCGAATTCGTTGACCGCCACCGAATACGGTACGCCGCGCTCCTCGAGCGTGGCGAGTACCTCGTCGGCCTTATCGATGCGGCGGGTGTCGACGAGCACCAGCGCGCCCAGCGCGCCGCGGGCCAGTTCCTCCCACAGCGGGACGAACCGCTGCTGGCCGGGAGTGCCGAAAAGGTACAGCGCCAGTGTGGGATTCAGCGTGATGCGGCCGAAATCCATGGCGACGGTGGTGGTTTCCTTGCCGGGTAGGCCTGCCATATCGTCGACGCCGACACTGGCCTCGGTGATGGTCTCCTCGGTGCGCAGCGGCTTGATCTCCGAGACGCTGGACACGAAGGTGGTCTTGCCGACCCCGAAGTTCCCCGCCACCAACAACTTCACCGACTTGGTGACCGTCTCGGGGACGTAGTCCACGGTGCGCTCAAACGGCGAGAGCGCGGAGCCCATTCAGTACCTCCTCGAGCAGGGCGAGTTCCGGCATCGGTTCGGCCGGGGCGGGAAGAACCAGATGACCGCTGTCGAGGAGATCGGATGCGAGGATCTTCACCACCGACGGCGGCAGGTCGAGATAAGCGGCGATCTCGGCGATCGAGAGGGCGCCGCGCCGACTGCAGACACCGAGGACGCGGCGCGCGTCGGGACTGATCCCCGGCGCCGGATCATTCGCTGCCAGAACCAATGTCACCAGGTCCAGTTCCCGGGTGGCACGCGAGCGCCCACCGGTGCGCACATAGGCTCGGACCAGATCGGGATCGCGTCGGTGCCGCATGACGGCGGCTTACCGATGGCGGGGCAGGGCGCCGAGTTCGCGGCCGACCCGCGCGGCTAGTTCGTTCATGCGGTGCGCGATCAGGCTGACGTCCACATCGGGAGTGGTCGAGACACCGATCAGCGCGCCCTCGCCGGCCGCGGTGATGAAGATCATCCCGTGGTCGTATTCGGTCATGTTCTGCCGCACCGAATTCGCGGCGCCGGCGAATTCGCCCAGCGCCTTGCCCAGCGACCGCAGACCCGACGCCGCGGCCGCGAACCGCTCGGCGTTGTCGACGGAGATCTGGCCCGAATGCGCGATCCGCAGGCCGTCCTCGGACAACAGGACAGCGAATCGGACGCCGGGAACGGTCAGGTCCTCGAGCATCCAGGCCAGCTTGTTCGTGCCGTCGGCAACGGCCGTCACGGGTGTGCCCATCAGGATGTCATCCCTTCGGTGTGATCGTATGCGGCAGCACGGCCACTCTGGGAGCCGCTGTGCCAGGCGGCGGCGATATCGGTTCGGGGGAGGGCGTTGTCGGTGCGCGAGCCGCGCGTCAACGTGGAGACCGCGACCGTCCGGCGCCGCCGTCGCGGCAGCCCGCCCGCGGTGATGTCGTCCATGGTCGACTCGTCGTCGTCGGCATCGATGGTCGGTTCCGGCGCGGGCCTGATGGGTGCGACGGGAGCGGCGATCAGGGTCGGCGTGGGATCGCCCGCCGGATCGGCTACCGCGGTGGGCCGAGTGAGCTCCGCCGGGACGGGAACCGGCAGGGTGGTGGAGATTTCGTCGGCGGCGGGAACGATGGTGGGCCGGACCGGTTCGGCGGAGACGGTCAGCAGTGCGGTGGTCTCGGTCGCCTCGGCGGTCGGCGGGGCGGGCGCGATCGCCGAAGACGGTGCGGCGGTGGACAGCTCGGCCGGGATCTGCGGCGCGGCCGGCTGGGCCAGCAGCGCCTCGGGGATGTAGACCATGGCGCGCATGCCGCCGTAGGCGTTGGGGCCGTCGATGTAGACGGTGAAGCCGTAGCGGCGGGCCAGCGCGGCGATGCCGGGGAAGCCGACACGCGGTGCGGGGCCCAGGGAGTGGATGTCGATCACCCGCTCACCGGCCAGCACCTGGCGGGCCTCCTCCATCTGCTCGGCATTCATCCGCACGCCGGCGTCGTCGACGATCACCGTCACGCCGTGGTGGCCCTCCTGGAAGGTCATATCCACGAAGGAGGTGGGCGGCGAATAGCGAAGCGCGTTGTCCAGCAACGTCGCCAGCGTATGCACCAGCGGCTCGACCGCGCGGCTGATCACGATCCGATCGAGCTGATGCGGCCGCACTCGGGTGAAGTCGCGGACGCGGCCGACCGCCCCGCCCACCACATCGGTGAGCGTCTGCTGCGGCCAGCGGCGGCCGGGCAGACCACCGCAGACGATCACATACGACTGCGCCTGGCGGATCATCTGCTGCACACTGTGATCGATGCGGGTCAGCGTCTCGTAGACCTCGTCGCCGCGGTGCGTGCGCAGCGCGGCGCTCACCACCTGACTGACATCCGCGCCGAGGCTGACCACCGAGGTGCCGAAGGCGCGGACCGCCGCGCTGGTCGCCTCGCGCGCGGAGTTCTCCAGATCGGCGCGGGCACCGGACTCGGCGGCCGAAACCGCCTGCCGGGTCACGTATTCCGCATCCGCCCGAACCCGCTGCTCGGTCTCGCCCGCGATCGCGCGCAGCTCGTCGGCGCTGCGATCGGCCAGGGCCTGCAGCAGGTGGGTGAAGCGGTCGCCGCCGCCCATTTGCAGTTCCGTCGGATGTTCCGCGCGGCGCACCGCATCGGCCACGAAACCGATTGTGGTGGTGGTGAAGTGCTCCAGCTCGTCCTCGCGGGATTGCAGGGCGCGCTCGAGTTCGTCCTCGCGGGAGCGCAGGGCGTGGGCGAAATCGTCCTCGCGGGCGTGCAGCGTCTGATCGGCCTCGGCCAGCCGGGTCCGCAGCTCGCGTTCGGTGCGGGCCGCACGCGCGCGCTGCTGTGCCGCGTAGTAGGCCGCGACCGCCGCCGCGGCGACGGCGAGTGCGGCGAAGACTGCGAGGATCCACGAAATCGTCACGGCGGTAGATTGATTCATCAGGTTCCCTCGTCGCCGGCAGCCCCGGCCGCCCGTCCTTCCTCAATTCGCCGACCACATGTCATCACGGCCGGATGGACACCGCATCGCAGATCCCGGGATTCGAAGCGCTTACCGTACAGACCGGTTCCCGGCACTCGACGGCAAGACATTATCAGCAATTCTGCGTGGCAGCGACCTTTTCGTTACAAACACGCGACCCAACGGTGTCCTGCGGATGCCGCCGCAAAACTGTTGTCTACGAGGCGTTCCGGGTGGAGAACATGTTGCGGGCGGTTCATGACACGACAAGGGCGTGGGCGGTTGCCAGGTGTAAGGCGCGCATTTCCGGATCGTCGTCGTCGACCGACCAGGAGATCTCCTCCATGGCGCGCAGGAAGGCCCACGTATGCGCGCGCCGCGGATCGACGTCCAGGGCCGCGGCCGTGCGCGCGACGACGGCCGCGGCATGTTCGGGCGTGGGATCGGACTGCACCTGGATCAGGACGAGGTACCCGGCGTCGAACGCGGCCTCGCCCAGAAATGGAATGGGATCGATGAGCAGCCACGGCTCGCGTTCGGCGGCAACGATATTGCCGAGATGGGTGTCGCGGTTGACGATCAGCAACGGGCCGTCCGGGGTGGCCAGAGTCGCGCACAGCGCCGCGGCACGCTCCAGCAACTCGGCCGGAACCACCTGGGCGAGTGCGGGTTCCGGATCGCCGAAACGCGCGGCCCAGTTCGCCGTCAGTGCCGTGGCCGAGGGCAGCGTGGGGAAGCCGTCCGGGATATCGCCCGGCCTCCGGCGCAGCCGCCGGTACAACCGGCAGGCTCGTTCGATCCGCCAGATGTTGTCCGGCCGTCCCTCCAGACTCGGGAAGCCCGGCTGCCCGAGCAGCGGCATGCCGGGGCGCGCCCACTCCAGCAGCATCGCGCCGGAGGCGGGGTCGTAGTCGTAGAGCCGCACCGCGCCGTCACCGCGGTAGGAGTGCAGGGCGGTGGCCTCGCCGCGGTTGTCGTCGTCGACCACCGGAACCTTCAGCACCGCCGTCGAGCTGTCCGCGCGGCGCACCGGTGCCACGAACGAATGCGTGCCGCCGCCGAAGGCGTCCCCGATCAGCTCGAGATCCCAGCTGCCGCAGAGCTTTTCCGTCAGGGCGGGCAGATCGGCGATCCACTGCGCGCCGCGGGCGGGGAAGTAGGTGCGGATGGTCCTGGCGACCTGTGGGGGCAGGGTGATCGGCATTCGGCCCAGTCTTTCGTTCAGAAGTATTCCGGGCAACCGTATTTCGCCCGGACGACCTAATCTCACCTCGTGGGTAACGAGAATCTGCGGGCGTCCGACGCCGACCGCGAGAAGATCGTCACGCGACTGCGGCTGGCGATGGACGAGGGGCGGCTGTCCCTGCACGAATTCGACGACCGGGTGCGGCAGGTCTATGCGGCACGCACCTACGGCGAGCTGAGGCCGGTCCTGTCCGACCTCCCGGCCCTACGGGACGCCGAGCGGCGGCCGAAGCGGTCCGGCGTCATGCCGACCTGGGTCTACATCATGTGGACGCCATGGGTATTCGTGAACATCCTGTGCGTGCTGATCTGGCTGGCCACCGGCGCCGGATACTTCTGGCCGTTCTGGGTGGAGGTGCCGTGGGGTCTGGCGCTGTGCATCCCGACCACCATCGGCATCCTCACGAATCGACCCGGCGAGGCCTGAGATCAGGAGCCGAGGTTGCCCGGGTAGAGGTACTGATCGGCGGGGCGGGTCGGTTGCATCAGCCAGGCGTCGAAGAAGTCGGCGAGGTTGTGGCCGGAGCGCTGCTCGATGAAGTGCTCGAAGTCGGGCAGGGTGTTGTTGGCGTAGCGGTGGCCCTGGACCCAGTCCCGGATCGCCGCGAAGAACACCTCGTCGCCGATCGTGCGGCGCAGCGCGTGCAGGAACAGTGGGCCGCGGTCGTAGACGGAGGTGAATTCCTTTCCGGCGCCGGGATTTCCGGGCGGGATCTGCCAGTGCTCGGGGCGCTTGGTGTCGAGCTTGTTCAGCGCGGTGCGGTAGATGTCATCCGGATTCGCGCCCTCCTGGCGTTCAGGCCAGAGGAAGTCCGCGGTGTAGCTGGCGAAGCATTCGTTCATGCAGATATCGGACCAGTGCGTGATCGACATCGAATCGCCCCACCACTGATGGGTGTTCTCGTGCACCACGACGTTCAGCTTCTTCGCCCATCCCGCGTAGATCGGCCGCGACTGGGTCTCCAGGGAGAACTCGATATCGTTGGACATATAGGTGCCTCCCCCGGCCTCGAACGCATAAGGGCCGTACAGGCTTTCGAGGAAGTCCAGGATCTCGGGCAGGCGCCGTTCCAGGCCCTCGCGATCCTCCATACCCGGCGCGAACGCGCTGATCAGCGGAGTTCCGTTGGCGCGCTGTTGATTCAGATAGGTGAAGTGATCGATCGCGATCGTGGACAGATAGCTGATCATGGGTGTGTTCATCCGCCAGGTGACGGTATGCCTGTCACCCTTCGGTTCGTCCTGTGTGCGAACACCGTTGGCCACCACATCCCATTCGCGCGGGACCGTGGTGCGGATGGTGTAGGTCGCCTTGTCCAGCGGGGTGTCGTTGACCGGGTACCACAGCGGCGCTCCGTGCGGCTGACCGGAGACGAACGCACCGCCGCTCGGGGTGTAGTAGAAGCCCTGATCGGATTCCGTGCGCTCGCCGGAGTAGTCCACGACGACGGTGAACGGCAGGAGCGGAAGCACCGGTAGCGCGGGGACGATGGTCAGCTCGTGCTCGCCGTTGCGGTCGAATCGCGCCGGTAGCCCGTTGACGCTGACGCCGGTGACCTCCGGGCCCTGATAGTCGAAGTTGAACGCGCTCAGCAGCTGGGTCGCCTTGGCGGAGATGGTCGCCCGGCCGGTGAGCACATGCGTCGACGGCTCGTAATCGATGGCCAGATCGTAGTTGTCGACGTTGTATCCGCCGTTGCCGTCCATCGGATAGTAGGGATCGCCGAGGCCCGGGGAGCCGACGGTGGGATTGGCGGGCGGTTCGGCGCCCGCGGTCGCGATCGGGCCGCACAACAGTGCGGCGGCGACGGCCACGGATAAGTATCTGGTGGTCATCCGGTGGATCCCTCCCTCGAACGGAATACTTCCGCGCGAAAGCGTATCCTGCCGCAACCGATTCGGTCTCTCGAATTACGTTGCCGGACAGCGGGAGACGGGCCGCATCGGATGAAAACGCAAGTGGCCCCGGCGAAAAGCGTGCCGGGGCCACTCGATGCGTGCGGGCCATCGGCCCTCAGGGCTTTGTTATCCCTTGTGAGACTTCACGGCCTCGGTCAGCGCGGGGGCGACGTTGAACAGGTCGCCCACGATGCCGTAGTCGCTGATCTCGAAGATCGGCGCCTCTTCGTCCTTGTTGACCGCGACGATGGTCTTCGAGGTCTGCATGCCCGCGCGGTGCTGGATGGCGCCGGAGATGCCCAGCGCGATGTACAGCTGCGGGGAGACCGTCTTACCGGTCTGACCGACCTGGAACTGGCCCGGGTAGTAGCCCGAGTCGACGGCGGCACGCGAGGCGCCGACCGCGGCACCCAGCGCGTCGGCCAGCGGCTCGACGACCTTGTGGAAGTTGTCCTCACTGCCGACGCCGCGGCCACCGGAGACCACGATGGTGGCCTCGGTGAGCTCCGGACGGTCGCCGCCGGTGATGGGCTCGCGAGCGGTCACCTTGGTGACGCCGTCTTCCTGCGCGGGAACCTCGACGGTGATCTTCTCACCGGCGCCGGCCTGCGGCTTGGCCTCGATGGCGCCCGGGCGCACCGAGATCACCGGCACATCGCCGGTGGCCTTGGCGTCCACGGTGAACGCGCCACCGAAGATGGAATGGGTGACCGAACCGTCGGCCTTGACGTCGATGGCGTCGACCAGCAGGCCGGAGCCGATGCGGGCGGCGAGGCGGCCCGACACCTCCTTGCCCTCGGCCGTGGCGGCCACGAGAACGGCCGCGGGAGAAGCGGATTCGACCAGCCCGGCGAGCACGTCGACCTTCGGGGTGACCAGGAAGCCGTCGACATCGTCGGATTCGGCGACGTAGATCTTCTCCGCACCCGCGGCGGTCAGCGCATCGGCCAGCTTGTCGGCGGTGCCCGCCGCGCCCAGCACGACGGCGGACGGGGTGCCCAGGGTGCGAGCGGCGGTCAGCAGCTCGGTGGTGACCTTCTTCGGCGCGCCTTCGGCGTGCTCCACGAGCACGAGTACTTCTGCCATTGTTCTCTCTCCTGCAGTGTGTTGGCTCGGGGGCGGAATCAGATGATCTTCTGGCCGATGAGGTACTGAGCGATCTGCTGGCCGCCCTCACCCTCGTCGACGATCTTCTCGCCCGCCGTGCGCGGCGGCTTCGGGGTGACACCGGTTACCGCGGTGCCCGCGTTGCCCACACCGACGGTCGACGGGTCGATGCCCAGATCGGCCAGGGTGAAGGTCTGCACTTCCTTCTTCTTGGCGGCCATGATGCCCTTGAAGGAGGGGAAGCGCGGCTCGTTGATCTTCTCGGTCACCGAGACGATGGCCGGCAGCGTGGCCTCGAGCTTGAAGATGCCCTCGTCGGTCTCGCGCTCACCGGTGATCTTGTCGCCGTCCACCGCCAGCTTGCGCAGGTGGGTCAGCTGCGGAATGCCCAGGTACTCGGCGATGATCGCCGGTACGGCGCCCGCGCGACCGTCGGTGGCCTCGTTGCCGGCGATGACCAGTTCGATACCCTCGATCTGGCCCAGTGCACCGGCCAGGACCCACGCGGTCTGCACGGCATCGGATCCGCGGATCGCATCGTCCTTGACGTGAATGGCCTTGTCGGCGCCCATGGACAGCGCCTTGCGGATGGCCTCGGTCGCCCGCTCCGGACCCATCGCGAGCACGGTGACCTCGCCGCCCTGGGCCTCCTTGATCAACAGGGCCTCTTCGACGGCACGCTCGTTGATCTCGTCGAGGATGGCGTCGGCGGCCTCGCGGTCGAGGGTGTAATCGCCATCGGACAGCTTGCGCTCGGACCAGGTGTCGGGAACCTGCTTGATCAGTACGACGATGTTCGGCATTGGTCTTCGTCGACCTCCTGTTCTGGTGGCACGTGAGGTGGGGTCGCACGATCGTTCCGTACGTCCACGAATAGCTCGTGCACGGACATTACCCTACGTTAAGTTACTCATGGGTAACTTACGGTGTGATGTTCTGCATCGCCACTCCGAGTCCCTGTGTGATAGGGCCAGCCGCTAACGTCGAGTGAATGAGCGAGGCCGTTCCCGTGGATCCGCTGCCGTTGACCGGCGAGCGGACGGTGCCGGGTATCCCCGAGGAGAACTACTGGTTCCGCCGCCACGAGATCGCCTACGCGCGACTGCTGGACCGGTGCGCGGGCCGGGAGGTCCTCGAGGCCGGATCGGGAGAGGGCTACGGCGCGAACATGATCGCCGATGTCGCCGCCCGGGTGATCGGGCTGGACTACGACGCGAGTGCGGTCGAACATGTGCGGGCGGCCTATCCGCGGGTGGAGATGATCCAGGGCAATCTGGCCGAGCTGCCGTTCGAGGACGCCTCGGTCGATGTGGTGGTGAACTTCCAAGTCATCGAACATCTCTGGGACCAGGCGCAATTCCTGCGCGAATGCCTGCGCGTGCTGCGGCCGGGCGGCTCGCTGCTGATCAGCACGCCCAACCGGATCACCTTCTCGCCGGGGCGCGATACGCCGTTGAACCCCTTCCACACTCGCGAGCTCGATGCCGCCGAGCTGTCGGAACTGGTGGAGCAGGCCGGATTCCGGGTCGAGCTGATGTCCGGCGTGCACCACGGGCCGGAACTGGTTGCGCTGGACGCCAAATGGGGCGGATCGATCATCGACGCCCAGATCGAGCGGGCGCTGGCCGGTGAGCCCTGGCCCGCGGATCTGGCCGCCGACGTCGCGGCCGTGCGCATCGACGATTTCGCCCTGCGCACCGACGATATCGATGCCAGCCTCGATCTGGTCGCCGTCGCGGTGAAGCCCGAAGATCGGTGAACCGTTGACCGATACCGCCGTTCCCGGCCAGTTCACCCTGGTACTGCATTCCCATCTGCCATGGCTCTCCCGGCACGGCCGCTGGCCGGTGGGGGAGGAGTGGCTCTACCAATCCTGGGCCTCCTCTTATCTTCCCGTCGCACAGGTATTGAGAAACCTTGCCGCCGAGGGGCGTTCGCATCTGCTGAGCCTCGGCATCACCCCGGTGCTGGCCGCCCAGCTCGACGATCCGCACTGTCTGGCCGGAATGCATCACTGGCTGGGCAATTGGCGGTTGCGGGCGGATGAGGCGGCGATGGCGGGTAACCGCGCGCTCGGTCACTACGAGCATCGGCTCGCGACCGCCGCGCTGGCCGACTTCGAACAGCGCTGGCGCCACGGTGGTTCACCGGTCTGGCGGGAGCTGATCGATGCCGAGGCGATCGAACTGCTCGGCGGTCCGCTCGCGCATCCGTTCCAGCCGCTGCTGGATTCGCGGCTGCGGTCGTTCGAACTCACCGAGGGGCTGGCCGACGCCCGGCAGCGCTGGGGGCATACCCCGTCGGGCATCTGGGCGCCCGAATGCGGCTTCACCCCCGGCATGGAAGCGACCTATGCCGCCGCGGGTGTGACGCATTTCATGGTCGACGGTCCGGCGCTGCGCGGGGACACCACGCTCGGGCGGCCGGTCCGGGATTCGCCGGTGCTCGCCTTCGGGCGGGATCTGCAGGTCAGCTACCGGGTGTGGTCGCCGAAGTCCGGTTATCCGGGCCAGCCGCAGTACCGCGACTTCCATCACTACGACCACGAGACCGGTCTCAAGCCCGCGCGAGTCACCGGCAAACAGGTGGCCGGTCCCGACAAGGCCCCTTACGACCCAGATCTCGCCGCGACCGCGGTCCGCCGCGATGTCGAGGACTTCGTGCGGACCGTGCGCGAGCGACTGATCGGCGAATCCGCGCGCATCGGCCGTCCGGCGCTCGTGGTCGCCGCCTTCGACACCGAACTGTTCGGGCACTGGTGGCACGAGGGCCCGCAGTGGCTCGAGCAGGTGTTGCGTGCGCTGCCCGAGGCCGGGGTCACCGTCGGCACCCTCGCCGACGCCCGCGCCCGCGGTTACGTGGGCGAACCTGTGCCGCTGGCGGATTCGTCGTGGGGTTCGGGCAAGGACTGGCGGGTGTGGGCCGGGGAGCCGGTGCGGGATCTGGTGGAACTCAACGCCGAGATCGTGCGCTTGGCGCTGGACACGCTCGACAAGATGCGGGTGCAGGCCGACGGGGTTCGCGATCCGGTCGCCGATCAATTGCTACGTGAGGCGATTCTGGCCGTGTCCAGTGATTGGGCCTTCATGGTCAGCAAGGACTCGGCGGCCGGTTACGCTCGCGACCGCGCCCATCAGCACGCCCATGCCGTCCGGGAGATCGCCGCCGCCGTCACCGGCGGCCAACTCGCCAAAGCCGGGCAGTTGGCGGCAGGATGGTACGCGGCCGACGGACTGTTCCCGGCGCTCGATGCGCGCCGTCTCGAAGGACCCGTATGAAGATATTGATGGTGTCGTGGGAGTACCCACCGGTTGTCGTCGGCGGGTTGGGGCGCCACGTGCACCACCTGGCCACCGAACTCGCTGCGGCGGGGCATGAGGTGGTCGTCCTGGCACGCCGCCCGATGGGCACCGATTCCTCGACCCATCCCACGCACACCTTCATCGAGGACCGCGTGCTGGTCGTCGCGGTGGCCGAGGATCCGCCGTGCTTCGACTTCGGCGACGACATGCTCGCCTGGACGCTGGCCATGGGTCATGCGATGGTCCGGGCCGGTATCGCGCTGAGCAAGCCCGGCATCGCCGAGGGCTGGACCCCGGATGTCGTGCACGCCCACGACTGGCTGGTCGCCCATCCGGCGATCGCGCTGGCCGAACACTACGACGTGCCGCTGGTGTCGACGATCCACGCCACCGAGGCCGGACGGCACAGCGGCTGGGTGTCGGGCAAGGTGAACAAGCAGGTGCATTCGGTCGAATGGTGGCTGGCGCGCGAATCCGACGCGCTCATCACATGTTCGACGTCGATGCAGGACGAGGTGGATCGGCTCTACGGTCCCGAGAACGTGCCCGTGACGGTCATCCGTAACGGAATCGATGTGGGCGCGTGGACCTTTCGCGATCGCGCGCCGCGCCCGGGCCCGCCGCGGCTGCTGTATGTCGGGCGGCTCGAATACGAGAAGGGCGTGCAGGACGCGATCGCCGCGCTGCCGCGGATCCGCCGGGCGCATCCGGGCGCCACGCTCACGATCGCGGGTGTGGGTACCCAATTCGATTGGCTGCGTGAGCGCGCCCGGGTGCACCGGGTCGCCCGCGCGGTGACCTTCGTCGGCCGCCTCGACCACGCCGAACTACTGGGCTGGCTGCACGGCGCGGACGCGATCGTGCTGCCGAGTCGATACGAACCGTTCGGTATCGTCGCCCTCGAGGCGGCCGCCGCCGGAACGCCGCTGGTCACCTCCACCGCGGGTGGGTTGGGCGAGTTGGTGATCGACGGGGTGACGGGCGCGTCGTTCGAACCGGCGGATGTGAACGGTCTGGTGGACGCGGTCACCGCGGTGCTCGACGATCCGGCCGCCGCCCAGGACCGGGCCCACTCCGCCCGCGAGCGGCTGACCGCCGATTTCGCCTGGGAGGTGGTCGCCGCGGAGACGATCCAGGTCTACCAGGCCGCCAAGCGCCGGGTGCGCAATCCGCTCGGCAGGCCCAATATCGTGGAACGGCCGCTGCCGGAGCGGGATCCGAATAGTCCCTGTTAGATCCCCGCTGTCCTCCGAGCCGCTCGGCGCGGAGGGCTCCCCTCAAAGCGGGTTCTGTCCTGGCATTCTGAAATCCCTTACCACTCATCCCTTTTGCCACGATGTTTTCACGCTGGTCGATGGCTGTGCGATGGTTTAAGCTCTGGCTGAATCCTCGGAATGGAGGCGGCGCAGCATGTTGCGAATCCATTGCACGGCTGATGATCTTCTACGCGTATCCATCGCGGAGCAGCCACTGCCGTTGACGGAACTGGCGATCGCGGTGGCGATGATGCAGCGCCGGGATTCCCATCCGATCTTCGCGCCCTGGCGGCAGCAGATGTCGCGGATGCTACCGGTGCGGGCCCGTCCACTGCTGCAGTTGATCTCGCCGCTGGGCGTGGGTCCCGACTTCCTCGAACCGCCCATCGCGAGCGTCGAGGAGGGCATCGAGCAGATCATGTCGACGCCGCGCAAGACGGTATCGGCCGAACTGCAGCGGATGTGGTCGATCGATCGGCCGCAGACGCTGTGGGTGACACAGCTGGCCGAACAGGATCGCGAGGCGTGGAACGATCTGTACCAGGCGTTGCGCTCGGCGTACGCCACCGTCCTGGCCCGGCAGTGGCCACGGCTGCGTACCGCGTTCTATGCCGAAACGGCATGGCGGGCGCGGATTCTGGCGCGGGACGGCCTGCGCGCGGCGCTGTCGGGCACCGATACGTCGGTCCGCTGGCACGGCACCACGCTCGAGGCCGATTCGCCGCATGAGCTCACGGTCTCCACGACCGGGCAGGGGATCACGTTGTATCCCAGCCTGTTGTGGGCCGATCACCCCCTGGTCGCCTTCCAGCCGGACGGCCGGCTGCTGCTGGTCTATCCGTCGACCACCCCGTTGCCGCTGGTGGACGGCGAGGAGGAACCGGCCGATTCGATCGCGGCCCTGCTCGGCGTCACCCGCGCGCGAGCCCTGCAGTCGGTGATCCAGCAGCGCACCACCACCGAACTCGCCCTGGATCTGGGGCTGACCATCGGTGCGGCGTCCATGCAGGCGAAGGCGTTGCGCGAGGCCGGTCTTATCACCTCCCAGCGCGACGGCAAGGCCGTCTGGCATCAGTGCACTCCGCTCGGCATGGATCTGCTCACCGCCAACCGCCGCTGAATCCGCGCCGCGGTCGGCACGCGATAACCTGCGGGTATGGGTGTGCCTACGACTCGAATGCTGGTGTTGGCGGTGGTGCGGATGGCACAGCCGGTGCACGGATACGACGTGCGCCGGGAGTTGTTGTCCTGGCACGCCGATAGCTGGGCCAATGCCAAGCCCGGTTCCATCTACGGCGCGCTGAAGACGTTGCAGCGGGAGGGTTTGATCGCCGTCGAGGGGGTTGGACAGGACGGGGCTCGTCCGGAGCGCACGACGTATCGCATGACGGCCGAGGGGGAGAAGGAATTCGGCGATATGGTCCGCACGGCGCTGTGGTCCACCGAACAGCCCAAACATCCCTATCACGCGGCGGTCTCGCTGTTTCCGGCGGCGCCTCGCGACGAGGTCCTGACCGCACTGCGCAGCCGTATCCAGATGTTCGAGGCCGAGCTGACCCGTCTGGACCGGGAGGTGCGGCGGATTCTCGCCGGATCCGGCGATCCCGCCGAGGCCGAACCGCATAACGTCGCCGACCTCATCCGACTGTCCGCCGATCACATCCGGGCGGATCTGGAGTGGACGCGAAAGACGTTGCAGCGCATCGAAAGCGGTGAGCTGGACGTCTGGACCGCCGCGCACTGGAGAAGTATTCAAGCCTGAATACTAAAGCTTGACTATTCGAGCCGTTGTTCCTACCGTTCTCGGCATGGAAACGACGGCTACGGTTCGTGGCCACACTCGGACCTCGGTTATCCGAGTTCTGGGGCTGGCGCGGACATTTCACACCACATCAGGACCGGTCGAGGCCGTCACGGGCGTCGACTTCGAGGTGCTCGACGGCGAGATCGTCGGGCTGCTCGGGCCCAACGGCGCGGGCAAGACGACCACACTGCGCATGATCGCGACGCTGCTCGCGCCCACCGCGGGCGAGGCCACGATCGCCGAGGCCGATCTGCGGACCGATCCACGCACCGTGCGCTCGCGCATCGGCTATGTCGCCCAGGGCGGCATGACCTCCGGCGAGGAGCTCGTCATCGATGAATTGGTCTTGCAGGCACGGTTTTTCGGTATGAGCAGGGCCGCCGCCGCGGCCAGTGCCGAAACCCTGCTGACCGCACTGGAATTGGAGGGCCTGGGCCGCCGCCGGTGTCGCGAACTGTCCGGCGGGCAGCGTCGCCGCGTCGATATCGCCCTGGGCCTGGTGCACCACCCGGGCCTGATCTATCTCGACGAGCCCACTGCCGGACTGGATCCGCAGAGCCGCGCCAACCTGTGGGAGCATATCCGGCGGCTGCGCGAACAGGGCGCCACGATCGTGCTCACCACGCATTACCTCGAGGAGGCCGACGCGCTGTGTGACCGCGTCCTGGTGATGGACCATGGCGGCATCGTCGCCACCGGCACGCCCGATGAGCTCAAACAGCGCATCGCGGGCGATGTGATCAGCCTCGAAATCGACGGTGCGCACGCCGATCTCGCGATCCGGATCGCCGAACAGGCGCTCCCGCTGCGCTCCCGGCTGCGCGCCGACGGGCTGGTGCATCTGACCGTTCCGCGCGGCGACGTCGCGGTGGTGCCGCTGCTGCGCGCCCTGGGCGAAAACGGCATCACCCCGGCATCTTTGACCGTCAAACGCCCCAGCCTCGATGATGTGTTCCTCACCCTCACCGGGCGCTCCCTGCGGGAGGATCGATGAACTTCCTTCGCGAGACCGGACTGGTGTTCTGGTCGCAACTGCGCGGTCAGCTGCGTAATCCGATGTGGGTCTTCATCGGATTGAGTCAGCCGATCCTGTATCTGGTGCTGTTCGGGCCGCTGCTGAAGGCCCTCGCGCCCGTGCTCGGCAGCGGCGCCGATCCGTGGCGGATCCTGACTCCGGCGCTGGTCATCCAGCTGGGGCTGTTCGGCTCGATCGGCGCGGGATTCGGCATGGTCTGGGAATTGCGCGCCGGGGTGATCGAGCGGCAGCGGGTCACGCCCGCCGCGCGCGGGGCGCTGCTGCTGGGGCGGGTGGTCAAGGATATGGTCGTGCTGATCGTGCAGGCGCTGCTGCTGGTCGTGGTCGCGATGCTCGCATTCTCCTTGCGGCCCAACGCCCTCGGCTTGCTCGCCTCGGTGCTGCTGATCGCGGTGATGGCCGCGGGACTGGCGTCGGGCTCCTATGCGCTGGCACTGTGGTCGCGGTCGGAGACCGTGCTCGCCTCGATCACCAACGGCCTGTCGGTGCCGATCATGCTGCTGTCGGGCATCCTGTTGCCGATGAGTCTGGCGCCCACCTGGCTGCGCGTCATCTCCGATATCAATCCCTTCAAGCACACCGTCGATGCCGCCCGCGCGCTGTTCCGCGGTGAGTTCACCGGGTCGGAGGTGTATCTGGGCGTCGGCCTCACGGTGGTCATCGCGGTGCTACTGATCGTGGTCGGTGCGCGCAGCTTCGCACGCGAGAACGCCTGAGCCGGTGGATGTTTCGTGGCCCGCATGCAGGTATTCGTCGATCATGCGGGCAACGCGCGGCGCGGACCAGGTGCGGCCGATGACGAAGTAGAGCGCCGCCAGCACGATCAGGGGCAGGTCCCATCAAGCTCTAAGTATCTTAGAAACTGAGATAGTGAGAAGCTAAGGTATAGTGGCCGCATGGCGCAAGAGGCGGCGGAACAGCCGGATGGGATCGCCTTCGGGCGCGAATTCGCGGCGGCCATGGTGAACTTCCATGCGGCGACCGGAAAGTTGTTGGGGCTGGGCGCCTCCGAACGCAAATGCATGGACACCCTGAATCGGCTCGGACCGGTCACGGCGGGTGCGATCGCCGAACACACCGGGCTGACCACGGGCGCGGTCACCGGACTGGTCGACCGGCTGGAGAAGGCCGGATACGCCCGCCGCGTCCGCGATCCGCGTGATCGCCGCAAGGTACTGGTCGAACTCGTCCCCAATGACGAGGTCGACGCGCTGCTGGGCGCGGTGTTCATCCCGTTCGGCGAGGATATGGGCGCGCTGGGCGCGCGCTATACACCGCAGGAGAACGCGGCCATCCTCGACTGGGTCCGGCGCACGACCGAGATCCTGATCACCAACACCCGCCGCATCTCCGCGGCCGAATTCCGCCACGCCGTGCTCGAGGGTCAATGACCTGCTGAAGGTGTGCGCCAGGCAAACTGGGCGAACCTGACGCATCGGATCGGTGAACGCTGCGTGTGACGGGTATCTCGTTCACCGGACTGGCACCGGATCGACACTCACAGGTAGCCCCGGGGCCGATTGGAACCGGCTTCATTAGGACATGACCACTACGTCAGTGCTGACCGCGGGCCGCGCCGCGGGCGCGGGGGTGGGCTCACAGTACTCCCTCGTGGTGTCCTCCGATCTCGAACACCGCACGGCCGCCCAGCGGCTGCGCTACCAGGTCTTCTCCTCCGAGCCGGGATTCGATATCCCCGAGAACGCGGCGGGCCTGGACGCCGACCGATTCGACGAGCACTGCGACCATCTGCTGGTCCGCGACGAGCTGACCGATCAGTTCGTCGGCTGCTATCGAATGTTGCCGCCGGACAAGGTGTCCGCCGCGGGCGGGTATTACACCGCCACCGAATTCGACCTCACCGACATGGATCCCGCGGGCCGGCGGATCGTGGAGATGGGCCGCGCGTGCGTGGTGCCCGACCACCGTAACGGCTCGACGCTCACGCTCATGTGGGCGGGCATCCTGCACTACATCCAGCTCACCGGCTACGACTGGGTCATGGGCTGTGTCTCGGTGCCGATGTCCGAGACCCCCGGCGACGCGCCCGGGGTGAACGTGCGCGGCGTGCGAGATCTGTTGCTGGCCAAGCACGCCTGCGATCCGGCCCAGCGGGTGCGCCCGCACAATCCGGTGATCGTGGACGGCCACACCCTCGACGAACTGGTACCGCCCGCCCGGCCGAAGCTGCCGCCGCTGCTGCGTGGCTATCTGCGTCTGGGCGCGTCGATTTGCGGTGAGCCCGCGCACGATCCCGACTTCGGCGTCGCCGATTTCGTTGCGCTGCTGGGCCTGGAGACCATCAACACCCGTTATCTGGAGCGGCTGCAGAGCGCCGCGAACACCTTCGACGGACGGTGAACATGACTCCCGCACTGCTGTCACCCACCACCGGATCGCTGGCCTGTCCGCCGGCCGCACCGGTGCACGCGTGGATGCCGTCGAGCCCGTGCGGGCCGAGCTGCGTCGAGATCGCCCCGGCCGCCGGGACCGTGCGCACCGGCGCCCGGGTGCTCGGCATGGTCGGACTGCTGCTGGCCTTTCCCGCGGTCAATCTGGCCACGCCGAAGCGATATCGCGCCGGATTGCACCGCCGCTACGCCCGCGCGGCGCTGCGCAGCTGCGGTATCCGGCTGCGGGTGATCGATCAGCGAACGTCGGTGCCGGACAACGACTCCGGAACGCTCGTGGTGGCCGGACATGTCGGCTGGACCGATGTGGTGGCGCTGGCCGCCGTGGATCCGATGGGCTTCGTGGCCCGCGCGGATCTCATCGACTGGCCGGTACTCGGCGGGCTCGCGCGACTGATGCGGGTCATCCCGATCGAACGCGAGCGGCTGCGGCAGCTGCCCGAGGTGATCGACGCGATGGCGCGGCGGCTGGTCGCGGGGGAGCGGATCGCCATGTTCCCCGAGGGCACTACCTGGTGCGGCCGGGCCCACGGCCGTCCGCGCCCGGCGCTGTTCCAGGCCGCGATCGACGCCGGTGCGCCGGTGCAGCCGATCCGGTTGCGCTATCTCGATCGCGACGGCGAGCTCTCGACCGTGCCCGGCTTCGTCGGCGTCGACACCTTCCTCGATTCGGCGCGGCGCGTGCTGCGATCCAAAGGCGTTGTCGCCGAGATCGTTCTGCTGCCGCTCGAGGAGCCCGGCGACGATCGCCACGATCTGGCCCGCCGCTGCGAGGCCGCGCTGCGGGGCGAGGAGAAGTTCGTCGATATCGACGCCCACGCGACGGCCGTCGGCACCGGACCCACCCGCGAGATCGTGCCCGATATCGAGCTCGACCGGGTCGCCCGCTAGCGCAGCCGCAGCCGCATGGACGGATCCCTGCTGGGTTCGAAACCCAGTGCGGTGTAGAGCGGTGCGCCGAATTCGGAGGCGTTGAGGTCGACCACGCGCACGTCCCGGCGGCGGAACCAGTCCAGCAGGGCGACCATGCAGGCGCGCGAATAGCCTTGGCGGCGTTGATCTTCCCAGGTCGCGACGTTGAAGATAAAGCCGCGCGTGCCGGAGGGATTCTTCGGCGAACCCAGCAAATGTTCGATGGCACCGACGGCGCAGGCGGCCAGCATCCCCGGTTCACCCGGCCGGTCGACCACGAACGCGGTCATCGAGCCGTCGGGATCGGCCAGCTCCTTGCGCAGCGTCTCGACAACGTTCGCACGCCAATTCGTCTCGTCCTGAACCGGCCCGTTCAGCGACTCCAGCATCACCGCCCGCAGCCGCACCAATTCCGCCGTATCCGCCACAACCGCCTGCCGAGCCACCGTCATGATCACGACCCTAATCGCGGCGAATCGGTTCGCGCGACGGCATTTCCGGCTCGGCGCGGGCTCGCAGCGCCGCGCCGGGCGAAGGACCTATACGGGAATGAAACCCAGCCCTCGGCATGCCGTATCGGCGATCTTGCGTAACTCCTTGGCCCCCAGGCCGTCTCGGGCACGCTGGGACATGCCCTGGACGACCGCGCCGATGAACTCGGCGACGGCATGCGGTTCGGTGTCGTGGGGGATCAGGCCGCGGTCGCGGTCGGTTGCCAGTCGCTCGGACAGGAGAGTGATGTTGGCGTTGCGCATATCTCGAAGGCGTTCCGCCACATGCTGATTGGTGGATCCCACCGCGACCGCACTGGCAATGATCAGACAGCCACCGGGGCAGTGCTCCGGCGCGTAGGCCTCGGCGGCCTCCATCAGCAGGCGGCGAATGAGGTTGCGGGAGTCGGACTCCTCGGCAAACACGCGGGCGGTGAAGGCGCCGTGCGTGGCGTTGTAGCGGTCGACCGCGGCGAAGAACACGTCCTTCTTGCTGCCGAACGCGGCGTAGAGGCTCGGCGCCTTGATACGCATCGCCTTGGTGAGCATGGCGATGGAGGTGCCCTCGTAGCCGTGCCGCCAGAACACGTGCATCGCCCGGTCGAGCGCGGTGTCGTAATCGAACTTACGGCCTTGGCCAGGCACGCCTGACATCGCGCTCTCCTTCCTCGGCACGTCGGTGCGTGACCGCATCACGTCAGGCACCCACACTACTCGTGTAGCGATCGTTAAAAGTATGCAGTAGTGTCTGCGGCGGGGGCAAACTTCCCGCCTTTGCTGGCATTCACTCGCACACGATGTGATTGCGACACCGGGGTCGCAAGGGGAATTACAGGGCACCAAGCTCGTTCACGAGGGGGACTCGTCATGCGTACTCACGCATTGCTCAAGGCGCCGACAACGAGAAGGAGCAGCACTGAGACATCCGACAGCGTCGCTGTCACGGCGTCCCCGCCGCGCGCGGTAGATGCGAACACCGCGATCTTGTGGATGTTGCCGGCCGTCTTCGGGGTCGGCACCGTCGAATATCTCGTTGCCGGTGTGCTGCAGGATATTTCGCACGACACCGGCGTCTCCGACGCGACTGTGGGCCTGTTGATCACCGCCTACGCGGTCACCGTGATGATCGGCGGCCCACTGCTGACCGTACTTACCACCCGGGTGCCGCGCACCCCGCTCATCGTGGCGCTCATGACGACCTTCGTCCTGGGCAATATCGGCACCGCACTGACGCCGAACTTCGCGACGCTGGTGGTGTTCCGGATCATCACCGCACTGCCGCACGCCACCTTCTTCGCGCTGTGCCTGGTGCTGGCCACCTCGCTGGTCGAACCGCAGTACCAGGGCCGAGTGATCGCGCGGGTGGCGCTCGGGCTGAATCTGGCCACGGTGCTGGGTGTTCCGCTGGGCACGCTCGTCAGCAACGGGCTGGGCTGGCGCTGGTCGTTCGCTCTGGTGGCGATCTTCCAGACGATCGTGACCATCGCGCTCGTACTCGCGACCCGGCGTGCGCCGTCGCACCCGACCGGCAGTATCGCGGCCGAGATCAAGGTCTTCACCAAGGCGCCGGTGCTCTGGGCCCTGGCGCTCACGGCACTGAGTCAGGCCGCGCTGTTCGTGTTGTTCACCTACATCGCGCCCTTCCTCACCGACACCGCCGGATTCTCCTCGGGCACGGTCACGATCCTACTGTTCGTCTTCGGTGCGGGTTCGGTGCTGGGCAACCAGCTCGGTGGCCACTTCGCCGACAAGTCCATCGATCGCACGTTGTACGTCGCGATCACCGCGCTGGTGGTGACGCTGGCGCTGCTCGCCGTGTTCGGCGGACAGCGGTGGTTCGTCGCGCCGTGGCTGTTTGTCCTGGGCGCAACCGGTTTCGCGATCATCCCGCCGCTGGCGTCGAAGTTGATCAGCGCCGCCAGCGCCGCCCCACATCTGGCCGCCACGGTGAACATCGCCGGATTCCAGCTGGCCAACGCCGCCGGAGCGTGGATCGGGTCCCTCGCGCTGTCGCTCGGCGCCGAGGTGTCCATACTGCCGCTCGTCGGCGCCGTCCTCGGCGCGGCGGCGATGGCACTGCTCGTGGCGAGCAGGGCCGGTAGCCGGTCGGCCGCCGTGCCGTCCAGACCACGGGAGCAACCATGATGACGGCCGCGGTGATCGATGCCCGCATTCGGCCTCGGTGGTGACCGTTCCGCTTCGTGTAGTCCGAACGAACCGAGTCCGAAGGTCGCGGAGCGGCTGCGTATTACGTTGGCAGATTCCTGGACCGTCGGGTTGACGGCCAGGCCTTCGCCCTGGCCCTCAGTTCATTTGGACCGAGCGGGTGGAGTTGCCCATGATCATGCGGTCGATCGTGCTGGTGGCGCTGCTGGGGTCGTTCGCGGCGCCGATTGCGGCCAGCAGGGGGACGTAGTGGTCGGCCGTCGGGTGGGCGACCGAGGCGCCGGGCGCTTTGCGCCGGTAGTCGGTGAGGGCATCGACGTCGCCCCGTTCGAGTGCGTCGACGGTCCACTCGTCGAAGGCTTGGGTGTATGCGGCGAGGTCCGGGTGGCGGAAGACCGCGAAGCTGTGGGTCATGAAGCCCGAGCCGATGATCAGGATGCCTTCGTCCCGTAGGGATCGCAGACGTGCCCCGAACTCGAGCAATGCGGTGGGATCGAGGCTGGGCATCGACAACTGGACGACCGGAACGTCGGCCGCGGGATACATGGCCATGAGGGGGATGAACGCGCCGTGGTCGAGACCTCGGTCCGGGTGCTCGTGCACCGTGGTCGCCGGACCGAGTGTGGCCGTGAGCCGGCGGGCGAGGTCGGTCGCGTCCGGGGTCGCGTAGGGCAGGGTCTTGTAGCGGGGGTGGAAGCCGCTGAAGTCGTAGTAGAGCGGGGTGCCCGCCGCGGCGCCCGAGATCGCGGCCGGTGCGTCCTCCCAGTGCGCTGAAATGATCACGATGGCTTTGGGTTTGGGCAGGGACTGCGCCCACGTGAACAGGTCGTCGAGCCACTGCGGGTCGTCGAGGGTGAAGGGCGCTCCGTGGCTGATGAACAGGCTGGGCAACGCCCCATCGGCCGGGGCCCAGAGCCGCTGTTCGTGGGCCCGAGGCAGGACCCGGGCGAGGTGATCGTCGTAGGCCCCGGCCGGGATGTGAGAGGTGGGCAGGGTGGTCATGGCGTGTCGTTCCTTACCGGACGGAGGCGGGTGTGGCCCGGGCGGCCCGATACTCGGGTCGCCCGGGACTCGTTGCGGGAGTTCATCTGTGGCCCGCTGCTGGACCCGGGCGGTTCACCCGTGATCATCGGAAGTGTCGGGACGGCGAGTCGTCGCCCGCTGCGGTGGTCAGCCGAAGATCGGGGTCTCGGTGGTGTAGAGGAAGCGAGTCTTCGAGCGGTCGATGAACTTCTCCTCGTCCGCGGCGATGGTCGTGGTGTAGGTGTCGGAGGTGAACCAGCGGGCGGCGTCGGCGATATCGTCGACCCACACCTCGGCGACACCGTCGTAGACGATGGTGTTGATGCCGGGGATCTCGTCGGCGGTGGGCAAGAGCTGGACATAGCGCCGGACCGGGACCTCGCCGCCGGGCACGCTCGCGATCAGCGGGGTGTGCTTCTGCGTCCAGTAGTCCACGAACTCCGTGTGGGTGAGGTCTGCGCGCCGGGTCAGGAAGATGCTGAGCTTGATCACTGAGGACTCCTCGAGGTCGAGATTGACTTGCCTGGGCAACTCATAAGATAGACCGCTTTCGCTTGCCTAGGCAACAGATATTTGTTGCCCGGGCAAGTTAAAGTGGACGGTATGAACGAACCGTCGCCGTGGCTCGACGCCGAGCAGCAGGAACTCTGGCAGGACCTTCTCACCGTCGTGATCGCCCTGCCCGCGGCCCTGGACCGTCAGTTGCAGCGCGACGCGGGCATCTCGAACTTCGAGTACAGCGTGCTCGCGCGGTTGTCGATGGCGGATCGGTTCACGATGCGGCTCAGCGAGCTGGCCCGGGACTGCGACAGCACTCTCCCGCGACTGTCGAAGCTGATGGACCGCTTCGAGGCGCGGGAGTGGATCGTTCGTCGAATCGACCCGAGCGACGGCCGCTACACCTTGGCCACGCTGACCGACAGCGGTCGGCAGAAAGTGGTCGACAGCGCGCCGGGACATGTCGCGCAGGTGCGCCGACTCGTGTTCGACCCGCTGACCACCGTGCAGCGCCGCCACCTCGGCGCGGCGCTTTCCGGCATCGCCGAGACCGTGCGGCGGGAGACCGCCGGTGGTCCCACCGGCTGAGTGCGCTCACCGCTCGCGCGGCATTTCTGAAAGATCAACTGACGGAGCCGATTACGTGACGCGGGCACTTCTCATGTCACCTTGATGACAACCTTGCCCGACGTGTGACCGTTCTCGACGGCGGCGAGGGCGGCCGGGGCGTCGGAGAGCGGATGGACCGCGGTGATCACGGGTGCGAGGACTCCGTCGAGGGCCAGCCGGGCGGACCGTTCCAGGTTCTCGCGGTCGAGGCGACGTTCGACGATGCGCCCGCCGAGATCGGGCACAGACGAATCACCCACGGCGATGACGTTGCGGGGATCCCGGGCCAGTGGAGCGACCGTCCGCAGCGAGGCGCCTCCGACCAGGTCGACGATCCCGTCGAAGCCGTCCGGAACCAGTTCCGCATCACCGACCTCGAGCCCGGCGACGTCCTCGCCCAGGGCGAGAACGGTTCCCGCTGCCTCCATGCCCAGCACGCGGGGAAACTGACGCCCGCCGTCGAGCCCGGAGACCAGACCCGAGCGCAGCAGATGGTCGAGGGGATTCACGCCGGCGACGTCGACCCGGATCAGCACCTCGCCGCGGCCGGGGACGGGATCGGGACGCTCGAAGAACTCCTGCACCTCGGGCCCGCCATATCTGCCGAAACCCCACGCCTGCCCCATCTTCCGCTGCCTCCCGTGTGACCGACCCCGGTGGTTCCGGGCCCTGCGGCCATCCTCACCCCTCACACCGACGTGAGGGGCAAGCGGCTGAGCTACAGGTCACGACATCAGGCCGACCGTGCCACCGGTTCCGGGGCCGTGGACAGCTCCGCCGTTCAGGGCTGCCCACCGTAGAAGGCACTGAAGGCATCGATGAAGTCTCGGCCGCCGCAACTGATCAGGCCGATTACTCCTCCGATCGGGGCGAGGATGGATCCCACGAAGAAGAGGCCGACCGCCGAGCCGATGAGTGCCCCCCATCCTCCGCACGGTGCGGCGTTGTTGAATTCCCAGTTCCACCAGTCCGCGGTGCTGTCGAAATCCTGTCGCCGCAGCACCGGAGTGACCGTGGGCTCTGGCGTCGACTCTCGGCCCTCGGCCACGGAGTACGAGGAGGGCAGCGGGGCATCCGCCTGCACGGTGCCGTAGACGGGAACCGGGTCCGATCCTGCCGGTGAGGCCTGGGCGGTGCCTGCCGCTACCGCGACCAATATGGCGGCGGCAGCTGTGATTCCAGTGAACATGAGGATCTCCTTCGCTCGAGAAGTCTCGTCTGGCGAACCTTCGATGAAGATCAAGTCACATCCAGCAACTTCACAGCAATCCATGGCGAGGTTACTCCAGCGGAAGGGTCGTCCGGCGCGAAATGGACAAACGCCGTCTATCGGACCTGCGGGGTGCTGGATGGCCGTCATCACGCCGGGCAGTCATGAATCCATGCAGTGCGCTGGCCCGCGATCGGATCTGGCTGGCGTTGTACCGCAAGCGCATTCGCTCGGCGGGCAGGCCGGAGATCGGTCCCCCGGCCGTCACCACGGACCGATGAAACCCTCGAGTGTCGCGAGAATCAGCGCGCCCAGCAGGGCCAGGCCGAAGGCGGCCGCGACGGTGAGGGCGAGCGTGCGGGCCAGGCGGGGGCCGTTCGCCCGTGCGATGAGCAGGCCCGCCACCGCGCCGAGCGCCGCCAGCAGCACCCCGCCGCCGATCACCAGATAGAACACCGAGGCGAGTGCCGCATTGATCGCGTCGCCGACGCCGCGGGCGTAGTCGCCGAACGGGATGGGGAATCGATACACGCTCGCCATGACCGCCGCGGCGACGGGCGCGGTGAGCACCGCGGCCAGCGCGCCCCACGCCGCCGCGGCCCAGGCCACCAGTCCCGTCGAACGAGACTCGCGAGGTTGTCCGATCCCCATGCGTTGCTCGACCTCCTGCACCGATTGGTCACCGAATCCTAGACGTCCGCACCCTCCCGGCCTCGTCCGCGCATGACAGAGTGGGTTCATGACTGCCCGTTTCGTACTGATTCTTCAGCACATCGCCGTGGAGAAGCCCGGCCTGATCGCCGAGGTGCTCGACGGGTGCCCGATGCGGATCGAGAGCCCGCTGCAGCAGGCCGATATCTCCGCGGTGGAGCTGCCTGCCGTCGATGAGCTGGCGGGTCTGGTGGTGATGGGCGGGCCCATGAACGCGGATGCCGTCGACGAGTATCCGGGTCTGAAGCTCGAGCGCGATCTGCTCGCGGCGGCCGTCGAGGCGCGGGTGCCGACGCTGGGCATCTGCCTGGGCGCCCAATTACTCGCTCGCGCGGTGGATCTGGCGGTGCTGCCCGGCAGTGGCACCGAAATCGGCTGGGCGCCACTGGCCGATGTCGATGCCGACGATCCCGTGGTCGGCCCGCTGGCCCAGGCTCCCGCCGTGCTGCACTGGCACGGCGACCGCATCGTCGCGGCCTCCGGCACCCCCGTGCTGGCTCGCACGGAAATCACGCCCTGCCAAGCATTCCGGATCGGTCCGTCGGCGTGGGGCCTGCAATTCCATCCTGAGGTCACCCCGGCGCTGCTCGACGACTGGCTGACCGAACCGTCCTTCGTCGCGGAGGCCGAGCGGGCGCTGGGTCCAGGCGCGCTGGCCCGGCTGCGCGCCGACGCCCGCACCATCGCCCCGGGCCTGCGCCCTCTGGCCGAACGCGGCCTACGCCACTTCCGTTCGCTGATCGAGGCCCGTCTCTGACGAGTTCAGTTGCCGTACTGCTTGGTTTCGGGCCGTTCGATCAGAAGTGCGTGCGCCGGTTCCTCGGCCACCGGCCGATGCTCGACCCCGCGCGGCACGACGAAAACCTCACCGGGACCGAGCATTACCGGCTCGCGGTCCTGAAGTTCGATGCGGAAGGTGCCATCCCAGCACAGGAACAGCTCGTCCTCATCGTGGTGGTGCCAGGGGAATTCGCCGTGCAGGCGGGCGATACGAACCACGGTGTCGTTGGCCGTGGCCAGATCCCGCGGCTGCCAGGGTCCGGCCAGATCGGCGATGACATCGGTGATGGAGATCTTGCTCATGATTCGATCCTGCTTGCCGATGCCGGTGTGTGGCAACCTGTTCCGCGCGATGATGTCCCTCGTGCCGTGCGCGTATCGCCCGACCGTCAGGAGTGCCGGATTGCCGTGTTGTAGAGCCAGTTGTGCAGCCAGGCGGTGGCGGTGGTGCCGTAATCGTCGACGACGTAGTGCGGATAGGACTGGTGGGCACCGGATTTCAGGAACTGCTCCACCTGGCGCTGCCACTGTTCGCTGGCCGGATCGTTGGGCGGGGCGTTGAGAATGGCCGTGCCGCCCGGGACCAGGGCCTCGGACAGGATGGATTGCAGGGTCTGCGCGTAGTTGCCGATCTGCAGCGGGTCGGGGGCCGACAGCTGGGTGGCGAATCCGGCGAAACGTCCCGCCAGATCGTCGGTGGGCACCGCGCAGTAGAGATCGCCTGCGGCGCAGAAGGTTCGGACCTTCGGGCCGAGCCAGCCGAAGCCGCCGATGCGAGGGCCGCCCGCGCCGATGCCGGGGACGGGTGGGCCGACGAGAGCGTCGGTGGGGGCGCGGCGCGGATCCGAGAGCAGCCCGACGGCGACGACCCGGTCCGGCGCCACGACGCCGAGCCCGGTGCCGATCTCCGCGGCCAGATCACCGGCGGCGTCGGCGCCCTGGCTGTAGCCGAGAAGCGCGAAACGCGTTGCGCCGCATCGGGCGGCCGTGTCCGCGACCATGGCCCGGGCGTTGTTGACGGCCTCGCGCTTGGACAGGCCGTAGACCTCACCCTCCCAGGGCAGGGCGGTGGCGGCGTAGCTGACGTAATCGGTGTGCACCGTGCCGGGCAGGCCCCGGGTGATCAGCGACAGCATGCCCTCGCGCGGTTCGTCGCGGGAGGTCTCCCAGGTGCCGGGTACGGCCACCACATTCAGATCCGGGCAGTCGCCGGAGGCCGCGGACGCCCGCGGTGTGGCGGTCGCGCACAGGATTCCTGCCGCGACTGCCACGGCAGTCAGGGCGGCTGAACAAGCCGTTCTCAGTGATCGCGCGGTTCGATATGACACGCTGAGCCTTTCTGCCCGGATAGTGGATAGGTAGCGGTTGTCCCGCGCGCCAAGCGACGCCGGCATCCGATGAACATACGGTCAGAAAATACCAAGAAACCGGCCGGTCGGGTGACGTTCGGTGAACATGACGGGAGGTCGACGATGAATACGACGATATCCGGCGATGGTGGGCCGTCGGTGGGGTGGATCGGAGTCGGGCGGATGGGCGCGGCGATGGTGACCCGTCTGGCCGAGGCGGGTGTGGCCCCGGCGGTCTGGAATCGCACCCGGAGCAAGGCGGAACCGCTTGCGGCCCTGGGCTGTACGGTCGTCGACGAGATCGCCCAGCTGCGCCGTCGCGAGGTGGTGTTCACGATGGTGTCCGGATCCGCGGACTTCGAGCAGGTGCTGTTCGGCGCGGGCGGACTCCTCGCCGACGCCGCGACACTCCCGGCGGCGGTGGTGGACTGTTCGACCGTCTCGGCCGAGACCTCCGCGGCCGTCCGCGAGGCCTGCGATCGGCTGGGCGTGGGCTTCCTCGCCGCCCCGGTCAGCGGCAATCCGAAAGTCGTTGGGGCGGGCGAACTCTCGATCGCGGCATCCGGTCCCGTGCAGACCTTCGACCGGGTCGCGCCGCTGCTGCACCGGATCGGCCGGTCGGTGACCTACGTCGGCGACGGCGATGTCGCCCGGCTGGTCAAGATCTGCCACAACCTGTTCCTCGGCGTGGTCACCCAGTCCCTCGCCGAGATCACCGTGCTGGCCGAGAAGGGCGGGGTGAGCCGCGCCGCGCTGCTCGACTTCCTCAACAACAGCGTGCTGGGCTCGGTATTCACCCGCTACAAGTCACCGGCCTTCGTGCACCTGGACTACACCCCGACCTTCACTCCGGTCCTACTGCGCAAGGACTTCGATCTGGGCCTGGCCGCCGCCCGGCAACTCGACGTGCCGATGCCCGTCGCGGCCGCCACCGCCCAGCTGATCCAGGCCGCCGTCAGCAGCGGCCGGGTGGACGAGGACTTCGCGGTGCTCCTGGACCTGCAGGCCCGCAGCGCCGGGCTGGACCTCGAGCCGGAGAACGTCGCCGTCGACGACGGACTCGGCTGATCCGCGGCCGGTTTACGGCAAGGTGAATTCCTTACCGGCGGGTGAACACTGGACTGTCGGCGGTGCGCGGCCGTCGGCGTAGCCGCGACGATACGACGCGTGGCACAAAGCAGGGACTGGGTGTGTGTGCCCTCGGGGGTCCGGTATCGCCCGAACGGGCGGTGAGTCGTGACTATCACCATGCCGCCGGAATTGCAGCCGGTGTCGTATCTCGCGGGGTCGGCGTGGCCGGAGGGCGACGAGGACAAGATGTTCGACCTCGCGCAGGTGTGGCGGGATGCGGCGGCGGAGGTCTCGGGCGGGTCGAACGATCTTGTGTCGCAGGTCAAGGACATCGAGGCCGCGATCGAGAAGGCGTATGTATCGGGTCCGGGGCGGGATTCGATGCTCTCGACGCTCGAGACGCTCACCGACGCCTCGGGCGACCAGTCGCTGCAGGCCGTGGCGAAGTCGATGAACGACGTGGCGGACGCGTGCGATCAGGTGGGCTGCGCGATCCAGTCCAACAAGATCCAGATCTACGTGGGCCTGCTGATGCTGTTGTGGGAGCTGTACACGTCGTGGACGGCGGGCCCGGCCCAACCGGCGGTGGCCGCGGCCGAGATCGCGGCGACGCGGACCGCGCTCACCATCGCGCGGACGATCGCGATGGAGATCATCCGGGCCGCGGCGGTGGGTGCGCTGACCCAGGCGGTCATCGATGCGGTGATCCAGCTGTTCCAGATCGCCACGCATCATCGCAAGGGGTTCGACTGGAGTGAATTCGGCCAGTCGGCGCTGGCCGGTGGGCTCGGCGGTGCGCTCGGCGCGGGGGCCGGAAAGGCGTTGGGCGCGGGGTTCAGCAAGATGTTCGGCAAATCGGTGCAGAACCAGTTCGGGAATCGGGGCGCGGCGATCGGCCGCAACATGTTCGAGGGCATCGGCGGCGCGGTCGGCGGTGTGGTGGGCGGCTCGCTGGCGGCGATGCCGTTCAACGGCGGGCATTTCGAGTGGTCCACGGTCGGTCTGCTGGGCGGTATGGCCGGTGTGATGTCCGGCGGTGTCCGCGGCTACAAGGCGCATCCCACCGGCGCGGGCACGGGTGTGCATGTGCCGCAGATCAAACCGGAGACGGTGAAGCCGATCGAGGGCGGCAGCTCCCCGCTGGACCGCGTGCCGCCGAAGGAGCCGACGGTCGGCTCGAACGGAACGGGCGCGAAACCGGAGCCCCTCGGCTCGAATGGCCAGGCCCCCATCGTCGATCGTGGCAACAACGGCACCGGCAACTCGGGTACGGGTGACCATTCCGGCACTGGCGATACCGGCGCGAACCGGGCGAATTCCGTTGGCAGCCACTCCGATACCGGTAACGGACAGCGACCCGCGCAGGCGGGCAACAACACCGAAGCCTCGCCGCGTGCCGGTGGGTCGGGCAACGATCACACGACGGTGAACGACACTGGCCCGCAACGGCAATCGCCGCAGACCGACAACTCCACGCCGGTCTCCTCCCGGCCGCCGGCGACCGATATCGCGCCGAAGCCGGTCACGCAGACTCCGGGTGCGCGAGACTCGGTCCCGGCCAACTCGTCCTCGTCCCGGCCGGGCGGCGTCGACCGCGGTGACGGGTCCACCCCGGCCCGCCAGTCCGCGACCGCCGGTTCGGATCGGGCCGGTTCCGCGAACTCCACCGACAAGTCGATCGCGGTCGACGCCCGCCGCGGCGATCGAACCGCATCCACCGGGCGTCAGCAGGGCGCTGCCGACACACGGCAGCAGGGGGAACCTGTTCCGCCCCCGCGGCCGGAGAGCGGTGCACGCTCGCCCGGCGACCATCAACCGCTGTTGTCCGAATATCGAAGGGACGGCGACGATGCCGGTATCGCGTGGACGGATCCGCTGCTGTCCGATATCGGCCGCGGCCGTCCGCTCGTGGATCGAACCGTTCCGGAGTTCCTGGACGGGCTGACGAAGTTCTCCGGCACCGCGCTGCTCGGCGACGCGAAGAATATGCGGTTGACCGCCCATATCGACGGCGACCGGATCCGAGTCTTCGATCACGACAACCGGTTCGTGCGCTCGCTCGACAAGTTCGGGGGTTCGGGCCCGCTGGCCAAACTGCTCGACGACCACGGCATCACCCACGTCAAAACGATCGCCGACGAGAACCGCAGGACCGCCCCGCCGCATTCGGACCGCCCTGTCCGGCAACCGGATCGGGCCTCGGGCGCGAAAACCGACCCCGCCGGGGGAACATCCGGCAAGTCCGAGCACGGTGGTTCCGGGCCCGGCAAACATACGCCGGGCGAATCCGGTCGCCGGGCCGGCGCGTCGGACGGTAGGCACACCCCGGACCGCGCGGCCGCCCATCACGACTTCGACTCGGACGATATCCGCCGAGGGCAGGGCTCCGTCACCAAGGAGCTGCTGCTTCGGCTGCCCGTGGTGGGTCATCTGTTCCGGCTGATCGCCCGGCTGCTCGCGGGCGATCCGGCCGATCACAAGGTGCATTTCGCGGGCACCGAGGATCTCGTCCCGCCGCCCCACGACATCACGGTCCACCACGAGGATCCGCTGCCGCTGCGGCCGCGCGCGGACGGTAAACCCGGCACCGGACTACCCGAACCGTGGCATCTGACCAAGGAGGTGGCCGACCAGTTCCGCGTGGTCGCGCATGAGGGCAAGCTCTACAACGCCCGGACCGGCAAGCTGGTGCACACCCCCGACGCCCCGGTCACCAAGTGGTCCAGCCGTCCTCGCCAACATCTGTTCGTCGCCGACCGGTCCGGCAACCTCTACATCGCCCCCGATCTGGGCTGGGTGCGCACCCATCAGTCCTTCGACAAGCTCGGCGTGCATGCCGCCGGAACCATCGAGGTGCACAACGGCGTCCTGCGCACACTCACCGACCACTCCGGCCCGTATCTGCCCAACCGGTCCCGCCTCACCGATCTGCTCGAGAACCAGCTCCGCGATGTCGAGACCCACGACCGATTCCGGCATCTCGACTACGACGGCAAACCGTTCACGGCCGAGCACGGACCTACCGAGACTTCGCACGAGCCCCGTGATTTCGAGGCCGAGGCGCATTCGGTGCTGCACGACCACGCCGAGGGCGACTGGGCGGATCGCTCCAGCGAGCAACTGACGCACGCAATGAAACACGGCACCGAACACGAGGCGATGGCGGCCGCCATCGAGGTGATCCGGCGCGGCGAAGGCAAGACCCTGTACTGGACGCAGGTGATGGCGGTGCTGGCCATGCAGCACGGCCCGATCAATATGGATGCGGGCGAGGGCAAGTCGCTCGTATTCCTGACCGACGCGATGCTGAAATCCTCCCGGGAACAGGTCGTGCAGGTCTACACCACCCGAGACACCCTGGCCAAGGCCGCATTCGACCAATACCGGAAGACATTGGAGCCGTACGGTTTCGATATCGTCCGGATGAATCCGGATCACGAATACACCCCGCCCGTCGAGGGACGGTCGACGATCTACATCGGCACCCAGAACGACGCCGGATTCGGCCGCCTGCGCGACCATGCGGTGCCGGGTCGCCGGGCCGCGATCGATGAGATCGACGAGGCGCTCGTCCACGCGGATACCACGTTCATCCTGTCCGACGGGCCCGCCGATCCCGCGGGTCCGGAGGTGAAAGCGCAAGTCGAACAGGCGCATACGTTCCTCGACGAACATCTGCGGAAGGGCGATCTCACCGAGGCCGACTTCGGCCGGGCCAAGGACCAGTTGGGCGGGCGCGCGGAGCTGACTTCGTCCGGTCGCGCCAAGCTCGAAGGGCTGTGGGACGGCGAGCTGACCGAATCCGATGAGCGGCGGATCGCCATGGCTGCCTCGGCGCGTTGGGAGTTCATCGAGAATGACCACTACATCGTGCACGACGGCAGGGTGCTGATCATCGATCAGACCACCCATAAGGTCATGTTCGATCCGGAGACCTCCACCGAGAGCCGATGGAACGGCGGCCTCGCGCAGGCGGTGGAGGCCAAGCACGGCTTGATGATTCGCTCCGATTCGGACAGCTCGAAGAGTCTGTCCGCGCAGCAACTGTTCTCCAAGGAGCACTACGACTCGCTGACGGGTGCGTCCGGCACGGCCGAGGGGGTGTCCCACGAGCTGCAAGAGCAGTACAAGATGCAGGCGGTGGTGAAGATCCCCCGCTTCAAGGACTCGAATCTGAAGGTCGACCAGGACGGGGTGGCCGAGGATCTCGCGGGCAAACACCGGATGATCGCCGAGGACGTCGCCGCCAAACAGAAGACCGGGCAGCCGCAGTTGGTCATCGCCAACCGCAACAGCGAGGTCTCACAGCTGTCGAAACTGTTGCGCGCGATGGGCATCGAGCACGAGTACGTCGACGCCGCGTGGTTCGCCGAGCAGGGCCCGCACGCCGAACAGCGGCTGCAAGAGATCTTCGACCGAGCCGGGCGAGAGGGCAAGGTCCTGATCATCAATCGGCAGGGCGGCCGGGGTGTGGATATCGCCGTCTCCGATGAGGTCAGCGCCAAACATGGCGGTCTGCACGTGGTCGTCACCAGCCGGTCCGCGGAGTCGCGCGATATCGATATCCAGGCCGAGAACCGCGCCGCCCGCAACGGCCAGAACGGCAGCGTCCGTTACTACGTCGCCGCTGACGACGCCCTCTACGCACAGTCGAACCACCGCGACGTCTCGACCGCGATCATCCGCTACACCAACGCCGCCAAGGCGCATCAGGCCGAGCACACCACCACGACCGAGAACGAACTGCACAAGTCCGAAGGTGCGCTGCGCGAACTGGTTCCGCGGCTTCAGCATTCCGGTGTCGCCCGGCCCTCGGTCAAAGACGCTGTGGTACAGGATGATTCCCGCGCTCAGGTGGACCTCGAATCCGCATCGGACAAGCCGGTCGTTCCGGCCGACACGCCGCCGTCGAGGCCGCCGGCGCGGCCCCCAGCCGGTAAACGGGTGACCTTCGACGAGACCCCCCGGGTGCACGAATTCGATTCGGAGCTGCCGGTACGGGAGCTGGCCCACTCTCAGTCGAATTCCTCGCCGACCCCAGCGACCTGGCAGCCGGTGCACAGCGCCACCGATCCGTTGTTCGGCGCGCTCGCTGTGGCTTTCAATATCAGCGATGCGGACAGCCTGCGCACCGCGCTCGCCGATCACCTCGCCCAGAACTTCGACCGATACCGGCAGCAGTTCATCCCCGAACAGCTGAAATCCAGCTGGGATGAGGAGCGCGCCCGTCGCGACTCGTATGACGCGATGGTCTCGAACGATCCCGAGGCCGCCCAGTCGCACGAGGTGACGGAGCAGAACCGTCGGTGGAACTACGATAGTTCGTTCTGGCAGCAGGTTGCTGCGAGATTGAATCAGGCGCATGGCGATTTCGGTCGCCCTGCTGATTCCGGATACGCACTGACGCACCACGAGTTGCTCACCCTGGCAGGCGATCGCTTCGGCGCCAACCTCGTCCTGGAGCATCCGGTCGGGTCGCCCACGCTAACGGCGGGCGATCCCCGGTTTCCGACCCTGCACCTGCGGCACTCCGATAGCGGTGACTACGACGTCGGATTGAATGCCGACGGCTCTCTGTTCGCGTCCGTCCGTCCGATCGAACCCACTGTTCCTCCGGTGGCCGGCGCGATACCGAGAAAGGATATTCCGCAGCCGCTGGCTCGTGTGCTGGCGTCGCCGCATATTCCGCTGCTGGACGGTGCGGTGCTGGGCAAGCATTACACCGGCGAAACCAGGCCGGTACGTGTCCTGACGACAATCGATCTGACGGGTTCGGATGTCGTCGATCGCACAAAGTTCGAGTTCGCGCCGCATAAACTCAATACGCCGACCCACTACATGACCCCGGCGGAACGTGAGCAGCACCGCATATTCGTGGGTCACGATGGCAGGCTGTATCAAGCGCGCGACGGTGCGCCGTTCGATACCACGGGCGCGAAGTTCGTCATGGACGAGTTCGGCAATCTGTACTCCGGCAACACGACCGTCGTGACCTTTCATTCCTCGTTTCTCGCGGGCAAAACGGTAACCGCCGCCGGATATCTCGTCGTGCGCGACGGGCAGCTGATGGTGATGACCGACCACAGTGGGCATTACCAACCTCGGCCGGAGATAAACGACTATGCCCTCGACCTCTTACGCCGCCAGGGCCTCGTACTCGATCCGGGATTCCAGCGCAGGGCGCTCGACCCCGGTGACCGGACCGGCTTCAACGGTCCCGTGCGGGAACGAGTCGGCGAAATGGAGCGACAGTCGGCCGAGGTCGAACGCCGGCGTCGGCTGCTCCACGCACAAGACACGGTTCTGGCGCGAAGGGAGCGCAGGGCGAATGCGGCGGAGATCGGGCACCAGCTCGGGGCGGAACGCCAGCAGCTGGCGGCCCAGGCGCACGACCTGGACCAATGGTCGCGAGTGCTCGCGGCAGGGTACGTACGTCCGTCCCTGACGGTCGATCTGTGGGCTCATCCGATACCGGTTTCCGCGACCGATCGGATCGTGCCGCCGGAATTCCCGGCGGGATTGGCCGGGACCGATATGACGCTGCCCGTACTCGATCGGACACGGCGGCTGGCGAATTGGTGGGACCGATACGGCCGGCAGTGGTGGGAGGATCTGCGATTCTCCGATTTGTCGGCGGAATACCAGCACCGCCTGGTCACCGATTTCCCGGTGCTGCGCAATTCCGGGGGCATCCCCGCCGCGGTCCGGGACACACTCAACCGGAGTTACGCCGATACCGAATCGCGGCTGCTGGCAGGGAAACCCGTCCTGTCGCGGCTCGAGGCGCAGCGACGGCGAGACCTGGACGACACGCTGGTCTCCCTGTGCGACGCGGAACTGGAAGCCAGGTTGATCGCCGGGCGATCGGGCATCGACGTTCCGCCTGTGCACCTGCTGCGGGTCGATCCGGCGACCTCCGGCAGGCCCGGTGCGGCGATGATGAGCTTCGGCGACATCGACACCACGGGTTCGGTGTCGTGGCATGTTCCCGGAGACCGCACCGCGTCGGCGTCGATGAGCGGCGATCCGACCGCCGCGATGATGCGCTACGTTGCCGAGAAACGGCGTAATCCCAGCCCGGCCGTGGCGACGGTGACATGGGTCGATCGTGCCCGCCGCTTGCCGGACGCGCGGTCCGGGTTCGACGGCGGCAACCCGTACGCTATCGATGACACAGCCGTCCTGCGACCGATGCCCCGGATCGGTATGACGCCGCCCGCTCGGTCGCTCGGCGAGTCGGTCGATTCGGACGGCAGCCGGCAGTTCACCGCCGAGACCGAGGTGCCCCGGGTCGGTGTGGCTTCGGTCCTGCGCACTCGGACCGAGGCGGAGCTCGTCGAGAAGATGAGCCGCCCGATGGATGTGCCGGACGAGGTCGGCGGCTACGGTTCGCGGGCCGGTGACCACTTCATGAGCGAGGTGAACAACGCCGACGCCCACGGCATGAAGGGCCTGGCCGACGCCCTCGTACGGGAATTCCCGCCCGGGGAGTTCAGATATGTCGGCGTCGGCGCCAGCGCCGAACTGGTGTCGGAGTTCCTGCACCAGGTCCACGATGTGGATACCGCGCATGTGGCCATCAGCGCCATGGAGACTCTGGGCAGGGTCGATCGGCTCAGCGCCGACGATTTCGCGAAGGTCAAGGGGTATCTGCGGGCGAGCCTGGGTGATCTCGCGGACAGTGATGCCCCGCTGGTCCTGCTGGATGCGACGAATACCGGTGCGTCGCTGCTGAAGATGAAGCAGTTGATCGCGCGGATGGACGAATCGGAGGGGCGGCCGCCGCGGCGGGTCGACCTCGTCTCGCTGACTCATGCTGCGGGCGTGACCTATCCGAGCGAGCGGGCGCCGAAGTTCGGTACCGAGGAGCCGATCCATCGGCTGTCGATTCCGCTATCGGATCGGCCGACATCGTATGCGCTGGAACGGATCTTCTGGCAGCTCTACAAGTACGAGGTGCCGCGGGCGTATCCGAAGGTGTCGGCGGCCGACATCGTATCGGGCAAGCACGTCGCTCCACCGGCGCGGGACGAGGCCGCGCACGGGGTCGTGTCTCGGGTCGTCGCCGCGATGGTTCGGGTGGCGGACGGTTCGTTCACCGAGTTGAAGGATCTGTCGCCGGAGCAGCAGCAGGATCTGCGCTACCAGGCGTATAAGGACAGCAATAGCAATCCGGTCTCCCGAAAAGAGTGGGAGGTGATGGACGATGCCGCCCAGCGCAGCGGGGACGAGGAGGAATACAACTCCGACGACTTCTACGACAGCGATGAGGAAGTTCGGCTCGGCGCCACCGCGATCGAGGCCCGGCGGCATGCGAACGACTGCGGGCCGCGGGCGCTGCGGCAGCTCATCGACCTCACCGGCAGCGCCAAGGTGCGGATGCCCGAGCATCCGGTCGGGGTCACCGGGATGTCGCAACGAGATCTAGAGGATGCCGCGGGCGCGAGCCTGCGGCCGGTCGCCGATCATGGCGAGATCGCCGCCCGGCTGCTCGGGATCGGCGAGGGCGCAACGGCTCTGGTCCTCGACACCTATCACGGGCCGACCGATGCCTACGGTGTCGGTGCGCACGCCTATCTGCTACGGATGGAGAACGGCGCGGTGGTCGTCATCGACCCCGGTGCGGGCCTGCGGCACGGATTCCCGCCGGTGGTTCCCAAGGAACTCGGGTCCACGCGCGCCATCGTCTACTCGGCCCACGGTGAGCCGGTCGACGCCCCCGTCCTCGGGCAGGACGGCCCGGAGGACGGGGTTCCCCGGGCCGGTGCGATCATCTCGGTGTCCACCCAGTCGATGGCGGATCTCGTCACGCAGCTGCGTCGCCCGGTCGATGTGCCGGACAAGATCGGTGACTACGACTTGCTGAGCGGCGGCGACCATTTCACGGGTCATGTGGACAATGCCGACGCGCATGGTGTGAAGGGTCTGGCCGACGCTATCGTGCGTGAATTCCCGCCCGGGGAGCACCGATTCGTCGGTCTCGGGGCCAGCGCGGAGGTGGTTTCGGAGTTCCTGCGCCAGGGCCACGGCCTCGATGTGGGTCATGTGGCGATCAGCGATATGCAGAAGCTGGGCAAGATCGATGGGCTGAGCGACGTCGAATTCGCACATCTGAAGGCGTATGTGCGGGCGGGGCTGGGCGATCTCGCGGACAGCGGCGATCACCTGGTGCTGTTGGATGCGACGGATACCGGTGCGTCGCTGGTCAAGATGAAGCAGTTGATCCAGCGACTGGACGAATCGGAGGGGCGGCCACCGCGGGAGGTGACGCTGGTATCGCTGACGCATTCGGCGAGCGTGGACTATCCGGGTCAGCGGGCGCCGCATTTCGCGACCGAACAGATTGTCCGGCTGTCGATTCCGTTATCGGATCGGGCGACATCGTATGCGCTGGAACGGATCTTCTGGCAGCTCTACAAACATGAACTGCCACGGGCGTATCCGAAGATGCCGGCGGCCGAGATCGTCTCCGGCAGACACGTCGAACCACCGGTGCGGGACGAGGCCGCGCACGGGGTCGTGTCTCGGGTTGTCGCCGCGATGGTTCAGGTGGCCGACGGTTCGTTCACCGAGTTCAAGGATCTGTCGCCGGAGGAGCAGCAGAGGCATCGCTACGACGCGTATAAGCGGAGCAATAGCGCTCCGGTCCGCTGGGACGAGTGGAAGGAGATGGACGACGCTGCCCAGCGCAGCGGGGACGAGGAGGAATACGACTCCGACGACTTCCTTTCCGACGACGATGCCCCGCGGATCGGCGCGCTGCCGCAGACCGAACCGGCGCACTGGGAGCCGGTGCCCGCCGCCTCCGATCACCTGTTCGAGGCGCTCGCGCGGGTGACGAACGCGGCCGATTCGGGCGTGGTGAGTTCGCAGGTCGCCGATTACCTGTACCAGAACTTCGAGTACTACCGTCCGCTGATCACCACCGCTGAGCTCCAGCACGCCTGGACCCAGGAGTCGAATTACCGGCACTCGTTCGATATATCCATGGCGGCGCTGCCCGTCGAGTCGGCCGGCATTTTCCATGCGTCCGAGCGCGACCGAAGAGCGAACTTCGATCACTGGTTCCGGACGCGGCAGATGGACATCCTGGGTTCGGAGATCCACGCCCTGCGCGGGTATGCCGTCCCGGCGGGCGGGGCCCAGATCTTCGTCGGGGGCCAGCGCGCCGATCTGCCGCTGCTGGCGGCGATAAACCGATTCCAGATGAATCTTGTCATGGAACATCAGGGCGGGACGCGGCAACGGTTCGAGTACTACACCGGGCAGCCGGTCCTGTACCTGCGTCACGCCGAGGACGGTCACTACGACATCGGCCTGAATGCCGATGGCACGATGTTCTCGACCCCGGGAGCCACGCCCCTGCCGCCCGCGCGGCCCCTCGGGCCCGGCGATGTACTAGAGGTTCCGCCGCGGCGCACTCGAATGCTGGCGTCCGCGCAGATACCGCTGTTGGACGGCGCGGTATTCCAGAAGCATTACACCGGCGAGACTCGGCCGATCAGGATTGCCACCGAACTCGATCTGTCCGGCGAGCAGACGATCGATCGGGACACCCTCGCCCAGCATCCGCTGCGTTACTTCACCCCGGTGCATTACATGAACGACGCTGAGCGCGAATCGCATCGGCTGTTCGTCGGCTCGGACGGCAGGCTGCATCGCGCCAGTGACGGCACCCCGTTCCATTCGCCCGCCGCCATCTTCGTCATGGACGAGTTCGGGAACCTGTACTCGGGCGAGAAGCAGGTCGGTTATATCCATCACTCGTCGTTCCTCGGCGGCCGCACGGCCACCGCCGCGGGCTTCCTGGATGTACGCGACGGCTGGCTCGTGTCGATGAGCGACAGCAGCGGGCATTACTCCCCTCGCCCGAAGATCAACGATTTCGCCCTCGATCTCCTGCGGCGGCAGGGACTGCTCCTCGGCGACCATTTCCAGAAGCTGGACAACCACTTTCAGCCGCGACACCGGGTCGACGAGGTCGCGCGGCAGACCGTCGAGGTCGAACGTCGGCAACAGCTGCTCGATGCGGCCGCCCGGGCCCTGACCCGTCTGGAAACCGAACCGGACCACCCGCAACAGGTTTCGGCATTGCAGGCCGAACGCCGCATGCTGCGGGATGAACAGGAGAACCTGGAACGCTGGCGCGAGGAGCTGCGGCGGAACGAGCCCCGCCCCTACCTGCGTCAGGACACGAGGGCGCATCCCGAACCCACATCCGACACCGACCGGATCGTTCCGCCGCGGCTGCCCGCGGGCCTGGACCGGGCCAATTCGACGCTCCCATCCCGCGCCCGGATCCGCGAACTCGCCGACTGGTGGCAGGCATACGGTGAGTCGTGGTGGGCGGAGCTGCATTTCGCCGATCTGTCGCCGGAATATCAGTACCGCCTGGTGACGGACTTCCCCGGACTGCGCAATTCCGAGGGCATTCCCGCCGAAACCAGGGATGCGCTCAACCGGACCTATCTCGATACGGCATTGCGCAAGGCCCGCGAGGCGAATCCGCAGGATCCACGGCGGGTGGCGAGCCTCGAGGATATGCAGGCCACCCTCTACACGGCCGTATTGCAGGCCGAAATCGTCGCCCGCCAGCGCGGAATCGATGAGCCGCCGGTACATCTGCTGAAGTTCGACCCGGGCGCATTCGAGGGTCGCGGCGCGGCGATCATCGGCTTCGGGGATGTCGACAACGCGAACGCGGTGTCCTGGCACGTTCCCGGCGGCGGCATCTCACTCGCGTCGATGGTCCGGGATCTGCACGCGGCCATGGACAGATATGCCACCCGACAGCTCGCGGCCCCGGATCGCTCCGTGGCCAGTGTCGTCTGGTCCGACTACAAGCTCCCGGCCGAATCCGGCGGATTCTCCGACCGGCTGCTCAGCAAGTTGCCACCCGTCAGGGCCGCCGGGCGCCTGCGCTCCGCGCTGCACGCATTCGGCGAGGCTCGCCGCCTGTCCGGCGACACACCGGACGAGATCCGGGTGACCGGCGACGGTTTCGGCTCGAAGCTCGCCGACCGGGTTGCCCGGAACATGCCGACGGATCCGCACGAGATCGACGGCAGCCGCCCTCATCGGGCCCAGATCGGCGCTGCCACAGCGGAATCCACCGCCGAGCCGATCCGGCGGGCGAACGATTGCGGGCCGCTGGCGCTGGCGGAACTCATCACGCTCACCGGCAGCACCTATGCCCGGATGCCCGATCATCCGGTGGGTCTGGCGGGAATGTCCTACGCGGAACTCGGAACTGCCGCGGGCGGCCGGCTCGAGCGGTTCGCCGATCACCAAGCCATCGCCGACCGACTGCTCGACATCGGTGCGGGTGCAACGGCTCTCGTCGTCGATCGCTATCGGGGCCTCGCTGATGCGCACGGAATCGGCGCGCACGCATATCTGCTGCGGGCGGAGGACGGCGCGATCGTCGTGCACGATCCCGGCGCGGGCCGTCGACACGGATTCCCGCCGCGAGTCGCCAAGGATCTCGAGTCCACTCGGGCGATTCTCTATTCCGCGCACGGCGTGCCGGTGCATGAATCCGTGTCCGACGCCGGCGGCGGCGAGCTCGGCTGGCCGCGGATCGGCGCTGTGCTTCCCGACGCCAATTACGGTGCGGCTACGGCTGTTACGGAGGATGTTCTATCTCTGATGCTGCCGGGAGCGGGGGAACATGACGTTCGGGTGACGTCATTCGATGTCACCTCGCTCACGGGCTATCACGCGGTCGATCCGGGGGTCGTGGATGCGGTTGTGCGCAAGGTGGGAAGGCCCGCCGGTCGAGCGGGTAACGACGATCCGAACTGGCGCGCCTGGTATCTGGCTCATGATGCGGACCACACGTGGGGGGAGAAGATCGGCGTAGACATGCCGACGCGCGATACGAGGATCGATGTGGTGGAGTATCGCCTGCCCGCGAACGTGCGTGTTCATCAGTTGCCCTACCACGTCGGTCCGGAGGGTCCGACCATCGTGTACAACAGTCCGGAAGTGGTGCGGGCGCTCAAGGAGCACTTCGGGATCAAGCCCGAGACTCCCCTGATGGATGGATTGGGTGACCAGAACATCGTTCTGCGCGTTCAGACCGATATCGGCTCCGACGAGCGGTTCGAGATCATCGTGCCGTGGAAGTTGGCCGAGGATGGCCGGGCCGAGCATTACGGATGGTATTCCTTCGAGAGATACGCGAAGGAAAACGCGCCGACATTCCATGCGGCACCGGTGCCCGGCGACGAGCCTCCGCTGGCGGGCGGGGCGGGCGACTCCGTGCTGGGGCGCGAGCATGCCGAGGAGCTGGAGGGAGTGGTCGCGCCGGAGGGTTGTTGGTGGGAATCGCAACCGGGACAAGGGAATTGCCTCTGGGAGGCGTTGGGGCGGGCATTGGGTGTTGATCCCCATGATCGGGAGGCGCATGAGGACTTCCGGGTGAATGTGGTGGCGCATATGCTCGACAATCCGGAGAGGTATCTGGGCGAGTTCGAGGCGCATAGGCCCCACGGCGAGCGGGAGACCGAGTTCGAGAAGCAGTTGCGGGCGTTGCTGGGCACCGGACAGTGGAACAGCGCGGCGGCGGAGCGGTTGTTGCCCGCGGCGGCCAAGGCGTTGGAGATGAATCTGGAGGTGGTGCATCCCGGCGGGGGCGTGCATCGGCTGCATTTCGGTCCGCCGGATCAGCCCGTGAATGTGTTGTTCCGCAGCCCTTCCGGTGGCGGGCATTACTGGGTCGCGGTGCATCCGGAGGGACGGGTGGTTTTCGATGGCCATGTGGCCGATCATGTTCCGGGTGAGTCGTTCGTGCGGGCCGGATATGCGCGCGGCGAGTACAGTCTGGTCGGCGGCGTGGAGGAGGCGTTCCCGATTCCCGACCACGCGCATCTGTTCCCGGACAGGCAATTGCGCGAGGATGCATCGATCGCGCTTGCCGGTGCGTCACCGGAGGCTCTCGAGCGGGTTCGGGACATTCTCGCGACGCATGGCCGGGATGCCGCCGATCTGCTGACCCAGTACGGCATCAAGAAACGTAAGAAGGATGTCGAGGTCGGCGATGTGGTGGCCAGGCTCGAGGAGAGCCTGCACAATCTCGATGAGGTTCGCAGACGCGGCTACCCCTATCTGCTGAAATCGCGGCGCGATTTCGAATTGCTTGCCGCGAATGTTCTGCGGGTCGCGGGTATGCGTGGTATCGACCGCGGGGACGTGACGCTCAGGGTGCAGGGCAGTTCGGTGCACAAGCCTACGGCGGGTGATATAGATATCGCCTTGATCGTGAATTCGAGGGCATTCGAAAGGTACGGGCGGGCATTCAGCGATTTCTCGAGTAAAGACAACGTACGGAATCAGATCGAGCAAGAGGTGAGACACGGTAAGCTGTCGCAGAATCGCTGGGGTCCGCGCGATAAACGCGAATGGTTTGCCAAGGAAGCCAAGAAGGTCGAGATATCCCTGGCTGATAAGAGGGCCAGAACCGAGGCCGATAAGGCGGCGAAGTTCGCCGATCAGGTCGCCGAGACCGCGGGGCAGCTGCGGGAAATCGCCGAGCGGGCGGCCGAGGACGCCAGGAAAGCCGAGGCCGATGGGCAGGGCGAGGACGTCGCCAAGGCGAAGATGGCTGCCACGGTGGCGAGGAATAAGGCGGACCGGGCCGAGGACCGGGCGGTCGCGGCGCGGAAGGCGGCGGCCACGGCCGCTGCCAAGGCGGCTAAGGCGGTGGTCCCGCCACCGTCTCGCGAACACGAGACGCTCGAGGCGACACTCGGCTATCTGCTCTACGACGTATTGCCCGAGCCCCAGCATGTCCAGGTATCGCTGATCGAGGAAGGCGGTCAGTTCGATATCGGACCCTATCTATCGCCGGACGATATGGCGGCGGTGGCGATACCGCGTGCGAATGCGGCGCAGCGTCAGCACCTGACCGAGCACGGCCTGGTCGAGGTCGAGATGCCGGCCACCGGATACTGCCTCTACCTGGCGACGCTGGCCACGGTGGATCATCTGCCCGAGGGGTTGAATACCGTTGCGGGCCTGGTGAATGCGGTCATCGGCAGATTGGCGAATCCGGATACGCGCACCGCGTATTCGAATTGGATCGAAGGCGGCGCCGACGCCCTGACGCCGGAGGCCGTCGAGAGACTGCGCAGGCCGGAAGGATGGGCGGCCGATCTCGGCGATGTGGTGCCGCACGTGCTGGCGGACGTGTTGGGCGAACACGGGATCGAGCTGCGCGTCGTGACCGAAACACTGGACACCCACACACTGAACACCGAACCCGTTGGGGCGGCCGATCACCGGGTGGCAACCGTGCTGCGGGTCGGTTCGGCGCACTACAACGGCACGGCGCGCGCGGCCGGGTCCGAGATATCGGATTCGCAGGACCGAATACCATCGCTACGCGGTGGCGCCGTCGATGCGGATTCTCCGAATGTGCTTCCTGGCAATAACTTCGATGGCGCCGAGGCCGTCACGGACGGTGTGGGTCCTTTGATGTTGCCGGGTTCGGACGGCCGGATGCTCGGTGTTCGGGTGCGGGCTGTCGATGTCAGCTCGATTACGGGTTATCACGCGGTCGGGGAAGGGGTTCTCGACAAGGTTGTCGCCGAGGTGAAACGGCCTGCCGGGCGAGGGGGTAACGACGATGCGAATTGGCAGGCATGGTATTTGGCCCATGAAGCGGACCATACGTGGGGTGAGAAGATCGGTAACGAGATACCGTCGACGGTCGAGGTGGTGGAGTATCACCTGCCCGTGGGTGCGCGTGTTTACGAGCTGCCCTATCACTTCGATTCTGAGGAATCGACTATCGTTTACAATGATTCGCGGGTGGTGGGGCAGCTGAAAGAGTACTTCGGAATCGACCCGGATACTTCCCTGATGGACGGGCTGGGTGCACAGGGTATTGTTCTGCGTATTCAGACCGATATCGGGTATGATGAGCGATTCGAGATCATTGTCCCGTGGAGTATGGCGACGCGTGGCAGTGCCGTGCATTTCGGGACATATGATTTCAGGCGGTACTGGAAGGATGGCGGGCCCACCTTCTCCGCGGCCGCTCCGGAGGAAGTACCCGCCGAGGAACATTCGGCCGACCCGGACTTCTTCGATCCGAGTTCTCTGGATTCTCTCGGGGGTCCGGTCTAGTAGCGGGGGCCCCAGGCTCCGGCCATCGGATCGAGCGCGGCGGCGAAGTGCAGGACCCTGTCGAGGATGTGGGCGGTGGTGCGGCGGGAGATGATGCGGTGGCCCACGGACTCCAGCGCGGATCTGGCCGTATCGTCGCGGACCAGTTCGGCGCAGGCGTCCACCAGCCGCGCATACGGCACGGCGACGATCCCCGCGGCCAGGCCGTCGTCATCGTCGTCCGGATCGACCTCGGCGACAACGGCTTTGCCGTTGATGCGATCGGGATCGTACCCGCCCGCGTTGACCGTGGTGTGCCCGAGATCGCGCAGGGCGGCGGCCACGGCGATCACCACATCGTCGAAGGCGGGGGTGGTCACGCGCGGGGTCCGCGAGCGTGACATTGAATCGCACGGCCGGGCCTAGAGGGTATAAAAGCCGTCGCCCCACAGGGTTTGCAGCCGGTGGAAGTAGTCGTCGTATTGCCGGGCGACGACCTCGGTGGAGAACTTCGACACGGCGTAGTCGCGGATGGCCCGGCGGTCGAGCTTATCGGCGGCCTCGGCCCCGTCGCAGAATTCGCGCAGCGTCCGGCATCGAAAGCCTTGTACACCGTGGCGCACCGTCTCGCTGAACGCACCCCAGTCCGTGGTGATCACGGGCGTCCCGCACAGCATGGCCTCGATATGCACGCCGCCGAACGGCTCCAGATACAGCGACGGTACGAATACCCCGCGGGCCCGGCTCATCAGCTCCCCGCGCTGCCGCACATCGACCACGCCGGCGTATTCGCCGTAATCCGGTGGCCGACCGGCGCCGGCCACGATCAGCTTGGCGCCCAGCCGTTTACAGGCGTCGACGGCGATCTGATAGCCCTTGGCCTCGATCAGCCGGCCGATGAACAGAAAGTAGTCGTCCTTCTCCTCGGCGAACGGGAAATCCTCGACCTCGAAGTAGTTCGGGATCACCGCATCGTAGAACTGGCCGCGCTCGGACATGATCCGCCCGACGGAGCTGCGCGCCCCGTACACGGCGTGCATCCAGGCGTAGCTCTCGAACACCCGGTAGTTGGCGAACACACCGCTGTAGCCGACACCGAATTCGACGGTCTGCAGCTCCGGGAACGCATCGGCCAGCGGCTTCTGACCGGATCCGCCGATCGCGCAGATGATGTCGCGCGGCTGCTTGCGCTTGGCGATCTCGGTGATGGTGCGCGCGTTGGCGATGAGCCAGTGCCGCTCGTGGGCGTCCCAGGTGAACCAGTCGAAGCCGTCGGCGAGGGTCTTGGCCCCGAACCATTCGCGCTGATCGTCCTTGGTGACGACGGTGATCAGCTCGGTGCAGGCGGCCTCGTTCTCCTCCGACGCGTAGAGATACACCTCATGGCCGAGGGCCATCATCATGTCGCAGAACTTGCGCACCTTCTGGGTGTAGGCGCACGGCGAGTAGTGCTTGGTGGTCTGCGTATGCGGCAGGGCGGCCACATGGAATCTCATCCGATCACTCCTGCTGGTTGAATTCGTTGATCAGCGTGCCCCGCTGGTCGAGAGCCCGGTGCGCGGCCGCGGCCGCGGTATCGAGTACCGCGCGGCCGAACGCGGTCGGCGACAGCCTCGAAATCGCCTCGGACAGTTGCAGATCCAGCAGCTTCGCGCACCCGTCCACGGTCACCGTGACCGCGCCGTCGGCCGATGTCTGCCGGACCCGAATGGCGGCCAGGTCATCGGACAGCCGCCGCATGCGTTCCAGCTGGGCCTGCGCGGAGGCCTCCAGCCGTGCCCATTCCCCACTCACACTTCTCCTGTCATCGATCGATGATGGGGCGCACGCTCAGCGGATCCTCGCCGATCGCACCCTCCATATGCTCCTTGGAGTCCAGATAGGAGGCGCGCTTGCGCTCCTTCTGCTGGCCCTGAGCGCCCGCGCCCATTCCGCCGCCCATTCCACCCATCGGCGGCATCATCGGCATCGCCGATTCCTGTGCCGTGGTGGCGATTCCGGCCCGGCTCACCACGACCTCCTCGTCCTGCTGCTGTTTCTTGCCGGCCGGGGAGCTGCCCGGCGCCGAGGCGCGCGGGAACAGTTTGGAGTCGCCGAGGGATTCCTGTGCCAGGGGCTTGGAACCGCCGGGGCCGAACGCGCCGCCACCGCCACCGCCGCCGAACCCGGCCAGACCGGTCGGCAGGCCGGATCCGGAGGCGTCCGAACCGCTGGCCCCGGATATTCCGTCCAGACCGAAGGGACCGGAGGCGCCCGATGCGCCGAACGGGCCGGATGCGCCGCTGCCGCCGAACAGATTGCTCGGGTCGAGTGGGCCGCTGCTGCCCAACAAGTTCTTGATCGCCGATCCCAGCGGGCCCGATGCGCCTGGGACGTAAGGCTTTCCGGGATCGATGCTGGGGCCGCTACCGCCGAGGCCGAGGCCGAGGTCGCCCTTCGGGCCGCCGCCACTGTCCAGACCGAGGCCGAGGCCGCCCTTCGGACCTCCACCGCCGCCGCCCAGGCCGAGACCGCCGCCCAGGCCGCCGCCGCCCGATCCCGAATCGCCGCCGCCGGATTCGCGTTTCGAGCCGCCGCCGGAGCCCGATCCGCCACTGCCGCCGCCGGATCCGCCGCCCGAGCCGCCACTGCCGCCGCCCGAGCCGCCGTCGTTGCCTGATCCGCCACTGCCGCCGGATCCGCCGTCGCCGTTCTTGGTGATGGTGGCCGGATCCTTGAATGCCGGTGTGAGGGTGGCGATCTTGTGCATGCCGGGTGGGTAGGTTTTGGTCCAGTAGTCCTGGAGGTCGCTGGTGGCGTAGTTGCCTGCGCAGCAGCCGTCTTTGACTTTGAATGAGGCGTTTTCGGCTTTGGTGGCGGCGGTGTCGAGTTCTTTGGTGACGGTGTTGGCGATATCGGTGAGCAAGCTGTCGAGCGCGACGAGTGTGCTGTACATGGCGCCCATGGATTTACCGAGTTGGGTGACCGCGCCGTTGACGTAATTGTCGATGGCCTTGGCGGCGGCCGGTGCGGCCTTGCCCGTCCAGTTGCCGGACGTGAGCGCGGCTTTCATATGGGTGTGGAAGTCCATCGCCCAGCCGTTCCAGCTCTGCTGGACCGACTGCCACTGTTCGGCTGTGGCGGCGAGGTCGTTTCGGTTGGCGATGATGGATTTGTCGATGTAGTAGAAGTGTTCCAGGCCGAAGGACGTGCCGTCCTCCGCCTCGTCGGCGATGGTGGCCGCGTAGTCGTCGGGGGTGACGGCGGTCGAGCCGGAGGGTCCGGAGGCTCCGGAGGCGTAGGTCGACCAGGCGGGTGGGGTGATGGTGCCGGTGTTGTCGATGGTGATGGTGCCGGTCTTGTTGGGGTCGGAAAAGGTGAGGGCGCTGTCGTATTCGGCGTTCCCGTAGGCCTTGGCGGCGTGGATGAAGGTATCGCCGACGGTGTTGAGGAGTTGTTTGTGTTGGTCGAGGGTGTCGTGGAGCTCGGTCCATTTGGTGTTGAGGAGTGTGCGGAAGTCGGTGGGGGAGGCGACGGCATCGGTGCCCGCATCACTGTTGGTGGTGAACAGCGGTTTGGCCGGGGATTTCAGGCCGCCGACAGAGTTGATCATGGTTTCGATGTTGCCCAGCAGGGTTTGGCAGGCGGTGAGGCATTCCTGGGCGACGCTGGAGTCGAATTTCAGTTCGCCGCTGTCGGCCAGGCCTTTCCAGGTCGAGGTGTCGGTTCCCGAACTCCCCATCACCACACACTCCTAGTCACCGAAGACGCTCGACCGCACGATGCCCGCCTGGGACTCGTCCTGCACCACGCGCAGCACCTCGGCGATCTCCTGATCGATCCGCGCCTGCAACCCGGCGGCGTCGATCCCGACCGCGGCCACCGGGGGATCGGTATCGATCAGATAGCGGCCATCGTCGGGATGGTCCTCCCAGAAGGACCGGCGCAGCACGATGCCCTGCGGTCCGAATTTGGACCTGCCCTGGCGCACATCGATGATGCCGACGGTCGTGCGTAATGCGCTCTGCCACCGCACACTGCGGAATTCGACGTTGTCGTCGCCGTCGTCGTAGAGCGTCGAGCGGCCGCTCCAATGATCCATGGTCTCCGCCCGATACGACATCAGCTCGACTCGGCCCTGCGTACCGGCGGGCATGGACGGCAGGCTGTCGACCAGAACACCGGCCAGCTCATGCGCGTCACAGACGACGATGCGATAGCGGTCGTAGGTCTCGTAGTGGCGCTCACAGTAGCCGTGCACGACCACCGCCTCGGAGCCACAGCGATTACCGATGAGGAAGTAGCGGCCCTTCGGATCGATGACCGCACTACTGTCCCAGGCTCTGATCTGGACTCGGGCGTCCGGCTTGGCGGCGCGGACGATGGCGTCGGCCAGGTCGGGATCCCAATTCGCCTGCAGCGCCGACCAGATCCGGGCCTTCTCGTGCAGGAAGTCGATGCGGCTGCGGACCGGTCCGACATAGGAGAAGGGCCAGGGCAGACCGCGATCGAGCAGTCGCTCGCGCAGCACGATGAACTCCAGATCGCTGAGGTACCAGGTGCGCATATCAGTCGTTCACCTCGAGCTTCTCGAGTTTGCCGGGCTGCACGGGCGTGCCCGGGGTGGCGGATGGGGATGGGGCGGCCGCGACACCGGCCACCACGTCGGTCGGCGCCGTCGGCTGCGCCTCGAATGGCGCCGAGGCCCGGGAGAATTCGACGCCCGGCGACAGCGGACCGGTCGGGCCGAGCGGTCCCGCGAGGATGTGCGGCTCGACCGGGCTGCCGGGATCGTCCGCCGGGAGGATGCCCAGATCCCGCTCCACGCGTCGCAGATCGCGGTCGAAACCCTTCTGCAGGTCCTGCACGTCCTTGCCGACCTCCGTCGCGGCGGCGTTCATCGCCTGCCCGAAGGTGAGCATTCCGCTCTGGAAGGCCTGGCCGAGCTGCTGCAGACCAGGCGGAAGTTGTTGCAGCAGTTGGCTGCCCAGCTGCATCAGCCCGGGGATGCCCGAGGAGAGCAGCTGCAGCACCTCACCGAACAGGCTCAGCAGATCCCCGGCGCTGCCGGACGCGCCGGTCCCTGCGCCGAAGGAGCCGGAGCCGCCACTGGCTCCGGAACCACCGCTGCCGCCCGAACCACTGCCGCCGTGACCCTTGCCGCCGCCCGCACCCGAACCGCCACTGCCGCCGCCGGATTCGTCACCGCCGCCACCACCGGACTTGTCCCCGCCGCCGGAATCGCCTCCGCCACTGCCGGAGTCGTCACCGCCGCCGCCGCCGGACTTGCCTCCGCCGCCCGAATCGCCGCCGCCGGAGCCGCTGCCGCCGCCGGATCCTCCGCCCGAGCCCGAGCCGCCGCTGCCGCCGCCTGATCCTGATCCGCCGCTGCCGCCGGACCCACCGCCGCTACCGGATCCGCCGCTACCGTTCTTGGTAATGGTGGCGGGATCCTTGAATGCCGGTGTGAGAGTGGCGATTTTGTGGAGGCCGGGTGGGTAGGTTTTGCTCCAGTAGTCTTGGAGGTCGGTGATGGCGTAGCTGTCTGCGCAGCAGCCGTCCTTCCTGTTGAATGTGGCGTTTTCGGCTTTGGTGGCGGCGGTGTCGAGTTCTTTGGTGATGGTGTTGGCGATATCGGTGAGCAGGCTGTCGAGCGTGACGATGGTTTTGTACATGGCGCTCATGGATTTACCGAGTTGGGTGACCGCGCCGTTGACGTAGTTGTCGATGGCTGTGCTGGCGGCGGGTGCGGCTTTGCCGGTCCAGTTGCCGGAGGTGAGTGCGGCTTTCATGTGGGTGTGGAAATCCATGGCCCAGCCGTCCCAGGTGCGTTGTACCGATTGCCATTGTTCGGCGGCGGCGGTCAGGTCGTTTCGGTTGGCGATGATGGATTTGTCGATGTAGTAGAACTGTTCCAGGCCGAAGGAGGTGCCGTCCTCGGCGGCGTCGGCGATGGTGGTCGCGTAGTCGTCAGGGGTGATGGTGGTCGAGCCGGAGGATCCGGAAGCTCCTGAGGATCCCGAACTTCCGGAGGAATAGGTCGACCAAGCCGGTGGGGTGATGGTGCCGGTGCTGTCGATGGTGATGGTGCCGGTTTTGTTGGGGTCGTCGAAGGTGAGGGCGCTGTCGTGTTCGGAGTTTCCGTAGGCTTTGGCGGCGTGGATGAAGGTGTCGCCGACGGTGTTGAGGAGTTGTTTGTGTTGGTCGAGGGTGTCGTGGAGTTCGGTCCATTTGTCGTTGAGTAGTTTGCGGTAGCGGGTGGGTGTGTCGACGGTGTCGGTGCCGGTGTCGCTGATTTTGGTGAACAGTGGTTCGGCGGGGGATTTGAGTCCGCCGATGGAGTTCATCATGGTTTCGATGTTGCCGAGTAGCGTTTGGCAGGCGGTGAGGCATTCCTGGGCGACGCTGGAGTCGAATTTCAGTTCGCCGTTGTCGGCGAGGCCTTTCCAGGTCGAGGTGTCGGTTCCCGAACTCCCCATCACCACACACTCCCATCCCGATCGAGCCAACTGCGCGGCTCGAATTCATAGTCGTTCTCGTCACCGAGTTCGGCCTGCTCCACCGCGTCCTGGGTGGGCAGACCGAGCAGATCCAGGGACTGATCGGACATGCCCAGGCCGGACAGCTGCTTGCGCCGGGTCAGCCCCGCGCGGTTGGCCGCCAACCGGCACAGGCGCAGCAGATCATCGGCCAGATCGGCCGGATCGCGGCGCAGCTGCCCCGGGTCGACACGCAACGCCAGCGGCAGGCCGGATTCGGTTGTCGTGACCACGATGTCGCCGCCGCGCAGGGCGGCCTCACCGGTCGAGTAGGCGGTGAATCCCGTCTCGTCCGCGGGGACGGCAGCGGCCGGTTCGGGAGCTGCCGCATCGTCGGCCACGGAATCGGTTGCGGCACAAGGACCGTCGTACACTGCGGATTCGTGGATCGCGGTGCCGAAATCCGCCACCTCATCGGAGAACCAGATCTGTTCAGTCACGCCGCTCGTCCTCCAGTGTCTGCAGTGCCGCGCCGACATCGACGGCGATCATCCCCGCCAGCCGCCGCCGGTCGACGCCGACCGCGATCGGGCGGGACGTATCCGCGATGGCATAGCGGCCGTCGTCGGTCAGATCCCGCCAGTAGATGCGGCGGGTGGTGATCCCGCGCGGCCCGAAAATCGAACTGCCCTGGGAGGTTTCGATGGAGCCGAGCACATCGACGGGATGGTCGAGCCACGCGGCGGCGCGCCGTTCGAGTTCCGGATAGCTGTCGTAGACCTCGGATTGCCCGTACCAGTGGTCGATCTCGCTGCGGTCGCGTGAACCCACCATCGGGACATCCGGCAGCCGACCCGGATCGCGCGCGGGCAGGGCGCCCACCACGGCCCCGGGCAGGCGTTCGGCCTCACCCATCGTGATCACGAATCCGCCGCTACGCCACATGGTTTCGCCCGGCAGCTGCCGGATCAGCACGGCCACCGCGCCGTGGCGCGCACCGAGCACGCGCACCCGCGCCTCGGAATCCTCCGGATGGCGAGGATCGACGGCATGCGCGACCACCCGCACATCGGAGCGGGCGACGCGGGTCAGCGCATCGTGCAGCGAACCGTCGTAACGGGCCCGCATGCCGTCCCAGGTCTCGGCGGCCACGCGGGCGTATTCCTCGGCGTAGTGCACCCCCAGCAGCGCGCACAGCGGCGAGGGCAGATGGTCGGCGAACAGCTTGTCCCATGCGACAACCAGTTCGGCATCGGTCAGGTTCCAGGTGATGCTCACGCCCGCGCGCTCACCGATCCAGCACCGGGCGGATGCCGCGCCCGACCTCGCCGACCGCCTCGTCCAGGTATTCGGTGGACTTGAGCTGTTCGGAACGCTTGCGCTCCTTCTCCTCGTTCCGCCGCGCGCCCGCACCGCCGAGCGGCATGCCGGGCTCGGATCCGCCCGCCGCCCCGGCCCGCCCCAACGGCCCCCGCTCGACCATTCGGCTGGCGCGCGGGAACAGCTTCGACTCCCGTTCGAGCAGTTTGCTCTCGGCGGCCAGTGGCGCGCCGCCCAGCCCGCCGCCGAACCGGGACAGCAGTCCCTTCTCGGTATTCGTGGCGAGCGCGCCGGTGAACGGCGGCATCAGGTACGGTGTCCGGTTCTCGGACAATGGTTTCGAGGGGTCGGTGACCGAATTCAGCAGTCCCGTCGGCGGCTTCGACGAATCGAACGGCAGCTTCGTCGGATCGGCCGGTGGCAGATCCGGATTCGTCGGCATCTCAGGCTTGTTCGGGGGTATGTCGCCGTCGGTCGGCGGGTTCGAATCGTGCGGATTCGGCTTCGGCTCGCCGTCCGGGGTGTGTGTGGACGGATCCGGTTTCTCCGGTCCGTCACCGGCCGGATCGCCGTCGCCGGTCTCGTGTTTGTTCGGCTTGGTGTCGTCGGGCTCGGTGTCGTCCGGGTTCTTGTCGCCGGGCTTGTCGTCGTCGGCCGAATCGTTGACGTCCAGCGTTCCGGCCACCTGATGCGGCTGGGGGAGCGTGACGATATTGCCGGTGGTGCCCTCGAAGTTATCCGTGTAATCGGCGGTGAAGGCCTCTTGGTACGGCCGCGTCACCTCGGCGAGGTCGACGGGGGCGGCCTGCGGCCCGGAGCCGGTGGTGGTCGGCGGCTCGGGCGTGGGCGGCATGGCGGATTTGGTCTGCTGCAGCCAGCCCGCGGTGAAGATCAGCACATCACCCAGCTTGTTCATATCGGCGACGAGCTGCTGCGACGCCTGGACATACCGCTGGGTCGCCGCGATCGCCCGGTCCCCGCCCTGTCCGGTCCACTGATCCGAGGCGGCCGAGATGTTCTGGTCGAGTTCGGTGAAGGCCGGGGTCAGCGCGTCCTGCGCCAGCCAGTACCAGACGCCGCCCGCGTCGGCGACGGCCTGGGGATTGATGCTCTGGCCGATCGAATACAGCTGTTGCCAGCTGAAATTGGTCCCCTCCTCCGGGGTGATGTGCACCTTGTCCATCCTGCTGTCCGGCCAATCCGGTGTGCCCCGAGGCGGTATCGCCTGGACATAGGGCTCACCGGGCGGCGGAGTTCCGCCCGGATCGGTGAACGAGATGTTGTCGAAACTCACCTTCGAGGAGTGTTCGGCGGCCTGATACGCCCGCCCGGCCGCGACGAAGGCATTGCCCATCTCGATGAGGATGTCGCGGTGGCGATCCAGCCGCTCCTCCATCTCCTGGCCGATCTTGTTGTTGAAGACCAGTTTCAGCGCTGCGCCGGAGCCGGTCGCGGCGATATCCGGGCTCGCCCGCTGATAGTTCTGCTGGATCCAGGTGTGCGTGCCGATGATCGCATTCACCATCGTCTCGACGTGCTGGGCGCACTTCGCCGCGATGCCCTCCTCGAGCTTCAGCCGGCCGTCGCCCGCCCGCGTCTTCAGATCGGACCAGGTTCCGTCCGAATCAGGTGTTGCCATTGTCGAACTCCCGCACTCAACGCAATTGGTCGCGCAGATACGCGATGCCGGCCAGGGTGTCGTCGATCGTGATGCTCGCGGTTCGGTCCGGGGTGATCGGCTCGAACAGTGCGGCGGTCTGCCTGGCCACATCGGCCACCGCCAGTTGCGACGCCTCGGTGACCGCGGCCGCGATCTCGTCGTAGTCGAGGTCGCCGATATCGGGGGAGAAGCGGATGTCGATCGCGATGCCGTCGGCGTTCACCGTGACGGTGACCCGGCGGCGCTCGGTGGCGCCGACGCCCATCAGTGTGGTGCGTTGCTGTTGCAGGCGGGTGATCTCGGCCAGCTCGGCGCTGAGTTCGCCGATCTCCGCGGCGAATTCGTGGTCGGACACGCGGGGGTTCCTCTCAGCGATCGAAGGCGCTGCGTCGGGACGGCTGATATTCGATCGCGTCCTCGAACTCGGTCTCGGTCGTGCCGATCGCCCGCTCGCCCGGCGGGGTCAGGGGAGCCGGTGGCGGTGGCGCGATATCGGCGTGCAATTGCGGCATGCCGTCGATCAGATCCGGCAGCTGGGGCATCCGGGCCCGCGTCTGTTGCAGCGTGCCGGCCAGCGCCTCGGCCTTATGTTTCACCTCGGCCGCCGCCTGCTGCGCGGCCTGCAGGGTCGCCCGGGCGATCTGGGCGTAGCTCAGATCGTCGATATCCTCGGCGAAGATGGTGCGCTCGATGGATCCGGAGGCGTTGACCACCACGGTGATTCGCCCGCGCTCGACGCTGGCCTCGCCGGTCAGCGCGTCCCGTTGCCGGCGCATATCGCTCACCTGTGCCATGGCCGCGCTGAACGAGTCCAGTAACTGGGCCACATCGGCGATGAACCGATCGTTCGGCCGTGCCACAACCCCTCCTGATGTCCATGCTGCCGGGCGGCGGCGCCGATGACCTCGGCCCGCAGAGCGAATCCTGCCGCATTCGGCGCGCGGCCCCGGGCGGCCGGAGCCGAGAGTTCACCGCCTCTTCAGCAGTTCACCGTCCCGTAAGACAGTCGGCCTCAGTCGATTCCATGTCGTCGGTCGCCGCGGGGAAACTCACGGTGACAACCAATCCGTGCGGATCGGCGGCATCGATGAACAACAGCCCACCGTGTTTCACGGCCAGCGTCGCGGCGATCGGCAGTCCCAGCCCGGATCCACCGGCCGCGGCATTCGCGCCGCGGAAGAACCGAGTGGTGAGCCGATCGATCTCCTCCTCCGACACCCCGGTCCCGGTGTCGCTTACCGATACGACCACCGAATCGAACTCCCGGCTCACGGTGAGGGTCGCATGGGCCCCGGATCCGGCGTAGCGTGACGAATTGCTCAGTGCCACATCGAGTATCTGCCGCAGGATCTGCTCCGGCACCGCCACCGGCGCGCCGTGCGCCAGGAGTTCGATCGTCAACGCCATACCGGCCCGGGCGAACGCCGCATGCCATGCCTCGACCCGGTCCACGGCCACGGCCACGGCATCACACGCCGCGGCGACCGTCGCCGATTCGGTTGCGCCGCACTCGGTTCGCGACTCGGCCACCGCATCGGCCAACAGTCCGTCGAGGAGTCCGGTCAGCCGATCCACCTCGGCGACCACGCTGTCGAATGTCGATTCGGCCTCGCTGCCGTCGAGTGCCGGGCGCAGCGCGTCGAGCCGAACCGCCAACGCGGCGAGTGGGTTCCGCATCGAATGCGCGGTATCGGCCACATGCCGCCGTTCGGCGGCGGCCAATTCGGCCACCGCCAAGGTCATCGCCTCGACCGCATCCGACAACTCCCGGATCTCCGGCGGCCCATCGCCCTTGCCCGGCGCGCGGCGCGGCCCACCGCCCGGTGCGGGCAGGGTCGCGGTCAGGGCATCGACATTGCGGAGTAGTTCGGAGACCGGCCGCAGGATCCAGCCGGACAGCACCAGCGCCACGCCGCCGAACACCAGCAGCATGCTCGCGGTGATACACGCCAGTTGTATCCAGGCGTCGGTGATTTCGGCGCGGGTCTCGGCGGTCGAGGCGACGATGACGACGGCCCCGGCGGCCCGCGGCGGAGTTCCGACGGTCTGCGCGATGAGTATCGTCCGCGGGCCCCATGGCAGCAGGTTCTCCGGCAGTTGCGGAGGTTCGAACCGCCGGGCGCGCTGGACGACGTCGATGACCCGCGGATCGCCGCCATCGATCCCGATATAGCAGACCACGATGCCCTTGGCGTCGATCACCAGCACGCCGCTGTCCCTGCGGTCGTGATAGCTCTGGGCCTCGTCCCGCAGTTCGGCCGGATCGCCGGCGGACAACGCGGCGAAGCGGTCGGCGTCATGGATCCGATCGATGACCAATCCGCGGGTCGCGCTGGCCGCCTGATACCAGCCGATCAGTCCGGCGAGATAGGTCATGCAGATCGCGGCGAGCGCGGTGAACATCATCAGCAAACGGCCGCGCACGAGCTGTACCCCTCACCGCGCCCATCTGTAGCCGAAGCCGTGGATGGTAGTGATCAGACCGGGACGGTTCAGCTTCGAGCGCAGCCCGCCCATATGGACATCGAGTGAACGGGAGATGGAGGCCTTCTTCTCGCCCCAGATCTCATCCATCAACTCTTCCCTGCTCACCGCGACACCCGCCCGTTCGGCCAGCACCCGCGCCACGGCGAATTCCTTCTGGGTCAACGCCACCGGCTGCCCGGCCACCTCGATCCGGTGCGCGGCCAGGTCGACCCGGACGTCTCCGGCCAGCACGACGGCGGGCGGACGTTCGACGGCCCGCGAGCGCCGCACGACGGCCTCGATCCGGGCGGCCAGTTCGCCGACCCGCGCGGGCTTGACCACGTAATCATCGGCGCCGGCTCGCAGACACGACACCGCGGCGAGCTCATCGCTCTCGGCGGTGAGCACCACGACGGGAATGGAGCTGACCTTACGGAGTTGGCGCAGAACGAGATACCCGTTGACGTCGGGCAAACCCAGGTCGAGGACGACGGCGTCGTATCCGGCATGCGAGGTCAGCAGGTCCAGGCCGTGCGAGAGATGATCGACGGTATCGAATCCCTGGCCCGTGAGACCGTCGACGACGGCTGCGGCCATACCCGGATCATCTTCCACGACCACCACACGCACGACCGATGATTCCTTCCGCACTCCAGACACCATCCGAAGAGTACGGGAGAGGACAACTCGTGCTGCCGGGGCGGTTTTCCCGGGCGGTGCGTACGCGTCAGGCGGTGGCGCGGCCGCCGCTCGTGCGAGGCCCGGCGGCGGCGACCGGCGCGACGGCGATCGGGGGATAGCCCGTCGGTCGCGGAGCCGGTGGCAGACTGGGGAATCGCCTGCGCAGATTGCTCAACTGACGATGGACCTCGCGGAGCTCCTCGTGTAACTGCCGGAGTTCTTCATGTAGCAGTTCCGCCTCTTCGACGAGAGTGGCGTGGAACAGGCGGCCCTGTTCGAGTTGTGCTCGCTCGGCACGCGATCGGGTCAGTGTCTCCTCGGCCGAGGTCCGTGACGCCGACGGTCGCGCCGCGCCGATCCGGCCGGTATTGCGACGGCGAACAGAAGAGCCGTTGTCGAAGTTGTACAAGGCGAATCAGCCTTTCGATGGTCCAGTCACATCATGCTCGATGACTCAGATCGAATTATGGGCGAAATTCGAGAATAGTCAACTCTCGAATCCCCAACATTTGCAACGGCTTTGGAGATTCAAAATGGATCCGCATGGTCTTTGGAATCTCTTGATAATCCGGAATTCTCTTGAGGATTCCTATCGGGATACGGTCGACTTCGCCGAACGCGCAGCGGATACGAGGATCGCGACCACCATGACGGCGACGACGGCGATGGTGGCCAGCAGCCCGTGCCGGTAGCCGGCCAGGAAGGCGTTCTGCACGGCGTCGGCCACCCGCTCACCGGCCGACGTCGCCACCGCCACACCCCGGCCGACCGAATTCGCGCTGACCACTGCCCCGTCGTGGGACGGGACTTTCGCGGGCATCACGAGATGGTCGTGATAGCCCCGATCGACGAGGCTGCCGACGATCGCCACGCCGAGCAGCCCACCGAACGGAATGGCGGTCGCCGTCGCCGCCCAGGCAATTCCATTGCGGGCCAAGGGCAGGGCCGCACTCATCGTGCCCAGCGCGACCCGCAGCACCACGGCGAAACCCACGCTCACCACCGTCACCATGGCCACGATCGGGCCGAGTTCACCCTTCGCGTCGGCGGGAAGGCCGGTGGCCAGACCGTTCAGCATCGCGGTCAGACCGACGACGAGGGTGGCGGGAATTCCGAAGCGACGCTGCAATTCCGAGCCCACCTTCACCCCGATCACGGTCGCGCCGCATGCCGGAAGAAACAGCAGCCAGCCCGCGACGATCGGCGTATGGCCGCGCACGGCCTGCAGATATTGAACGATCAGGAATACGCTCCCGAACAACGCCATAATCGCGCCGACCAATGCGTACATCGCCGGGCGGACACGGGTATCCGCGCGCAGGAAGAAATCGTGCGGCAGACTGCCGCCGCGCCGCCTGATCGCCGACCACACCAGCAGCGCGACCCCGGCCACCATCGTCGCCACGACCGCCGGCGCGGACCATCCCCAATCCGGCGCCTGCACCAGGGCGAACATCACCAGCCCGAAACCCAATGTCACCGTGCCGATCGTCGGCCAGTCCACCGCGGCGGTCCGATCCGCCGGTGTGGCCGGGACGAATACGACGACCCCGATCAGCGACAGCACCGCGATGGCCCCGAGCGCGGCCACCACCCGCGGCCACCACACATGATTCAGGATCAGGCCGCAGATCAACGGAACGACGGTCACACCCGCCGCGCAGCAACCCGCCCAGACGGTGACGGTCTTGGCCCGTTCGAGGACGGACCGGCCGATGGTCGTGAGGATCGAGAGCGTCGCCGGAATCATGACCGCGGCGCCCGCGCCCATGATCACGCGAATCACGATCAGCGGGATCGAGGTCGTCACCAATGCCAATTCCGCCGCGGTCCCGCCGATGTACAGCAGATAGCCGCCGACCAGAACGCGTTTGGCGCCGAACCGATCCGTGAGCGCGCCGCCGATCATGAGCAGTGCGGCGAATCCCAGGACATGCGCCTTCGGAATCCATACCGAGGTGCGCATCACGGGCCGGTCGCCCAGCTGCTGCAGCAGCGTCCCGACCGCGATGCTGTGGGCGGAGGTGTCCACGCTGGTGAGGAAGCTGGTGGCCCACAGGACCACCAGCACCACGCCGCGACGCTGTCGCGAAAGGTCCATCTCGCGTGTCATGGTTGTCTGTACATCCCCATCCGGGCTCGGCCGTCCGATTTTCAATCGGAAGTGTCGGCCATCGGAGATGAACGTGCCATACCAGGGCCGGTCAACTCGTCGGATCGGCCGCGATCACCGTCGGCGGTACAGACCGTTCGGATACGCGTCGCCGGTATCGGGGCGATAGCGCAGATACAGTTCGGCCTCCGCGCCGCGCAGTCCCGGCCGCTCGTCGTCGCCGGGCACACCCTCGACGAATCCGACCTCCCAGGCGAGGATCGTCTCGATCTGCGCCGCCGACAGCACCTCGTCGGGCATCGGCTCATCGCTCGCGGCGAGACCCCCGTCGATCGCCGTGGCGCTCACCAACGTCACACGCAAGGCCGCGGGATCGGTGATACACCGCCCCGCCGCGTCGAGCGCATCCGGTTCGACGACCACACAGACCCCGCCGACGGCCACGACAGCGGCGCCGTTCGCATATCTGCCCACTATCCGCGGCATGAGCCCTCCCAATCGAATTCGAATCCACCTCGGCCGCTCCGGTGAACGGCCGATGAACACGCCGTGCCCATTACCGAGGCGTGCCGTCGGCGCGGACGACGTCGCGGGCGATCAGGGCCGACTGCCGATCCAGCATGGGTCCGGCGGGGAGCTGGCTGATGATCTGCCACGGCGCGAGTTTCGGCTGGGCCAGGCCGAGTACGGCGGCGGTGGCGGCATCCGGAATGCCGAACCGCACGCCGGTGTCGGTGATGTAGAACAGCGCATCGCGCCGGGTGCTGTCCGGCTCGACCCCGGTCGCCTGCACGAATTCGCCGGTGGCCGAAGGGATATAGGCGGAGTAGGCCGAGTCTGCGGCCACCAGTACCAGCGGCTGCGCGCTGGGGGCCAGGGGCAGCTGTGTGCCGACCAGCAGCTGCAGCCGTGCCGCCGGATCGTGCATGCCGCGTGTCCACGACGCACAGGCCATCGGTGTGCTGTCGGCCGACACGATGGCCGGGCGCGTGGGCGGGAACTCGTCGATCGGCAGGCTGTGCACGATCGGCAGGGCGCTGATCGCATCCGGGGGGAGCAGCGGAATCGCGGTCAGCCCCATCGAATTCGCGGTGCGCAGCACCTCCGCGGTGAACTCGGAGATCCGCTGCAGCCCCTCGGTGAGCACCACATACGGCGTGGAGCCGTGTACCCCCTCGACCCGGATCACCGAGCCGACGACGATGCTGCCGTCGCGAATCGTGCTGGGCGCCCCCGCATTCGGGATCGCGGGTACGAGCAGGTCTGGCGCGGACACCGTGGCGTTCAGCAGCCCGGTTCCGATCGGCCGCGGCCGAATGTTCTGCAGCTGCAGCGCGGAGACGATCGCGTTGTTGCCCATATCGATTCGAGCGTGTTTGCCGTCGTAGACGAGATAGGTCGCACCGTCGCGGGACGCCAGCAGCGCCTCATCGGCCGCCGCCGGGCGGACTCGCGGGCCGAACTGCGGAATACCGTCCAGGACAGTGGTTTTCAGCCCCGAGGTCGTATCGTCGCAGAGCGCCCAGGCGGAGCGGTCGCCGTCGACCGGTCCGGGCAGCGACGCCGGGGCGCCGGGTATGCCGAGCAGCGGGCCGCGAGACAGCGACGAGAGCTTGGAATCCTTGACGGACGTGGGTGATTCGCTGCTACCGGTGATCAGCCGGGCCGAGGCCAGATTCATCGCCGGATGCAGCGTCTTGTCCACCATCGCGTACAGCGCCCCGCTGTCGGCGCCCATGATGATCTTGGCCTCGCCGACCTGACCCTGCGGCCGCAGGAATGCCAGCACCGCGCATCCACCGGTGACCAGAACGGCCAGCACCAATCCGGTGATCAGTGACCGGAATTGGATGCGCATGGGATCGTGCAGCATCCGCACATCGCGACGCACCAGTGCGTGCTCGAAACGTTGCAACAGAAATCTATAACCATTGACCTGTGCCCGGGTCGTCAACTGTGCCGGCACTTCGACTCCTCCACCACGCGCATGAACACCGTGCGCATGAACACGCAAATTCGGCTGGCGTGTGGGAGGCTACCGCACGGCAGGGGTGGGCGCTGAATGGATTTGGAGTTGTGCGCAATGGGTGACGTCACCATGTCGGAAAGGGTCATTCCGGGGGCCGCGGAGATTCCGCCGCTGCGTTCGGGTCCCCGCGGATTGTTCGGATGGTTGCCGTTGTCGGTGGTGCTGCCGTCGGCCGCCGCTGCCGCCGTCGCGGGCACCGTGACCATCGCATTCCGCGGATCGCTCTGGGTGGCACTCGGTGTGGGCCTGGGAATTGCGGCGGTCGGCGGGATCCGGCTGCAGAAGACCAATATCTGGCGAATTCTCGCAATGCGATCGGCGCTCGGGTGGCGCAATTGGCGCGGCACTGGTATCCGGCCGTACGACGAGCCGTTCGAGGTCCCGGTGCCGGAATCCGGCGGCGCCCGCTGCGGAATGCGCTGGGACGGCCGTCATCTGATCACCATGCTGCGGGTGGACCGCACCGACGTGACCCCGACCCTGCTGCGCTCGACCGAGATCCGCAGCGATGCGGCCGTCTCGCTCGCCGAGGTGGCGCGGTGCGTATCCCAGTTCGATATCCGGCTCGCCGCCGTCGACGTCGTCACGTTCGGCGTCCGCACCCGGGGCCCGCGCGAGGTGGTCCGGCTGTACGAACAGCTGCTCGGCCCGCTCCCGGCGGCCGCGGCCCGAACCGTCTGGCTGGTCCTGCGATTCGATCCGCTCGACAATGCCGAGGCCATCGATAATCGCGGCGGCGGACAGGACGGCATGATCCGCACGGCACTGGTCGCCACCCGCCGGGTCGCGGGCCGCCTGGCCACCCGGGGGATCCGGATATCCATGCTGACCGCCGCCGAGCTGGCCGCCGCGGAGGCGGCCACACTGCACGACACCGATCCGCGGGACTGGGCCGAAGGGTGGCGTGCGCTGCGCGGCAACGATATTCGCCTGGCCGGTTACACCGTCCGCCCGGAGCGCCTGGACCCCGATGCGCTGGCCGCGGTGTGGGCGCTGCCCGGCGTGGCCACGCTGACGCGATTGCGGATGACCCCCGCGATCGGCTCGAATACGCCCACGCGGCAAACCGATACGGTGGCCCTGACCGCGCTGGTCCGCCACGATACGGACGACGAGGAGCCCGAGTGCGATCGGACTCCGGCCGGACTGGGATTGCGCCCGCTGAGTGGTTCACAGCGCCGAATCCTGATGGACGGCGGGCATCCTGGTCCGTCCGCCGCCGCCCACGGTGTGCCCGCGGCCATGGCCCGCTTCCTGGTGCCGACCGGCGGCTGCGGCCAGGTGATCGGCGCGACCAGCGACGGATTCGGTGTCGCGGTGCCGCTTTTCGGTCCGGCCGTGCGGCGGGTGGAGATCGTCGGGGGCCTGCGCCTGGTGCAGCTGATGATCCTGCGCGCGATAGCCGTCGGCGCTCGGGTGATCGTGCACAGCACGCGACCGCAGGTGTGGGACCGCCTGGTGCGCGAGGTCGATGAGCCGGAGGCGCTGTCGGTGTCGTCGCAGGGCGGCGCGCAGCACACCGCCGCGGCCACGATGATCGTCTACGACGGCGTCGCCTCCACTGGGCAGGTGTCCGAGGCGACGGCCGTCCATTTCGGCTCGATGGCCCAGACCTCGGCCGCGATCCTCGCCGCCGATGTCGTGCTGATCGAATCCCCGGACGATCCCGGCGAGGTGCTCATTCGCACCGCGGGTGGTGAGGTGACAGTTCAGCTGGTGTGGATTCCGGAGGAGTCCCGATACCTCGGCGTCGCGGATCCGGCCTGACGAAGTTCGGGCCCGCCGCCCCATGGCGACGGGCCCGAACTCCGATCCATCCGGCTACCAGGTGAAGTCGTCCGCGACCTTGGTGTCGGTGTGCTGGGCCCTGGACAGCGCATCCTGGACGTGCTGCTTGCCCTTCGCCAGGGTGTCGAGCAGATCCTGGAGATCGGTCATCAGGGTGTCGTGCTTCTGCTTGAAGGCCACGGAGGAGGTACCTTGCCATGCCTGGCTTGTCAGCTTGGTCGCCGCGTCGATAGCATTCTGCCGCTCCGTGGAGATCTGGGTGTGGTAGGTGCCCAGGTCGGTGATCAGGTTATTGACGGTATTCGGGTCGTACAGCATTGTGGCGTATCCGTTCTCGATATTCGAACTAGTTGTAGGTGCTGCTCAGGGACGTGAATCCGGACGTGCTCTCGTGATCCGAGGTCGCGACCGTCTTCTCACCGGTGTTCAGCGCATCGGAAACCGCGCCCAGATCCTTGTTCACCTTGCGGATCTTCTCGTCCAGGGCGTTGGCGAAGTTCGTGAATGCGGTATTGGCATCGCCCTCCCAGCCGGACTTCGCGTCCTGGACCGAAGTGTTCAGAGCGTCCACCGTCTTGTTGATCGGGGGAATCACGGCGGCATAGTCGTTCGCGTGCTTCTGGAAATTGACGAAATCGAGGTGCAAGGCATTTTCGCCGGGCATGGTGTTTCCTCTCGAAAAGTGGGTGGTGTGACAGCGCCGGAGACGCAACTCCGGACGATTGGGAATTCGCGCGCGAATTACGGCATCCAACGACCCTCCGGCAACGATTCGATCTGCGCGGCTATCGCATGCGCCAATCGACGATCGCTGCCCGGGGCGAGGGTGGTCCAGGCCTGCCCATCGGGGGCGATACTGCCGCCGCCGATGATGCGCCCGACCGCGGTGTCGTACACGGCGGCGGTGGCCGGAGAACGGACGGCACGGCCTTCCCGATGGGAATAGCAGACCAACTCGGCGAGCGAATGCCATTGCCGCAGCGCCGATCCGAGGGTGATCGCGTCGGCCTCGGGCATGCCGAGCTGATAGGCGGCGGACGCGTGGCTGGTCTCGGGGTGGTCGAACCGCTGCCGCAGCTCGGCCGTCGGCGCGGTGAACGCCGGGATATCTGCGGGCGGACACGATCCGAGCGCGGCCAGCAGCGGGCGGGCCAGCACCTCGGGATCCTCATCGCCCCATACCGTATGCACCCGCAGCTCCTCGCCGACGCGGACCGCGAGGGCATGGTCGAGGCCGCGGCGGGCCAGGCAGACGCGATGTAGCGTGCCGCCGCGGCGAATTCGCAAGACCAGCTGGCGATCCGGGCGGGCCAGCGCGAACAGCGCGGTGGCCAGATCGTCGTCGAGGACGTTCCCGTCGTGGTCGAAGACGCCGCGGTCGCGCAGATCCGGCCACGCGGCGGCGCGCGCGGCGGCGAGGCCGGTGTATTCGATATGTCGCGGGCGCAGCGCGAGTACGGCCGGGAGGGTCTGCACGCCGAGCGCGTCGGCGACCGCCAGGACGGCGTCGGTGGTCAACGTTGTCACCGTTCCTCCACCGGCACGGCAGGCCGTCCGGTCGCGCTGGCGCCCAGAACGGCTGGTGCCGTGGCGAATCCGGCGTCGGCCACGATCCGCGCGCCGAGATCTCCGGCGTCGGCGGCCGCGGCCCGGGATACGTCGGGCTGCGGGGAGCGCGGGGATTCGACCGCGGTCCGGGGCGGTATCGGCGGCGGGGCCGCGACCGGCTGGGCCGCCGCCATGACCGGCGCGGCGGCCGCGGTCGGCGCGCCGGTCGGGAAGGGTGGCAGCACCGGCTGCACCACCAGCGATTCGCTGCCCACCGGAACCGTCGGCGGCGCAACCACATTCAGCGCGGATAGATCGACCGGCGGCGCCGACTGCAGTGCGGGCTGCGTCACGACGCCCGCATCGGCGGGCGGGCCCTGGGGTGTGTCGCCCGACGGTGCGGGCGCCTGTTCGGCCTGCAGAGCGGCACCCGCGGAGACCTCGGGCGCCTGGTCCTGCTGCCATGATTCGGCCAGATCCACGCTGGCCGCCTCGTAGGTGCGCATCACCTGCGCGGCCTGATCACGCAGCGCGTCGAGTTGCTGTTCGGCCGAATCCAGCAGTCCCGCAAGCGGTACGCCGAGCAGACTGCCGTGCACCATATCCTCGACCGTGTGCACGGCCTGGGCCATCTCGGCCACATGCGGCATGGCGAACCGAGCGATCTCATAGGAGGCCGCCTGTTGCGCGGCGGTCGTGGCATTGTGTCGAGCCGCGGTGGTGATGTCGTCGAGCCAATCGGCCAGCTGTCCCAGCTGTGCCAGACCGTCCTGGCTGGAATGGGATCCCCAGGCATCGCCCACGACGGACAGAATGGCTCGATATTCCGCGGCGGCCCCGCCCAGGCCCGCGGCGAGCGCGGCGTAGCCCAGGCCGGTTTCGGCCATCGGCGCCGTACCCGGCCCGGTCGTCAGCTCGTGGGCGAGCTGTTCGGCCGGGACCGCATCCCACACCGTGCCGGTGAATCCGGCCTGCGGCGATTGGACCATCGCGTCAATCCTCCTCTCGCGGTGCTACATCAGGGGTTGGAACATCTGGACGGAGTCGTTGTCGGAACCCTCGTGCAGATCCGCGTGCGAGCGCAGGTTGGCGGCGATCTTGCGCAGTTCGCCGACACCGCTCAGATAAGACTGCCGAAATGACGTGCCGACCTCGTCGAGGGTCTGCGCGGTCCGCACCGACACCGGGTCCAGGGCCGCGGCCACTGGATGCAGTGCGGGGGACCTATCGCGCAGTCCGCCCTCCAGGCCGTCGGCGAGCGCGTCCAGCCGACCGGCGGCCAGCCGGGCGAGTTCGTGATCGAATGCGATGCGACTCATGGGAATTCTCCTCTACAGACTGAACGGGGTGTCCGGGTTGTCCGCCGGAACGCCGCCGATGACCGGTGCCGTGGTGTCGTCGTCCGCGGCACCGACGAGCTCGTCGCCGTGCCGGGCATCCACCAGAGCCTCGCCGCCCTGCGCCGGGCGGGCCCGGCCGCCGAACCCCATCGCTGCCGCTCCGGCGAGCGGAACGATCGGCGGCAGCGCCTCGGCTTCCACCGTGGCGGCCGTGGTGGCGCCGATGGTCGTGAATCCGGCCGACCTCGGCGACGCCGCGGCGACGCCGTCCGCCTGCCACTGGCCCAGGGGCGCGGCCGCGGGATCGGTTGGCGCGCCGCGTAATCCGCCGTATCCGCCGATCGAGCTCGGCGTACCGGCCGGGGTCGGGCCGACCGATGCGGCGAGTGTGGCGACCGGGGCCACCGGGGGTGGAACGTGGGCGGTCACCTCCCGGCCGATCTGCTGTGCCGCCGACATCAGCGGCTGTATCACCTGCTGCAATTCCGAAAACAGCTGCTGGAGAACCGATTGGCTCGACTGGGTCGACGCCGGTGCGGACTCCGCGTGCATCGGTGCGGACTGGACCGCGGCCTGGTGCGCGATATGCGTCCCGGTCGGCTTCGGGGTCGACGAGGCATGAACGAGCTTGGGATGCGGTGGTTTCCGGGTCGGTACGCGATCGCCGACCTTGGTCATATGCGTCGCGTGTGCACCCAACTTCGCCTTGGTGTGCGCGGTGATCGCGACCGCCTCGGTGCCGGTCTCGAGCGCGGTGGCCAGCAGCGCGGCCTGTCCGGGCGGGGTCGCCAGGGTGGGGCCCAGCGCCGCGCTGGTCAGCGCGAATCGTGCTGCCACCGCGGCCATTTGGACGTAGCCGGTGGCCACGGATTCGGCGGCACCGCCCATCGTGAGGTGCATCCCGGCGGCCTGCTGGGCGATCGCCCCCGAGGTCGCGTACGTATCGGTCGCCGCGGCGGTGGCGGCCCGGGCTCCGGGGCTGTCCATGGACTGCAGCAGCTGAATTCCCGCGGATACCAACTGCATCGCGGTGTTGACGGCCTGGGTCACGTTCTGCAGCACCGTCTGCGGATTGAGCGCCCCGGTCGCGCTCAGCTTCCCGTTGCCGAATCCGCTGAACAGATCGGTGATCGGCTTGACCAGGGCGGCGGGGTCGAGCGGCGGTAGCGGCGGCAGACCGGGCAGCGGCGGGAGCGGCGGGAATTGCGGCAGGGCGGGCAGGCCCATACCCGCCAGCACCTGCTGGACCGGCTGACCGAGCAGTGGGGCGACCGGGGTGTCCTGCAGCGCAGACAGCACGGTGGGATGCAGTGGCTCCGCGAGGGTTTCGGCGGATTTCATTTCTCTGCGACCGCCGGGGGCGTGAAGGATTCCACGTTGTTCCGCTCGGTGTGCTCATAGGACGCGGCCGCGGCGTGGGAGGTCTCCGCGGTGCCGGTGCAGATGTCGGTCAGCCCGGACAGCGCGGCGAGATGGTTGGCCTGGGCATAGGCGAAACTGGCGAGGAACTCCTGGCCGATCAGTCCGAATACCGGTACGGCGGCGGCGATGCTCGCGGCCTGATCCACGGCTCCGGCGACGGCGACCGTCGCGGCCATACCCTCGGAGATGTCACCGTACTGATGGAATATCTGCGGCTGCACATTGACAACGTTCATCGCGGCACCCTCCCGGGGTTGATCGGCGAACTCGATACCTACACGACTCATTCGAGGAATCTAGTGAGCGCCATGTGGTCCGCAAGTGCTGCGTGACCGGCGGATCCTACTGTTCACCCGGCCGTTGACTGCGCCGGTCGGCGAGGCGCGCAAGCGCGCTCGAATATGGAGAACTATTGGTGAACAAGCGGTTCGAACGCCCACTTCGGCGAGCGACGCCTACCGTCTGCCCGCATGCTCCCCGTAGCACGACAGGTGCGGAGGAGGTGAAGCGCGATCGTGACTCAGTATCACGAAATCCCGATGCTCCCACCATGGTTGGCACAGGATATCGACAACGAGGAGCCATTCGAGCCTGCCGCGCCACCGGATCCGGTGGTGCCGAGGGCGGATTCCGCTGCCGCCCAGCCGCAGTGGCACCCGATCGCTCCGCCGGTTCATCCGCCTCAGCGGCACCAGCAGCCGTTCGTACTGAATCCACAACCGCCACTGGACGATATGCTGCTGCGCCGGGCGACCAAGCGATCCGATTCGGGCTGGCGGCGCGCGGTGCACCATCTCTCCGGCGGCGCCCTGAATCCCCGCGTATCGGCGGGGGAGCGGTATCGCCAAGAGCTGCTCGCGCGCATCCATCAGCCGCTGCACGGCGACCATCGCATCGCCGTGCTGTCGCTGAAGGGCGGCGTGGGCAAGACCACCACCACGATGGGCCTGGGCTCGATCTTCGCCTCCATCCGAGGCGACCGGGTGGTCGCGGTCGACGCCAATCCGGACTTCGGCACCCTGTCGCAGCGGGTGGCGCTGCAGACCCGCTCCACCGTGCGAGACCTGTTGCTGGATGAGCGGATCCACAGCTACGGCGATGTGCGCAGGCATACCTCACAGGCCACCAGTCGATTGGAAGTGCTTGCCGGGGAACGCGATCCGGCGGCGTCGGAGGCGTTCAACGAGCAGGAGTATCGTCGGGTGGCGCGAATCCTGCAGCGTTATTACAACATCATCCTCACCGATTGCGGTACCGGCCTGATGCATTCGGCGATGGCGGGCGTGCTGGATCTGGCGCATTCGCTGGTGCTGGTCTCCTCGTCCGCGATCGACGGCGCCCGCAGCGCCGCCGCGACCCTGGACTGGCTGACCCTGCACGGCCGGACCGCTCAGGTGCGCGACGCGGTGGTGGTGATCAACCTGCCTCGCCCCGGCGCTCCCAATATCGACATCCAGCAGCTGCGCGAATACTTCCTGTCGCACTGCCGAGCGGTGCACATCCTTCCCTACGACGCCCATCTGTCCGAGGGCGCCGAGATCGACCTGACCTGTCTGCACAAGAACACCGAACGTGCCCTGGTCGAACTCGCCGCCACCGTCGCCGACAACTTCGCCGATCGCATATAGGAGGTCTCGTGGCGTCGTCCGGCTCCTCGGATTCGTCCCAGCCCCTCGAAGTCCATATCGACGATCTGGTCAAGGCGGGCAAGGATTTCCAGCATCTGCAGGACGTGCTCGACGGCATCGTCTCCAGACTGGGCTCGCACCTCGACGGCCTCGGCGAACCCTGGGGCCACGACGATATGGGCAAGAAGTTCTCCGAGGGCGCCTCGGGATATCTCGCCTCCCGCGACGCGTTGATCGGTTCCAGCGGTGCGCTCCCATCCTTCAAGTCGGTGTTCCAGGTGTACGGCACCGACCTCGTCGAGGCGGGCGACGCGTTCCAGAAGGGCGAGGACGTCTACGGCGAGGCGTACATCAAATCCATTGGCTCCGGCGGTGATTCGCCCCCCGATCTCGGCAACCACGACGGTAACGGCGGCAACGGGAACGGGAACGGCAATGGGAACGGGAACGACGGAGGCAACGGCAGTGGCGGTGGCCAGGGCAGCGGCGGCGGTCACGGCAGCGCGGGCGGTGGCAAGCCGGGCGGTGGCAGCCCCGGTGGTGGCGCCCATTCCCCGTCGTCCCCGCCGAGCACACCCGGCCTCGGAAGCGGTGCTTACGGCAGTCCCGGTGGTACCGGGTCCGGCGGCGACATCATTCCGTCCAATGGCACTCCTCTCGACGGCACAGTGCCGGACCTGCCCGGCACCGAGATCCCCGCGCTCGGTGGATCCGGAGCGCCGGGCGCGATCGAACCGGGCGATCTCGAGGGCCTGCTGCCCGGCGCGAGCGGCCCGTATCTGATTCCCGCAGAGCTGAATCCGTTCACCGGGGAAGCCGGGATCCCCGGCGGCCGGATACCGGCCGCCGGCCCGCCGGGCGCCCTCGGCCCGGAGCCGATCGCCGAGACCCTCGCCAGAAAGCCCTTCGAGGGCGAACAACTCCTGCGCCCGAACGGCCCGGCCTCGGCACTGTCGCGGGCCTCCGCGGGACAGGGCGGCATGCCGTCCCTGCCGTCGACGCCGGGTTCCGGCGGCGCGCGCGAATCGACCGACCCCGGACGCAAGAAGCGCCGCGGCGACCGCCCCACCCGGGTGATCACCTCCACCACGGACCCGCTCGGAGACGAGGGCGGCGTCTGGGACCGCCCTGATGAACGGCGGACGTCCGAATCGTGAGTGCGGCGGGCGCGCCGCCGAACCCGTCCACCGATCCCGAGGGGAACCGACCGTGAATTCCGAACCCGCACTGCAGAATTCGCCCGCCGATGACGCGTGGTACGACACGCTGATCACGGACTTCTGCGCGTCGGCGAGCGCGGCCGCCGACCTCACCGAGGCCGGTCTCGTGGCACGGGCCGCCGACGATCTGATCGATCGGATCAGCTACATCGCCACCGTGGCGGAGTTTCACGCCGTCTTCGTGCGGGCGGTGACCACCGCGGCCCTGCCACCGGCGGCGGCATCGGCCGCGCAACCCCATTCCGAGACAACGATTCTCGCGTTCCTGCGCCAGCTGCTCGCGGAGCTGGAGCGCCGCCGTCCGTGGCCGCGACCCGCCCTGATGCCCGCCGATCCCGAGGATTGGCCGTCCAGCGGCTCCGGCCTGCCGATCGCCTGGCTGCGGCTACCCCTGCCGCTGGTGGAGCGGGCGGTGAAGGCGTCGTTCGATACGACCTCCGAGACGGGCATGCCGCTGCTGGTATTGCGGCTGCGCAGCGGCCGACTGGTTGCCCTGATCGGTGATCAGGGCATCGAGCCGAGCCGCTTCCTCGTACTGCTCCCCGATATCGAGGGGCAGCCCGATCCCGCGGAGGTGATCGACTTCCTGGCCCGGTATACCGGTCTCCCGCTCGAGACCGAGGGGATCAGGCGCTCCATGACCACGCTGGCCGACCTGTAATCGGCCAGCCCGCAGCACCATTCACAGCGGCGGCAACTGGCAGATCTGGATGAGCTCGCGCCCGTGTGTGCGTGACACCAGCATCCCGCGCCCGGGCGGATACTTGGCCGGGCGCACATCACCGAGCAGCACGCCCTCGTCCTTGGGAGTGCTCATCAGGATGGCGTCCACGGACATATCCTTCAGCGGACCGAGGACCGGATCGTACAGCGCGCGGGCCGCACCGCCGGAGCGGCGGGCGATGATCACGTGCAGGCCGACGTCGCGGGCCTGCGGGAGCAGATCTATCAGCGGCAGCAGCGGATTGTTGGACGCCACCATGTCGTAGTCGTCGACGATCACATACACCTCCGGCCCGGTCCACCAACTGCGTTCGCGCAGTTGGGCGGGAGTGATATCGGGGCCGGGGATGCGCTGGGACACGAATCCGGCGACCTCCTTCAGGGTGGGCACCGAGGTCTGCGCGGAGGTCGAGTATCCGGCCAGATGTGGACCCTCGACCGCGCCGAGCATCGTGCGGCGATAGTCGACGAGGATGAGGCGCGCGTCGTTGGGATGGGAGTTCTCCACGATGCCCTGCGCGATAGTGCGCAGCAGTGTGGTCTTGCCGCAGCCGACATCGGCGAAGGCCAGCAGATGGGCCTGCTCCTCGAAATCGAGCACCATCGGCTGCAGCTCCGATTCGCTCAGCCCGATCAGGACCCGTCGGCTGTCCAACCGGATGTCCTGGGCGCGAACCGTTTCCAGCACCTGGTCGCGGGGCAGCTGCAGCGGCAGCATGCGGACCTCGGGTGCGCGCCGATCGCCGTAGAGCAGCGCCAGCTCCTCCTTCGCCGCCGCGACGCCCTCGGACAGTGTGTTCGGGTCGACCGCGGTATCCAGGCGGGGCAGGGCGATGAGCATATGCAGCTTGTCCGAGGTCATGCCGCGGCCGGGCCGATTGATCGGAACACCCACTGCCGCACGGCGATCCATCTCCGAATCCGATGGGTCGCCCAGGCGCAGCTCGATCCGGGTGCCGACCTGATCCTTGACCGCGGGCCGGATCTCGGCCCAGCGGTTCGCGCCGAGCATGAGGTGAATGCCGTAGGACAGGCCGCGCGCGGCGAGCGCATGCACCTGACCCTCGATCAGGTCGAACTCCTCCCGGAACGCGGCCCAGCCGTCGATGACGAGGAAGACGTCGCCGAACAGATCCGCCGACAGCGGATGTCCGGCGCGCTGATCGGCGGGCAGCACTGCGAGATCGGCCTTCAGCCTGCGGAAGTCGCGCATATTCTCGATGCCCAGTTCGAGGAATCTGGCCTCCCGCTGGCGCAGTAGCGTGCTGAGTTCCGCCACCGTGCGGCGCACCCGGTCGCCCTCCAGTCGCCCGGCGGCCGAACCCACATGCGGCAGTCCGGTGAGCGCCGCCAGGGTGCCGCCGCCGAAGTCCAGGCAGTAGAACTGCACCTGCTCGGGGGTGTGGGTGGCGGCGGCGGCCATGATGACGGTGCGCAGGGTCGTGGACTTGCCCGACTGCGGGCCGCCGACGACCGCCACATTGCCCTGGCCACCCGCCAGATCGATGGTGAGAACGTCGCGCTTCTGTTCGTAGGGCTTGTCGATGATGCCGATCGGCAACCAGAGATTGCCCGTCCCGTCCGCGGCCGAACGCCAATCCTCCTCGGGCAGAAGCATATCCACCGAGGGCGAGATATCCAGCGGCGGCAGCCACACCTCGTGCGCGGGTCGGCCGTGCCCGGTCAGCCGTTCGACCACCACCTGCAGCAGCGACCGCTCCGGTCCGGCGGGCGGTGTCTCGGCGAGCAGTTCGCTCAGATCCGGCAGTGCCACCTCGATCGCCTTCGGCGTCTCGCGCACGGCGACGGCCGCGGCGCGGAACATATCCACCGTGCCCGCCGCGGCCGTGACCGGACCGCCGGCCACCGCCCGGGCGACCGGCGGCACATAGGTGCCCGAGACGTAGGTGGTGTTGAAGCGCAACGGATCCGAGGCATCGCTCTTGAGATATCCGGCGCCGGGATGGCCGGGCAGATGGTAGGCGTCGGTGATGCCCAGCACCTGCCGGGATTCACCGGCGGAGAAGGTGCGCAGGCCGATCCGGTAGGACAGATGGGAGTCCAGGCCCCGCAGCCGATTCTCCTCCAGCCGCTGTGAGGCCAGCAGCAGATGGACCCGCAGCGAGCGGCCCAGCCGGCCGATCATCACGAACAGCTCCGCGAAATCCGGCTTCTGCGAGAGCAATTCGGAGAACTCGTCGACGATGATGAACAGCGCGGGCAGCGGATCGAGCTGCGCGCCGTTGGCGCGGGCCTTCTCGTATTCGGTGACATTGGCGAAATTCCCTGCGGCGCGGAGCAATTCCTGACGTCGGGTCAGCTCTCCGGCGAGCGCGTCGCGCATGCGGTCCACCATCGAGAGCTCCTCCTCGAGGTTGGTGATGACCGCGGCCACATGTGGCAGCGGGTCCAGCCCGAGAAAGGTCGCGCCTCCCTTGAAGTCGACGAGCACCAGATTCAGCAGATCCGGGGAGTGCGTGGCCACCATCGACAGCACCAGCGTGCGCAGGAACTCCGATTTACCCGAACCCGTTGCGCCGATGCACAATCCGTGTGGCCCCATACCGTTCTCGGCGGATTCCTTGATATCGATCTCGACCGGGGTGCCGTCGGGGGTGATGCCGATCGGCACCCGCAGTCGTTCCCGGACCGATCGGGGTCGCCACACCGCGTCCGGATCGATGGTCGCCGCATCCGGAATCCGCAGCAGGGCCATCAATCCCGGATCCCCGCTGACCTCCTCGCCGAGATCGACGATCTGCGCGGTCGTGGCGATCCGATAGCGGGACATGCCGCGTGCGAAGGTCGCCGCGGCGTCCAGGTTCACCCGGTCCGGTCCGGCGAAGTTCTCCACCGCACCGCCGGTGCGCGCGCCGATCACGCTCTCCTCGACCACCAGCTGCAGGCCGCGGCGGACCGCGAGACCGGTCTGCGGAGCCGTCAGATCCAGCACGGTCACCGAATCCAGCCCGGCATCGCTGATGATGCGCTCCGAGCCGCTGACATAGCCGTCGTCGATCACCACCACCACATGCAACCGACCGGCCGTCGGGGGCGCGTTGCGCAGGAACCGGCCGCGTTCGAGCAGTTCCTCCGACAGTGCGGTCTCCAGCTCCGACAGCGACTCGTAGAGCATGCGGGCGGTGCCGATGCCGTCGGTATCGCGCGGATGTTGCAGGTGCGGAAGCCATTTGGTCCACGCCCACGCCCGGTCGTCCGGATCGGCGGTGACGATCGCGAACACCATGTTGTCGGGACTGTGAAAGGTGAGCAGTTCCATCATCATCGCCCGCGCCAGCGCCCGGCCGTGTTCGCGGGGACCCTCGATGTTGACCGCGGGAAACGCGCGCAGCGAGATCGCGGTCGGCAGGCCGTGCACCACCGAATGCGTGCGCACGAACCGCCGCAGCGCCACTGTCGCCACCGGTTCGAGATCCTCGAGCGGACCGGTCTCGGGCCGGGCCAGTTTGGTGGCGATGCGGTGGCTGCCGACGCCGATCCGGACGTGTCCGAAATCCGGATCGTTGGGGCGGCGTTCCCACATCCGGCGGGTGCCGATCAGGGCGTGCAGATCGATCGGATGCGGATGGCTCCACATCAGCGCCTCGCGTTGTGCCGCACCGGTAGTGCGCACATCGCGGCGCAGCTGCTCCAGATAGCGGAAGTAGTCCTTACGCTCCTCGTTGAGTTCGGCGGCCTTCTTCCCGCCGCCCCCGCTGCGGCCCGCGAACATGCCGACCATCGACATCAGCATCATCATCGGGAACATCAGGGTGAAGGGATTGGTCAGCATGGCCTTGCCGCTCATGGTGACCATCAACCCGACCATGCCGAGCATCGCGACCACCATGACCAGCGGCATCAGCCGCTGCCACAGCGGGGCGGGCACCGGCGAGGTGATCTCCGGCGGGGCGTTGAGGATCACCTCGCCGCCGGGCGACCGGGGCGGGGCGATCCTGGCCAGCCGGATGAATCCCTGCGTACTCATGGCTGTTCCTCGGGTGGTGTGCGGGTAGGACCGGATGGATTACTCGTCGCCCGGCAGGACGAGCGGCATGCGCTGTCTGCGCCGCAGCGGAATCGACAGGGCCATAACGAGTCCGAGCATTGTCAGGCAGATCAGGGCGCCGCCCGCGCCGATGCGGCGCGGCCAGGGATTCTCCGGAATCGGCGGCGCCGGGGCCGAAATCGCCTTACCGGCCGCGGGGTCGCGCCCCGACGGCGGCGCCACGACGGCGGACAGCGCGGCGACCGGATCGATCATGCCCGCGCCGAGCCGGGCGTCATGGCCGTTACCGGGTGCGTGCGCGGTGCGCACGATGCGGTCGATCACCTGTGCCGCGGACAGTTCGGGGTAGCGGGCGCGGACCAGTGCGGCCAGGCCCGCGACGAAGGCGCTGGAGAAGCTGGTCCCGTTCACCGGGGCCACCTGTCCGTTGGCCTGCGGGGTGCCGTCGACCAGGCCGGTGCCGTCGGGCGTGCTGTCCAGTGACATCAGATTGCTACCGGGCGCGGCGACTCCGACCCACGGGCCGTAGAGCGTGAACGCCGACGGCGATCCGTCGGCCTCGACCGAGGCGACCGACAGCACATACGGTGAGAACCACGCCGGTGTCGCAACGGTATTCACCGCATCCCAGCCCGCGGTGCCGTTCTGGTCCTTGCACGCCCCCTGCGATTGCAGATTTCCGGCCGCGGCGACCACCACGACATTGTGGTCGGAGGCGTACTTCAGGGCCGCGCCCAGCGCGCCGTCCACCGGCCCCGCGCCCGCCGGTCGGCACGACACCTCGGAGATGTTGATGACCGACGCGTGCAGATCCACCGCATGCACCACCGCGTGGGCGAGGGTGGCGACGGTGCCGTAGCCACCGGCCGACATCCCGTCGGGCCGATCCGAGCCGTAACTGTTCTTCGGCTGATAGGCGAGGCTGGTCTGGCGGATCGACAGGATGGTCGCCTGCGGCGCCACACCGGAGAAGCCGTCGCTGCCGTCGGGTGCGGGATGGGCGGCGATGAGACCGGCCACCAGCGTGCCGTGCCCGTCGCAATCGGTGGTGCCGTCGGAATCGGAGACGTAATCGCCGCCCGGATCGACGGTCAGGCGCGGATGCCGATTGACCCCGGTATCGATCACCGCGACGAGTTGCCCCGCGCCCCTGCTGAATTCCCACGCCCGCCCCAGTCCGAGCGCCTGCTGCACGGCGGGCACGCCGACCGGCGGGGGCCCGGTCCAGACCGGATGCGAGCACACCAGCCGCTGCTGCGACGGTTCCGGCGGGGCGACCGGCGCGTTGGCGATCAGCGCTCCCGGATCCACCTCGGGCGGGGCGACGGCGTGGGCGGCGCCCGTCGGCGTCAGTGTCAATGCGGCCGTCAGCGCGGCGGCGGCGAATCTGATCATGCCGATCCGGGCTCACCCATGGCGGGCGAGGGCGTAGATGTCGAGGATCCAGAACGTCAGCGGGCCGATCGCGCAGATCATGAGGTATTCCAACACCTCTCCGGCCCGCTGCGTCACCGGCGACACCTCGAGATTCGGTCCCGCCACACCGATCAGCATGGCCAGCACCGCGATCACCAGCAGCGCCCCCGCCGCCGGCAACGGCGCGTCGTGCAGGCGCACACCCAGCAGGACGGCCGGTGCGATCAGGGCCGCGCAGCCGCCCAGCACCAGCGCCGCCGCCTGGGTCAGATCGGAGAAGGCCCGCCCGCGCCGGGCCAGCACTATGCCCACCGCCGTGGCCAGAGCCGTTGCCTGCCAACGATGTTCGGTCGCCTGGGCGACCGTCATGATCGTCGCGCACACGGTGACCACGACGATGCCGACGATCATGCCGGACTGATAGTCGTTGGCCAGCCGGGCCCGCAGACCCAATCCGGCCGCCGAGGGGATCGAGGTCGCGCCGATCGCGCCGATGCCCTCGATGGTGGGGCGCGGCTCGTGGTCGCGCGGATCGATCACGCCGCCGGCGGTCGGCACCGGTGGCACCGGTAGCCGGGCGGCCGCGACCGCGATGCGCGGGGCCATCGTAATGCCCAGCAGCGCAACGATGATGATCGCCGCCGCCGCCTTCGTCGGGGCGACCCGCCACACCGTCACGGCGCCGGAGGCGGCCGTGCCCAGCAGTGCGATGGTGATGACGGTGGTGAACATCGTCGGGCGCGTGCCGACCACGCGCAGCGCGATGACGGCCAGCAGCATGGTGGCGGCGCAGCCCAGCAACAGCTGGGCCGGACCCGGGGGCCCGGGCACCAATGCCGCTGCGCCACTGCCCATCAGGAGCAGCCCGCACAGCGCCAGCACCGTGGCAGGGGCCGTCGCCGCGTAGATCCGGGCGACGAGCGTGGCGGCCACCAGGGTCAACAGTCCCGCGCCGAGTCCGGCGGCGCCGGCCAGGATTCCCCAGCCCCGCGCCGCGGCCACCAGCAGCAGCACACACGCGCCGACAGTGGCGGCGATGGCGCCCGCCGGTCCCGCCCGGCCCGCCGAATCGGAAGTCCAACTGCGGAACGAGCTTTCGGTCAGCCGGGCCACCGCATCGATGACATCGTCGAACAGCGCCGGCGATTCGCCCGAATCCACCGCGCGCAACACCAGCAGTTCACCGTCGAAGACGTCGGCCTCGGTCAGCGTGCGCACCGGATCGATGGCGGGGTGACCCAGTCGCGACAGCGTCCAGTGCTGTGCCGTGAGCGGACCGCTCTCCTCGTGCTCGGACAGATCGGGATTGCGAGACGCGATGAGCGCCACCACATCCGGGATGAAGTTGGCGATCGGGACGGCGGTGGGCAGCACGACGTCGACCTGGGTATTCCCGCCGATCACCGAGACTCGGCACAGTTGCGGCTCGATCGATGCCGACTCCTTCACTCTGAGAGCTCCCGAATTCCGTAGTTCCGATGTTCGCCGAACGTATCAAGGTGTCTGACCTGCGGCATCGCCCGTGAACGGAGTTTCCCTCGCCGTAACCACCTGGCGTGCAACGACATGCGGTTATCCGCGAGACGCCGATATCGGCACGTTAACCGGCGATGAATGCCCGGTGCTCGCGATCCGGTCCGGCCTGCCGCCGGATCGACGTTCGGCTACGTTGCGGGCATGGCAGCCACTCGACAAGCGCAGCAGGTCTTCGACGCGGGCGTGCTGTCGCTGGGCCTGATGGTCGACGGTCAGCAGGCCGCGAAGAATCTCGATTATGCGAAGGTCGCCTTCCGCCGGGCCACCGAGCTCGATCCGGATATGTGTGACGCCTGGCTGGGCCGCGTCGCCGCCGGTGATATGAGCCGAGATGTGTTGCGCCAGTTGTACCGGACCTCGGGCATCTCGCTGCTGCGCGAGCAGCGTCGCCTCGGGCTGCCGCCGCGTCAGCTGGCCGGGCGGTTCCAGATCGGCCGCTATATCGACTATCCGATCGCCAGTCTCACCGAGATCTGGATCGCGCAGGCGATGCAGTTCGTCGAGGACGAACAGTACGACGAGGCCGAGCAGCTGCTCGACGATTTGGACCAGCGCCGCAAGCAGATTCCCGACGATCCGGACCGCGAGATCGACGATAAGATCTGTGCCTACGCGCGGGGCGTGCTGTACTTCACCACCCAGCTGTGGCCCGATGTGATGGCGGTGCTGGCGGGCTCGGCGGAATGGCAGGACCGGTACACCGCCGCCGGCGCTCACGTCATGGTCGGCACGGCCTGCGCACACCTCGGACTGTTCGGCGAGGCGACCCGGCGGCTGGAACTGGCCGAGCGCGGCCCGATTCCGGCCGCCCGCACCGCCGCGATGTACTGCCGCGGCCTGGCCCTGCGCGAACAGGGCAACGAGGACGAGGCTCGGGCGTTGTTCGAGACGGTCTACACCCAGGTCCCCGATTTCGCGGCCAATTCGCAGGCGCTGCGCGATCCCAAGTTCCGCATCGTGGTCACCAGCAAGGAGCAGATCGAATCCCGCGTCGACCGTTGGGATCCCGCGTCCGCGCCGTCGATGGAGGATGCGGCCGAGGAGGAGCAGCAGCACCGGGCCGAGGAGATCCTCGACGCCGCGCGCAAGGAACTCGAGGCGCAGATCGGTTTGAACGCGGTCAAGGTTCAGGTCGCCAAGCTGCAATCGACGGCCACCATGGCGAAGATCCGCGCGGAGAAGGGTCTCAACAGCATGCCGCGCGGGCAGCATCTGGCCTTCACCGGCCCACCCGGCACCGGCAAGACCACCATCGCCCGCGTGGTGGCCAAGATCTATTGCGGCTTGGGCCTGCTGAAGACCGATAAGGTGGTGGAGACCAAGCGCTCCGATTTCGTCGGCCAGCATCTGGGTTCCACCGCGATCAAATCCAATGCGCTGATCGACTCGGCCATGGACGGTGTGCTGTTCGTCGACGAGGCCTACACCCTGATCCAGGCCGGACTGTCCGGCGGCGACGCCTTCGGCCGCGAGGCGGTCGACACTCTGCTGGCGCGGATGGAGAACGACCGCGACCGGCTGGTGGTCATCATCGCCGGCTACGACGGCGAGATCGACCGATTCCTGGCCAGCAACGACGGCCTGGCCTCCCGCTTCGCCAAGCGGGTGAAGTTCGATTCCTATACCCCCGACGAACTCTGCGAGATCGGCCGATTCATCGCCCACCGGCGCGACTCCGCGGTCTCCGATGAGGCGATCGACCTGCTGCGCGACGCCTGCGTGGGGCTGTACGAGGCCGAGCGCATCGACCAGAGCGGCCTGCCGCGCCGCGGCGTCGATATCGCCGGTAACGGCCGTTTCATCCGCAACATCATCGAAAGCGCCGAGGAAGAGCGGGAATACCGGCTCGCCATGGACGACAGCCTGGACCTGCGCGCCCTCGATGAGGACACACTGATGCGGATCGAGGCCGACGATATGCGTAAGGCCTTGACGGCCGTGCTCGCGACCACCGCGTCGTGAGCACGGCCCGCGCTGTCTAGGACCCCAGCGCCATAGAGCCCGCCCCCGAGCCCATGAGCAGCGCGAGGGGGACAAACCCGAGGTCGAGGATCGATCCGATCACGGGAAGCACGGTCGACGCGACCACGGCGCTCCCCAGATTGACAATGTCGAACAAACTCGACAGTACGGTTCCGGACATGCCGATCTCCTTCTGTTCGTGACATCGTTGTCGAACGTACGGAGCTCAGACAGACACTACCTCGACCCGGACAAACCGCACGTCCGTTTCGACATGTTCAGACTTTCCGAAGCTCGGCGGCGCCGAAGGACATGTGGAACCGCTCACACCAGATGCTGACGCTGGTGTCCACGTTCGGAGCTGACCATAGGTTTCAAGCCGAAGAGACACTAGAACCGGTCATATCTGGCAAGGCTGCCATCTTCCTGGTGTTGACGATCGTGCCGTGGGACAAGGTGAACTCCGTGGAGAGTCCCTATGTCACCGCCCTGGCGGAGATAGGGATTCCGTTCGCGAGTACGGTGATGACATTCGTCATTCTGATCGCCGTGCTGTCGGTGCTCAATTCGATGCTGTACGCCTCCTCGCGCGTCCTGCACGGGCTGTGCAGGCACGGCGATGCGCCACGGGGTTTGACCAGGCTGAACAAAAGGCAGGCTCCGGCCCGCGCGATCCTGCTCAGCACGATCATGGGCTACCTGTGCGTGATCGCGCAGGCATTCTGGCCGGAGGCGGTATTCTCGTTCCTGATCAATTCGACCGGGGCGATCCTGATGTTCATGTATCTCACGATCGCCATCAGTCAGCTCCGATTACGCGCGGTAACCGAGCGGGCGGAGCCGGAGCGCCTGACGTTCAAGATGTGGGGCTATCCATATCTCACATATCTGACCGTCGGCGCCCTGCTCCTCATCCTCGTTTCGATGCTGTTCCTGAATTCCACTCGCCCGCAACTGCTGATGAGCCTGGCCAGCCTCGCGGTCATTCTGATCGCGTGCGGGCTGCGCACTACCCGGCGGCCGCGGAGTGAGCAGCCGCCTCGGCAGCGAGTGCGGTCGTAACCAGTTTGTCGGCGTGGATTGTGCGGGTGCCGATCCGACCGTTCAGCCGAGCAGGCAGAGGGGGATCAACAGCGCCCATGCCGCTGGTATGGCCAGGAGCAGTGGCACGGCGACGAAGTTGAAGAAGGGGATGAATACGAAGGGGATCAGGAAAGGTGCCGCGAGGGGCAGGAAGAATGCGGCTGCCGCCGTCGACCCGCAGAGAGGCCCGAGGAAGACTTCTTTGGTCGCGGCGTCGTGTTGCTCGCTGGGGCTGTAGGTCTTGTCGATCGGCGCCTCGTCGTTGTCCCATATCGTGGCGTCGATGGACTGATCGGGCATGGTGACCGTACGCACTTCGATACGCCGGGAGATAGCGCCGTTGGTGTCGTAGAGCACCCCGAGAGAATCACCGGCCGCGTTCACGAACGGCAGGGCCACCATGGTCCGCTCGTCCGGGAGCCGGAATGCGACGACTTTGTCCCAGGCGGGTGCCTCGGCCGCGTGCAGCGGCACCGCCCCGGTCTCGACATCATGAATCAGCCTGTCTCGCAACGGCGGTGTCTCGGCAGCGTCCAATGGGTGCAGCTGAGACAGCGCATCCCGCGCCTCACCGACCTGGGTGGCCGGATCTCCGGAACCGGGTATCGGATTGGGCGACGCCGCGACCACCGCGGGATTCCCCGCCATCGCGACCGCCGCGACGGTCAAACAACCCATCAGCACAGCATTGGAACGCCGGTGAACACGCATATCGCCACACTCCTCGTCAGACGCAGATCAGGACCGACGCAGTGTAACTAGCCGACCGGTCGTTTATATAGCGTCGGGTTGCCTACCTCACAACCGTCACCCCGTTGACCGTGCCGGATCAATCCGTCTCCAGCGTGGTCGATCACGGCAAAGTCATCTTCGGACGCGAAGCCGATTCTTCGAAAGGTGTGGCGGATCTGTGGCGGGAAGCGGCGACACAGCGGAGCGTGTCGGCGGCGGCACCCATCCGTCGGGCGCAAGATGGCGGTATGGCAAGTGATGTGCATCCGGTGAAGTGGCTGGACGAGCCCGAAGAACACGATTACCCTGCCGCGGCAGACTATCTGGCGTTGCTCGCCGACGCCGATACCGTCGAGGCCCTGGTGGCGCTGCTGCGTCGTGCGCCGCGGGTCGACAAGAAGGCCAAGGACATTCTGCGCGCCGCGCGGCTGGACCTGTTGCCCCCGGACAGCCCGCACGTGCGCAGTGACTTGGCGAAAATCCTCACGGGCAAGGCGCTTTCACCGATCCTGCTGATCCAGGGCGACCTCGCCTCCGGTGCCCCGATGCAGATCGCCGATGGATACCACCGGGTATGCGCGTGTTACCACGCCGATGAGAACATTCCGATTCCGACCAAACTCGCGCCGATGCGGGGCGGCAGACCCGCGCCGAACGCTGTCGAACCGAAGCCGAGTCCAAGCGGAAAGTCCAAATCGAAGAAGTGAACCTGACCGGCCAGACTCGCCGCGATGATCCAACTGCAGGTTGGACATGGTTGCCCTGAACGGCGGCTGCATCCAGTGCCCGAAATTCACGTCACAACCACGGGAGTAAGTGACGTAGGCAATATATACGACCGATCGGTCAGGCTGCCATGCTGTGAGACACGAACAATAACGTGTCTCGTGCCGATGTTCCCCGTGAGTGCATCCAGCAAGGAGTGGCGAGAATGCGTATTCACCGCCGTTTGGGCGTTCTGCTCACAGGCTGTCTGGTCACGACCGCGCTGACCGTAGCCGAGTTACCGCCCTTGGCCGGAGCCTCGCCGGGTCCCGATCCCCTGGATCCCCGCATGATCACCGCGATCCGTGACACCCTCACCCAGCTGCAGCCGCTGACTCCACAGGAGACCGCCCCACTACAGGAAAAGCTGGTCCGCGATGTGCGGACGGGAGCCATACCACTGCGTTCGGGTGACGCGCCCGCCTTGGACAAGGCCGGAGCATTTCGGCTTCCGGATGGGCAGATTCTGGTGGCGGCTCCGCCGGCCAATGGCAGCGTGGACGGCGATTCCGTCGCCGTGCTCTACGACACCGACGGTGCCATATCCCGGCATATCGAGACACAGACGGTGACCCGTCTCGACAAGTCCGTGGACCTGACGATGTGGATGAACGACGAGGCGCCGGTCCAGGGGTCGATTACCGCCGACGAGATACACAACACGGCCGCCGGCCTACAACGGCACGACGCCTTTCTTTTCGACCTTTTCGATCCCGTGTGCGCCCTCTATCTCGTTCCCGCCCTCGTGGTGTTCGGAGTGGGGCTCCTGCCGGCGTCCATCGCGCTACTTCTGACACCCATCTTCCCGCCGTTCGTGCTGGTCGTCGGCGCCTATCTGATTGCAGTGCTTCTCTTGGGCGGGGGCGCCGTGACCATATGCGGGCTCTTCTGAGTGAGCGTCCGAGGAGTTCGTGCCCGACCCGCGAAGGAACATCGGGGTATCGGCGCGCGGTCGGACGCCGAAATGTGCTGCCGTCCAACGCATCAGGTAAGTAGCCGAGTTGAGCGTGTGCAGTTGGTCCAAGGATGAGACGACAACTCACCTCGATGCCGAGGTCGGCGGGGGACACGACCCGGCGGGTTCCACCGTTCGCGATGAGTCGGCGATACGCCTGAAATAAACCGGCTGACATGCGTGCGATCTGCTCGTGGCCGGTTTCGACGGCCCAGCGCTGCGCATGCTTGCCGCCGTGTCGATCCACCAGGCCGACCAGGAAGTCGCCGACCTGCTGGAGCCTGCCTTGCGCGAGGTCGGGCTCCCCTGCTTTGCCCAGGGAACCGTTGCCGCACAGCAGGCCGGGCTCACGGCCATGGCCGCGCGGGTTCTGCGTGGTTCGCTCACGCCCAGGGAGCTGACCGCCTGGGCGCACAAAACGTTCGGCCACGGCCCGCTCGAGCTCGCTCAGCACCGCCCCTCGGCGAGCAATGCCTGAAGCAGTCGACCGTCACCCCTCGCAGACCCGGCCACCTCGGCCTGCCCGACCGCCTACTCCAACGCGGCACCCATATCCCAGGCCTGGCACCGGAACGTCCTGCGGGCCAGAACCTTCGAATCGTGATCACACACGACGACCATCTGTTTGCGGTCGGCCGGATCGATCCCGACAGTCGCATTCGCGGCGAGCCTCGGGCTGGGCGCGGGCGCTCTCGGCGCTCGCCGCCGGGATCATCGCCATCGGCATGCTGTTCATGATGGGCTGTGGTGCACCGCGACCTTTGTGTTCTCCCCGACTCGCCACGCCAGCCCGCACGAGATCCAAGCGGTCCAGCGAGCGCAACAGTGGTACGACGAATATCTGGAGATCCCGAATGGACGGCAGCCCAGTCGGTTTCGGCGATTATGGTCGGATTCTACTGGCGCACAGGCTGTTCGCGCGTATATGAGAGATGTCACCTGGCCGCGTGCAGGCGGCAAGGTTAGCTTGAATCTTAGAGACGCTAACTAAGTACATCCGGTTCTTGTCCGTCAGGAGCGATGACCACATGTCAGACGACTTGAATGTGAAGCAGGACAACAACAACGGCACGATGGGGCGCAGGGCGCTGATCGGCGGCGGTGTCGTCGCGGTGGGGGCGGCCGCGCTCGGCGGTGGCCTGATCGGGGCGGCGGCGGCGAGTCCCGCCACCGCGACGGGCGCAATCGGGAACGACGGGGCGCTCGACAGCAACCTCGACAACGCGTCGCATCTGTTCAAGCTGAAGGCGGCCGCACGGATGAGCTTCGACGGCGGATACCTCCAGGGTGCGAACGAAGACAACTTCCCTGTGCTGCAAGGGCAGAAGGGGTCGGTGTACTTCGTTCATCTCGACGTCGGCGGCATTCGTGAGCCGCACTGGCATCCCTCGGCATGGGAGCTGAACTTCATCATCTCCGGCACGGCGAAGTGGACCATTCTGGGCACCCATCCGGACGGGACCTATCACAACGATGTCTTCGAAGCCGAACAGGGCGATCTCGTCTTCGCCCCGCAGGGATACTTCCACTACTTCGAAAATGCCAGTGCCGACAAGCCTTTGGACGTACTTGTCACCTTCAACACCAGTGCCGGGGAACCCAACGACGACATCGGCATCGTCGCCACCCTCAATGCCCTCCCCCGGGAAGTCCTTGCCGCTTCCTTCGGCATCCCCGTCTCCGCCTTCGCCAATGTCCCGACCGACATCAAGCCCGTGGTGATCACCCGCCACCGATAGCCTGGCACCGCACGCAACCCCTGGTGAACGCCTGTTCGCCAGGGGTTCTCGGCGTCCGGAGCGACCCGTGGCGATCTCCCACGAGGCCGTACCAGTACACGCGCCAAGAGATGCCCAGGCCCACATCTGGATTGACCACGTCCACGGCGAACATCAGGCCAAACGCACTGATTGCCGCGTTCCGGTCGTTCCAGCGAGCCGTATCCGTTGGCCGCCAGCCGGTCTCGCGAACGTCCGGTAGCCGATTTCCGGATTTTGCGGTCGAATGTAGGTGATGGCAGCGACTGACTTGAAGGTGTACGTTGATGTCTGTGACTGACGTCAGTCACGGGTATCAATCGCTCCGCCGATGGCGGTGCGTCGAAGGAGATAACGTCATGCGCGTTTTCGTCACTGGAGCCTCCGGATGGATCGGCTCGGCCGTGGTCGGCGAACTGCTCGCCGCGGGCCACGAGGTCACCGGGCTGGCCAGGTCCGACGCGTCCGCCGCGGTCCTGGAGGCGAGGGGTGCCCATGTTCGCCGCGGCGACCTGGACGACCTGGAGGGCATCCGCGCCGGCGCCAAGGACGCCGAGGCCGTCATCCATCTCGCGAACAAGCACGACTGGTCCGACCTGGCCGCTTCGAACGCGGCCGAACGAGCCGCCGTCCAGACCATCGGCGACACACTTGTGGGCACTGACCGTCCGTTCCTGCTCGCCTCGGGTATCGCCGGCGTCACTCAGGGCCGGCCCGTTGTCGAGGTCGACGCGTCCCCGTTCCACGGCCCGGACTCGCCGCGTGGCGGAAGCGAGAACCTCGCGCTCGAATTCGCTGACCGCGGCGTGCGCACCGTGAGCCTGCGCTTCGCGCCGACCGTGCACGGCACCGGCGACCACGGGTTCATCGCGGTCATCGCCGCGGTCGCCCGCCAGAAGGGCGTCTCCGGCTACCCCGCTGACGGCACCAACCGTTGGGCCGCCGTGCACCGGGCCGACGCCGCCCGGATGGTCACCCTCGGCCTGGAAAAGGCACCCGCAGGCGCCCGCCTGCACGCCGTCGCCGAAGACGGCGTGACGACCCGCGAGATCGCGCAGGCGATCGGCCGCGCGTTCGACCTGCCCGTCACGTCGATCCCCTCCGACGACGTCCGGGATCATTTCGGGTGGATCAGCGCCTTCTTCGCCATGGACCTCGCGGCGAGCAGCACCGCGACACGGGAGTTCCTCGGCTGGACACCCACCGGACCGACCCTCATCGAGGACCTCGACGCAGGCGCGTACTCGGCATAGGCGACGAGTCGCAGACAACACGCCCGCCCGAACCGAATAGGGCATCGCTCTATGCCGCGGTGCGGGCGTTGTGCGCGGCGAGATCGACTGCGGCGCAGAACGTCCGGTTCTGCCGAATGCAGTGCGCCAACGCTGGCTGTAGTAGCGAACACCCTCGACTGCCGGACACCGCGCAGCCGATCCGGGTGGAGCGTTGTCGCACAATGCTGTTGACCACTCGGTGCGGACACTGGTGTAGCGGGCGCGGCTGCACCGTCATCCGCTGCGGCGAGACGCTCTGCGGGGGGTTGCCGATTCGTTCTGGTCATTGCTGATACAGGGGAGTGTCCGATTAATCGGACACTCCCGCCCGGAACAATGTCGGCGTTCATGCGTCGGGGTGATCGGTGCCGATTTTCTCGACTTCGAGGAGTGGACTTGCGGCGAGTTCGTCGATGAGTTGCTCGGAGCCGCTGATGTAGGTTTCGTAGTCGTCGATCTCGGTATAGACGAACCATGTGTGGTCGGCTGGCCACAGCAGGTTCGGTGATCGCATGATCAGTGTTCGAGGGGTGACATGGCCTCCGATGTGCGCGGCGTCGCGGATGGGTCCCCGCAGCAGGACGTACCGGCGGTCCGCCGGAAGCTCGAAGCTGGCCTGGTCGCGTATTTCTTGCGGGATGTCTTGGGGATTGAGCGCTCGGACCGGTCCGGAGCGACGTTTGCTCGGGTTGTACCACTGCCATCCTTCCCATGTGCCGAGGTAGCAGTGTTCGGGGGTGGTGGTGTGGCGGGCAAGGATGTCGAGCAGCGCGTTGAGGTGGGGTTGTTCCAGGCTGCCTTGTTCCGGCTGGTCCCAAACGTCGGATTCGGCGAGCTCGATGATCACGTCCATTCGGTCGGGGTGAGCCGGGCCGAACGCCCGTGTTACCGACGCCCAGGGCACGGGATCGCCGGTACGGATCTCGGTGACCGGATGCAGGATCCGCGCATAGGCCGGGAAGTCTTTGGCGACTCGTTCCCAGTCCATGAGCGAGGTGTGCAGCCAGGCTGCTGGTGCGGTGTCGGTAACGGGTGTCAGGCGGATCTCGGGCATCGGTTTGGGGTGATCCGTTCTTGGTAGGGATTTCGGCGCTGCGGCGGATGAACAGGTTGTCGGCATCACCTGTTGAATGTCCAGACGGCGTCGACTGACTCGTCGTGGACTCGTCCCGATTCGTCTCGGGCCTGTGTCCAGGTGGCGACGACGATGTTGTACCCCTCGTTTCTGGCGGGCAGATACAGTCCGATCGTGGGTCCGGTCTTCCAGTAGAAGCAGGAACCGTCGGGCTTGATCTGTGTTTCCTTCGTGGCGAAGGTGCACGTTTCGAACGAATCGTGATCGTCGTCGAGCTTCTCCGCAGTGTCGGGGGCCGGATATTTGGACCATCGCATCAGCACCGGGATGGCCGAGTTCTCGATCCTGAACCGGGCCGGAGCCGCGGCCAGGCGAGGCCAAGCCACCGGCGACGGCAGCAGTGACTCGACGAGGTCGTTGCCGACCAGCCACGACGATGCCGCGACGGGCAGGCTCACCTGGTCGTCGGTCAGATTAGGTGGGCCGCCCGAGACGACGAAGTCCGGCACGGTGTATTTACCGAAGCCGGGGCTGCGGGCAATGTCACCGGGTTCCCCCGGGTCGATTGTGTTGCTGTCCGGGTCTTTCGTCGTGCCCGGATCGGGCCCGCCCTGGGAGGCGCAGCCCGATCCGGCAAACAACACGAGAAGCGCAGCGACTATTACCCGGTGGGCTTGTCGATGCACGTGATTTCCTTACCCTGTGGGTTCGTCGAGATATTCGGGCCGTACAACCGATACTTTTCGTTCGGGTAGGCGAATTCACCCACTGCGAAAGTCATGTAACGGAATCGGGTCCCGACCTCGCATTTGATCGCAGAGGTCATCTTCAGCTTCGCGCCGTCATTGCTCGACTTTTCGGCCTGGTAGCCGCTCTGAGTGATCTGCTTGCCCTTACTGGGAAGCTGCTTTTGCGGGAGGGGGACGCCGAACCAGCGGAGGCGGGATGTTTTCGCCTTGATCCGATGATCGGTTGTCTTCACCACCGGATCGCATTTGGAGACGACCTGTGTGTGGATCTCCGCCGGATACAAGAGTTTACCGCCATTCTTGGATTTCGATTCGTGAGGGTATCCGAGCGTGAATCCGCAGGGGATCGGCAGATACGGTTCGTCTTCGTCGTCAGGCGAATTCTGTCGCAGTTGTGTGCCGACCAATTTCGAAATATGGGGATTGTCGGCATCCGGCGTGGCGGGATCACTCGTGGGGGCCGGCTGCACAGTCGTGGTAGGTGCGGGCTGCTTGGGAACCGTCGGCTCGGGTGCGGCGGGAGACGGGGTTGCCGGTCGTGTCGTCGCGCCGGGTGCGGGCGTGGTCGTCGAGGGCGCCGGCGCGAGACTGGGCGCCGGCGAGGGCGGACCGGTCTCATCCGGTGCGTCCGGGTTCGTTCGCAGGGTCGGGTCGTTGCGCTTGTATTCGATGACCTGCGGGCGTTCGTTGTGGTTTTCGTCGGCCGGGTTGTCCTGGTCGCCGGACTTCCAGTCGATGGTGCCGCCTTGGAAGTTCTGCGCCTTGCCGCCTTCGAAGTCGAACTCGTCGCTGGTCGGAAACCCGAAACGGCCGTTTTCCCAGTTCCGGCTTGCCCAATTGTTTTTGATGGCGCCCCACACTACGTGCGCGCCCGTCTGGGGTGACCAGTAGATGGAGCCACCCTCGAAGCGATGACCGACGCCGCCGTCCTTGACCTTGAATTCATCGGAGGTAGGGAAGCCCAGCGGCCCGTTCTCCCAATCGTAGGCAGCCCATTTGTCACGAATGGCTCCCCACACGTTGTGTGCACCCGTGGCGCCGGACCAATAGATGGAGCCGCCTTCGAAGTGGTTGAACCGTCCAGGCTTGCGCGTGGGCAGCTCTCTTGTCGTCGGATACTTGAGGGCGCCGTTCTCCCAGCCGAGGTCGCGCCATTTGTCGCGGATCAAGCCACCGATCTGATTGGCGCGACCGTTGGATACATTCGGGTGCCAGTAGATCGAGCTTCCCCGCTCGAACCCCTGCCACCGGCCACCGCGTGCCGCGGCGGACTCCGCGTTTACCGGATTGCCGAAAAGGCCGAACCCGCCTGCTTGGTCGTACTCGACCTCGATTGCTCCGTAGACATCATACGGACCGATCCGCCGAGCAGACGCGTCGGCGGGATTCACCAAACCCGCCGATAACGCCGCGACAGTCATCGCCGCTATCACACCCAGCCATTGACGACGCTGTTCTCGTTTCTTCACTACCGGTCCACAATCGGGAACCCCGACCTGATCTTCACCGGGGGGATAAGTGTGTCGTTCAGTCATGTCACTTCCTGCGCCAGTGGCGACCGGTCGTGCGGTCACCGGAACGGATAGTGAAACAAGACAATTTCAGAACAATCGAACGGTCGCTTGGATAGTGGAGACATCTAATAACACGTGAAGCACCGCTAACCTCGGCCTGGTACCCCAGCTGCACTTCGTGATATGTGTTGTCGCCGATTTCGGTGATGGCCGAACGGGTTTCGCGGTAGCCTACGTGGCTTGTGTCGATCGATGAGGATCTCTCGGTGTGGTCGGCCGGGTTGGATGATCTGTTCGCGCGAGTGGCGAGGCGTCGAAGCCACGACGGCGGGCGCGGGCGTATGTGCGGGGCCTGTTGGCGCCGTTGGCAGGGAAGAACGGGTGGACGCTGGCGGAGGCGGCCGGTGAGAGCACGCCGGACGGGATGCAGCGGCTGTTGCACGCGGCGGCGTGGGGCGCCGACGGGGTGGGTGACGACGTGCGCTCCGTACCCGGCCGGCTGTCGGCCGGTCGGTCGCGGCGGCGGCCCTGGGCGCGGGCAGGTAACGGCATCGGATCAGCACCACCCGGATCTGCGGCGCTCGCAAGAGCATTCGGGCTGATCGAGCGGGGCGTGTAGATGACCGCATCGCACTCGACGCATCGATCTGATCGATGTCCCGTTGTCGGGACTACCGGGATGCGCTCTGTGGGCCATGACTTCTGGCTCCACTCTGCCGCTTCCCCTGCTGTCCGAACCGGCCAGCGCGGAACAGCAACGGGGGAGGTTCGTTTGCTATTGCGGTTCGAAGGAGCCCTTGTCCGCTCCGCAGGTGGGACAGACCCAGTCGTCAGCTGTGTTGGCGAACTCGGTTCCGTCGTTTTCCCCAGGTACGTAGGTGTATCCGCATACTTGGCAGATCCAGATCATCGGGGTCTCCGAGCTCGAGTTGGGTTGCGGCACTCCCGAATTAGCGTAGATGCACCGGATGGCCCGGTGCTGAGTTCCTCGACAAATCGACTATCGGACCGACTCCCATTCGTCACGTCGGCCGTCTTCAGCGGGCAGAGGGCATGTCAGTCTCGGCAAACGCGCTGAGATGCCGCAGTTCGAGCGTTCGGCGGACGAGATCGGTTGCGGCTCAGGGCATCCCATAATGCCGAATATCGGGTGTTCAGTCGACCGCTATGATGCCCCTGGTGACGACATGATTGCCTGCAGCGGTGAGGATCTCAACAACCTCGAGCCTGCCCCGGTCGGGTGGATCCGGCCTTCGACAGCACTCGCTGCGGCCTACCAGCCATTCCAGTGGGTGAGCTGGTCGGCCGGCAGGCGTTTCGCCTGCCGGAAGTCGGTGCCCTTCGTGTAGCCGATCGGGAACAGCCCGCCCTGGCTGTACCGGTCGAACGGGATACCGAGAAGGTCGGCGGCCTGCTTTTCGCCGTCACCGACGAGATGCAGTGTCGTCCACGCCGAACCCAGTCCACGCGAGCGCAACGCCAGAATGAAACTCCATACCGCGGGCAACAGCGAACCCCAGAAACCCGCACTCGACACACCCGGAGTGTTGTCCACACGACCCGCGAGGCACGGGATCAGCATGACCGGCACCTCGTGGAGATGATCGTTGAGGTACCTGGCCGAGTCGGACACCCGGGACCTGCGCAGATCACGCTCGTCGCCGAACGCGGATTTCGGCGCGTCGAGGTATGGGGTCGCATTGGTCCGGTAGATGTCGGCCAGCGCCCTCTTCCGGTCGGCGTCCTCGACGAACACCCACTGCCAACCCTGTGAATTCGAACCCGTCGGCGCCTGCAGTGCCAATTCGAGGCACTCCAGCAGCACCTCACGCGGCACGGGACGCTCGAGGTCCAGCCGCTTACGCACCGAACGCGTGGTAGACAGGACCTCGTCGGCGGACAGGTTCAGGGCATTCCCAACTGTCATTCCATATCCTCTCTCGTGGCTGCTGCCATCGGGCAAGCTCCCAGGATCCGGCGTACGGCAAGCTATCCGCTCAACAGTGAACTACTGCAAAATATTCGGCAATCGGATGAGCATTCGGCGTGACACGCCTGGGACACGCCGTCGGAACACAACCGAGCCACCGGCGCTGCGGTCCTACCTCGACCATGACTTCGAATCTGGCAAGTGAGCTCTCATGCCGCGTGGCGCGTGGTTCTTCTCCGTATGGAGATTCAGTCGCCCTCGCGTGTCAGAGATGGCAACCCGAGAACGGTCAATCTCAAACCTTGACTGCAAAACAGGTTATGGATGGTGTTTGGGACTGACCGTTGACCAGCACGAGGTGGCAGTGGTGTGTTGACCGAGCAGCTGGCCTCGACTGAACGAGAACACTGTTCTTGACTTTGCCCGGAGGACGGGGCATCGTTTCTCGACAGAGAACAGTGTTCTCGCTTCCTAACCTCACCAAAAGGAACTCCGTCGTGACCACAGCAACCATTTCGGTCCACAGCACCTTGTCCCGGCGTTGGGATCGCATCGGCCGCGGCCTGATGGCCCTCAACTCCGTAGTCGCCTTCGCGGTGTTCATCAACGGGTGCTTCCAGATGGCGGACGTAAGCGACGACCGCCTGATGGTGGAGGGCTGGCGAACCCTCGGATTCCTCGTGTTCAGCGCGATGTGGGCGATGCTCGCCTACCGGCCGCGTCAGGTGCCGGCTATCTGGGAAATGGTGATCTTCCACAAGGTGGCAGCAGCGGTGCTCGCCTTCACCATCCTGGACACCACCGAGGGTATGCAGTCCGCGATCACCGACTCCACGATCGCGGCGCTCACGATCTTCGCGTACATCGTCTGCCGCGGATGGGAGTCGTGGCGGGTCATCAAGCGTGGCGAGGTCCCGGCGAACGCGCTTTGAGCTGTTGTTCCCGTGGGCCATCCGGACGCCCCGGCCGGTCTACGTCGGCTCCGATCCTGCTTCTGAGCAGGAAGTACTGTTGGTCCGAGAGGGAACAACCATTGACCCAGAGGGCGGATGCATGGTCACTGCACGGCAAGTGGCACGCGAGCAGATGATGCGTGACATCGTGCGTATGGGACGCGAGCATTTGGCAAAGGTACTTCCGGCCGACCTGTCCCTACGCGCCGTGGCCCGGGACATCGGAGTGGTGCCCTCAGCGCTTTACCGCTACGTCCACGACCGCGAAGCGCTCATTACCCTGCTGATCGTCGACGCGTACGACGAACTCGCCGACGAGGTCGATGCGGCTCTTATGGCGGCGTCGAACCTGTCGCACCGCAAGCGGTTCGAGGTGGCAGTACTCGCGGCGCGCGCCTGGGCCGTTCGTGAACCGTCCAGATTCGCCTTGCTCTACGGCACACCGGTACCCGGCTACGCGGCTCCCGCCGACCAGACCGTGGTGCCCGGCACACGATTTGCGCTCACTCTCGCCGGATTGGTCGAGGACGCTTGGCGAGCGGGCGAGTTGAGAACGGTGGAGGCGCCGCTCAATCCGACCGTCCGCGTAGATATGGCGCGATTGCGGGGAAGATTGGGTTTCGAGATGCCGGTGGGTAACCTCTTCCGGGTCTACGGTTTGTGGTCCGCGGTCATCGGCGCCATCCTTTTCGAATCCTTCGGCCAATACACGGCGGATGTGCTGAGCGATCCCGAAGAGTTCCTCCGCGCCCACACCGACGGTCTCGCGGACGGCGTCGGTCTCTGATATCCGTAACGGTCTCGCCGTTCGCGCGGCGGCGGAGCACGGTGTGGAGCATATCGTCGGGTGAGGACCACCACCTCGACACTCGCGGCCTCGGAGTGAGCGGTACCGCAACCAGACAGCTCATCCGAATGCGCTATGCCGCTGGGCGCGCGTTGGTCGGTCGTCCAGATCTGTTGGCCGACACGGCTCCCCAACGCACTCTCGATGCCGATGTGAGAGCGTCCGGCCGGCCCACTGTGAGAGTGTGACCCAGCCCAATTCAAACGCCCTCAACTGCCGATGGCACGGGTATCGGGCTACAGGGGTCCTGTCAGTCGTTGCCGGGTGCGAGCCGGGATCGAATCGGGCAGGGTAGCGATGATGTCGGCGAGGGTGGTCGCGGCCAGGCTGCGCCGCCAAGCTTCATGTGCTTCGGCCATCTTCACTGCGAGAATGCACGGGGTCCGGCACATCTCGGCGGGCACGGCACCGCGGCCCTGCTGACGGATCTCACGGCACTCGTAAGGAGACGACGCACCGTCGACCGCTTCGACGATCTGCAGCAGCGTGATCTCGGTGGCGGGCCGGGCCAGCCGAAATCCACCTCGTGGGCCCGTCGTCGCGGCCAGCACACCGGCCCTGACCAGCGCCGGCAGTTGCTTGGCGAGATACGCCGCCGGGAGGTCGAAATACAGTGCCAGCTGCGCCGACGACGCGGTGGCACCCGGTTCCAACTGTGCCAGCGCGCTCGCGCAGTGCAGTAGCCATTCGGTGCTCACGGGCAACTTCATGACCGCATCGTATCTCGGATATTGCAGATCCATTTAGTCCGAGATACGTTGGCGGTACCGGACGAAGAGGAGAACCCGTGCAGTCGCGAGTGAACATCGGTACGCAGGATCCCGCCAGCTATCAAGCGCTGCTGGCGTTGTCGAAGACCGCTCAGCAGGGCGCGGCGGCGGCAGGGCTCGACCCGCTACTGGTCGAGTTGGTGAAGATTCGCACCTCCCAGCTCAACGGATGCGCGTTCTGCCTGCGCATGCATACCCGCGACCCGGCCACGTGGTGTGAGCTGGCGACCAAACGTGACCGGGACGCAGTGCTGGCAACCGGTGTCGCCGTCGAGTTCCGCAGGGGAGAGATCGTCGGGATTCCGTCCGGATTGCGACGAGATTCGAGCAGAGTTCGAGGTCAGCACAGGTAGGACCTTGAACCGTCCCGGATTTCTTGCCGGCACGAAAGTCGGAGCGGTTCACCCTGACCTTTCAACCTCTGTAGAGGCCGAATTGCCCCGGCGCGAGACTGCGGGACAGGCAGAATTCGTTACCCTCGGGATCGGCCAGCACCACCCAGGCCCGGCCGTCGCCCTGACCGACGTCGACTCTCGCCGCTCCGAGCGCTTGCAGCCGGTTCAGCTCGGTTTCCTGGTCGCTGTCGATCGGGCAGATATCGAAATGCAGCCGGTTCTTGCCGCTCTTCGGGTCCGGCACCCGAACGAACATCATGTTCGGCACCTCGGCGCCGCCGCGCAGTTTCGAAGTGACCGTGCGGCACGCTCGAAAGATCAACGGGCCGAGATCAGCGGACTCAACGCACCGTATTAGCCGAATCGCGGCTGTTCGACGGCTCATAGGACTGGGCTCGAGTGAGTGCTTCGGCAAGTTGATCGGTGGCTTGGATCAGCCAGTCGGGGTCGCCGTGGCGCCGCCCCCAGATCGCCTCCCGGACTGCTCCGAACTGTGTCCATCGACGGGTCCGGTCGACGTCGAGTTGCGCTGCACCACAATAGATATCGAGGAGGCGAAGAATACCCGGTTGCATGTCCGAGGATCGGAACAGGCTCTCGAAGCGGGGGCTGCGGATGACGTTGAGTGCCTCGTGCGCTGGATCGCCGACGTAGGTTTTCGGGTCGACCGCGAGCCAGGATTCTCGATCCGAGGCCAGGATGTTGGCATCGTGCAGGTCGCCGTGCACAAGGGTGTCGGGTTGCTCAGGCCCGAGCTCACGCAGAGTGGCCAGGGCGGCATCCATGACTTTACTGGGTAGTGGATGGCCGAACGTAGCTGCGGTGGAGCAGATCTTGCGTTCCCACCTTTCGGTCCGCTCGGACAACTTGGGGAGTCCGGAGGGCGCAGCGACGGACAGCCGATGTGATAGTCGCCCTTGGATCACAAGGGCTTCTTCCGGATCGGTCACTGTGGCGAGTGTGCGCTGAGACGCCCGTTCCAGCAGCATCGCGAAATGCTCGTCGGCGCGGGCGAACAGATGCGTCGCACCCCGGCCCTTCCAGGCCACGTACGCATCCGGCTCGTGGAGATTGCCGGGGTGCGGGAAAGACACCTTGATGACCGCGGGCGGCAGTTCGCTGTTGTGCACCGGCACCACGATTCCGACCTGGCCGTGCATCACCGGACCCACCGGCGTGCAGGACCAGCGTTGCAGTAACTCGTCTAAAAGGGTGGGAAGCTCTGCAATCCAGGCGCGCCCGCGTGGTCCTTCTCACCGGCGCCACTCTCCTGCCGCCGCGCTGAACCGGCGCCAGGGTGTGCCGCGCCGACACTCCGGCGAACCGCACAGCCACCGTGGGTCGGATCCGGCTTGGCGGAGCTGGCGGTGCCAGCGGTCAGCGGGAACGCTGCGGGCCCGATAGCCTGGCCTCGCCGACCCTCGGCGTAAAGCCGTGGCTTGTGTTTTCGACGGAGAGGTCTAGCTGGATGCATTCGGACGAGCCGACACAGCGTGAAGCTCGCACGATCTCGATGGACTACGGGCAGTTCTACCTGGTCGGTTGCGAAGAGCGCGGCGAGGATCTGCCCGAGGTGGTGGACCGCGCGATCGATGACGGGTTATACGCGATCACGGCTGGCGGCAATCTCGTTGTGCTGAGCCCTCATCAATACAACTCGGCTATGCGGATCGACGTCGAATTGTTCGACCGCCCGCAGCGTCCGGATCGTGACGAATGGCAGGTGGTGCTCGATGAGACCACTACCATCGACGACAAGGGCGAGCTGTGGATCTCCTCGGCGACGAGCCCCTCTCACGACCCGCTCTCGATCGCGCCCGGCGCCTATCACATCGAGATCAGCGGGCGGGGCTTCGTGACTCAACCCCACTCCACCGACCCCGGTGATGCGTGGCGGATACGAATGTGGCCAGCCGAAACAGCCACCGCCATTGCGTATCCGTCACCGCAGCGGTGGCCTTAACCGATCACCACGAGGTCCGCCCGTCCGGCAGGACCGCCAGAACGACGAAGCGTTCCTTCTCCATGAGCCGCGCGTTCAGGTAGGCGTTGCCGGTGATGCCGCCTTGGGAATCATTGGCCCCCTTCGACACCTTCCGTCGTGACCAGTCCCCGGCTGCGACCTTCGACGCGCCTTGGTATGTGGTGGCCATCGGATACTCATCACACGTGTCGGGCAGTGTCGCCCATCCATCAGGGCAGGCCACTGCCCGGTTGGCGTCTCTCAGCCCCTCGTCCAGAGTGCGTTCGACGGGCACCTCGTACACGCCCCAGTGCGACGGCAAGCTGTGTTGCGCATCGAAGACATGCTGGGCGACCTCGGTGACCTTGGGATTCTTCTGCGCGTTGTACCCGACCCCGGCCAGCGCCTTGTCATTGACGCAGCCGACCTTGAATTCGACGCTGTCACAGCGGGCGTCGAGATTGTTCAGCTCAACACTCACAGGATTCGGCAGAGGCCCATGCAGCATCTTGGCACCGATCTCGCCTCTCATCGCATCGATACGCCCGACCGCCTTGGTGGCAGGGCCGGTGGATTCCTGCTGCCAGGTGTACTCGACCACCGTTCCCGCCCGCAATTCACGACGCGTGTCATCCTTGGCGCTGGTGGTCTTGCACATCGTGCCCGATTCGCAGAACGTGGACAGGACGTAGTCGAACGGTCTTTTCTCCAGCTCACCTTCGGTCTTGGTTGTTTCGATCCGCACACCCAGCTCCCACGTCGGTGAGGTAGCCCACCGGGTGGACAGACTGAACTTGATCCAGGACTTGGCGACGAACCATGCCTTCCCGATTTCGGTCTTGGCGCCGTTGCGGATCCGGTACCGGGTGATCGTGCCCTCCTGGTCACTGCAGCTGACCTGACGGGAGATGTTCTTCAAGCCCTGCACACACTCGCCCGGCTGCCCGGCCGACGGAGCCTGCCGAGGATCCGCACCGTCCCCGTCGTAGATGTGGACCAGGTTCTTGGGCGTGACCGCATCCGAGAGCAACTCCCGGATCTGGACTTCCTCGGTGATCTCCTCGTCCTTGGCGTCGGTGGGCCAGGTGATCTTCCCGTTCTGGAAATCTTGCTCACGACGACTGCCCGCGCCACGCTCGTCGCCGACCGGGTAACCGTATCTCCCGGCCTCGTACCCAGCTGTGGACCACTGATCCAGAATGCCGCCCGCGACCGGGTGCGCCCCGAACTGTGAATGCCAGTAGATCATCCCGTTCTTCTCGAACCGGTTGAACCGCCCCGCCCCGTCCGGGGTGCCGGTCTCGTCACTGGTCGGATAACCGAGCCAGCCCTGCTCCCAACCGGTTTGGCCCCACTTGTCGAAGATCGCGCCACCGATCGAATACGCCTCGTTGAGCTTCCAATAGATCACCGCGCCGGTGAAATGCTGGCGGCGGCCGACACCGTCGGGGTTCACGATCTCGTCGGTGGTCGGATAGCCGATGTATCCGGCCTCGTAGCCGTGGCGGGCCCATGCGGCGAGGAAATGGTTCACCACCGGGTGTGCACCACCCTGCGGTGACCAGTAGATCGGACCGTTCTGGAACTCGGTGCGTTTGCCGGTGCCGTCCGGATTGGTCAGCTCTTCGGTCTTGGGGAACAGCAGGAAACCGTTGGGGCCACCGAGTTCGTTGTACTTGTCGCGGATCGCGCCACACACCTCGTACGGCGCCGGCCAGTACACCTGGCAGCCGTCCTTCACCCGCGTCGACCGCGTGGTGCGCGCGGCGACGGCGGCCTCCATCGTCTCAGCCTTGTCGGCGGCGGCCTTGCTGAACCCGTCGGGGATCTGCTCCCGGTCCGAGCGCATCTTGCCCGGCACGACCGTCGCGTTCGGCTTCTGCGTCGGCGCCCACTTGCCCGGATCGGTCTTCGCGGCGGGCGGCGTCGAATTCGGCTCCGGCACAGGAGGCTTCGGCGTGTCGGACATGCTGGTCGACGGCACCGACGGCCTGGCCGGGGTCGACGCCGGGGGCTTGGCGCTGGGCGACACCGGTGAGGGGGAGTTCGGCGACGTCGACGGCGCGGCCGGAGTCGGAGCCGCGGTCTTGGCAAGGGCCGATGGCTTGGCCGAGGAGGAGGGCGGTGCAGTGGTTGCCGACGGTGTCGGTGGGACCGGCGGCACGGCAGGGTCGGCGTGCGCGATACTCCCCCCGGCTACGACCGCGAGCATCGCCGCGATGGTGACGGCCTTCGCCGCCCGGCCATGCCAACCGGCATGCCGTTTCGAATGTTGTTGCATGAAAGCTGCGAATCCCTCTCCATGATCAAAAAGCAGTCAGGCCAACCCGTTTCGATGACGGTTTTGCCTGAATACTCCGGAACACCGGAATTGATACCAGGTGGAAGGATCGTTGAAAAGTCAGCTACACAAACTGTGTCACTCTCGCTGAACCGTGTAACGCGAGCGGGCGAACCAGTGTCCATCAGATATCATGATCGAATACGACAACCTCCGGACTGAATCTTGCGGTCACCGGTTGGCCAGGGCCACAATCGTTGATCGGCGCCGTCACCCGGTCGCCGATGTTCATCGGGTTCTATCATGCGAGAACCTCTGTGAGGCCTGATGTCCGCGAGGCCAGGGCTGTCAGTGTCGCGCGGCGCAACTACCGTGACCGCTGTGGAGAGGTTCGTGGTGGGGTCCGCCGTGCAGCGGCGAGAAGCACTGCATGGTCATGGGTGGATGACAATGCCTGTCCAAGTCATCGCCGACGACGATGTGCTCGCCGTCTGGATCGAAGACGGTACTGCACTTGCGTTTCCGCCACATCCATTCGGTACGCACCCGTGGTCGCATCAGGATCGATGGGTCGGAAGCAGTGTGCTGCAGTTGCACCGGCCGAACGACGCCTACGCAGTCTGGGCCTTCTTCCGTGACGGCAGGCTGGACCGCTGGTACATCAACTTCCAGGCCCCGTGCCGTCGTGGCGAAACATGCTTCTACACCGTCGGTCACGGACTCGATATCGTCGTCGACGACGACACTTGGTGGTGGAAAGATCGTGACGACGTGACCGAGCAGGTCGAAGAACGTCGACTGACCCAGGCGGAAGCCGACGCCGTGTGGGTCGAGGCCGAACGTGTGGCTGTCGCTCTCGACCGCGGCGCCTGTTGGCAGGCTTCCCCGCTGGCAGCACTGGAGTCGTGATGGAGCCGTATGACGCTGTGGGACTGGCATTGTCGGTCGCTGGCGAGGGATTGTCTGCCGGTGAGATGCCGATCGGTGCGGTCGTGTTCGATGACGAGCGGGTCCTCGGACGCGCTCACACCCAGGAGCAGGCGTTAGGTCGGCGGATTGTGCATGCCGATCTTCTCGCAATGCAGCAGGCCGACGAGGCGTTGGGGTTCACTCGCCCGGTCGGAACTCTCACGCTCGCGGTGAATCTCGAGCCCTGCTTGATGTGTATGGGTGCGGCTATCACGTTGGGCATCCGCAGGGTGTGGTTCGCGCTCCCGTCGCCGAACGACGGCGCCGCCGCGTTGGTGGAGTCGTGGTCTCCTCCGCAAGAGCTGCCATTCTTCGCCAAACCACGCGAGATCAGGGGCGGCATCCGATCAGGCGAAGCACGGGAGCAGTTCGCCGCATACGCCGCTGGCGACGGCCCGCCAGGTATGCGCGCTTGGGCTGATGGGCTCGCACGCATGTGAACAGCGGACGTTCATCAGCACTCGTTCGCACCCGGCATCATGAACGAGTGGAGTCGACGCAACAGATGCCACTGGACGACCGGGTCTACCCCGTCGCGGCCCCCTCCCATGACGGATTCGGGCTACGCCGGGCCACTCGGTGTCCTCAGCCGACAACCACCGCGTGGTCAACCATCTCTGCGGCAAGCACGCCGAGCCGTCACGGTTGGCGGAGCCCGCGTATGACATCCTATGCCGCATACGGCGCGGTCCGAAGCGGCCACGCGGCTCCCCGGAAGATCAACGGGCCGAGATCTCGGCCCTTCCTGACGCACCATAAGTAGCCGCGTTCCGAGCGTTCAGATGGGCTGTTGCCGTTGGCCTACCAGTCGATCTCGCGTACATCCGCACCTGCCGATTCCGAATATCGTTCATGTCGTGGAGCCGACCTCGGAGGTCGTCATTCATGGCGGGTTCACTCGAGGGCAATGACGGGGACATTCATCGCGCCGCGGCGCAGATTGATCACGGAGCCGGTCGATGCGCGAGACCAGAAGCCGGCGAATCGTCCGCCGAAGACGAAAACGTCCAGCCCGTAATGTAATTCGGGTGCACCGGGCAGTGCCGGGGGGGTGTATGTACTGTTGCACGACGTGGCGTTGCCCGGCGACGGCTGCGGCGATCGCGTCGTGCCAGCGAGCAGGAGTGGTCGCCGGACCGATCAGGACGCCGGTGCCGCCCGATCTGTCGGCCGGTTTGATGACGAGCTGTTGTCGGTGGTCGGCGACGAACTGCGGCAGCGATGCGTGTCTGCCGTCCGGGTCTGTGGTGTCGTCGTCGGTCAGCAGGCGTGTCCAGGGCACGTGGCGGTCGATCAGGGAACGCTCGGTGTCGGTCCATAAGTGCGCCGATCGTGGATCGCTCAACACCGCGAGCATCGCCTTGTCACTGTGCAGGTACAACGACGCCAATGGGTTGACGAAGCATGCGGCAGTACGGGTCTCGGCGTGCGGGTACTCGTCTGCCGCGGGTTGGGCGAGCAGGGCCGCGGGGTCCATGTTGTTGCACAACAGATCCGCTGTGCGGCCGCGGCGGTCACCGACGGTGCCGGACCGGACGCGCAACTCGGTCACGTCCACCTGGTCGGCGGCAACTCCCTTCTCGCGCAACATATTCAGCATGGCCGGGACCTCGACCTGATATTGCCCATCCAGGCTGACCACGAAGACCCGATCCGGTAGAGCCTGACGCTGCTGAGCGTAGGTGGTGAGTAGTTGGTCGATGTAGAGATCGGGGCGGTCCAGCAGTGGTTGGGGCATCTCCGCCCTCGGCTGCGGGTCGGCGACCTCGCGCCAGATGCGCATGAGACGCGCTGTGTAGACCACACCGCCGAGACGGCAGGCGTTGATCTCCACGATCTTGTACTCACCGCGTGGGTCGAGCACCCCGTCGAACCGGCACACCCGGTTGATCGGCTCGAACATCGGAAGCCTCAGATAACTGTCCGCGGCGCCGGGCACGAACCCGGGCCCACCCGAAAACCAGTGGCGGACCGCCTTCTCCACCACCGCATGCAGTCCCTCGGCGGCCGCCCGCACCGTGCGCGCCGTCGATCCCGGCACCAGCAACGGATCGAACCGGCACGGGTGCACCGATCCGTAGAACATCATGCCCGCGCGTTCGAGCGCCTCACGCAGGACCGCGTCCCCGGCACTGCCACGACCGAGCGATGCAACCTCCAGTTGATCGGCCGACACGGCCCACCTCCATGATTCCGACGATCATCCGGCACGCACAAACCACCCGCACCACCGGGCAATAGAACTCGCGAACACTCTCGACTGCTGACAGGCAGAAGTGAGGTCCTGTCATCGTCGGAGTTCGGCGGACTGTGCTCGGAGAACGTCGCGTACGCAGAAGCATGATCCTCGTAGATGGAACGTTCGGGCACGGGGCGAGCCTAGCCATATTCGCTCGCCCCGGCGCATTGATACACCCACGCTCGAACGTCCGCCACTGCCGCATGCCGCGCTGTTCGGAACGCCAGCGCGGCACTTCGGAAGATCAACCGGCAGCATCCATCTGGTGCCGGCCGAACGCACGCTAGGTAGCCGGGAACGAGCCCTGCCGCCAATGCTGAGTAGTCGCATACAGTGCGCTCAGCCGAACCGGGTGAAGTCGCTCGGGATCGGTTGGCAGGCAGCGCATCCGGCGGCCCTGGACTGGCCGAACAGCGTGTGTCGGTGAGCCTGGCGACGAGAGGACGCACAGGCCCGGTCGACAACGATTGTGCCGCCGATACCCCAAGACCTGTGGCGCTGCCCGTCGGCTAGTCGTCAGGGGAAGCGCGGCGGTTACGTTTGGTGACGCCGCGCCGCTTCTTCGCGGCGATGCGACGTTCCTTCGCTCCGCGCGAGGGCTTGGTGGCGCGGCGAACCGGTGGCGGCGCGGCAGCGGCCTCACGCAATAACGAAGCCAGACGTTCACGCGCGGCCGCGCGGTTCTGCAGCTGTGCGCGTTGCTCCGATGCGGCGATCGTGAGCACCCCGCCGACCAGGCGAGTGGCCAGGCGGTCGAGCATCCGGGTACGCAGCCACTCCGGCACCGAGGGCGAATTGGCGAGGTCGAACGACAGCTCTACCCGGCTGTCGGTGGTGTTGACGTGCTGCCCGCCCGGACCGGACGACCGCGAGAACCGCTCACGTAACTCCGACGCGGGGATCACCAGCACCCGAGTCACGGTCAGGTCCTCTGCCACGATCCGACGCCGCTCTTTCCGGTCCACGAGTCGACCAGGCCACGCCGGTCTAGTTACGCCTGAATGGTGACCTCGTCGTTCACGATAGCGACCACCTTGTCGACGTGTAACAAGCCGGCCGTCCGCACATGCCACGACCCGCGCCGGTCGAACCGGCCAGCGAACGCACGGAAATGCCGATTATGTGATGTGCGCCATCTCGTGTCGTGTGTCCCGAGGCCCATCCGTGCACCCGTCCGGTACGAATCAGATGTTGGTTTCAGTCGGTCTCGAGAAGGAGGGCTTCGGGTGAGAGTGCTCAGCTACGTTGGTCGACTGGTCATCGTCGGCTGCCTGCCCGGCGCTGTCGCGGTAGCGGGCGCTCCCGCGGCACACCTGGCCATCCCGCCCGACGCGATCGCTGGGGCGACCGTCGCGCATGGCGACTGCGTGATTCGCCCCGTATCCGAGTCCAGGGGCGCCGCGGATGCGGCCACCACACTCAGCCCTGCTGCGGCGGCCCTCGCCGAACAGGACTTTCACCAACGCTCCTCTATTTGGCATCCAGCCTCCCGAGCACCCCAGGCGACGATCAATGTGTACGTACACGTGATCGCACGCGACAACACCCCCGCCGGCGGCAACGTCCCAGACACGCAGATCTCCGAACACCAGATGAAGGTGCTGAATACCGCCTTCACCGGCACCGGCCTGCAGTTCAGGCTGGCGGGTATCGATCGTTCGATCAGCGCGGACTGGTTCACCAATGCCGACCCCGGCACCCCGCAACAGCGAAACATGAAGGCAACGCTGCGTAAGGGCGGCGCGGCGGACCTCAATCTCTACACGGTCAAGGGGGGCAAGACAGTCGAGGGCATACAGACGCTCGGCTGGTCGACATTCCCGTCTGCCTTTCAGCAAAACCCCGGCGACGACGGTGTGGTCATCGCCGTGGACACACTGCCGGGTGGCTCCCTAGCCCCACACAACCAGGGCATCAACGCAGTCCACGAAGTCGGCCACTGGGTGGGGCTCTACAACACCTTCCAGGGCGGATGCGAGCCGCCGGGTGACTACGTCGACGACACCCCGGCGGAAGCCACCCCCGCTTCCAGCTGCCCGGAAGGCCGGAACAGCTGCCCGGACCGCCCGGGGAAGGACCCGATCCACAACTACATGGACGCGACCGACGACACCTGCCGCCACGAATTCACCCCTGGCCAGATCCAGCGACTGCAATCCCAGATGGCGACCTATCGAGGAATCAACTGACCTACGGCGCGGTAACCAATGGTGCCTCCCACCATGTTCGGCGCCTACCGCCCCCACCGCAGATGGATTACAGCGTCTCGCTCGCGTATTGAACAGCTGAGACGATCGCCGCCCACCCCGCCGACAGCCGACGAGCCCGAGCGTTCACCCTCCGAGACGCGCTGCGCCACGATCTCCGGGAATATCCGCCGGTGGTCGGCGGGTTACGACTCCTGGGTAATTCGTAGAAAATCGTAGAACCCCGGGGGAGACCCCAAGGATTCGCAGGTCAACGATGGGATAGGCTTTGTTGGTCATGAAGTCGGCTTTCCCGGGTCCGGTCGGTGCGGTGCCCCAGACTGTCTACCTCGATCACGCGGCCACGACACCCATGTTCCCGTCCGCTGTCGAGGCGATGGCTGCTGTCCTGGGGACGGCCGGTAATGCCTCGTCGCTGCATGGGTCGGGGCGGGCGGCGCGGCGGTTGTTGGAGGAGGCGCGGGAGTCGATCGCGCGGAGTCTGGGGGCTCGGCCCTCGGAGGTGATCTTCACCTCCGGTGGCACCGAAAGCGACAATCTCGCTGTCAAGGGGATCTATCGGGCGCGCCGGGATGCCGATCCGCGGCGTACTCGGATTCTGGTCGGTGCGATCGAGCATCATGCGGTGCTCGATGCCGTGGAGTGGCTGGAACAGCACGAGGGCGCCCGGGTGACGCTGCTCGAGGTGGACGGCGACGGCGTGGTGTCGCCGCGCTCGCTGCGGGCGGCGCTGGCCGAGCATGCCGAGGAGACGGCGTTGGTCACCGTCATGTGGGCCAACAACGAGGTCGGAACCATCGAGCCGATCGGCGAATTGGCCGCCGTCGCACAGGAATTCGATGTTCCGATGCACAGCGACGCGGTGCAGGCCGGTGCTCAGCTGCCCATCGACTTCGCCCGGAGCGGTTTGGGCGCGGCCAGTTTCGCCGGACATAAGGTCGGCGGACCGCACGGCGTGGGCGTGCTGCTGCTGGGCCGACAGGTGCCGTGCGTGCCGCTGTTGCACGGCGGCGGGCATGAGCGCGATCTGCGCTCGGGTACCTCGGATGTGCCCGCGGCGGTGGGGCTCGCGGCCGCGCTGCGCCAGACTGTCGAGGAAATGCCCACGCGCACAGCCCAATTGACGCGGTTGCGCGACGAGATGATCGCCGGTGTGTACGCCGCGGTGCCCGATGCGATGCTCAACGGTCCCGCCGGGGAACGGCGACTGCCGGGCAACGCGCACTTCACTTTCCCCGGCTGCGAGGGCGATTCGCTGCTGATGCTGCTCGACGCCGCCGGGATCGAATGCTCCACGGGATCGGCCTGTAATGCGGGTGTGGCGGCCCCGAGCCATGTGCTGCTGGCCATGGGATCGGATACCAGGCAGGCACGGGGTTCACTGCGGTTCTCGCTGGGACACACCTCGACCCGGGCCGATATCGAGACGTTGTTGACTGTGCTGCCGCCGGTGGTCGAGCGGGCCAAGGCCGCTGGACTGGCCGGTGCGAAGGGAGGTACCCGATGAGAGTGCTCGCCGCGATGAGCGGCGGAGTCGATTCCGCCGTGGCCGCCGCGCGCGCGGTCGAAGCCGGACACGAGGTGGTCGGGGTGCATCTGGCGCTGTCGGCGACCCCGGGAACGCTGCGGACCGGTTCGCGCGGCTGCTGCTCCAAGGAGGACGCCGGCGATGCCCGCCGCGCCGCCGATGTGCTCGGAATCCCGTTCTACGTCTGGGATTTCGCCGACCGATTCAAAGAGGATGTGATCGACGACTTCGTCGCATCCTATGCCGCCGGTGAGACGCCCAATCCGTGTCTGCGCTGCAACGAGAAGATCAAGTTCTCGGCGCTGGCCGACCGTGCGGTCGCGCTCGGCTTCGATGCCGTGGTCACCGGCCATTACGCGCGCCTCGAGGACGGGGTGCTGCGCCGGGCCGTCGACGCCGACAAGGACCAGTCCTATGTGCTGGCCGTGCTGACCGCCGATCAGCTGTCGCGGGCCATGTTCCCGGTCGGCGATACTCCCAAGCCGCAGATTCGCGCCGAGGCCGCCGAACGCGGGCTGGCGGTGGCGAACAAGCCGGACTCCCATGACATCTGCTTCATTCCCTCCGGCGATACTCGCGCGTTCCTGGGCGCGAAGATCGGCATCCGGCCGGGTGCGATCGTCGACTCCGAGGGGCATAAGCTCGCCGAACACGAAGGCGTGCACGGGTTCACGATCGGACAGCGCAAGGGGCTGGGCCTGCCCGGTCCCGCACCCGACGGGCGGCCGCGCTATGTGACCGGCATCGATCCCGACTCCGGCACCGTGCACGTCGGCCCGGCCGAGGATCTGGATGTGTGGACGGTGCTGGCGGATCGGGCGATCTGGACCTCCGGCGTCGCCCCGTCCGGTCCGCTCGAATGCATCGTGCAGGTGCGCGCGCACGGCGGTACCGCGCCCGCGATCGCCGAGGCGTCCGGCGACGGCCTGGTGGTACGCCTGCGCGAGCCGCTGACCGGTGTGGCCCGCGGGCAGGCCGTGGTGCTGTACTGCCCGGATCCGTTGGGGGATCAGGTGATCGGCAGCGGTACGATCAGCGGAACCAGCGGCGAGCGGGCGGATGATCTCGAGGGCGAACTGATGCCCGGAACCGCGCGGTGACCGTCACCGATACCACGCGACAAGGCGGGGATATGAGCGAAACCGAGTCGCCGCGGTATCGCGGCGGCCTCGCCACCGGCGTCGGATCCTGGCCGGGAACCGATCCGCGGGAGGCGGCAGCGACCGTCATCGGAGAGCTCGGCGAACTCCCGCATCTGGTCGAATTGCCCGGCCGCGGAACGGGTTCGGACATGCTCGGCCGATCCTCGGCGCTGCTCGTCGATCTGCGATTCGATACGACCACGCGGGGCTATCGCCTCGCCGCGCGGCCCGGGTCGACCTCGCGCCGCGCCTACGATCTGTTGCGCACCGACCTGGACGCACTCGAAGAGGCCTGGGAGACCGCCGGTCTGAGCGGATCGCACCACACCGTCAAGGTGCAGGCCGCGGGCCCGCTGACGCTGGCCGCCCAGGTCGAGCTCACCGGCGGCCACCGCATTCTCACCGATTCCGGTGCGGTGCGCGACCTTTCGGAATCCCTGGCCGAGGGCCTGGCCCGGCATGTCGCCGAGGTCGGCAGGCGGCTGGGCGCGAATGTCGTTGTGCAGCTGGACGAACCCTCTCTGACCGATGTCCTGAACGGTTCACTGCGCGGCACCAGCATGCTGGATACCGTCCGCGCGCTGCCCGCTCCCGAGGCCGTCCACATCCTCGACGCGGTGATCACCGCGCAGTCCGCGCCCGTCCTCGTGCACAGCTGCGCCGCCGCACCCGCCCTCGGCTTCCTCCGCGGAACCGCCGCGGCCGCAATCGGTTTCGATCTCGCCACCATCGGCACCGCCGACCTCGACGAGATCGGCGAACTCCTCGATGCCGGAAAACTCCTGGCGCTGGGCCTGATTCCCACCACCGCCCCCGCCGCCCCACCGACCTGGCAGACGATCGCCGAACCCGCCGTCCGCCTCATCGACCGACTGGGCTTCCCCCGCCGCACCTTGGCCGAGAAGGTCCTCGTCACCCCCGCCTGTGGCCTGTCCGGTGCTTCGCTCGGCTGGGCCCGCCGCGCCCTGGCCCTGGCCACCGACGTAGCTCACGCCTTCGCCGAGGAACCCGAAGCCCTGACCTTCGACTGATCGGCAGCGTGACGGTGACGATCACGACCCCAGATACGGCCGCGCCCCCGGATGCCCGATCTGCCAGTTCTGGGGCTTGCCCATCGGATAGACGACCGTGATGGCGTCGCCGGGTGAGGGCCACTGGTTGACGTCCCAGGCGAAGCGGCCGTAGACGGTTTCGCCGGGGACGGTCGGGCCGGAGATGGTGCCTGTGATGGTCACGTACTGCTCGCCCTGGGCCGCGGGGCGCGGGCTCACGCCGGTGACATGCAGGGTTCCGGTCTCGGGCTGTGCGAGGGTGTTGCCGCCGCGGCTGCGGCGGTACCTCGCGAACAGCGCGATGAGCGCCCCGGCGACCATGACGATGAACGCGAACTCCAGCATGCCCCCATGTTATGCGCCGTGTGCGGTCAGCTCGCTCGTCCCCCAGGGAGTGCGGCGGAGTTGCCAGACCGTGGTGCGCCGGGACTGGGAGCGTCCGTTGCCGCGGTCGATCAGGGTGCGCTGGCGGGTGGTGAAGACGAGTTGGGCGCCGCGGGAATTGGTTTCGGGGTTTTGGAACAGTTGGATGAGACGATCGGCGGTATCGCCGGTGAGGTGGGTGTCGATATCGTCGACCGCGAGGACGCGGCCGGTGTCCAGGGCGTCCAGGACCACGGGCAGCAGGCGCAGCAGGGCCAGCGTCGCGGTGGATTCGTCGGCGATGTCGAAGGTCGCCTCGATGCCCTCGTGCGCCAGGCCCAGGCCGACACCGCGGCGGGCGACCATGCGGGTGTAGAGGGTGTCGCGAGCGGTGCGCAGATTGGCCAGCTCCCGCTCCAGGGCGAGCGGGGTGAGCCCGTGGTCGTGCTCGAGCCGCTGGGCCTGTGCGGGGGAGGCAATCGCGGAGTCGAATTCCTTTGTCAGGGCCGCGATCTCGCCATCCAGCTCGTGCAGGTAGTCCGCGTACATGGGATCGTGCTCGGCGATCAGCAGATCCTCGATACCCAGCTCGGCCGAGCGCAGCAACAGCAGCAGCCGCGCGGCGTTGTCGGCCGAGCGGGTGACGTGACTGCCGAGCCGGTGCGCGATCTGCTGCGGATCCTGGTGTCCGCGTAGCACTTCCAGCTGGGTGGCGAACCAGCGATAGGCCGGCACCAGCGCCTCGGCGTACATCTGCCCGGACAGGCTGAGCAGCAACGCGTTCGGGCGCACCAGCGGCACCAGCGCGCCGATGCCGTAGCGCACCGGCTCGAACATCGGGCCGATGCGCACCTGATCGCCCTCGCGCTCGAAGACGATGCGCTTGCGGTTGTGCGGGTGGCTGTGCAGCCATTCGGCGGTCACATCGGCGTTGTCGAGCCGGAAGCCGTAGCTGTAGGGAATGCCCTCGGCGACGAACGTCGCGACGAATTCCGAAGGGCGATCGGCGAATCCGAGATGCGGCGTGCGCGCCGGACCGGCATAGGGATCCCATCCGGTGACCGAATTCAGCACCGCGTCGCGCATCTGTGCCAGCGCGTCGATCAGGCTGGACTTACCGCTGGCGGTCGCCCCGTGCACGGCCGTCACCGGCGCGGGCAACGCTCCGGCGCGATTGCCGATCAACCGCAGTTCCTGCGATTCGGCCAGCGATCTGTGATTGGTCACCTGAAAACTGCGCAGCATCCGGCCATCCTGCCGCTCGCGCGCGCGGCGCGCGACATCGGCTTGACATGCAACCGAATGGGTGCCTATCGTCGGCGTATGCATCCAAAAGGTTGCATATGGAGGATGATGCCGTGGACGAGGTGTTCAAGGCGCTGGCCGATCCGAGCCGGCGACTGCTGCTCGACGGCCTGAACGCGCATAACGGCCAGACCCTGCGCGAGCTGTGCGAGGGCCTGGATATGAGCCGGCAGGCGGTCAGCAAGCATCTGGCGATACTCGAGGCGGCCAATCTGGTGACGATCCGCCGCCGCGGCCGGGAGAAGCTGCACTACCTCAACGCCGAGCCCATCAACGCCATCTCCGATCGCTGGATCAACCGCTACGACCGCGGGCGCGTCCACGCCCTCGCCGATCTGAAAACCGCATTGGAGTCCGCGACCATGACCGACGAATTCGTCTACACCACATACATCAAGACCACCGATCGCCTGCTGTGGCAGGCGCTCATCGACCCCGCCTTCACCGACCGCTACTGGGGCGCGAGCTTCGACACCGATTGGCGGCCGGGCTCGGAAATGGTCTGGCACCAACAGAATTGGTCCAGTAAGGACCCCGCCCAGGTGGTGCTCGAATCCGACCCGTACCGCAAGCTGTCCTACACCTGGCACACCTTCGACCCGTCCTTCGCCGAAACCTTCGAGATGAATCCGGACGAGGTGGCGGCCTGGGCGCGCGAGCCGCGCTCGAAGGTGACCTTCGAACTCGAGCCGAGGGGCGAGATCGTGAAACTGACTGTCGTACATGACGGTTTCCCCTCCGGCAGCGCGGTGCTGGCGGGTATCAGCGAGGGCTGGCCGGGCATCCTCGCGAATCTGAAGACCCTGCTGGAGACGGGTGAGACGCTGCCGGAGCCGAAGGCGCCCGGGAAGTCCTGAGCGCGGGCGTGGCCGGACCGCAACGCACAGCGCATCCCCAACTTCGGCGCAGCAGGTGCTCAATCTTCGCTTCTACCGTCGTGTCTGGAAGTCGGGAAATCGAACACGAGGCAGGCCATGACAGAAGACGAAAACGCCGGGCAGAGCGGCCCGGCGGAGAATGTGGAGCCGGAGGCGGCACAACCGACGCCGCCAGCGCCTACCCCCACCGCGGCGAAATCCGGCGGACTCGCGGCGCGGTGGCGGGGATCGCGGCCGCTGCGGATCGTGACGGCGGTGGTCGCGGCCATCGTCATCGGGTTGGTCGGATTCGGTGCGGGATTGGGCGCCAGTGACCACGGCGGCCATCACCACGGCGGGCATCATATGAGCGCCTACCGATGGATGCCGGGGGACCGGGAGCGGATGCATCGCTTCGATCACGAGAGTGGTCCGGGACAACCGCCGAGCGCGTCGGTGCAGCCGACGACCACTCCGGCGCCGAGCCCGGCGCCGACGCACTGAATCCCTAACGGGCACAAACGAAACCGGATGCCTCGCCCAGGGCGACGAGGCGTCCGGCCGTGTTTTCGAGGGACTAGCTCTCGACGCTGAGGACGGGCATCTTGACCGCCTTCACCGCATTGGCGACCTGGGTGCAGTCCGCCGTCGTGGTGCCCTTGACCTTGTTCTTCACATTGGCCTTGCACGCCGAATTCAGCGCGCTGCCCAGGGTGCGGTAGGTCGCATTGGACGTCAGCAGGGTCTGGGTGGTCCAGTACAGCGCCGCGGTCTTCTCGATACCGAAGCCGGACACAGTGACGCCGTTGAGGCTGCCGCCGTCGACCATCAGCTCGGCGGCCTTGTTGCCGACGCCGCTGTTGGTGTGCACGCCACCCTCATCGGCGCTACCGGTGGCCCAGTAGGTGCCCTGATAAGTGTCGGGCTGACGATGCGACTTGGGGTCGCGCATATCGCGAATGACACCCAGGGAGCTGCACACGCCGAGCTTCCAGCGGTTCGCCGGGGTGTTGCAGGTGTTCGTGGTGTCGGTCAGGAAGACGAACTCGCCGAAGACATCCGACATCGACTCGTTGATCGCACCGGATTCGCTGCGGTAGACCAGGCCGTTGACGTTCTGGGTGACGCCGTGGGTGAGCTCGTGACCGGTGATGTCCTCGGTGGTCACGCCCGCGCCGTAGGCCATGTGATCGTTGTTCCAGAAGGCGTTGGCGTACGGGCAGGCATCGGTCGCGCAGATCCGGACCGTGCCACGCAGGGCCTTGCCGTGACCGTCACCGGTGTCGCCACCGATGTAGTTGGTCAGGTTGCCCGGCAGCTGGGTGTACTTCGAGTAGAAGCCCTCGGTGTTGCCGAAGTACGCGAAGATGTTGTCGACATCCGCGACGCCGACCGCACCCTGACCCTCGACGCGGGTCGCCTCGAAACCGGGGGATGTACCGCATTCGGTGGGATCGACCGGGCTGTCCAGATCGACACGCGTGTTCTTGGCATCGCAGATGACCCGGTTGAGGTGCATGGCCTCATCCCAGCTGTCGAGCACCTTGCCGGTATTGAGCGCATCGACGAAAACGGCGTAGCGGCCGGGCTTTTCGCCATTACCGTCACCCTTGACGTCCACCTTGAACGCGGGCACCGCGACGCTCTTGCCGTCCGGCGCGGACGCCAGCTTGGCGTCGTACCAGTAGGCCTTGACCCCGGCCACGGCGAGCTTGTTCGCCGCGGTCTTGGTCTGATCGGCGATCGCCTTCACCGCGGTCGCCGAGACGGCATCGGATGCCTGGGTGGTGGTGAACTTGCCCTGCGACTTCTGGCTGAGCGATCCGGTCGCCGAGACGAGCGAACCGTCCTTGGCCAGCATCTGCGCGATCGACGCGCCGAATACCGGAACCGAGTCGATCTCCTGGCGCAACCGGACCGTGGAGCCCTCACCCACTGGCAGCACCTGATCGACGACGAGCGTGCCGATCGAGTCCGCGGTGAACACCTTCTCCACGCCCTGCGCATGGGCCTGCGCGGCCGACGGCGCCGCCGGCGAGGTTCCGGCCGGGACCGGCACCGGTTGCTGGGGCACCACCTGCCGGGTCGTGCCCTCCGGATCCTTCAGCACCTCCTTGGGGACGGTGGACAGATCCGTACTGCTCGACGGCGGTTGGGGCGCCGACGGCGGCTCGCCGTAGGCCCCGGTCGTCGACGCGAAAATCGTTGTGGCTAAGGTGATTACCGTTAGGGCGGCGTATCGCGCCGTCCGTTTTCTGTGGTTCATGCTTTTAGATGGAAGCACGGGCTCGGCGGGGCAGTGTCCGAAATCACCTGCGCGACATCGTCAGTAACTCGCGCGTTAACTGAACCGATTCTGCCGCAATGGGTTTGATCAAGTGATGCGAAGAGAAGATCAGTCCTCCACGCTCGCACGAGAATCGGGCATCTCGGACACGATGACATGGGGTTATGTGACCGAAAAGTGGCCTAATCTAACGGCTTTGGCGCCGTGGCACCGCCGGTCGAGGCCGAACCTAGATCATCGCGATGCCGGTCGCAATGATCTTGCCGGGGATGCGAACCCCTATTGAAAACGACGACGCCGGACGCCTCGCCCAGGGCGACGAGGCGTCCGGCTGTGTTCGTGAGGAGGACTAGCTCGCGGTGCTCAGGTTCGGCATCTTGACCGCCTGGACGGCATTGGCGACCTGGGTGCAGTCGGCAGCGGTGGTACCCGCGACGTTGTTCTGCACGTTGGTCTTACACGCCGAGTTCAGCGCGCTGCCCAGCGAGCTGTAGGTGGCGTTGGCCGTCAGCATCGTCTGGGTGGTCCAGTACAGCGCCGCGGTCTTCGCGATGCCGATGCCGGTGACGGTCACGCCGTTGAGGCTGCCGCCGTCGACCATGAGCTCATCGGCCTTGTTGCCCACGCCGCTGTTGGTGTGGACGCCGCCCTGGTCAGCACTGCCGGTGTACCAGTTGGTGCCCTGATAGGTGTCGGGCTGGCGGTGCGACTGGGGGTCGCGCATATCGCGAATGACGCCCAGCGAACTGCATGCGCCCAGCTGCCACCGGTTCTGCGGGGTGTTGCACTGGTTCGCGGTGTCGGTGAGGAAGACGAACTCGCCGAAGACATCCGACATCGACTCGTTGATCGCACCGGATTCGCCGCGGTACACGAGGCCGTTGACGTTCTGGGTCACGCCGTGGGTGAGCTCGTGACCGGTGATGTCCTCGGTGCTGACGCCGTCACCGTAGGCCATGTGATCGCCGCTCCAGAAGGCGTTGGCGTACGGGCACGCATCGGTGGAGCAGATCCGGACCGTGCCACGCAGGGCCTTGCCGTGACCGTCGCCGGTGTCGTTGCCGATGTAGTCGCTCAGGGTTCCCGGCAGCTGGGTGTACTTGCCGTAGAACCCTTCGGTGTTGCCGAAGTAGTCGAAGATGTTGTCGACATCCGCGACGCCGACCGGGCCCTGACCCTCGGAGCGGGTGGCCTGGAAGCCGTCGGAGCTACCGCATTGGGTGGGGTCGGTCGCGCCGTTCAGGTCGACCTGCTTGTCCTGCGCGTCGCAGACCACCCGATTGAGCTGTTTGGTGTCGCTCCAGCTGTCGAGCACCTTGGCGGTGTTGTTCGCATCGACGAAAACGACGAAGCGGCCGGGCTTTTCGTCCTTGGGATCGCTCTTGCCATCACCCTTGATGTCGACCTTGAAGGCCGGGACCGCCACGCTCTTGCCATTGGGTGCCGACGCCAGCTTGGCGTCGTACCAGTAGGCCTTGACCCCGGCGACGGCGAGCTTGTTCGCCGCGGTCTTGGTCTGGTCGGCGATCGCCTTCACCGCGGCTGCCGAAACGGCCGCTGTCGGTGTGGTATTCGAGAACTTGCCCTGTGACTTCTGGCTCAGCGATCCGGTCACCGACAGGAGCGCACCGTTCTTGTCGAGCGATTGCGAGACCGACGCGGCATAGACGGGGACCGAGTCGATCTCCTGGCGCAACCGCACGGTCGAGCCCTTGCCGACCGGCAGCACCTGATCGACGACGAGCTTGCCGACGGGCTTTCCGGTGAAGAGTTTCTCGACGCCCTGGACATGGGATTCCGCGGCCGAGCCCGCCGCCTGCGGCGTTCCGGCGGGGACGGGTACCGGTTGCTGGGGCACCACCTGGCGGACCGTGCCCTGTGGATCCTTCAGCACCTGCTTGGGCGCGTTAGCCAGATCGGAACTGTTCGACGGTGTGGCCGGGGGATCGCCGTACGCACTCGTGGTGGTCGCGAAAACCGTTGCAGCCAAGGTGATTACGGTTAGGGCGGCGTATCTGACCGTCCGTTTGTGTGTTGCTCTCATGCTTCTAGATGGAAACACGATCGTCGAAGCTCGGGAAGCGAAACAACATGTCCGTCATCACCGTTTCCACGTCCGTAACGCAGATCGGTTCCGCTGCAACGGCTTTCGCGTCCGATTCATGGCATTGAGGCAGAGACCCGATCATTGCCTCGTGCTAGCATTCGATCCGGCTCGAGGTGCCGGATGACATGCGCCCGTCGCGCCGAAAGGTAGTCAAACGAAACAGTTTTCGGCTCCCGCGCCCCCCGAGTGCGCATGGAAACTAGATCATCGTCCGACCCGCGGCAAGATCCCCCTGCGCGTCGCGGACCCCCTATTGCGCCGCATCGGCATCGAACACCAAGCGGCAGAGGTTAATTCAGCATCCCGTAGGCGCGGGTCGGGGTGATGCGAGCCATCACCCGATGGTCGTCGACCATGGCGCGGCGATAGTCGTCCCAGTCCGGATGCTCGCCGCTGAGCGCGCGGTAGTAGGCGATCAGCTCCTCGACGGTCGGATCGCCGGGGCTCGCCGCGACGGGGGACAGTTCGACCTCGCCCTCGATCACCGCATAGGCCCAGAAGTCCTCGCGGGTGATGTGCAGGGCCGCCCAGGGCTCGCGGCGCAGATTGACGTACTTGGCCCGATCGGCGGTGATGGATATGCGGATCACGCCGTCCTCGCCCACCCAGTGCGTCACATTCGACAGTTGCGGGCGGCCGTTGCGTCGAATCGTGGTCAATACCGAGCGCGAGTGGGTGCGAGCGAGGGCGAGGGCGGCATCGAGTTCCATGCCGGATCCAACTGTGGGCGCGGACCCGGTGTTCCCGCCGCGAAACGGGGGCGACGTGCGCAGTTGGGTCTCGGGGGGTTGTCGGTGGGCTCCGCTAATGTGCCTGACGTGAACGAACCGGGAATCGAGCTGGCCGCGGCGACGGCCGACGAGCGGACGGAGTGGCAGCGTCTGGCGGAAGAGGTGCGCGAGCATCAGTTCCGCTACTACGTGCGCGACGCGCCGACCATCTCCGACGGCGAGTTCGACACGCTGTTCCAACGGCTGCTGGCGCTGGAGGAGGCACATCCGGATCTGCGTACCCCCGATTCGCCGACCCAGCAGGTCGGCGGCGGATTCGCGACCGAATTCGCCTCGGTCGACCACCTCGAGCGAATGCTGTCGCTGGACAACGTGTTCAACGAGGACGAGATGCGGGTCTGGGCGAGCCGGGTGGAGGCCGAGACAGGTCCCGATCTGCACTACGTCTGCGAGGTGAAGATCGACGGCGTCGCGCTCAACCTCGTCTACGAGGACGGGCGGCTGGTGCGCGCGGCCACCCGCGGCGACGGCCGCACCGGTGAGGACGTCACGCTGAACGCCCGCGGCATCGACGATGTGCCCGAACGCCTCGCCGACAGCGCCGAGTTCCCGATCCCGAAACTGCTCGAGGTGCGCGGCGAGGTTTACTTCCGGCTCGAGGACTTCGAGAACCTCAATGCCGCGATCGTCGCGGAGGGCAAGGCGCCGTACGCGAATCCGCGCAATACCGCGGCCGGTTCGCTGCGTCAGAAGGATCCGGCGGTCACGGCCCGGCGGCGGCTGCGCATGATCTGTCACGGCTTCGGCCGGATGGAGGGTTTCACGCCCGATTCGCAGTACGAGGCCTATCGCGCGCTGGCGGCCTGGGGGCTGCCGGTCTCCGATCACACCGTGCGGGTGCGGGGCGTCGACGCGGTGATCGAGCGCATTCGCTACTGGGGCGAACATCGCCACGATATCGAGCACGAGATCGACGGCCAGGTCGTCAAGGTCGACGAGATGTCGCTGCAGCGCCGCCTCGGTGCCACCTCGCGAGCGCCGCGCTGGGCGATCGCCTACAAGTACCCGCCGGAGGAAGCGACCACCAAACTGCTCGACATCCAGGTGAATGTCGGGCGCACCGGGCGGGTCACACCGTTCGCGGTGATGGCGCCGGTCACCGTCGCGGGCTCGACCGTCGAGATGGCCACCCTGCACAACGCGTCCGAGGTCAAGCGCAAGGGTGTGCTGATCGGCGATACCGTGACCATCCGCAAGGCCGGCGATGTCATCCCCGAGGTGCTCGGGCCGGTGGTCGACGTGCGCGACGGCAGCGAGCGGGAATTCGTGATGCCCACCCACTGTCCGGAATGTGGCACCGAATTGGCGTTCGAGAAGGAGGGCGACGCCGATATCCGCTGTCCCAATCAGCGCGACTGCCCGGCGCAGCTGCGGGAGCGAGTGTTCCACGTGGCCGGGCGCGGCGCCTTCGATATCGAGGCGCTCGGTGACAAGGCGGCGATGGATCTGCTGAGTTCGGGCGCGATCCACAACGAGGGTGACCTGTTCGACCTCACCGAGGACAAGCTGCTCACCACGACACTGTTCGCGAACAAGGACGGCGGCCTGTCGGCCAACGGCCGCCGACTGCTGGACAATCTCGCGGCGGCCAGGAGCCAGCCGCTGTGGCGGGTGCTGGTCGCGCTGTCGATCCGGCACGTCGGCCCGACGGCCGCCCGCGCGCTGGCCGCGGCCTTCGCCGATATGCGGCGGATCGCGGACGCCTCGGCGGAGGAGCTGGCCGCCGTCGACGGTGTCGGCCCGACGATCGCGGTCGCGGTGAACGAATGGTTCGCCGTCGACTGGCATCGCGATATCGTCGACAAGTGGCGGGCGGCCGGGGTGCGCATGATGGACGAGCGCGACCAGTCGATCGAACGTAATCTCGAGGGCCTGTCGATCGTGGTCACCGGTTCGCTGCAAGGCTTTTCGCGCGATGGGGCCAAGGAGGCGATCCTGATCCGCGGCGGTAAGGCCGCGGGCTCGGTATCCAAGAAGACGGCCTATGTGGTGATCGGCGACGCCCCCGGCACGAAGGCGGCCAAGGCCGAGGAGCTGGGCGTGCCGATTCTGGACGAGGACGGTTTCCGCAAGCTGTTGGAGAGCGGGCCGGAGGCCGTGGGCTGAGCGCGGCGCCGCGTGGGCGGATAACGATTCGCCCGGGCGGCGAGGGATGGTGATGATGGTAGGTGTGGGAGTGATGAAGGCGGACTTCGAGATTCGGGTCGCTCGGGCGGAAGAGTATGGGGCCGTGGGCGCGCTCACGGTCGAGGTCTATGTCGGTGAGGGCTATATCGATCCCGAAAGCCCTTATGCCACAGAGCTTTTCGATACCGAGACCCGAGCCCGGGCGGCCGAGGTGCTGGTGGCGGAGCGGGGCGGGGTCGTACTCGGCTCGTTGACGCTGGCGCGGCCGGGCACGCCGTATGCCGCCATCGCGCGGGCCGATGAGGTCGAGTTCCGGATGCTCGCGGTCGGCAAGCATGCCCGGGGTATGGGTGTGGGAACCGCCTTGGTGCGCAACGTGATCGAGACCGCCCGCGCCGAGGGCTTCGAGGCGGTCGTGCTGACCACCATGCCGCCGATGGTCGACGCGCGGCGGATCTACGATCGGCTCGGCTTCGTCCATGTGCCCGAACGGGATTGGACCGCGCGGCCGAATACGCCGCTGATGCCCGTGCTGCGATTCGGGCTCAGGTGAGGACCGTGGCCACTATCCCCGAGAGGTAGCCCAGCCGCGCGATCTCCGACGGCCGGAACTCCGGCCCGCCCGGGCGGCCCAGCAGCAGCACCTTGCCGGTGTTGCCGAGTGGAGCGGCGGCCAGCTTGGTGTCCATATCCTTCCAGATCTGCGGCACCCAGTCGGCCTCCGGATCGAGGGTCGCGGGCTTCTCGAGCGGCATCCACGGGGCCGAACCCGCCTGTGTCTCAGGCGCACTGGGGCTGCCCACCACCCGGTGGGCGCCCTGCGGGCCCATATCGATGACGGTGCTCCAGCCGACACGCAGCACGCGGGGCACGCCGTCGACGAGCACTTGTAATCGGTCGTCGCGGGCGCTGGCCACCTGATCGATCAGCTCGAGTTCACGATGGGTGTCGAGCATGCCGGAATAGGGGCGCAGCGAATCCACGCGGACATCGGCCAGCGATTCGGCCGCGGTGATCAGCGTGTCCGGTAGTGCGCCCTGCGGGACCTCCACCACCAGATCGTCGATCGCATAGCCGGCGCCGCGCTCGACCACATCCAACGAGAGGATGTCGGCGCCGACGGAGCCCAGCGCGAGTGCCAGTGAACCGAGACTTCCTGGGCGATCCGGAAGTTGCACGCGAAGCAGAAATGACACGTGCCTTCCTTTCTTCTGTGCGACCGAGACTCTCGGACGGATACCCGAGTCTCGCAATACTTACACCCGCGGTCCGTCGAATCGACTCGACCACTCGCGGTGACCACTGGCCATTGTCGGCCGAACAGGCCGTTTCGTGCCAGTGGAAGCCGGCGGACATTGACCTGTCAAGTCGTGGTCCCGCGCGTTCTTCCCGCCCGATCACCACAATCCCGGTACCCTGCCCGCACCCGACCGCCCCACGATTATGGCCGCCCCGCCTCATCATTCGGGCATCACCCCACGTGATCAATGTCATTCGACCTGTGCGGCACCCCATCCTCGATCCCGGCCCGCATCCCATCGCACACCGACTGCGGTCCCGGCCCGCATCCTTGCCCCATGATCCCGGCATGTCCTCGCCGGGATAGGCTGTATTCCGTCTCGCCCGGCGCCCCGGGCGAATCGTCATCTCGATCCTGTCGAAAGGGGTCCCCGCGGTGCCCGCCATCTCCCGCGACGAGGTCGCACACCTCGCCCGGTTGTCCCGGCTCGCCCTGACCGAGGAAGAACTCGACCGCTACGCCGGCCAGCTGGATTCCATCCTCAGCCACGTGCAGGTCATCTCTCAGGTCGCCGCCGATGTTCCGGCCACCGCCTCGCCGAATCCGACCGCGAACGTGACTCGTCCGGATGAGATCGCCGAATGTCTGACGCCCGAACAGGCGCTGTCGGGCGCACCGGCGGTCGAGGACCAGCGGTTCATGGTTCCGCAGATTCTGGGAGAGGGCGAATGACCGAGCTGACCAAGCTTTCCGCGGCCGAGCTGGCCGAGGGCATCCATAGTCGTGAGCTGTCCTCGGTGCAGGTCACCGAGGCGTATCTGCAGCGCATCGCCGATGTGGACGGCGAGATCAACGCCTATCTGCACGTCGCAGGCGAGCAGGCGCTACAAACCGCCGCCGAGGTGGATCGCGAGATCGCCGCGGGCACGGTGGCCTCGCCGCTGGCGGGAGTTCCGTTGGCGCTCAAGGACGTTTTCACCACCACCGATATGCCGACCACCTGCGCGTCGAAGATCCTCGAGGGCTGGATTCCGCCCTACGACGCGACGGTGACGACCAAACTGCGCGCCGCGGGCATCCCGATCCTCGGCAAGACCAATATGGACGAGTTCGCCATGGGCTCGTCGACGGAGAACTCCGCCTACGGTCCGACGCGCAATCCCTGGGATACCGAACGGATTCCGGGCGGTTCGGGCGGCGGCTCGTCGGCCGCGCTGGCCTCCGGTCAGGCCGCGCTGGCGATCGGCACCGATACCGGTGGTTCGATCCGTCAGCCCGCCGCGATGACCGGCACCGTCGGCACCAAGCCGACCTATGGCACCGTCTCGCGATTCGGCCTGGTCGCCTGCGCGTCCTCGCTGGATCAGGGCGGGCCCTGCGGGCGCACGGTGCTCGACACCGCGCTGCTGCACGAGGTCATCGCCGGATACGATCCGCGCGATTCGACCTCGCGCAACGTGCCGGTGCCGCCGGTGGTCGAGGCGGCCCGCCAGGGTGCGCAGGGCGATCTGCGCGGCGTGAAAGTCGGTGTGGTCAAGGAGTTGCACTCCGACAGCTATCAGCCCGGCGTCATTTCCTCCTTCGACGCCGCGGTCGCGGTGCTGAAGGATCTGGGCGCCGATGTGATCGAGGTGTCGTGCCCGCACTTCGAATACGCGCTGCCGGCCTACTATCTGATCCTGCCGAGCGAGGTGTCGTCCAACCTGGCCCGCTTCGACGCCATGCGCTACGGCCTGCGCGTCGGTGACGACGGCAGCCACAGCGCCGAACAGGTCATGGCCGCCACCCGCGCGGCCGGATTCGGTCCGGAGGTCAAGCGCCGCATCATGATCGGCACCTACGCCCTGTCGGCCGGATACTACGACGCCTACTACGGCCAGGCCCTCAAGGTGCGGACGCTGATCGCGCAGGACTTCGACCGAGCCTACGAACAGGTCGACGTCCTGGTCTCCCCGACCAGCCCGTTCACCGCATGGAAGCTCGGCGAGAAGGTCGACGATCCGTTGTCGATGTACCTGTCCGACCTGTCCACCCTCCCGACCAACCTGGCGGGCCACTGCGGCATGTCGGTGCCCTCGGGTCTGAGTGAGGACGACAACCTGCCGGTCGGCCTGCAGATCATGGCCCCGGCCCTGGGTGACGATCGCCTGTATCGGGTGGGTGCGGCCTACGAGGTCGCCCGCGGTCCGATCGCCTAGGGGCGCAAAGGTACTCGATGATCCCTGCACGGCCCTGGCGGGTCGCGCAGGGATCTCGTTCGTGGGCCGCCTGTCGATCCGCGCTATCGGCGCCCGTAAGTCTCTGCCAGCCAACCGCTTACGTCGGCGACAGTGCTCAACGCCTGGTCGTCGCCGCGGTTGGCGACCACGGCGAACATCAGATTGTCGGCGGGCGCCAACCAGGCCTCGGCGGTCCAGAGGGCGTTGCTGCCGGTATGGGTGAGCACGGGTCCGCCCGCCCAATCACGCTCGGCGACAAGCCAACCGGCCGCGTAGTCGCCGCCGGGCGGCGGTTGATGCAGCCGCGACATGGTAGCCGCGGACACCATGGTCGGCTCGCCGCGCGCGCCCGCGAGGTGTTGGCCGAGGAACAGGCCCCAGTCGGCGAGGGTGCAGTGCACGGTTCCGGCCGGGCCCAGCGCGGGTGGGTTGTCCGAGCCCGGATCGCCCGGCGGCATCGGTTCGAGGCCGCCGGTATGTCCCCAGGGCTGATCGACCGTCGAGGGGTCGCCGGGCGCGCCGAATCCGGCCGAGATCATCCGCAGCGGGGTGAAAAGCGCTGTGCGCATGAGGGTTTCCCACGGCATCGCGAACCGGCGCTCGAGGATCGCGCCGACGATCAGGTACCCGGCGTTGGAGTAGGCGAACTGTCCGGGCGCCTGAGCCGGTGGGCGGGAGAGGATTCCGCGCGCCACGGTGGCGCGGATCGCCGCCGGGTCGCCGCCCGCCGCCATGATCGCCCAGAGATCGTCGGGTGGATTCTCGGGTGTGCCGCCGCGATGATGCAGGAGCTGTTCGAGTGTCACCCCCGCGTACTGCGGATGGATCGGCTCCCCGGCGAACAGCTCGCCGAGGCGATCCTCGAATCGCAGCAGGGCGCGCTCGGCGGCCGCGCCGACCAGTGTGGCGGTCATCGCCTTGGTGTCCGAGCCCAGATGCCAGCGGTCCTCGACCGTCACCGCGGTCGGATCGCCGTGCTTGCGCACGCCGACCGCGGCGGCCGCGACGGGTTCGGGGCCGCGCCACACCGCGGCGGCGAGACCGGGCAGCCGCCCCTGCTCACGGAAGCGTTCCAGGGCGGCGGGTAGATCCTCTTCTCGTGCCGCGGGATCCGCGCCGGCGAGGATCAGGGGCAACAGGGGGAGCGCAATGGCCGGACGCAGCAGCGCCCGGCGGCCGAATCGCGAAAGCATAAGGGGCAGATTAACTCTCGCTACGGCCTGGGCCAGGGGCGACCGTCGAGACGTTCGATATCGATGTTGAGGCGCTTGAGGTAGTTCGCGAAGGCGGCCACATCCTCGGGCGACCATTCCCGCATAACTTGTTGCAGGCCTTCGATATTCGCGGCACGTTCCCCGTCGAGACGTTGCTCGCCGTGGGAGGTGATCCGGAACTTGCGGGCCATGCCGCCGTGCGGGTCGGGGATGCGCTCGACGAGGTCGGCGCGCAACAGGGCGGCGGTCTGGCGGTTGAGGGTGGACACATCCAGGCCGAAGGCGTCGCTGAGTTCACCGATGGACATCGGGCCGTCGATGACCAGGCGGCTGAGCAGGAGGTAGGCGCTGCGATCCAGGCGCGTGCCGCCGCGGCGATAGCGCTGGTTGATGGTGTAGCGACCGAGCAGCATGGTCTCGAATTCGACCAGGTGGGTGGGCTCGTCCATGCCGTCCTTCCCTCGATTCGCGCGGCAACGCGGTTCGAGTGAACCACATGCGAGCGGGGTCTTCGTGCGGATGTGCATTATGCATATTATGTGTACGCTGCACAGTATGGTTTCGAGGATCAGGAGAGTCGTGTGAACAGGGGTCCATCCGGGACGGGGATCGTCGGCGTGCTGGCATTGGCCGGTATCACCGCCGCGGTCACACAGACATTGGTGGTGCCGCTGCTCGGGCAGCTGCCGCAGCTGCTGCACACCTCGTCCGCCAACGCGTCGTGGGTGGTCACGGTGACGCTGCTGGCCGGTGCGGTCACCACGCCCATGGCCGGGCGGCTCGGCGATCTGTACGGCAAGCGGCGGCTGCTGCTGATCTCGGCGGTGCCGCTGATCGTGGGTTCGGTGGTGTGTGCGCTGGCCGGTTCGCTGCTGCCGATGCTCATCGGGCGCGGGCTGCAGGGGATGGGTATGGGCATCGTGCCGCTGGGGATCAGCGCCCTGCGCGATGTGCTGTCGGCCGAGCGGCTCGGATCCTCGATCGCGTTGCTGAGCGCGTCACTGGGCATCGGCGGCGCGCTCGGGCTGCCGATCGCGGCGGCGGTGGCGCAGCATTCGAATTGGCGGATGCTGTTCTGGGGGACCGGCGCGCTGAGTGTGGCGGTGGCCGTGGCGATCTGGTTCGTCGTCCCGCGAACCCCGGTGGCGGCCAAGGGGAGATTCGATCCGCTGGGCGCGTTGGGTCTGGGGATCGCGCTGGTATGCCTGCTGCTCGGCGTGTCCAAGGGAGCCACCTGGGGCTGGGGAAGTGGTTCGATCATCGGGCTTTTCGTCGCGACGGTCGTGGTGCTGGCGGTGTGGTGCTGGTGGGAGCTGCGCCGCCCCGATCCGCTGGTCGATCTGCGAGTGACCGCGCGGCCGCAGATCCTGCTGACCAATATCGCCTCGCTGGCAACGGGTTTCGCGATGTACTCCGCATCGCTGATCCTGCCCCAGCTGCTGCAGTTGCCGACGGCCACGGGATACGGCCTGGGCCAGTCGATGCTGGCGATGGGGCTGTGGATGGCGCCCGGCGGCCTGATGATGATGCTGGTCTCACCGATGGGCGCGCGCCTGTCGGCCGCGACGAGCCCGAAGGTCACACTATCGGTCGGCGCACTGGTCATCGCCCTCGGCTACGGAGCGTCCACCCTGCTCATGGGCTCGACCTGGGGCCTGCTGATCGCGGTCTGCATCATCAACAGCGGCGTAGGCCTGGCCTACGGCGCGATGCCCGCACTCATCATGGGCGCGGTCCCACTCTCGGAAACCGCCTCCGCCAACAGCTTCAACACCCTCATGCGCTCCATCGGCACCTCGGTCTCGGCCGCGGTGATCGGCGCGGTGCTCGCCCAGATGAGCACATCCCTTGGCGGACATACCATTCCGACCGAGAGCGGTTTCCGCACCGGATTGCTGATCGGCAGCGGCATCGCGATCGTGGCGGCGATCATCGCTGTGACCATTCCGGTCCGGCGGTTGGTCTCTACGGCAGGGCCGGCGAAGGAGGCGGCCGCAGCCCCGATGTCGGTGAACCGTTGACGCCGAATGCCCATTCGAGGCGTTCTCGGCTCAGGCGGCGGTGTGGCGGATTTCGTCGGCGACGGTGGCCGCCAGCCGCGGCAGGTCCGACAGCATCAACGGCCGGTCACGCTGACGCCTCGGTGTCGGTCAGCCTATAGCCGCGTATTCGCGTCTGCCAGAATGCACGGTATGTGTGCGGCCTACGGAGGACTCGTCGTCTGGGATGTGGACGGCACCTTGATTCCCGCCGACTTGCGTTGGCTCAGAAGGGCTGTCGCCCGAACGTATGAACTCCGCGAGGTGGATGTCGTCTTCCCCGCAGCCCGTGTGCACGGCTACACCGATGAGTCCATCGTCGCGGATACGGCCATCGCTTCGGGTGTCTGTCCGGAGGACGCGGAGCGCGGAGTTGTACGTTTCCCTGAGGTGCTAGCGCTGGTTATGGCCGAAGGGGAGCAGGAACTGGCGCGGGACCAGCCCGCCTATCCGGGTGCGGCCGCCGCGATCGCCGCCTTGGCCGAGCGCGGCTTCATCCAGACGGTGCTGACTGGAAACCTGCGCGTCGCTGGCGAATTCAAGCTCAGGGTCGCAGGTCTGGACTCGCATCTGGACCTGAGTATCGGCGGATTCGGTTCTGATGCGAGAGACCGGTTCGAGCTTCCCACCGTAGTCGGTGAACGCTTCGCCGCGCGGTACGGGGATTCACTCGATGCCGCCCGGACAGTCGTCATCGGTGATGCGCCGAACGATATCGCGTGCGCACGGCATGCGGGCTTCCACGTGATCGCGGTCGCGCACCGGATCAGTCGAGACGAACTCGCCGAGCATGCTCCGGATGCCATCTTGGACGAATTGACCTCGGGCGCTGTGGTTTCCGCTATCGAATCACTGATCGGGCGAGGTGTTCCTGGGGAGGTAGCGAAGTAGCGCAACGTCTCCGATCTGCGTCACGTCGATCAGCTGCATGCGTCGCCGTGATCCGCCAGGGAACTCGGCGGGGTTGACGAAGCGAGGGGCGTCGGGCTGGCCGACCAGAAGGGGCGCGACAGCGAGATGGAGTTCGTCGGCGAGACCGGCGGCGAGCATCGCTGTGTGGATGCTGGTGCCGCCTTCGACCATTAGCTGTTCGATACCGCGGTCACCGAGATCGTCGAGTAGTGCCTCGAATTCGATTGTCGTGCCGAGAGATACAACGACGGCAAGCTCGGCGAGCCGATCCCTCAGCTTCTCCGCGCCGGGATCCGTGGTGTACACGATCGGACGTCGTTCCTCGACGCCGTGGTGCCAGAACCTGGCGGCCGGGTCGAGATTGCCGGATGCGGTGACCACGACCTTTTGTAGATGAGCCGGTTTGCCCGCGGCGACGCGGGCGGCCAGACGTTCCTCGCGCTTGATGATCAGGCGCGGGTTGTCGCGGCGCAGAGTCTCCGCACCGATCAAGATGGCGTCGGACTCGGCGCGCACCTGGTCGACGCGATCGAAATCGGCCTCGTTGGACAGGTAGAGCCGCGCGGGAATCGTATCGTCGATGTAGCCGTCGATGCTGACCGCCACGGACAGGACTACATAGGGTCGAGACAACGTGTGTCCTTCCATGTTTCGAACTCCTCGACGAACTCGCCGACACCGGGCAGGCGACTCGCCGGATCGATCATCCCTGCCAAGGTGATCACCTTGTTCATGATGCGGCCCGATCCGGTTACGGTGCCGATCGCGAGGGCCTGTCTACCGAGTCGAGCGGCGGGTTCGATCTCTCCGGCGGCCATGTACGCAACCGCCGCCCGCGCCAGGTAGACACCGCGCTCGCGCGGGTAGCCCGCTTGCATCCGAGCGATCGCATCGGCGAATTGCTGTGCGGCAGTGGCATGTCGACCCAATTCGGCAAGGGTGTGGGCATGATGGGCGTCGATGTAGGAATGGTCGAGGAAGAAGCCCCACGCGGGATCGGTGGTGGCGCGGGCCACCAGCGTGCGGGCAGCGTCGTACGCGTGGGCACTGCCGGACCGGTCGCCGTCGAGAGCCGCGGCATGTGCGCCGAAGGTGACAGCGGCGGCAGCGAACAGGGAATCGGGTGGTGCGGTGCGCCGAGCCTGTTCGGCCAGCTCCCGTCCGCTCTCAAAATCGCCCATATCGCATGCCAATTGGCTCATCCGAACGAGTGAGAGCCCGATGCAGTAGGTGTCGCCGATTTGGTGCGACCAGGTGAGTGCCTTCTCCGCCCAGTGCTGGGCACTGGCAAAGTCTCGCTGGTCCTGGAATTGCCATGCCGCTGTTTCGGCGTACATGGCGAGCAGTCTCAGCACGGGTCGGGATTCGACCACCTTCGCTTTGCGCAGTGCCAGCATTCGAGCGATGGAACCGAGCACATCCGGCAGGGTCACTGCGGATCCATAGATGTTGTCGGATTCGATGATGGTCATTCGCTTGTCGAGGAAATGCCGTACATGGTCGACCCCGCTGTCCGCGAACGCCGCGACCAGCGGTCGGCTGGCCAGTGCCCCCTCAGTCGCCATGCCGAGAGCACCGGATTCGAGCATTGCGGCGGGCCTCGTGCTGACCTTCGCGGTGTCCTGGATTTCCAGGATCGACCAGAAGCGTTCTGCCACATCCACTCCGGCCTCTTGCAGCTTGCGGTCCATCCGGGCCGCATACGGCGGAGAGAGAGTGATCGTCGCACCGCGGCGCTCCCATTTCTTCACTGCTTCCACGGAAACGCCGACCGCCTCGGCGAATTGCTCCTGCCGCATTCGAAGCGCTTCCTTCAGCGCAATAGCTTCACGACCGGTCCACCGTCCACATGTCTTCATCCGCTGAGCCCCTTCTCACCGGGTCGAGTGCCCCGAGAGTACGCCCTCAGTGCACCGCGCGTACCTGGTCTGACCAGCAGTGCTGCGAAATGGTTGAGGTAGTCCGATCGATCCGGAGGTGAGTGGGCATGCCTGACGATGACAAGACATACCGCACCGAGGCGGACGGGTGGTCAGTTGTCTGGCGGTTGGATCACGGTGCTATCCAGATACTGTGGGTCGCCCGTGTTGGGGAGCCGGGTCCGCTGGCGGTGTTCGATCCGACCGAGCCGCCGGATCTGGTGGACATGCGGGAGCGATGGCCGAAGCTGGCCCCGTTGTGGGACGCGGTGCGCCGCGAGTACTGGGCCGGGCCCACCAGCGCGCAATCTCCGCGTATTCGTCAGCTGACCGAGAGAGCGAAGAGGGCGGGGTATCGGTTGGTCCGGGAAAGCCCGATGCCGTATGTCTGGCTGCTGGCCGACGTCATTGACGGTGAACAGGTCCATGTTGCCGACACGCTCGATGACGTCGAGCGATGGCTCGAGACCTGAAACCGGGGGTGGTTCAGCACGTTCCCATCGCGGTGCCCTGATCTATGCCATAGCGATGCCCATGGCCTGCGCTGGGGGCCAGGGCGGACATCAGGTCGGTGGAGGTTTGGATGAAGCTGATGACCGGGAGCCATTGGGGGCGTGGGGCATCCGGGCGGGTGTCGGTGAGGTCGGGGGCGTGCCAGAGCAAGCGGGGGGACCATTGGACTACCGGGTCGGAGGAGTTGGCGAGGATTGTGGCTCCGGCGTGGTGGACTCGGTCGGCGGGTGGGCCTGCCCAGAGGGCTGCGCAGAGGCGGTGGCGTTGGTCCTGGTCGTTGGTGAAGATCGCGCTTCCGGCTGTGGCGCCTAGGCTTTGGCCGTAGATGTAGAGGTGGGGTGGGTGGGGCATGGTCGAGAGGCGTTGTTCGATCGCGGTGAACAGGGTGCGGGCGGATTGTTCGGCGGCGGTGCGGCCGAAGACGAAGGTGGCCCAGCTGGGGGCCTCGGAGTATTGCAGGCCTACCAGCGCCACGTCGCCGCCGAAGCGTTGGTCCAGACCGGCGGCGGCGTTGGCGTCGATCCAGCCGGATCCGGTGGGCACGACCATGACCAGGTTCGAGCGGTTGAGGCCGCCCGAGCGTTCCAGCTCGCGCAGTGCGAGGGCCACACGGGAATTCAGCTCCGGTGCGGACTCCAGGCCCACATATACCCGCACCCCTCGAGCGGGTTGTCCGGAGACGAACTTGCGGCCCTCGGCACCGAGCGACGGCCAGCTGACCGCCGAATCTGCACCGCCCGAACGCGTATGGGAAACCGGTTGCACCACAGTCGGATCCATTTCGGCATTGGCGGACGCATAGGCCGTGCGACGCCAGTCCACGACGGCGGGCAGCAGCGCGAACTGGGTCGCCAGCACCGCCACCACCGCCAGCCCGGCGCTGCGCGCGAAGCCCAAACGCCGTACCAGCCAGCGCAATCCGCGTGCCAGGCCGATCGGTACCCCGGCGATCACCACGGTCAGCAGCGCACACCGCATCCAATACCCGATCCCGATCGGCGCGAAATCCATGGCCGCCCGCAACCGGTTCTGCCAGTGGCAGGCGTGCACGACGGCACCCGATACCACCACCGCCCCGACCGACGCGGCGGGCAGCCGATAGGCCGCCCACGGTCGATTGATATCGAAATCCCAGCGCCGCAGCAGCATTCGCGCCGACCCGGCCACCGCCAGGCAGACCGCGATCAGCACCCCGCCGACCATCGCCTGTGCCTCCGCGGTCCGGGGGAGCAGGGCGGGCGCCATCGACGCCGTCAGGCCGATCGTGATCGCCAGGGTGGTCCCGATGCGCGGGCCCGTGCGTGGCAGGCTCGGACGCGGGCGGCGCGGGTTCGCCTGCGGCCGCGCGGTTTCGGTGGCGATGGTCGAGGTCACTTCGGACTCCTCAGAGATTCGATGCGCGCCCGGCGCCGGATGACGACGAGGGCGGCGAGGGCGAGCAGCACCAGTACCGCCGGTGCGAACACGCGGAGCAGCTGCCAACCCAGGGCCTTGCCGGAAAGCTGTGTGCCGAACAGGTATTCAGGCATCGGAGTGGCGTAGTTCTGGCGGCGGGAGTTGAGGTCGACCGCGGTGCTGGCGACCGTCGCCATCGTGTCGCACTCCATGCGGGAGAAGCCGTCCGCGCGCACCGCGCAGACCGAATGCATCTGCTGCTCGAAGGATGCATCGATGCTCTGGCGTGCCCACGATCCCAGTGGCTGGCCATGCTGCTTGGCATAGCGCAGCAGGTCGTAGCCCAGATCGTGAGCCTGACAAGCGGTATCGAATTCGGCGGGCAGCGGGATCGGTGAGGAGCAGGCACCCGCGGGATCCACCAGCAGGCCCCTGCTCACCGTCGGCCGGTAACCCGCCGAGGCGGCGAAATCCGCCGGGACCACCGCGGACCAGGGCTGGACCCCGGCCAGTTCGACGACCGCCCGCTGCGCGTCCGGATTCTCCACCGCCGGTGTGTCGACACTCGCCGCCGCAGCCGCCGGAACGAATGCCATGGTGGACGCGCCGACGAGCCCGATCACCGCCGCGGCCGCCGCGAGGCGGCGCAGCACGGCGCGCTCGGTCGTGCCCGACGGATACTCGGCATGCGATCGGCGCGGCGGCCGAGCGTGGTTTCCGGGCTGCGGTGGTACTTCGCTCATGTCACGAAACGTTAGGAATCGGACGCCGAACAGGGCCTCACGCTGCGGATCGAATCCCGGACCGGTGCGTCGGGTGAGCCCGTGCCGCCTCTCATACCACCGTAGGGATGGCAGTTCACTCGGAGGTATGACGACGCGGGCGAGCAGGGGTTTCTAATGTCGTCACCATGGCTCGGATTGCGAAGACCGCGCGGCAGGTGACCCGGAAGACGCCGAAACCGGATCGGCTGCGGCTGTGGTTCGACACGTTCACGGTCGTAGTGGCCGGCATCTTCTTCTCCGTGGCATGGCCGACGCTGCACATAACCCATCAGGTGCCCGCGGCCGCGCAGCCGTTCATCGCGGGCCTGGCCGCATTGCCGTTCGTGCTGATCCGCGTGAATCCCGCTCTGGGATGGGCGATTTCGGCCGGATCGGCGCTGTTGATCGCGTTGGCGATCCCCAGTCAGCCGGGTAACCACATCCCGTTCCAGGTGGTGCATATCCTGGCGCTGTTCGCGCTGCTGTTCGCTGTCGCGGTACGCGCGCAGATGCAGATCGTGCTGGTGGCCTGGGTCGCCACGGCACTGCTGATGGCCACCACCATGGCCGGGGCCCAGGACTCGTTCGCCCAGGCCGCGTTCGGCTGGCCCATCGCCATGACCGGTCTGGTGGCATTCGGCCTGCTGGTGCGCTGGCTGCTGCTCTCGCGCAAGGCCCTGACCCAGCAGGCCGAGGAGAACGAACTCGAACGCGCGCGCCGGGCGATCCTCGAGGAGAAGGCCCGCATCGCCCGCGACCTGCACGATGTGGTGGCCCACCACATGTCGATGGTGGTGGTGCAGGCGCAGACCGCGCCGTACCGGGTCGACGACGTATCACCCGCCGCGCGAGCGGAATTCGAGTCGATCGGGTCGTCGGCGCGCGCGGCACTCAACGAGATCCGGTCCATGCTCGGGGTGCTGCGCAGCGACGGTCAGCTGCCCGAACACGCGCCGCAGCCCGCGGCCGTCGACCTGCTCGCCCTGCTGGACGGTGCGCGCCGGGCCGGGGTCTCGGTCGAGTGGACGATCGACGGTGCGCTGCAGGCGATTCCGGATACCACCGGCCTGGCGCTGTATCGGATCGTGCAGGAGTCGCTGGCGAATGCCTCACGGCACGCACCGCATTCGCAGGTCCGGGTGAGCCTCGCGGTCGGGCCCGATGCCGTGGACCTGGTGGTGGGCAACGGTCCGGGCGATGCTTCGGTGAATGTGGCGGGGGTGACGCCGGGCACGGGCATCGCGGGTATGCGGGCCCGGGCCGAGGCGATCGGGGGCACGCTCGTCGCGGCCCCGCGCGCCGACGGCGGATTCGAGGTGCGGGCCCGGCTACCACTGTCGGGCGATGATCCCGCGGATCCGGTCGCGGAGCCGGGGCCGGTGGGCTTCTTCGCGGTGGAGTAAGCGAGCAGCGCCCGAGCCCGGATCGGGTGCGGCATTCCCGGCGCGCCCGTGGGAGACTCGTTCACGATGCTCACCTACATCCAAGCCATCGTCATCGGTGCGCTCCAAGGCGTCACCGAACTGTTCCCCATCTCGAGTCTCGGACATTCGGTGCTGGTTCCGGCCTGGATCGGCGGTTCGTGGGAAAAGCTGGTCACCGACGGTGATTCCGCGAACGGCACGCCGTATCTTGCCTTCGTCGTCGCCCTGCATGTGGCCACCGCGCTCGCGCTGCTCGGCTACTACTGGCGCGACTGGGTCGAGATCATCACCGGATTCGTCACCACCCTGCGCACCCGCCGGATCGAAACGTCCTCACAGCGGCTGGCCTGGCTGATCGTGCTCGCCACGATTCCGGTCGGCGTGCTCGGCCTGCTGCTCGAGCATCCGCTGCGGACGATGTTCGCCACCCCGATCTACGCCAGTGTCTTCCTCGCTCTCAACGGCATCGTGCTGATCGTCGGCGAGGGGCTCAAGCGCCGCAACGCTCCCTCCCTGGCCGACTACGGCCGCCGCTTCGCCGAGAGCGAGGAGCGCGCGCAGGCGCGGGCGCGCGGCGCGGCGATCGAGGAGGACACCCGCCTGGAATCCGAGGAGCGGCTCGCCTCGCTCAGCGTCAAGGACGCCCTCGGTATCGGCCTGGCCCAATCCGGTGCGCTGCTGGCCGGATTCAGCCGTTCGGGCCTGACCATGGTCGGCGGCCTGCTGCGCGGTCTGGACCACGAGGACACCGCGAAGTTCGCCTTCCTGCTCGCGACGCCGGTCATTCTCGCGGCCGGTGTGCTCAAGATGCCGGAGCTGTTCGGCCCGCAGGGTGCGCAGATCCACGGCCAGGCGCTGGTCGGCGCGATCGTGGCCGGTGTGTCGGCGTGGCTGGCGGTGCGCTTCCTGGAGCGGTTCTTCAAGAGCCGCACGCTGCTGCCGTTCGCGGTGTACTCCCTGATCGTCGGCCTCGCGTCGATCGCCCGGTTCGCGTAGGGTCCGCACGTGTCGATCACCGTATTGATCGCCGACGATCAGGCGATGGTTCGGCAGGGCTTCGGAGCCCTGCTCGCCGCGCAGTCCGATATCAGCGTCGTCGGGGACGCGCCGAACGGCAAGATCGCCGTCGCCGAGGCCAAGCGGCTGCGCCCGGATGTGGTGCTGATGGATGTGCGCATGCCGGAGATGAACGGCCTGGACGCCGCCCGGGCGATCCTGGCCGCGGGTTTCGACCCGCCGGTGCGGGTGCTCATGTTGACCACCTTCGATATCGATGACTACGTGTACGAGGCATTGAGCCTGGGCGCCAGCGGATTTCTGCTCAAGGACGCCCCGGCCGACGAGCTGGTGCGCGCGGTGCGGGTGGTCGCCGAGGGGCAGGCGCTGCTGGCGCCGACGGTCACCCGGCGGCTCATCGCCGATGTCATGCGTCGTCGGGCCCAGCCCAAACCCGCACCGGCACTGGGTGCGTTGACCCCGCGCGAACGCGAGGTGCTCGAGCTGATCGCCAGGGGTATGTCCAACACCGAGATCGCCGAAACGCTCTTCGTCGCCGAACAGACGGTGAAAACCCATGTGTCCAAGGTGTTCTCGAAGCTGAATCTGCGCGACCGCGCCCAGGCGGTGGTGCTCGCCTACGAATCCGGACTGGTCACCCCGGGATGAGCGGTGCGCTCGGGTAGGATCGCGGTCTCTACCGTCGACGGAAGGGTGATCGCAGGGTGTTGAACAGCGGTGACGTGTTCGCCGGCTTCACCATCGAGCGGCTGCTCGGCCAGGGCGGCATGGGCTCGGTCTACCTGGCGCGCCACCCGCGACTACCCCGGCTCACGGCGTTGAAGCTGCTGAACCGAGAGCTGTTCACCGACGCCGAGATTCGCGCCCGCTTCGACCGCGAGGCCGATCTGGCCGCCCAGCTCGATCACCCCAATATCGTGGCCGTCTACGACCGCGGCATCGAGGATGATCTGCTGTGGATCAGCATGCAGTACGTCGACGGCGTGGACGCGGCGACGGTCAATCCGTACAGCATGCCGCCCGAGCGGGCGGTGCAGATCATCGAGGGCGTCGCCGCCGCACTGGATTACGCGCACAGCAGCGGCGTGCTGCACCGGGATGTGAAACCCGCCAACATCCTGCTGGCCCGCTCCGGCGGCGGTAAGGGGGAGCGAGTGTTTCTCACCGACTTCGGAATCGCCCGGCTGCGTGAGGATTCCACGCATCTGACCCAGGCAGGGATGTTCACCGCGACCCTGGCCTACGCCTCACCCGAGCAGATGACCGGGGCCGAGCTGGATCACCGCTCGGATCAGTATTCGCTGGCCTGCGCGCTGTACTGGATGCTGACCGGTTCGGCCGCCTTCGATTCCGAGGATCCCAGTGAGGTGATCCGCGGACATCTGCAGTTGCCGGTGCCCTCGGCCAGCGTGCGGCGGCCCGGACTGTCCCCGGCCGTGGACTCGGTGATCGCGCGGGCCATGGCCAAGCGGCCGATCGAAAGGTTCGCCACCTGTTCGGATTTCGCGGCCGCGGCCAAGCGCGCGCTGACCGTCGCGGCCGTGCGGGTACCGCCGCCGTTGCATGCCGTGCCGATCCCCCCGGCGACACAGTCGTTTTCGCCGCCTATGTCCGCATCGGTGGCCCTGGGCGGACCCCCGCCGCTGCCGCCGGGCCCGCCGGCCTTCGCCGGACCTGCCGCACCCCAGGGCTATTCGCCACCCCCGCCGTTCTATCCAGCCGATCCCGCACCGCCGCAACCGGTATCGCGCCGATCAGCCCTGCCCATGGGCTGGATCATCGCCGCCGCGATGGTGCTGGCGGTCGCACTGATCGTCGTCATCGTGGCGGTGAGCGCGGGCCGTTGAGGGTTCGGGCGTGCCCTCGCGGCGCGATTGTGCCATCGTGGTGACTCATGATCGGCGCACGGGTGATGCGAATGCAGTGGCGGCCGGACGCGGGCCGGCTGGTGACCCTGATGGCGGTGGGCTTCGGCCTGACCGTGGTGATCACGCGGCTGTATCTGATGGCCTCGGGATATCCGAAGATCGGCGGGCACACCTATCACATCGCGCATGCGCTGTTCGGCGGCTTGCTGCTGGTGATCGCGTGCCTGCTGCAGCTGCTGTCGTCGGGGCGCACGGCGATCGTCTGGACCGCGGTGCTGGCCGGGGTGGGGCTGGGCCTGTTCATCGACGAGGTCGGCAAGTTCATCACCGCCGATAACAACTACTTCTTCCCGCTCGCCGCGCCGATCATCTACCTGGCCTTCCTGCTCACGGTGGCCGTCGCCCGCTATGCGGCCCGGCGCCGGGTGCATTCGCCGGAACTGGCGCTGGGCGCGCTGACCGAGGAGGTCGGCGATATGGTCGCCGCGCGCATGTCCGTCCATCGGCGCGGGGTGCTGCTGGCCGAACTCGAGCGGGTCGATCGGGATCGGCTGGAATCGCCGCAGCGCGAACTCGCCGATGCGCTCGCGAACTATCTGAACTCCGTGCCGTGCGTCGAGACCCCGACCCTGGCCAGCAGGCTCGCCGGGATCGGCAGGCGCTTCGAGGACCGATATCTGCCGCTGCCCGCGTTGCGCACGGTGCTGATCGCGGTGCTGCTCGGCCACGCCGCCTGGACGGCCGTGCGGCTGGCGCTGGCCGTGGTGGTGCTCTCCGGCTGGCGCTCGCCGTGGTCCGAGCTGGATCGGATGCTGGACGTCACCCAGGGACACGGCTGGAAGTCGCTGGCGGGCTTGGGAATCGCCGCCGGGGCGGAGGTGGTGGTCGCGGTCGGTTGTGCCGCCGGCGCGATCGTGTGGTGGCGCGGCGACGAGGAACTCGGTGTGCGCCTGGGCATCTGGTCGGATGTGGTGTCGCTGACGGTGGTCAACGTGCTGGCCAGCTACTTCAGCCAGTTCCTCACGGTGTTCACCGCCATCGCCGAGGCATTGCTGCTGTGGGCGCTCGTGCGATACCGCACCCGTCGCCTCGGCGAACCGAGTCGCGCGGCTACGGCGTAGCGCGTTCGTCGAGGACCATATGCCCGGCCTCGACGAGGATGCGCCGGGCCCGTCTTCGCACCCGGCAATCATCGACGGTGCAGCACATATGAATCTGCATCGCCTCATGCGCCCGTTCGGGCGTGAGCGGCCCGGGATCGAGTGTGCAGTCGAAGATGTACATCATCGTGACAACCCAGCGTTCTGACATGCCGTGCGAGAACCGACATCGAAAAGGGTATCGAGATCCTCGCGCGGGACATGCGGAGACCAGGAGAATGTTGCGCGCCGAGATCGTGAATGATCGGGCACAACGGAATTACCCGAAGAACGCGGCCGCCTCGCCGTAACGATCCGCCGGGACCAGCTTCAGCTGCTTGGTCGCCTCCGACAGCGGCACGAGGTCGATCTCGGTCCCGTGCAGCGCCACCATTTGGCCGAATTGCCCGTCGTGCACCGCTTCTGCCGCATGTACACCGAATCGCGTCGCCAGCACCCGGTCGTAGGCGGTGGGTTTACCACCCCGCTGGACGTGACCGAGCACCGTGGTGCGCACCTCCTTGCCGATGCGCCGCTCGATCTCCGCACCCAGCTGATGGGCGACGCCGGTGAACCGCTCGTGCCCGTACTCGTCGACCCCGCCCTCGCGCAGCGTGAACGAACCCGCCGCGGGCTTGGCGCCCTCGGCCACCACGCAGATGAAATGCGAATCACCGCGCTGGAAGCGGCGTTTGATCATGGTGCACACCTCGTCCACATCGAACGGCACCTCCGGAACCAACGTGAGATGCGCGCCTGAGGCGATACCGCAGTTGATCGCGATCCAGCCCGCGTGGCGGCCCATGACCTCCACGAGCATCACCCGCTGATGCGATTCGGCGGTGGTGTGCAGCCGGTCGATGGCGTCGGTGGCGATATCGACCGCGGTGTCGTGGCCGAAGGTCGTATCGGTGTAATCGATATCGTTATCGATCGTCTTGGGCACGCCGACCACCGGCACGCCCTCCTCGGCCAGCCAGCTGGCGGCGGTCAGGGTGCCCTCGCCGCCGATCGGGATGAGCGCGTCGATGCCGTTGTCGTCCAGGGTCTGCCGAATGCGGCCGAGCCCGGCGCGCAGCACCTCCGGATTGGTGCGCGCGGTGCCGAGCATGGTGCCGCCCTTGGTGAGCAGCCGGTCGGTGCGATCGTCGTTGTGGATATGGATCTTGCGGTCCTCGAGCAGACCGCGCCAGCCGTCCTGGAACCCGACGATCGCGTCACCGTAGCGGCCGTTCGCGGTGCGAACGACGGCCCGGATGACCGCGTTCAAGCCTGGGCAGTCCCCGCCTCCGGTCAAGACTCCGATGCGCATACCGGCTATCTTGCCGGGCGCGCGCCGATACCGCAGCCCCGGCCCCCCGGGAAATCAGCGTCCGGTGGGACAGTGGCCGCTGGGCAGGTCGCCCAGATGCTTGCTCACCAGCGTCGCCAACTTGTTGAGAATCTGGGTGCCCTCGTCGAAGGATCCCGAACCGGCCTGCGCCGCAAGCGCGATCGCCACCTGTCCGTTGGGCGTGGTCACCAGGCCGAACTGCCGGACCAGATAGTTGCCGTTGACATCGGGACCCCAGCCGCCCTTGTATGCGGCGTTGTCCACTCGGCCCAGCCCCCACTGCTGACCCCAGACCACCTTGCTCATCAGCGTGGTGACCGAATTCGCGTCGGCCAGGCAGGGCAGTTTCGAGGCGAAGCGGACCTGATCGGCCAGCGACCAATCGGCCTGTCCGAAGGCGGAGTAATCCGCGCGGGCACGGTTGGCGGGCACCTTGGTGGTGGGGTCGCCGCCGTCGCGCAGTACGGCCTGGACGGCCTGGGCCGCGGCATCGGGGGTGCCCAGCGTCTGCCAGAGTCCGTCGGCGGCGGTGTTATCGGATTCGGTGATGGCCGCGGACATCTGATATGTGCTGGTGTTGCCGTTGCCGCGCAGCACGGCCAGCGTCAGCGGCACCTTCATCGTCGACCAGGCCGGGCCGTCGGTCCAATCACCCAGCGTGGTGATCCGATCGCCGCCGACCGCGGCGACGGCCAGGCCGACATGTCCGCCGAGGGTGGGCTGCAGTTCGGCGAAATCGGCTGCGAGCGATCCGGGTAGCGCGACCATCGCGCTGCCCTCGATGGTCGACGGCCGGACCAGCGTCTCGGCCGGACCGCTGTCGGAGGTGGAGGAACAGGCCGTGATCCCGGCCGCCAGGACGATTCCGCACAGCGCCGCCGCAGCCCGTACTCGAAAGTGCCCGGCCCCCCGGCTGTTCGACCGTCTTCGCGGTATGTCCATCCGCTTACCTCCACCATCATCGGGTGGCCACGTGACCGTGGCACCCACTAGTCGAGGAATTCTTCGCCGACATCGCGGCCGGGGTCAAATACGGTGATCTCGGTTGTCACATGTGCGACGAGATCGTCGTCACCCCTTGCACTCTCCGCCGCCGAGTGCGAAAACGTGTTTGGCCAGCAGCGCGGCCAGCTTGTCGAGCATGGCGGTGGCGTCGTCGAAACTGCCCGAATCCGGTTGTGCGGCAAGGGCGACCGCGAGCTGTCCGGACCAGGTGGGCACGAGTCCGAATTGGCGCACCAGATAGGCGCCGGTGTCGTCGTCGGGTCCCCAGCCGCCCTTGAACTCCGCGCCGACGAACGCGCCCAAACCCCAACTCTGGCTGGCGGTTATCTCGCTCATCAGATCGACGACGCGGGCGGCGTGTTTGAGGCAGGGCAGTCGCGAGGCGAATCGAACCTGATTGAGCAGCGTCCACACCGTCGCCCCGAAGGCCAGCGGATCGTCCACCGACTCCCGCGCGGCGGGATTGTGCCGGTCGGCGACATCGGTTGTGGTGTCGCCGGTTTCGCGCAGCACGGCCTCCACCGCCTCGGCCGCCTGATTACCGCCGCCGAGCGCCTCCCATAACGCCTGTGCCGCATCGTTGTCCGAGGCGGTGATCGCGGCCGATGCGGTCTCGGCCAGACCGGCCGGATCGTGGCGTAACGCGGCCAGCGCGAGCGGCACCTTGATGGTGGACCAGGCGATGCCGGTATTCCAATTGCCCAGGGTGAGGGCGTGTTCGCTGCCGACCTGCATGATGGCCATACCCACGCTGCCGTGCAGCTCGTTCTGCAGTTGCGCGAAATCGGCGGCCAGCGCGCCCGAGCTGGACAGGGCGCCCGCGGCCGGTTTGAGCGTGGCGACAGGGGTGGGGATCGCCTCCTCATCCGCGGTCGGCACCCCGGCATTCGCGGTACATCCCGCGGCGGCGAGGACCGCGACCAGCAGCAACGACCGTCGAAAACCCTTGCGGCGGACCGGCTTCACCTCAATAGACATACACTACCGCGTTCTCACCGCCGGAACAGGTGACCAACTGGCCGGTGGCAGTGCAGTTCATCGTGTACGAGCGACCGGTGGCCGGGCTGACGGCCACCACCGAGGCGGGGCCGTTGGAACCGGCCGCCTCGGTGGCAGTCTGCGGTTCCAGCGCCTTGGCGTAGGCCTTGCGGACCGCCTCGGCGAATCCGCAGGTGGTGACGTCGGATCCCGTGGCGGACTTGGCGAATCGTCCCGTCGCCGAGGTGGCCGGGCAGGCCGAGGCGCCGACCGGCAGGGTGACGGTCCCGCCGGCGGTGGTGGTCGGGGCGGGCGGTGTGGTGGCCGCGGTGGCGGTGGTGCGCGGCTGGGCGATCGACGAGGTCGCCTGGCCCGTCGCGACCACGGTGCCGGTGTTGTCCGGTTTGTTCATCACATGCCAGCCGACCGCACCGGCGATCGCGGCCAGCGCCACGCCGCCCACGCCCAGCACCATCGGCACCGCGATGGACCGTTTATGTTCGCGCCGATCCGATTCGGCGTATCCGTCCGGGTCGTAATCGGACTCGTCGTAGTACTCCTCGCCGTAGGCGTCGTCCTCGCGGCCGTAGGCGTGGTTCTCGCGCGGCGGGAAGTCGTGGCTCGGCGGCAACTCCCACGGCGCGACCGGGCGGGCCTGCGCGTGCGGCGGCAGCGGGGTGAACGCGAATTCGCCGGGCCGCACCAGGGTCGGATCGGCCGGATGGATCACCGGCAGATCGCCGGTGGGGTCGTGTTCGGCATCGGGACCGGTGGGCGGGATGATCCGCAGCGTGCCGGTGGTCTCGTAGCCGCGGGCGATCGACTCCGCCGGATTGCGCTGCGCCCCGGCCTGATCCGTCCCGGCCTGATTTGCTCCGGGCAGATCCTCGCGGCGCAGGAAGGTGGTTGCCGAATCCGCGGTCGAGGGCTGCCCGGTGCCCGCACCGGTGCGCATGACCATGGTCGGCGAACCCGCCGCGGGCGGCGGGGGTTCGGGACGCTGCCCGGCCGTCGGTTGCTCCGAATCCTCGTCGAGCGGATAGCCCTGGGCGGCCGGGGCCTGGTCGGACTGGACGCGGGTGGGTTCGGCCGGGGCCGCCGGGCCGCGCGGACGCATCTGCGCCGGAATGGTCGGACCCTCCGGGCCGAACGGCTGGAAGGTCGTCGGCTCGGCGGGCAAGCGAGCGGGCGCGGGACCGGTCGGCAGGTAGGTGGTGGCCGCCGGGTCCGGGGCGGGTCCGGACGGCGTGGCGGACTGCGCGGCGTTGTCCGGTAACGGAGCCGGCGGCGGTGGGGAACCCAGCAGCGACCGGACCGGCCGCGTCCCGGCGCCCGCGCCGGGAACGGCGGGATCGGCCGCGAGCGGCTCGCCGAACAGGAACAGCCGGGTGTCCTCGCCCCCGGGCGATGAATCCGCGGGAGCGGGTTCGGGATTCGCGGACATCCCCAGGGCCGCGCCCGCCGCGGCCGCGAATTCGCCCGCGGTGGCGAAGCGGTCGCCGGGGGATTTGGCCATGGCGTGGGCCAGTGCGGCGTCCAGCGCCTCGGGCACATCCGCGCGCTGCAGGCTCGGGCGCGGCGGCGGCTCGGACAGATGCGAGCGGACCAGCACGCTGACGCTCTGCGACGGGAACGGGGTCGCACCGGTGAGGCATTCGTGCAGAACACAGGCCAGCGAGTAGATATCGGCCCGGCCGGTGACGGGTCCGTCGTCGAACCGTTCGGGGGCCATATAGGTGTAGGAGCCGACGGCGGTGCCCACCATGGTGATCCCGGTATCGCCCTCGTTGCGGGCGAGGCCGAAGTCGGCGAGATAGGCGAAGTCCGTGTCGGTGACGAGGATGTTCGCCGGTTTCACATCGCGATGTACCAGTCCCGCGGCATGTGCGGCATCCAGGGCCGAGGCCACCTGCGCGAGTATCGATACCGCGCGCTCGGGAGCCATCGGACCCTCGTCGCGCAGGAGTGCGCGCAGATTACGCCCGCGCACCAGCTTCATATCGATGTAGAGCATGCCGTCGATCTCGCCCGAATCGTGGATCGTGACGATATGCCGTTCGGTCAGCCCGGCCACCGCGCGCGATTCGCGGCGGAACCGCTCCTGATAGCTCGGATCCTGCGCCAACTGTTCGGGCAGCAACTTCAACGCGACCAGTCGATCGCGGCTGCTGTCGTAGGCCTCGTAGACCTCGCCCATGCCGCCCCTGCCGAGCAGCGAGCGCAGCTCGTAGGGGCCGAATCTGCTCCCGACCCGGGACCTGGGTGCGTCCACCGGTGAAACCTCCACATCCCTGGGCAGGGTGCGAAACCCGTGCCCGGTGTCGCACCGGGGTTGCCTGCCCCTCTAGGGTGCCGATTCTCCGGGTGCGACCACGCCCTGGTCAAACGCGAACACTATCGCTGCGGCACGATCTCGCAACCCGAGCTTCCCGAATATGTGTCCTACGTGGCTTTTTACGGTTACCTCGGAGATTCCGAGTTCCTTGGCGATTTCTCCGTTGACACGCCCGCGACCGATCAGCTTCAGCACCTCGAACTCGCGCGCGGTCAGCTCGTCCAGCCGCGATCGGGCCCGGGTGGGGATCGGGAGAACCGACCGGTAGGCAGACAGCACTCGCCCGGTTACCGAGGGGTCGAGCCACGATCCGCCGGCGGCGACCGTGCGCACCGCACGGATCAAATCCTCGGCGGGGGAGTCCTTCAGGATGAATCCGGTCGCCCCCGCCCGCAGCGCGCCCGACAGGAGCTGATCGTCGTCGAAGGTGGTCAGCACGAGCACCGGTGGCGCGTCCTCGCGGCCGCGCAGGATCCGGGTGGCGTCGATGCCGCCGACCCGCTTCATCCGCAGATCCATCAGCACGACATCCGGGCGCTGCGCGGCGATCGCGGCGGGCACCTCGTCGCCGTCGGCGCATTCGGCGATCAGGAATCCGTCGCGCCGCCGCAGGATCCGGCGCAGCCCGCCGCGCACCAGTTCTTGATCGTCGACGACCAGGACGGTGACGGCGTCCTCCTCGATGGCCGGGGTGATCGGCGAACTCACATACCCTCCTGCAGTTTTCGGGTCAGCGATGTGACGGCCTCGCGCACCAGGCGCAGCGAGTCCTCCGGAATGGTGCTCCCGCAACCGAAGCCGGGCTTCGCGGTGGTGATCGGTATCCGGCCCCGCACCTGCCAGCAGTCATCGTCGGGACCGGCGCTCAGCGTGCCGCCCAGCAGCTCGACCCGCTGGCGCATCCCGCTGATGCCCATACCTCGACCGCGCTTCGCCGGTGTGCCGCCCGGCAGCGTATTGCGCACGGAGACGGTGACTTCGGTCTCGGTCACCGCGATGCCCAGATCGACCCGGGCGCCGTGCGCATGTTTGGCGATATTGGCCAGCGATTCCTGGCTGATCCGGAACAGCGCCAAACCCGTTGTCGCCGAGACCCACTCGGTATCGCCGGTCAAGGCGTACTCCACCGACAGGCCCGCGCGCACGAAATCCGCCACCAGCGACTCGATATCGTCGAGGCTCGGCTCCGGGGTCATCCTCGTCGGTCGTTGATCGAGCAGTCCGACGGTATGCCGGATATCGGCCATGGCCTGGCGCCCGAGCCGTTCGGCGTCGACCAGCGCATCGACCGCCTCGTCGACATCGCGGTCGGTCTCGAGGGCGTGGCGGGCCGCGGTGAGATGCAGCAGGGTGATGCTCAGCGAATGCGCGATCACGTCGTGCACCTCGCGGGCGATCCGGCGGCGTTCGTCGTCAGCGGCCTGCCCGGCGAGAATCTCCTGATTCTCCCGCTCCTGGCCCAGATACATCCGCTGGTACTGCATCATGAGCCCGACCAGCGTGCCGAGGATGACGCCGACGATGTAGTTCGGCAGCGAGTCGATATACGGGCCCGCGAAATGGAAGACCAGCAGCTCGCCGATCGCCGCGGCGGTGAATGGCAGGCTGATCCGCTTCGGCGCGATCGCCGCGACCTCGCCCGCCACGACCACGAGCACGAAGGGCGAGACATCCAGCGGCACCGGCTGCAACAGGAACAAGCCCTGGGCGATCAAGCCGACCACGCACAGCGCCACCGGGCGCGGCGACACCCCGAAGATCGTGAGCAGTGGAAATGCGAAGGTCACCACGAACAGGGAGATCAGCGGCACGGAGGTCGAGAGGAAATCATGCCGCTGGAGGACCGCGGTCATGGCGGCGATCCACAGGGCCAGATCGGCGGTCAGGATCACCGACGGCGGATAGTCGAACGGCAACTCCTCGAGATGCCGATGGAAGGTGCCGCGCGGATCGCGCCAGAAGTCGATCGCCCGCTGGCGGGCGAACCGCCAGCCCGTCGCCACCTGCCAGGCCGCCACGATCAGCAGTCCGGCGCAGGCGACGTACACGACTGCCCTGAGCACCTCCATGGACCAAGGCTAACCACCCGATTCGGGCGGGGACATCATCCCGCGAGCGGGGCGCCGCTCCTACCCCGGTAGGAGCGCAAGTCTCGTCCCGAGCACGACGATTCCCCGCTGCCGTCTCCGTAGCGTGTGAGCCACAGTGCCCGTCGACGTGAACCGGGCACCCGACGGAGTAGGAGGGACCGATGTCGTGGCACAACTTGCACGCCCGTACCGAAATCCTGCACGAGGTGCTCACCCGGGCGGCCGCCGATCCGGCCGATCCGGCGCTGCTGCACGATCTTCCGGAAAGCGACCGGCTGTTCGGCGGACCCGAGGGCGTTCTGGCCGCCCTGCAATACCAATGGGACAACCATCTGAACGCCAAGCTCGATCAGGCTCTGCTGGAGGGTCGATCCGAGGACGAGGCCTATCGGGAACTGGCCGCCGAACAGCCGGCGCTGCGCGCGGTGCTCGATTCCCAGGATGTGCGCCGCTGGTATGACCGCCGCGTGCTGACTCATTGATCACACGACCAGGAAGGGTGGAAACCATCGTGTTGGAGCTGACCGACGTCGTCAAGGAGTACCGAGTGGGCGGCCAGCGCGTGCGCGCGCTGGACGGTATCGATCTGCGCATCGAGGCGGGGGAGTTCACCGCGATCATCGGCCCGTCCGGATCCGGTAAGAGCACGCTGCTGCATCTGCTCGGCGCGCTGGACTCCCCGGACTCCGGCTCCATCGCCTTCCGCGGTGAGGAGATCGGCGGACTCGACGACGATCGCCAATCCGAATTCCGGCGGCACCGCGTGGGTTTCGTCTTCCAGTTCTTCAATCTGTTGCCGACGCTGTCTGCCTGGGAGAATGTGGCCATCCCGAAACTGCTGGACGGCACCGGATTACGCAAGGCCAAGCCGCGGGCGCTGGAGCTGCTGGATCTGGTCGGACTGAGCGAGCGGGCCGAGCATCGGCCCGCCGAACTGTCCGGCGGGCAGATGCAGCGGGTGGCGGTGGCGCGGGCACTGATCATGGATCCGCCGCTGATCCTGGCCGACGAGCCCACGGGCAATCTCGATTCCAGGACGGGCGCGGCGATCCTGGCGCTGCTCGGCGACATCACGAGCGCCGGGAATTCGGTCGTGATGGTGACCCACGACATGGGCGCCGCGCACTACTGCGATCGGGTGATCACGTTGCGGGACGGGCGAATCGGGTCGATCGCCGCCGGTGAGCATGCGAGCGCGCGCCGCAATGGGGCCGCGTCCGCGGACCGTGCGGTGGCGGTGCGCGCGTGATCGCGGCCTGGGATCGCCTGCGGCTGTTCAACATCGGCGAGCTGCTGGCCCATCGCGGCCGAACACTGTTGTCGCTCATCGTGATGGCCGTCTCGGCCGGGTTGCTGGTGGCGACCATCAGCATCTCCGAATCGATCACCGGCTCGGTGGATCGCCTGACCCACAGCCTCGGCGGCAAGGCCGCGCTCGAGGTCAGCGGCATCACCGATGCGGGCTTCGATCAGCAGCTGCTGCAGCCGATTCGGGCCGTGCCCGGGGTGGCCGCCGCCGTCCCGATGCTGCGGGCCCGCATCGGCGCGGACGATGATCGCGCGCTGCTGGTCGGCGCGGACGCCAGTGTCGCGGCGCTCGGCAGCGATCTGGGCGGGCCGCTGCGTAACCAGGCCGCGCGGCTGCTGTCGGTGCCGCACGGCGTCCTGGTCGGTGCGGCGATGGGACATCGCGAGGGCGAGCAGTTCCGGATCGGCGCGAATACGGTCACCGTCGCCGCCGTCCTCGACGACGCCGTCTCGAAACGCCTGAACCAGGGCCATATCGTGATCGCCCCGCTGCCGGTGGCCCAGCAATTGGCCGGGCGCACCGGGCAACTGGACTCCATCGAGATCGTTCCCGCGGCGAATGCCGATGTGGCACAGCTGCGTTCGGCTCTCACCGCCGCGGTGGACGGCCGGGCCGTGGTCGCCGATCCGAGCCTGCGCACCGCCCAGGCCGGTGGCGCGGTGATGCTCGTGCGGTACTCGACCATCATGGCTTCGGCCGCGGCCCTGATCGTTTCGGGCTTCCTCATCTACAACGCGATGAGTATGGCGGTGGCGCAACGACGTCCGGTGCTGTCGCTGCTGCGCGCGATCGGCGGACGGCGCCGGTTCATGGTGCGGGATCTGCTCGTCGAGGCCTCGCTGCTGGGGCTGATCGGTGGGCTCGTCGGCGCGCTGTTCGGAATGATCATGGGGCGCCACGCGATCGGCGCGCTGCCCTCGGCGATCGTGCAGTCGGTGGACGCGCGGCCGGAATACATCGTGCCGGACTATGCGATCCCGGTCGCGGTCGCGGCCTGCGTCGTGGCCAGCGTGGCGGCGGCGGCGATCGCGGCCCGGCAGGTCTACAAGGTCGCGCCGATCGAGGCGCTCGCGCCGGTCGGGGTATCGCGCGCGGATGCGGTGAGTCCGCTGCTGCGCTGGGGTTCGGTCGCGCTGGGCGGGGCGCTGGTCATCGGGGCCGTCGTCCTGGCGCGCGCCGATGTGGGCCGCTATTCCATTGGGTCGATCACGATTTCGATCACCGGGGCGGTGCTGCTGTGTTTCGCGCTCACCACCCCGATCGTGCGGGCCGTCGCGGCGGTCGCGCGGGTATTCGGCGCGCCGGGCGCCCTGGGCGCGACGACCGTCGAACGGTCGCCGCGGCGGGTGTGGGCGACGGCCATGACCGTGATGATCGGCATCACCGCCGTCGTCGCGATGGGCAGTGCCTCGAAGAATCTGGCCGACTCCGCCGGGGCCAGCTTCGACAGCCTGGGCCGCTCCGACATCTACATCAGCCCGACCTCGTGGGCGGAGTTCCCGACCGGGCCCATCCTGCCCGCGGATCTGCGCGATAAGGTCGCCGCTGTCCCCGGCGTGGCCCGGGTGGGCAGCGCGCAGATGGCCTTCGCCACCCTGGGCGGCGGCCGGGTGATGCTGCAGGGCTATCCGGACGACACCGATGCCTATCCGGTCCGGCTCGATCAGCGGGTGCGCGAGCGGTTGGTGCGCGGCGAAGGCGTGGTGATCTCGCGCGATGTCGCCCGCGCCCAGGGCGTGCACGAGGGCTCGACGCTGACGCTTCCCACACCGACCGGCATCAAGAAAACCGAAGTGCTGCAGGTCATTCCGTACTTCTCGGCGATCTCCGGAGTCGTGGTGCTCAATCTCGACATAATGCGCCAGTGGTATCAGCGTCCCGGCGAGACCATCCTCTCCGCCGACTTCGCCCGCGGCGCCGATCGTCCCGCGGTGCTGTCCGCCCTGCGCGTGGTCGTCCCGCCCGATCTCCACGTCGACCTCGGCCGCGACGCCGTGGCCGCAATCTCCGGCGGCGTGAAACAGGGGTCGGCTCTGAGCGGTTCGATCCTGTGGATCGTGGTGCTGGTCTCGACGGTCGCCCTACTCAACACCCTGATGCTGTCGGTCCTGGAACGTCGTCGCGAACTGGGCGTCCTCCGAGCCATGGGCACCAGCCGCCGCTTCCTGCTCCGCACGGTCCTGGCCGAGGCGGCCGGCATCGGCGTAGTCGGCGCGGCCCTGGGCCTGGGAGTCGGTGCGGCCGTCCACTATCTCGCCACCATAGCCATCGGCAACGCCACCAGCATCGACGTCACCTACCACGCGGGCCCAACCCTATTCCTCTACGCCCTGGGCGCCCTACTCCTAGCCCTACTCGGCTCGATCCCCCCAGCCCTCCGGGCAGCCCGCATGCCCATCGTCGAGGCCATCGCCGCCGACTGACCCGGGCCCACTCCTATTCCCCTGGTCCCTTGCCCGGACGAAGTCCGGGCAAGGGCGCTGTGAAGATGCTGTGCGGATCGGCATCGTCGCTGGCCCCATCGGGCCCGGCTGACTACTGTTGCCGCATGGCCGACTTCGCGATCCGTGATCTGCCCGTGGATGTCGTCGACACCATGAGCAAGCGAGCCCGGGCCGCCGAGCTGTCGCTCGACGACTATCTACGCCAGGAGTTGATCACCTGCGCCTACCGCAACTCCTACCTCGATGTGATCCTCGCCTTCCAGGAGGCTCAGGAGCGCAACCCCGACCTGCAGATCGATAAGCACGCCATCCAGGCCGCGGCCCGCTTCGCCCGCGGGGACTAGCACCGGGACCGTCCGCGAAAGGCGTCGGAGCGGAAACATAGACTTACCGCTATGAGCGCGCCCACCGTGGACTTGATGGACTATGCCGATGTCATCGACCGGTACGAGCCGGTGCTCGGCCTGGAGGTGCACGTCGAACTCGGCACGCGGACCAAGATGTTCTGCGGCTGCCCCACCACGTTCGGCGCCGAGCCCAACACCCAGGTATGCCCGGTATGTCTGGGCCTGCCCGGCGCACTGCCCGTGGTGAACCAGCAGGGCGTGGAGTCGGCCATCCGCATCGGCCTCGCGCTCAACTGCTCGATCACCCCGTGGGGCCGGTTCGCGCGCAAGAACTACTTCTACCCGGACCAGCCGAAGAACTACCAGATCAGCCAGTACGACGAGCCGATCGCCCAGAACGGCCACCTCGACGTACAACTCGACGACGGCAGCATCTTCCGGGTCGAGATCGAGCGCGCCCATATGGAAGAGGACACCGGTAAGTCCACGCACGTGGGCGGATCGACCGGTCGCATCCACGGCGCCAGCCACTCGCTGCTCGATTACAACCGCGCGGGCGTGCCGTTGATCGAGATCGTCACCAAGCCGGTCACCGGTGCGGGCGAGCGCGCGCCCGAGGTGGCCCGCGCGTATGTGACCGCGCTGCGCGATCTGCTCAAGTCGCTCGAGGTCTCCGATGTCAAGATGGAACAGGGCTCGCTGCGCTGCGACGCCAACGTCTCGCTGATGCCCAAGGGCGCCAAGCAGTTCGGCACCCGCACCGAGACCAAGAACGTCAACTCGCTGCGCAGCATCGAGGTCGCGGTGCGCTACGAGATGCGCCGCCAGGCCGCGGTGCTCACTACCGGCGGCATTGTGGTGATGGAGACCAGGCACTTCCACGAGACCGACGGCAGCACCTCGGCCGGTCGCATCAAGGAGTCCGCCGAGGATTACCGCTACTTCCCGGAGCCGGACCTCGAGCCGATCGCGCCGGACGCGGCCTGGGTCGAGGAACTGCGCGGCACGATTCCGGAATACCCGTGGCTGCGACGCGCGCGTATCCAGGCCGAATGGGCTCTGTCCGACGAGGTCTTCCGCGATCTGGTCAACGCGGGCGCCCTCGATCTGATCATCGCCACGGTCGACGCGGGCACCTCCGTCGACGCAGCCCGCTCCTGGTGGGTCAACTACCTCACCGAAAAGGCCAAGGAGCGTGAGGTTTCCCTCGACGAGCTCCCCATTACGCCCAAGCAGGTCGCCGAGGTCGTCGCGCTGGTCGACGCCAAGACCGTCAACAGCAAGGTGGCCCGCCAGGTCGTCGACTTCGTCCTCGCGGGCGAGGGCGATCCGGCGCGGGTCGTCGAGGCCAAGGGCCTGGGCATGGTCTCCGACGATTCGGCCCTGCAGTCCGAGGTCGACAAGGCGCTGGCCGCCAATCCCGATATCGCCGACAAGATCCGCTCCGGCAAGATTCAGGCCGCCGGCAAGATCGTCGGCGACGTCATGAAGGCCACCCGCGGCCAGGCCGATGCCGCCCGAGTCCGGGAATTGGTCCTGGCGGCCTGCGGCGTCGCCTGATTCGAGCCGAGTATGCGGCGCATCGGTGTAATCCGATGCGCCGCAATGCATTTCCGGCTTAATCCGGTGCGCCGGCCGCCCCGCCCTTCGGCGGCGGGATGCGCACCACGCGGTCGTCGAACGGGCCGGGCTTACCGCCCTGCTTGTTGGTGGTGCCGACCCAGACGAAACCATCCGGCCCCAGCGAGGCGCCGTTGAGAGCGCCGTACTTGTCCTGCACCGCCATAGCGGGCGCGGTGGTCACGGCATGGGTGGTGGGATCGGCGTCGGCGAAGGCGAGACCCTTCGCATTGTTCATGGCGATCGCCACCCCGTCGACGGCCGCCGCGCAGCCGGCGACACCCGGATGATCCGGCCAGGTCCACGCGGTGGTCACGGTTCCGTCGGGGCCGACGCGCTGCAGCCGGTCCTCGGTGGCGGTGCGATCGGTGAACCAGATGCTGTCCTTGTGATCCGGGCACACCCCACCGGCGACACCCACTCCGGAGGCCACCACCTGCGGATTGGCGTTGCCGGGTGCGGGATTGTCGATGCGCAGCAGCTTGCCCGCCAGCGATCCGCGATCCGCGGCGGCGCCCGGATTTCCGGCGTCCCCGGTCAGCACCATCATCTGTGTCGGTGAGACGAAGTCGATGGCCCCGTGATTACCGGTGGGGCCCTTGGGGATTCCGGTCAGAATCGGTTTCGGCGCGCCGCCCGCACCGATCCGCACCACCCGATTGTCGCTGGCCGTGGTGACATACGCGTAGATCAGCCCGTCCTCGGTGTAGCTCGGCGACAGCGTCACATCGCTGAGCCCGCCGTCGCCGGAGGCATCCACATCCACCCGCGCCACCTCGACGGGCGCCGTCTGCGGCTGATCCGGCGTGACAACGGCCACCCGCAGAATCCGCCCGCTCACCCGCTCGGTCACCAGCCCCTGCTGCCCATCCGGCAATACCGTCAACCCGCCGGTGGTATCCAGACACGTCGCGACCACCAGCGGATCGGGATCGATACACGGCCCGGTCGGCCGCGGCGCGACCGACGGCGGAGTCTTCGGCGCGGAGGTCGGGCCCATGCCCTCGGGCTGAATGGTCGGCGCAGGCGTGAACGGTTTGGACGCAGAATCATCGAAGCTCGCACAACCGGTCACCAGACCGGCGGTAACGGCGACGACCGACACGACGCGCCCGGCGGCAACCAGATTCATGCTTCAGACGTTACCGTCCGCAGCTCTCCTGCCCCGGTCCCGGTTCGCTCCCACTCCGGTCCCGGCATGTCGCTCTCACTCTGATCCCGTATCGCTCTCACTCTGGTCCCGGGATGCCGCTCTTACTCTGGTCCCGGCATGCGCTCTCACTCTGGTCCCCGTGGCGCTCTCACTCTGGTCCCGTGTCGCTCTCACTCTGGTCCCGGCATGCTTTTCGCCGGGAGCATTCCGAAGAAGTCGTTCACCGTATCGGCCGTGGACATTCGGCTGGGGGAGGGGCCGAACAGCCGGGGCCAGACGGCGGGGGTGCCGGGTATCTGATGCCCGCCGCCGACCACGCTGTACAGGTGCACCGAGGGGCAGCCCGGCCGCTGGTAGCGGGTCAAGCGGACGCTGCCGGTTTCGGCCGGGGCTCCGTACAGCCAAGCCGTGGTGGGATCGGAGGTGATCCCGTTGCTCGCCGCGAAGTAGGCGGCGGTTTCCTCGGCCGAGAGGTGTTCGCCCTTGGGAAATACCCCCTTGGGGCCGCTCATGATGCCGCCGAGATAGGGGGCGAGCGGGTCCGCGGTGCCGTGCACGAGCATCAGTGGCAACGGAGTAGGTGTCGCGCCCTGGCAGGAAAGGTTGTCCGGCGCGGGCAGATTGGCGCTGATGATGGCGGCTCCGGCCGCGATGCCGGGAGCGTCGTGGATCAGTCGGATCGCCATCTGTCCGCCGAGGCTGAAGCCCATGACGAATACCCGGTGTGGATCGATATCGCAGCGGGCGACCAACTCGTCGACCAGCGCCCGGAGAAACCCCACATCGTCGATGTCTTTCGCTCCCCGCCAGAACATCACGGCCTTGCGGGCACCGTTCCATTCGCGTCGGACCGCGTCGGGATAGACGACGACAACCCTGCCGGTAGCGACCATCGCGTCGAACGATCCACCGATATAGCCAGTGCGAAGGGATTCTCCGCTTTGTAAGGTGCCGTGCAGAATTATGAGCAGCGCCGCACCGGGCGCGAGGCCGGATTCGGCCCGCACCATTGTGTATGTGCGACGGCGGCTCTGATGGTCGAGATGATGCCGAGTGATCGTCACTCCGACATCGTAGGGTGATCGAGCATCCGCAGCTCGAGAGTCCGATCTATGGCAGGAATTTCCGGCAGCCCGGATCGAATTGTCATGGTGGAGGGGACACTCCGGCTCCGGTGTCCGCCCTTATCGGACACGCCGTCGCCACGCGGCACGTTCGCGCCCGCAGCGTCATACTCTGACCTCGTGACCGACAAGCCGAACGAAACACCGGAAGGCGCCAACGCGGGGTCCTCCAGTCAGACGGCCACCAGCCCCTATGACAATCCCACCGGGGAGCTGCCCGTCGTGCAGCCGACCAAGCCCGTGCCGCGCACCGACGATGACCTCGGCCTCGAGCCCGAGGTGCCCGCGGTGGGCGAGCCGAGCGCCGCGCCCGCGCCCACCTACGCCTTCGCCACCATTCCGCCGGCCCCGACCGCCTCGGGCGATACCGCGCGATTGCGTCGGCGTGGCGAATATCAGCGGGGCACAACGGATCTGGGCCTGCTGGTGTTACGTTTGGTCGTCGGTCTCACATTCCTCTATCACGGTCTGCAGAAGCTGGCCGGCTGGTTCCACGGTCCCGGCCTGGACGGCACCCGCGATATGCTCACGCAGGGCGGATGGAAGCACGGCGAGCTGTCCAGTGCCATGCTCACCGTCGCCGAGGTCGGCGGCGGCGTGCTGATCCTGCTCGGCCTGGCCACCCCGCTGGCCGCCGGCGCGGTCCTGGCCTCGATCACCGACGCTTGGCTCTGGAAACAAGGTATGGCTCCCGGATTCCAATACAAGACAGTCGAATTGGAGTCCATCCTGATGGCCCTCGCCGCGGTGCTCATACTTACCGGCCCGGGCCGCCTGTCCTTCGACCGCAACCGCGGCTGGGCGGTCCGCCCGGCCTGGGGTTCGCTCGCCGTCCTGATCCTCGCGCTGCTCGCCGCCGCGGGCTCGTGGATCTACCTACATGGCGGCAACCCGTTCACGGGTTTCTTCAGCTGAAGTTCCCACGGCCGCACCCTCTTCGGTGAGTCCGGGAATGACGAAGGCCGGAATCCCTTGCGGATTCCGGCCTTCGAGTTTCACGGCGTTCAGGGCACTCGACGAACCGCGCCCTTGTCCGCCGATGTCGCCAGGGCGGCATACGCACGAAGTGCGGTGGTCACCTGCCGATCCCGATGCGCCGGCTGCCAAGGCCGTTCGGACGCTTCCATTTTCGCCCGCCGCTCGGCGAGAACCGCATCGGGAACCAGCAATTCGAGTGCCCGAGTAGGCACATCCACCCGAATGCGATCACCGTTCTCGATCAGGCCGATGGTGCCGCCGCTGGCCGCCTCGGGGGAGATGTGGCCGATCGACAGGCCCGAGGTGCCGCCGGAGAAGCGGCCGTCGGTGATCAGCGCGCACACCTTGCCCAGGCCCGCGCCCTTCAGGAATGCGGTGGGGTGCAACATCTCCTGCATACCCGGCCCGCCGGAGGGACCCTCGTAGCGGACCACGATCACATCGCCCGCCTTGATCTCCTTGCCGAGGATCTTCGACACCGCCTCCTCCTGCGACTCGACCACCACGGCCGGGCCCTCGAAGGTGAACAGGTCCTCATCGATACCCGCGGTCTTCAGGATCGCCCCGTCCGGAGCGATGTTCCCGCGCAGCACGCACAGCCCGCCCTCGACGGTGTACGCATGCTCGAGATCGCGGATGCAGCCCTTCTCGGCGTCGGTGTCCAGCGACGACCACCGATTCTCGGTCGAGAACGGCTCGGTCGTGCGCACCCCGCCCGGCGCGGCATGGAACAGCTCGGTCGCCTCGTCGGAGGCCTTGCCGGAGCGGATATCCCAGGTGTCGAGCCATTCGTCGAAATCGCGCGTATGCACCGTGCTGACATCGGTCTCCAGCAGGCCCGCCCGGCGCAATTCGCCGAGGATGGCCGGGATGCCACCGGCGCGGTGCACATCCTCCATGTGATAGTCGGAGTTCGGCGAGACCTTCGCCAGACACGGCACGCGCCGGGAGATCTCATCGATGGTCTCGAGGGAGAAGTCGATCTCACCCTCCTGCGCCGCGGCGAGGGTGTGCAGCACGGTGTTGGTGGAGCCGCCCATCGCCACGTCCAGCGCCATCGCATTGCGGAAGGCCTTCTCGTTCGCGACATTTCGCGGCAGCACCGAGGCATCGTCGTCGCGGTACCAGCGATTCGCGATATCCACGATCGCAGTGCCCGCCCGCTCGAACAGCGCCCGGCGCGCGGCGTGGGTGGCCAGGGTGGAGCCGTTGCCCGGCAGCGCCAGGCCGAGAGCCTCGGTGAGGCAGTTCATCGAATTCGCGGTGAACATGCCCGAACACGAACCACAGGTCGGGCACGCGCTGCGCTCGACCTCGGACAGGCCCTCATCGGAGACCTGACTCGACGCGCTGGCCGAGATAGCGGTGATCAGATCCGTCGGCGCCTGCGCCACACCGCCGACCACGACCGCCTTACCGGCCTCCATCGGGCCACCGGAGACGAATACGGCCGGGATGTTGAGCCGCATCGCGGCGTTCAGCATGCCCGGGGTGATCTTGTCGCAGTTGGAGATGCACACCAGCGCGTCGGCGGTATGCGCGTTGGCCATGTACTCCACCGAATCGGCGATGATCTCCCGGCTGGGCAGCGAGTAGAGCATGCCGCCGTGACCCATCGCGATACCGTCGTCGACGGCGATGGTGTGGAATTCGCGCGGCACACCACCCGCGGCACGCACCGCCTGGGCCACGATCTCGCCGACGTCCTTCAGATGCACATGCCCCGGGACGAACTGCGTATAGGAGTTCGCAATGGCGACAATCGGTTTGCCGAAATCGGAATCGGTGAGTCCGGTGGCCCGCCAGAGAGCGCGGGCGCCCGCGGCATTGCGTCCGGCGGTCGTGGTGCGTGAACGAAGCGGTGGCATGGGTACGTTCCCTCGGTGTGGTCGGCTGGAGCCGTCGGCCGGATCGCCCGGGCTGGTAGGCGACGTGTGCCGAACATCTCGACGGCGGGGCCGGTCGGCGACCGCGCGCAAGATCTTGGCGGCTTATCAACGGTACTCCCGCTGAAGGACGGCGAATGCGCCGGTAGGCGGCTCGCGGCCAGGGGAGTGAACTCGCGGTAACGAGGTAAGCGTCGCAACCACCGCAATTGTTCCCGGCAGCTGCCCCCACCCCACCCTACCGGTCCCCACCCCCACCCCCTCGCACCCTTTCCCGCACTCCGCACCCCGTATGGACGCCCACAAGGGGTGCGAGGCGCGGCAAAGAGTGCGGCTGTGCGGCACCACCGGGACCTGCCGTGGACGAAACCTCCGCACCCTTTCCGATGCTTCGCACCCGTTCCAGGCGCCCACACGGGGTGCGAAGCGCGGGAGAGGGTGCGGCTATTCGGCTTCGGTCTCGGCGGGGGGCTTTTCGGGCTCGGTCGCCTTGTCGGCTGCGGCCTTCTCCTCGGCGGCTCGCTCGGCCTCCGCCTTTTCGTCGGCGGCTCGCTCGGCCTCGGTGAACAGGTCAGGGATGCGGCCGTTCGAGGCGTCGATCAGCGTCCGCAGCCGGTCGTATCCCACCGCGGGCAGCGCCACCTCGGAGTCGTCGGTCAGATGTGCCCGCACGAAACCCCGCTTGGGGATGCGGAAACCCTTGATCTGCTCCCAGTCCACATGGCGCGAGCCGAACATGCTCCGCAGCTCGAGGCCGCCGTCGGACACCGTGGTCCGGATCCGCTCGACCCATACCGCCGCCACGATCGGAATCACGAACAACACCCACAGCACCTGCGGCCATCCGAAGAAGGCGAAGGCGACACAGAACAGCAGGACGAACACCCCGAGATGACCGAGCCGGGGGATCCTGATCACCCGACCCGTATCCGATCCCATGTTGGTCGTATGGGACGATCGAGCTGGTGGCACGGACCGATGCGGCGATGGCATACATCCATCCTCGCATCACGGTAGACATACCCCTGAAACCGCCCCGTCTCACATGATGGGACCCAAATGTCAAAATATTTGACGAATCGGTTCTCGCGCACTTACCGTCGTCCGCGTGAATCGAATCGAGCTTCTCGTAATCGGCCGGCGCGTCCAGCGCTGAGCCTGACGACACAGTCGACTACGTCAAGCTCGCAGCTGCGACGCGCCACCCTCGATCAGCCACTGGCTGTCGGGGGCTTTTTTGTGTTCAGGCAAGTTCTGTGAACTGGAACATCAAGCAGTAAGGAAAAGACGGTGAGCGCACCTACCGCCCGCCCCGGGCCCTCGGCCCGCAGGCCTGCGCCCTCGGCGAGTCAGTCGGCACCCCCGGCTGCCGCCGCGTCCTCGAACCGCCGCCCGGTCCCGCCGGAGCGGGTCACCGGCGCGCAGTCGGTCGTCCGGTCCCTCGAGGAACTCGGCGTCGATACGGTCTTCGGCATTCCGGGCGGTGCGATTCTTCCGGTCTACGATCCGCTCTTCGATTCCACCAAGGTGCGTCACGTCCTCGTCCGGCACGAGCAGGGCGCGGGTCACGCCGCGACCGGTTACGCCCAGGCAACCGGCAAGGTCGGTGTGTGCATGGCCACTTCCGGCCCGGGCGCGACGAATCTGGTCACCCCGATCGCCGACGCGCAGATGGATTCGGTTCCGCTGGTGGCCATCACCGGTCAGGTCGGCCGCGGCCTGATCGGCACCGACGCCTTCCAAGAGGCCGACATCTCCGGCATCACCATGCCGATCACCAAGCACAACTTCCTGGTCAACGACGCGATCGACATCCCGCGCATGATCGCCGAGGCATTCCACCTGGCCTCGACCGGCCGCCCGGGCGCGGTCCTGGTCGATATCCCCAAGGATGTGCTGCAGGCGCAGACCACCTTCAGCTGGCCGCCGGAGATGCGGCTGCCCGGCTACCGTCCGGTGACCAAGCCGCACGGTAAGCAGGTCCGCGAGGCCGCCCGGATGATCATGGAGGCCAAGTCCCCGGTCCTCTACGTCGGCGGCGGCGTGATCAAGGCCGAGGCGTCCAAGGAACTGCTGGAACTGGCCGAGATGACCGGCATTCCGGTCGTCACCACCCTGATGGCGCGCGGTGCGTTCCCCGACAGTCACCACCTCAACATGGGCATGCCCGGTATGCACGGCACCGTGGGAGCCGTTGCGGCACTGCAGCGTTCGGATCTGCTGATCACCCTCGGCGCGCGCTTCGACGACCGCGTCACCGGCCAGCTGGAGTCGTTCGCCCCGAACGCCAAGGTGATCCACGCCGATATCGACCCGGCCGAGATCGGCAAGAACCGCCACGCGGATGTGCCGATCGTGGGCGACTGCCGCGAGGTCATCACCGAGCTGATCGAGACGCTCAAGGCCGACCCGGCCGCGAAGGGCGCTCCGCTGCTGGACCTTTCGGACTGGTGGACCTATCTGGGCAACGCCCGCGACCGCTACCCGCTGGGCTGGACCCCGCCGAGCGACGGCTCGCTGTCGCCGGAATTCGTCATCGAGAAGCTGGGTCAGATGGCGGGCCCCGACGCCATCTACTGTGCGGGCGTCGGCCAGCACCAGATGTGGGCGGCGCAGTTCATCAAGTACGAAAAGCCGCGCACCTGGCTGAATTCCGGCGGTCTGGGCACCATGGGCTACGCGGTCCCCGCGGCCATGGGCGCCAAGATGGGCGCGCCCGATAAAGAGGTCTGGGCCATCGACGGCGACGGCTGCTTCCAGATGACCAATCAGGAGCTGGCCACCTGCGCGGTGGAGGGCGTGCCGATCAAGGTCGCGCTGATCAACAACGGCAACCTGGGCATGGTCCGCCAATGGCAGACCCTGTTCTACGAGAAGCGCTACTCCAACACCGATCTGGGCACCCACACCCTGCGCATCCCCGACTTCGTGAAACTGGCCGAAGCCCTTGGCTGCCATGGCATCCGGGTCGAGAAGGAGGAGGACGTGGAGGCCGCGATCCGCGAGGCGCAGTCGATCAACGACCGCCCCGTGGTGATCGACTTCATCGTCGGCAAGGACGCCCAGGTGTGGCCGATGGTCGCCGCCGGCACCTCCAACGACGAGATCATGGCAGCCCGCGGCATCCGCCCGCTGTTCGACGACGACGAGCAGGCCTCCGAACCCGCCGTCATCCACGAGGCGATGTCGCACGAGAAGGCGTCGCTGGCCGCGCAGGATCGCGTCTCCCAGAAGGGGAATCAGCAATGAGCACAACCCACACGTTGAGCGTGCTCGTCGAGGACAAGCCCGGTGTGCTGGCCCGCGTGGCGAGCCTGTTCTCCCGCCGCGGTTTCAATATCGAATCGCTCGCGGTCGGCGGCACCGAGCTCAAGGACATCTCGCGCATGACCATCGTCGTGACGGTCGACGACCTGCCGCTCGAACAGGTCACCAAGCAGCTCAACAAGCTGGTCAACGTCATCAAGATCGTGGAGCAGGACGCCGACGCCTCGGTGGCCCGCGAGCTGATCCTGGTGAAGGTGCGCGCCGACGCCAGCGTGCGCACCCAGGTGATCGAATCGGTGAACCTGTTCCGCGCCAAGGTCATCGACGTCTCGCCCGACGCGCTCACCATCGAGGCGACCGGCACCCGGTCCAAGCTCGACGCACTGCTGCGGATGATGGAACCGTACGGTATCCGGGAGATCGTGCAGTCCGGCGTCGTCGCGGTGGGCCGCGGCCCCAAGTCGATCACAGCGACGCGCTAAATCTTAGAAACCGAGATAAGAAGGGACACAACAACAGTGGCAGTCGAGATGTTCTACGACGACAATGCGGATCTGTCGATCATCCAGGGGCGCAAGGTCGCCGTCATCGGCTACGGCTCCCAGGGCCACGCGCATTCGCTGAGCCTGCGCGACTCCGGCGTCGAGGTCCGCGTCGGCCTCAAGGAGGGCTCGAAGTCGCGGGAGAAGGCCGAGGAGGCCGGTCTCACCGTCGGCACCCCCGCCGAGGTCGCCGAATGGGCCGACGTCATCATGCTGCTCGCGCCCGACACCGCGCAAGCGTCGATCTTCTCGGGTGATATCGAGCCCAACCTGAACGACGGCGACGCGCTGTTCTTCGGCCACGGCCTCAACATCCACTTCGGCCTGATCAAGCCCCCGGCCAACGTCACCATCGGCATGGTCGCGCCGAAGGGTCCGGGTCACCTGGTCCGCCGCCAGTTCGTCGACGGCAAGGGCGTTCCCGCCCTGATCGCCATCGACCAGGACCCGAAGGGTGAGGGCCAGGCCCTGGCGCTGTCCTATGCGAAGGGCATCGGCGGCACCCGCGCCGGCGTCATCAAGACCACCTTCAAGGAGGAGACCGAGACCGACCTGTTCGGTGAGCAGGCCGTGCTCTGCGGTGGCACCGAGGAACTGGTCAAGACCGGTTTCGAGGTCATGGTCGAGGCCGGTTACGCGCCGGAGATGGCCTACTTCGAGGTCCTGCACGAGCTCAAGCTGATCGTCGACCTGATGTACGAGGGCGGCATCGCGCGCATGAACTACTCGGTCTCCGACACCGCCGAATTCGGTGGCTACCTCTCGGGCCCGCGTGTCATCGACGCCGGCACCAAGGAGCGCATGAAGGACATCCTGCGCGACATCCAGGACGGCACCTTCGTCAAGCGTCTGGTCGCCAACGTCGAGGGCGGCAACAAGGAACTCGAGTCGCTGCGCAAGGCCAACGCCGAGCACCCGATCGAGGTCACCGGCAAGAAGCTGCGCGACCTGATGAGCTGGGTCGACCGGCCCATCACCGAGACCGCGTAAGGATCTGCGTCACAACGAGGTTCGACCTTCAACGGCCCGGCACCCAGGGGGTGCCGGGCCGTTGTGCGGACCGACGTGATCCGTCTCATTCCGTAGGATCACCGATGCGCGTAGAAGTGGTCGCTTGTCTAAACTACGCGGATGATCCGCAAATCCCTCGCAATCGCGGCGTTGGCCGGGCTCGCCGTCGTGCCGGGTACCGCCCACGCCGACGTCTCGCCCGCAGAATCCGCCGCCCGCGCCTATATCGCCGCCCTGCTCTCGCACAATGCTTCGAGCGTCCCCTTCGCGCCCGACTGCCATCGTGTCGAGAATGGCGTCCCCACCGGTTTCACGGGCGCCGACCTGCGCCTGCAACTGGAATTCGGCCCCCAGTACCGGATCATCACGGCCATCCACGACCTCACCGTCACCACCAACGGCGATCACGTGGACGCCCACTACTGGCTCGATACGGGCCTGTTCGGCATCAAGCTGAAGACCGCCGAGGTCACCGAGAGCTTCGAGGTCCCGGCCGGTTCGATCAAGGAAATCAACGCGAACTTCGTCTGAGACCAACGGCCCGGCGCCTACTTTGGGATGGAGCGCCGGGCCGCCGGTTGGCCGGTTCAGCTACTGCCGAACCAGCCCGGCGGGACAACCCGCTGCCACCCCCGGCCCGGATGATGGTGGCGGCGATCGTAGGGATCGCAGTCGCCCCGCTGGTCATGGCGATTCCAGTCCCACAGGCCGGGCTGGTCCCACGGATTGTTCCAACTGTGGTGCGTGATTTCGGTGGTGATCGGTGTGCTCACCGTCTCGGCCTGAGCCGAAACGGCGAGCACGCCGAGAGGAGCGGCCACGAGGACCCCCGCCACGACCACCCGTGCCACCGTGCGCCTGATATTCGATAACAAGGTGAATCCTTCCAACGTGGTTCCGCTGCAACTACTCTCACCCACGCCGCCGCCCCGGTCACTAGTGTTGGCACGACCTCCGGGTGGATTTCATCCTCGAGGATGACCACCCTCCGGAACCACCCCGAGCCCGATCACTCGAAGTCCCTGACCTCCCCGTCCGGATTGGCCCGATCGATATGCCAACTCCGCACCCGCCGCGGCCGAATCCGAATGATGTCCTTGCAGAACCACTCCGGCGCCACCGGCGGAGTCTCGACGGTCAGCACCTCCGCGACACCCCGGATCTCCACCCCCCGCCCCCACCCGGGCTTCACCTCGTTCGGATCGTCGGGAGTCATATCGTCCACCACCAGACTGACATTCGGGTTCTGCCGCACATTGCGGTACCGCGCGGCCTCGGGATTGGGTCCCCCGATGTCGATGGTGCCGTCGGGGTTCAGTTGGAAGCCGACGGGGACGATCTGGGGCTTGCCGGACGGGCTGACTGTGGCCAAGCGCGCCAGGGACTGGCCGGCTAGGTAGGTGCGCTCGACTTCGGTGAAGGTCATGAGCTCAACGGTAGGACCTGGAGAGCGGTTGAGGTCAAGGCCGTCCTGGTCTTCGAACTGTGGCCAGAGATGGTCTCCCCGTTGGACCTTCGTGTCTTCCACGAGGGAACGTTTCGAACGTGGTAGACATCCAGATGGTGTCCAGCGCGCCGGCTTACTCGCGTACGAGGTTCGGGTGCGATGGCGGAGCGCTGTCACCGTGGGGACAACGCAGCGGAGAAGGAATATGCAACTCGATATAACGGTCAACTCGGATCAGCCGGTCGACGATCTGATCTCGCTGAGCCAGTGGCTGCGGCGCGAATCCGAGCTGGCCAGCGGCGTCGCAATGACCCGCAGAACGCCGTCCGAGGAGGAGTTGGGGGGCGCCTGGGACCTCGTTACGGTCTCGTTAGGATCCGGTGGGACCGTTTCGGTGCTTGCGGCCAGCTTGTCCGCGTGGTTCCGCAATCGGCCACGGACGATTATCAAGATCAAGCGTGGTGAGGAGAGCCTTGAGATAGACACCAACCGGGCCAAGGATCTTCCGGAATTGCTCCGTGTGCTCACCTGCTCCGAGGCAGGGTAGAACGAGTGGGGGATCAGTCCGGGCGGCGAGCTCTCCTCGTCGGTGTATCCCAATACGACGACGAGGCATTCCGTGACGTACCTGCCGCTCTGAACAGTGTTCGAGCCATCAAGAGCATCCTGATCGACCCGAAACTCTGTGGTTGGCCCGAGGAATGCGTTGTCCTGATAGAGAATCCGCGCAAGCCGATCGACATCGGGCAGCCGCTGCGCAAATTGGCTCTGGAGGCCACGGACACACTACTGGTGTACTTCGTCGGCCATGGCGCGCTGGACGAAATCGGTGAGCTTTGCCTCGCGGTGGGTGAGAGCGAGTGGAGTGATATCGAATTCTCGGGTCTCGAATTTCGTAAGTTGAGGCCGATCCTGAAAAGTAGTCGAGCCGGCGCGAAAATCGTCATCCTTGACTGCTGTCATTCGGGCAAAGCGATCGAAGCCCTCGCTGGCGGTGAGTCCGAAATTGCCAACATGACGGAGATCAGTGGCGCATACACGTTGACTGCTGCTGAGCAGGCCGCCCATGTTCCCAGCCCGCAGCGGCCGAACAGTCGAACTTCGTTCACTCATGCGCTGGTTGAGATAATTCGGCATGGCATACCCGGGGGAGGGGAATATCTGAACCTCTCCACTATTTATGGAATGCTGGTCCAGAGGCTGAATTCCGAAGGCTTGCCCAAACCGAACCAGCGGGGAACCAATACGGTTGAAAGTTTCGAATTCTCCCGGAACCCTGCCTTTGCATCAACGGTGCCCGGTGTTCGTTCGGTCGCTCAGCAGATCCCCGATGATCCGATCGAGCTGGACATGCTGCGTTCGATCAGGAAGCGTTTCCATAACAAGGAAGTCGAATTTCTGCAATGCGCTGTGGCCATCTGGAAATTGATTGCACCTTCCAGCGGTAAATGCGATATCGAGCTGGCTCGCTACGGACAGAATATGTCAGTCTTCGGGAAGCAGACTCTCGGGCCGGTGGATGCCCGGATCGAGCTGGATTTTATTCTCGAGGCGCGATGCTATCCGCCCGATCGCAGTGTCGATTTTGCGGATATGGATAAACTGACGTCTCGGATTCGAAACAGTCACTTCGGCGTATTCCTGACACTTTCCTCGATCGAAGAAGATGTGTATAAATATCTTCGTTCCAACGATCATCCGGTGGTCGTGATCTGCGGTAAGGACGTGGTGGATGCCTTGCGTGCGCATGGATGTAACAATGCTGACGACGTCGAAGAATGGCTGAGCGGTCAGCTTGCGCTGACGCCATAGGGTCATCTCCGTGATAAATCGGGAACAAGATACAGGGCGAGGTCATGTCGAACAACGAAAGCGCCGTTCCATACGATGAGTTGGATACTGCGGATCTCCATGTGGATCGGATATATGCCGGTAAGACTCTCAATGGACGAAGTTTGGACCCGATCAGCAAATTGTTCGGTGTCGGAGTTCAGGGCGGTATCCGATTCAAAGGTTCGGCGGTCGACAACGCGGTTCGGCTGGTGGTTTTGTATTCGACGGGCGAGGATCCAGATTGGCGGGATCAGCTGGATCCTCAGACCGGTCGTCTGACGTACTTCGGTGACAACAAGAGGCCGGGTAAGGATCTGCTCGACACCCATCTGAACGGTAATCTGGCCTTTCGAAATGCATTTCGAGACGGTCGGGGATCGGGTCAGGATCGACAACTGGTATCACCCTTCTTCTACTTCGAACGCGTCAGCAAGAAGGGGTCGCTGGTCCGATTTCGAGGCTTGGCCGCGCCGGGCGCGGAGGCGATGACCAGTTCCGATGAGCTGGCTGCCATGTGGTGGAGCAGAGATGGCCAACGATTTCAAAACTATTGTGCCCGATTCACAATACTCGACGCGCCTGTGGTATCGCACACCTGGATCGAAGGCCTTCTTGCGGGCAAACCGACCCTCAGTGATGGGTGCCCCCCGGCGTGGCGGGAATGGGTGGAGAGTCGAACCTATCGGGCGCTTGTGGCGCCGTCGACGGATACAGTTCGTAAGCCGGACAAGCAGGTTCCGACGGATATGGTCGGTAAGGACATCTTGCGTGCGATCCGACGCCACTTCGAGGGTAGGGAAGACTTCGAGGACTTTGCTCTCGCCGTGTGGCGTCTGATGGCTCCGGAGACGGGACCTCATACGGTTGCGCGCGAAGAGCGGCTCGGCCGGCACTATGTGGAAGGCGAGTACCTGATAGGTCCACCGGGCGACCAGATTCCGGTTGGCTTCGTCCTCGAGGCGGTGTCCGGCGCTTTGGACGCGCCGGTCACGGAGGTCAGTCGTCTCTCCTCCCGGTTGCGGCGCCGAGAGTTCGGCGTTTTCGTGACGCTGAGCTACTTCGTCGAGCAGGTCTATCACGACGTGGGAGAAGATAGCCATCCCGTCGCCTTGGTCTGCGGCAGCGATGTGGTGGAAACCCTGCGGCGTCAGGGCTTCGGCGATGTCGCGTCGGTGCGCGCTTGGCTCGACAGCCGTTTCCCAGCTGATCAGGCGGCATCGCTATAGATCGCCGCCCGGGACCTTGGAGCCTCTAGAGGGTCAAGACAACGCATTTGTCACCGATTTCGAGAACCTGTGGCTCACAGCCGCAGCTGCCCGACATCCGGGATGTCGTCACTGAAATAGCGGCGCAGAAGTCGCCGAGTCGAGCGCTCTCCCCAGCGCTCCAGTTGGTCTCGGCCCAATCCTGAGCGCGAAAGTGTTTGGTATCGAGCGATATTGGCGGCGATAGTAGCGGCGGCGGCCCAGGGTGGGCGGTATGGGAGTTGTAGTTCGTGCATTCCTTGGCGGCGTAGGAAGTAGCCCAGCATGCTCAGTAAACGCTCGCGGGCGAAGTGGCCGCTCAGATGTGGATGAGTGCCGTAGTGCAGCTCCGTTTGGGCGTCGACGACCGCGTTGGCCAGCAGTGGGCCCGCGGCGCTGATATCGCCCTGGGTGATCAAATGGTGGTAGTTGAGCCGGTGTTGGGCGGATTCGGTGTCGCAGAGCCAATCCTCGTCCACGCCGATGAGCCAGCCGACGTACTTCCACAGATGCATCACGGCGCGGGATTCGCCTCGGGTGACCCGGACTCCGAGTGCGCGGACGCCGAGTAGTAGCGCACCGCTGAACAAGCCCAGGGTCGCGGCTTGGTCGGACTGGTTCACCGGCAGGCCCCACATTGCGGTGTCCCATCGTCCGTTGGTTTCGAACCGCTGATTGACGAGGGCATGCATGACGCGTACATGAATGGTCAGCTGGAATCCGCGACCGTTGCGGCGCATGGCATTCGGACGCGCGATCGCGATCGCCCACTCCTGTGTCTCGGCCAGTCGCCGAATGGTCGTGCCGCCGGTCAACGCGCCCGTGGCGACCAGCAGATCGGTCGGTCCGCCGAAGCGATACGAGCCGATCAATGCCAACTGCAACAGCACATCCGCGGCGTTGGCGCCGAATCGGCGATATACCGCCGCGCCCTCGTCGAGGAGTTCGAAATCGACCCACTCGGGCACCCGATCGACGAGATCGAAGAATTCTTGCAGCGGTTCCGGGACAACCGGGAGCGTCTCGATCCCGGCCTCGAGCGCCTGCCGGAATTGAGTCATGGTGACCCGGTTCGGATCCGATCCATCCCGGATACGCATCGCGGCGACCAATCGGGCCGCGGGTTCGTCACGGTGCAGCAATCGCTCGCCGATCCGTTCGAGCAACGCCGGATCCGGCGTGTCGAGCCGAGCCAAGAGCCGCAACGGAATTCCCAAGCGCCGGTTGCGCGCCTCGGCCTGCCGGAACCGCAGCGGGTATGCGGCCCGCGCGGGTGCATCGTATGGGATCATGAACGGATGTTGACACGAGTCTTCGCTCGCATTCAATTCGCATTCGGGCCGCGATGACCGGCGCTCACCGCCATCCGCAGCGAAAGACCCCGCGCCAGGAGCGATCCCGGGCGATGGTCGAACGCATCATCGACGCCGGTCGGCGCTGTCTGATCGAATACGGCTACGAGGGCGTCTCGACCAATCGGATCGCCGCGACCGCCGGCATCAGTCCCGGGTCGCTGTACCAATACTTTCCGAATAAGGACGCCATCGTGTCGGCGGTCATCGATCGCTTCAGCGACGAACTCGCCTCCCGCATCGGCGCACGGGTATTCGACCAACTCGATCAGCCCGCGCCCGTCATCGTCCGCACGACCCTCGCCGCACTGCTGGACGAGCTCGATGTGCACCCCGATTTCCTGCGCGCCGTCGTCGAACGGACTCCGCGGCTCGAGGCGGCCGGGACGCTGGCCGCCTTCGAGCGGCGAATCGGTGAGCTGACCACCGCATATCTGATGCTGCATCGGAAAACACTGCGACCGGACGTACCACTGGACACCGCCGCGTGGATTCTCGTGCGCACCGTCGAACATCTCACCGTGCGCTATGTGCTCGACCGACCGTCGATCGATCGCGACCAGTTCCTCGACGAGATGAGCCGGCTCGTACTCAACTATCTGCGGCCGGTATCGAACGCGAATTGAATACGAGTAATCGTTCGTGTTAATACCATCCTGTCGATCGGCAAGAAAGGTGCGCAATGACCGGCGAACCGAGATCCAGTTCGTACACCCGCCGCGCGTTCGTCCGCACTGCCGCCACCGCGGGCATCGCAGTGTCGTTGGCGCACTGGGGAAGTCCACCAGCCCATGCCACGCTCGCGGCGCATCGGGTCGCGGTACTCGGCGGCGGGATGGCGGGGTTGGCGGCCGCGCACGAACTCGCCGAACGCGGCTTCGAGGTCGTCGTCTACGAACGTAAGGCCCTCGGTGGTAAGGCGCGCAGCATCGTCACCGACCTCCCCGCCCTCGACGGCCGTCGCCCGTTGCCCGGTGAACACGGCTTTCGATTCTTCCCGGGCTTCTATCACAACGTCCCCGACACCATGCGCCGAATTCCTTTCCCGGGCAATGGGAATGGTGTCTGGGACAACCTCGTGACCGCTCCGACGTCGCTGGTGGCCTTTGACGGCGGAGACATCCTGGTGCCGTTCGGCCTCACCCCCGAACTCCCGGGAGCGGTCACCCCGCAGGCATTGGCCGAATCATTGGTCGGCGTGGTGAAACTGGCGCAGCGGCTGCCGCCGGCCGAGATCGTGACCTTCGCGCGGCGGTTGGCCATCTTTCTCACCAGTTGCGAGGAACGTCGATACGGCCAGTGGGAGCACATCTCCTGGATGGAATTCATTCAGGCCCAGGGTAAATCCGAGGCCTATCGGCACTACCTCGCGAAGGTCCTGACGCGTGCGCTGGTCGCCGCGAAGGAGCAGGTCGCCAGTTCCCGCACGATCGGCAATATGGCCGACGCATTTCTGGCCACCCTGCTGTTGCAGGGCAACGACGGTGCGCCCGACCGCGTCCTGAATCTGCCGACCAACGAGGCCTGGATCGACCCGTGGGTCGACCATCTGCGGAATCTGGGGGTGCGATTCGAGGTCGGAGCCACCGTCGAGTCCCTGCGGGTCGAGCGGGGCAGGGTCGCGGGCCTCGGCGTCAGCGACGCCGAGGGTCGCCGCATGATCGACGTCGACTGGGTGGTCTGCGCCGTTCCGGTCGAGCGCGCGACGCGATTGTGGAATCGGGATGTCCTCGCCCTCGACCCCGCCCTCGAGGCGATGAACGATCTGTCGACCGATTGGATGAACGGTATCCAGTTCTATCTCACCAGCGACGATCCCATCACCGAAGGCCATATCGGACTGGTCGATTCGCCCTGGGCCCTGAGCGGACTCAACCAGGCCCAGTTCTGGCGGAGTCGCGATATCGCCCGCGATTACGGCGACGGAACCGTTCGAGACATTCTCTCCGTCGACATCTCCGACTGGAACACCCCCGGCATTCTCTACGGCAGACCGGCGGTGCAATGCTCGCGCGACGAAATCGCCGCCGAGGTCTGGGCGCAGCTGAAGGCCGCGCTCAACGATGGGCAACCGAACCGGCTTCGCGATCAGGATCTGCACTCCTATCACCTCGACCCGGCCATCCAGTGGTCGACCGTCACGGGCCGCAATACCAACGACGAGCCGCTGCTGGTGAACACCGCCGGCTCCTGGGACAAACGACCCGACGCCCGCACGGCGATCCCCAATCTCTTCCTCGCCGGTGACTACGTCCGCACCGATGTCGACCTGGCCACCATGGAGGGCGCCAACGAATCCGGCCGCGCCGCCGTCAACGCACTACTCGACGCCGCCGACTCCAATGCCCCACGCGCACAGGTATTCAAGCTCTACCGCCTTCCCCAGCTCGAACCCGCCAAACAGCTCGACCGGCTGCGCTACCTCGCCGGACAGCCGCATATTCTCGACGGCTGAGGCGACATCGCGCGAATCGCGGACACCGGAGGCCGGGATGGCTAGTGTCCGAAGGGGTTTGGAATGACAGCAGGAGAGTGCGATGCGGTTCGTGCGGGTCGGAGCGGTTATCGCCGCGATACTGGTGGCCACGAGTCTGGGGGCGGTGGGCTGTTCGTCGAGCGAGGGCGGCGCTGACATCATCAAGGTGAACGGCGGTGAACCTCAGAACCCACTGTTCCCGGCCAATATCAACGACAACTACGCCAGCCGGGTCATCGATCGCCTGTTCGCCGGGCTGCGGTACTACGATGCCGACGGCAATCCGCATGACGAGATGGCGCAGTCGATCGACACCAGCGATCGGCAGCACTACAGGATCACTCTGAAGCCGGACTGGAAGTTCACCGATGGCACCCCGGTGACGGCGAAGTCGTATGTCGATGCGTGGAACTACGGCGCGCTCAGTACCAATGCGCAGGTGGAGAACTTTGTGTTCGCGCCTATCGCGGGGTATGCGCAGGTGTCGGCGAATCCGCCTACGGCGCAGACGATGTCGGGGTTGAAGGTGGTCGATGACCGGACCTTCACCGTGGATCTGACGCATCCGTCGATCGATTTCGCGCTCGCGCTGGGGTATTCGTCGTTCTATCCGTTGCCGGAGGCGGCGTTCAAGGATCCGAAGGGGTTCGGGGAGCATCCGATCGGGAACGGGCCGTACAAGTTCGAGCAGTGGCAGCACAACGTGGCGATCGATGTGAAGCCGAATCCGGACTATCATGGGGGGCGGCCGGCGAAGAACGATGGGCTGCGGTTCGTGATGTATCAGTCCTTCGATACCGCGTATGCCGATCTGCAGGCGGGGAATCTCGATGCGCTGGACACGATTCCGGATACGGCGTTGACCTCGTATCGCAAGGATCTGGGCGATCGCGCCATCACCAAGCCGACGGCGCAGGACGATCTCATCGGGATCCAGAACAACGTGCCGCACTTCGCCGGGGCCGAGGGGGTGCTGCGGCGCAAGGCGCTGTCGATGGCCATCAATCGAGAGCAGATCTGCGACAACATCTTTCACGGGACCCGGATTCCGGCGCGGGACTTCACCGCGGCCACCCTGCCCGGTTTCGATCCGAACGTGCCCGGATCGGAGGCGCTGAAGTACAACCCCGAGGAGGCGAAAAGGCTGTGGGCCCAGGCGAATTCCCTCTCGCCATGGTCGGGGCGCTTCGAGGTGGCCTTCAATTCCGACGGCGGCAGTCAGGCCTGGATCGACGCCGCGGTGAACAGCATCAAGAACACCCTGGGCATCGACGCGGTCAGCGCTCCGTATCCGACCTTCAGCAACTTCCGGGCGGCGGTCACCGGCCGTACCGTCGGCAAGGCGTTCCGGCACGGCTGGCAGGGCGACTACCCCTCGATGCTGGAATTCCTCACGGCCAACTACTACAGCTCCTCGGGCACCAATAACGTCGGCTACGACAATCCCGAATACGACCACCTCATCGACGCCGCCCAATCCGCCCCGACCCCGGCCGAGTCCTACCGGGTGATCGCCCAGGCCCAGGCGCTGCTGTTCCGCGATATGGTCGACATCCCCGTGCTCGACTACGTCGCCGCCGCGGGCCGCTCCACCGCCGTGACGAAGGCATCGCTGACCTGGAGTGGGCTGTTCGATTTCGAGAACATGCAGAAGTAGCCGGATGATGCACCAATGGACGAACGCGAGCTGTTGGAGGAGTACGTCACCGGTGGTGGGCTGATGCAGTTGGCGACCGTCTGTGAGGACGGCACACCCAGTGCCTGCACGGTCTGGTACGTGTCGACGTTTCGACCCGATCGGCTGCGTTTCATCTCGCGGCAGGATCGGTTGCACTCCACCAATATTCGACGCGATCCGGCCGTCGGCGGCGTGATTCTGAAGGATCCGCCGGCCGAGCTGGGGTCGACGGCCCGCGGCGTCTCGTTCGTCGGGCGCGCGAGGGAGCTGCCCGGCACCGGAATCGATGCGAAGATCGCGGCATTCGTGGATCGCTGGCCGGGCGCCGCGGGGGTGCTCGGGGCGATGCCCGAGGGGGCGTCGCGGATGTACGAGGTGACCGTTCGGCAGTGGATTCTGTTCGACGAGAAGAACTTTCGCGAACACCCACGGCGAGAGGTTCCGGGGGCATAGGTCTGTCGGAGCCCGGAATGCACTCTGCGGGGTACATTCCGGGCTCCGGTCGGTCGGCGCGCTGGTGTGGCGACAGTGTCCCCACACCCCAGGGCGATGGTCGCGCCGATCAGGGGGATGGCTCGAATTACCGTTACATGTAACGGATCTCAGGCCGTGCAGTTCTTCTGGGCGTCCGTCCGAACCTTGCGCCCGGTGAACTCCTGCAGGATCGAGATGTTCTCCGGCGAGTAGTTCTGCTGGGTGATCTTATCCGCGTTCGGACTGCCGAGTATGCCGGTGTACGGTGCGGATTTCTCCAACCAGTAGGCGGTGCGCAGGAATTCGGTAAGGACCAGGTCGCGGAGTTTGGGCTCGTTCTTGATCTTCGCCCAGTAGTCGGCGTGGTCGGCCTTGGCGACGCGGAGGTAGAGCAGGAGGTATCGCAGGTTGGTCGCGGCGATGTCTCGGGCATTGCTGGCGCCGATGCCCTTGATGTACTCCTGGACGACGGTCACGGCGGGCAGGCCCATGAGCCCGGCGTTCAGCTCCGCGGTCACGCCCTGTAGATGGTAATCACCCTGCTCCTGATCGCGCAGGTAGATATCGTCCATATCCTTGCTGAGGTCGTCGGTGATCAACGGCAGGATCTCCCGGCGCGGAAAGCCGCCGTACAGCGGTATGCCGGTCATTTGCAGCGAGGCGTTGATCCAGGCCGCGGTGTGGTCGTCCCATTCGGTGCGCGAGGGGTCGAGGTCCCACATATGGGTCTCCTCGTGGATCGCCACCATCATCGACTCGGCGAACCCTTCGAAGCTGCCGGTCTCCACGAACTGATTCCAATTGGGGTCGCGCGCCTGCGCGATCGCCAGTTTCTGGCCGCTGGGCCAGCGCCGCTGATACATGGCCTGCAGGGTCGCCATCCAGTTCGAGCTGTTGAACTTGGCCCGAAGATCGCTCAGATCGGCTGTGGGAGTGGATGGTTCGCCATAACAGTAGGGCTGGGCCGGAGCAGCTGGCTGGGGTTCGGCGATCGCCAGCGAACCGGGCCCCAGCGACAGGACAAGGCAGGCGACAACCATGGGCAATAGGCGGTGAGGTTTCACAGCGACCTCGCTTCGGAGGAGGTATGTGGGAGGAGGTATGTGGAGGACGGATGCTGAAGGGCCGGGCCGGACAAATCCGGCGATGCACCTCATGCTAACGTCGCCGCCTCGCGTCGAATCCTCAAATCCCCACGCGCAGAACGAAAACAGACCGGCAATAGGGGTTGCGGGACCTACCGTGCCGCGATCGCGATCGCGAGCCGGGCGAGCGCGCGCAGTGGACGCACCGCCGGACTCCAACCTGCCGGTCGGCGCACCGAACCGGTCACCGCCCGCTCGGCGCGGTCGAGGAGGTCCTCGACACAGGCGTCGTGCATCCAGCGCAGCGCCAACGGCCAAGTGAGCCGCGAAGATCCGCGCAGGCGCACGACGATCAGATGGCACAGGATCACCGCATCCGCGCCGTCCGGCCGGACCGTGAACTCATGGAATCCATCGAAGCCGCGCGGGCCGATGATGCGGAACCGGACCCAGCGCCCGGGCTCGTACTGCTCGACCGTGTAGCGCATGACGCCGTGACCGCCGATCGCGCCGACTCCGAGCGGTCGATCGAAACGCACACTCGGCCAACGATCTCCGGGCCAGAGCCGGTCGTGATCGCCGCCGAGCCCGTCGATCAACGCCCCGACCTCGTCCTCGGTCCCGCCCAATCGCCGCGTGTGAATGTTGACCACGCTCATGCCATCTCACCCTTCTAGAGTGCTCCCTCTATATTGAATTGGAACATGCGCTCTATATGTCGAGGAAGGGTGAGGCCGGTCACGTATGTAAAACTGAGCGAACGCCTGGTCTGATCCGGTCGATATGGATGACAACCATCCTGCAAATGGCTACTGTCCGAGATCAATTGAGGCCATCCGGCAGGGCCTCGAGCATCTCGAGAACGGAGAGACAGTTGAGATTCACAAGATGGGGTGCGCTGGTGGCTGCCGCGGTGGTGGCGACCGGCCTGACCGTGGCCGGATGTTCTTCGTCCAGTAGCGGCGACGATAACTTCGTCACGGTGAACGGCGGTGAGCCGCAGAACCCGCTGGTGCCGACCAACACCAACGAGAATATGGGCGGGCGCGTGGTCGACCGCCTGTTCGCAGGCCTGAAGTACTACGACGCCAACGGCAAGGCCTATAACGAGGTGGCGCAGTCGATCGACACCACCGATCGCCAGCACTACAAGATCACCCTGAAGGATTGGAAGTTCACCGACGGCACACCGGTGACGGCCAAGTCGTTCGTCAATGCCTGGAACTACGGTGCGCTCGGCACCAATGCCCAGCTGATGAACTGGGTGTACACCAACATTCAGGGCTATGACGATGTCGCGGCGAATCCGCCCAAGGCACAGACGATGTCGGGTCTGAAGGTGATCGACGACAAGACCTTCACCGTCGACCTGAAGCAGCCCTCGATCGACTTCGAGCTGTCCCTCGGCTTCTCGCCCTGGTATCCGCTGCCGGACGTGGCGTTCAAGGATATGAAGGCATTCGGCGCGAATCCGGTCGGCGACGGGCCGTACAAGCTCACCACCTGGGATCACAACGTCAAGATCGAGGTCGTCCCCAATCCGGACTATCACGGTGGCCGGGTGCCCAAGAACAAGGGCCTGCGGTTCGTGATGTACCAGTCCTACGACACCGCCTATGCGGACCTGCTCGCCAACAACCTCGACGCCCTGGACACCATGCCGGCGAGCGCGCTGCAGACCTACAAGAAGGACCTCGGCGACCGCGCGATCAGCAAGCCGACCGCGCAGAGCGAGCACATCGGAATCCAGGCCAATGTGCCGCATTTCGCCGGTGAGGAGGGCCTGCTGCGCCGCAAGGCGATCTCGATGGCCGTCAACCGCCAGCAGATCTGCGACACCATCTGGAACGGCACCAAGATCCCCGCGAAGGATTTTACCGCGGCCACCCTGCCCGGCTTCCGCGACGATCTGCCCGGCGTGCAGACCCTGGAGTACAACCCGGACGAGGCGAAGAAGGTGTGGGCACAGGCGAATGCGATCTCGCCGTGGTCGGGCCGGTTCGAAATCGCCTACAACTCCGACGGTGGCCACCAGGCATGGCTGGAGGCGACCGCCAACAGCATCAAGAACACCCTGGGCATCGAAGCCGTCGCGACGCCGTATCCGACCTTCAAGCAGCAACGTGACCTGGTCACCTCGCACACCATCGGCAAGGCCTTCCGATACGGCTGGCAGGGCGACTACCCGTCGATGCTGGAATTCCTGACCTCGCAGTACCTTTCGGGGTCGGATACCAACGACGTCGGCTACAACAATCCGGAGTTCGACAAGCTGATCGCCGCCGCGCAAGCAGCGCCGACGCCGGAGGAGTCCTATAAGCAGATCGCCGCGGCTCAGACCCTGCTGATCCGCGATATGGCCGATATCCCGCTGCTGAACTACATCTCCAACGCGGGACGTTCCGATCGGGTGAAGCAGGCGCCGATGACCTGGAGTGGCCTGTTCGATTTCGAGAACATCGTGAAGTAGTCGGCCGGACCTTCGGTTGCGCCGCCGCCGTACGAGAGTGCTGCGGCGGCGCGACCGGTGGGTGTCAGCCGCGTACCTCCTCGAGGGTGACCGGTCGCCGCTCGCGTCGCGAGAGTTCGCACGCCTCGGCGATATAGAAGGCCTCGAGGGCATCGGCGGGGCCGCAGGGACTGTCGACCTCGCCGGTGACAACCGAGAGGAAGACCGACAGCTCCTCGGTGTAGGCGTCGCGGAAGCGCTCCATGAAGCCCGGATATGCCGGATACGGTGAGGCCGGGTAGTCCGGCTCCACCGAGCGCAGCGGCGCCCGATCATCCAGTCCCACAATGGCGTTGCCGCCCGAGCCGAGTACCTCGAGCCGCACGTCGTAGCCCGCGCCGTTGTAGCGGCCCAGCGATACCGTCGCCAGCGCGCCGTCGTCCAGGCGCATCACCACCGCCGCGGTATCCACATCGCCCGCGTCGACGAAGAAACGCTCGCCGCGATTGGCTCCCAGCACGAAGACCTCGGTGACCTCCCGTCCGGTCACCCAGCGAATGATGTCGAAGTCGTGCACGCCGCAGTCGCGGAACAATCCGCCGGAGCGCGGAATGTATTCCGCCGGAGGCGGTGCTGGGTCCAGGGTGGTCGCGCGCAGCGTATGCAGCCAGCCGAGCTCACCGGACGCCACCGCCCGGCGGGCCGCCCGATATCCCGCATCGAAGCGGCGCTGGAAGCCGATCTGCACCGGCACCGTGGAGTTCTCGACGCGCCGGATGACCTCGAGAGTGCCCGCGATATCCGCGGCGACCGGTTTCTCGCAGAACACCGGGATGCCGCGGTCGACGGCCCGGGCGATCAACTCCGGATGGGAATCGGTGGCGGTGGTGATCACCAGGCCCGCGATATCGGAGGCGAACAGGGTCTCGATATCCGGGGCGAATTCGACGCCGAGTTTGGTGGCCGTCGTGCGGGCGCGCTCGAGGTCGGCGTCGGCGACGACGACGCTCGCGACGCCGGGCAGGGTCTTGAGCGTCTCCGCGTGTGAGGCGCCGATGCGACCCGTGCCGGCGAGGCCCAACCTGATGGTCATATGAGAGCTCCTGTCGGTGAACGATCAGTTGGCGGTGGAAATCCGAAGGGGATCTACTTGGCGGGCGGCCTGGCCGTCGAACGGATGACTATCACCGGTGAGACCCGATGGCGGACCGGTTCGGTGCGGCCGTCACGCAGCCGTTCGACCAATGAATCGACGGCCAATCGGCCGATCTGGATGCGGGGCTGGTCGATGGTGGTCAATGCGATGTGCCGCAGCGAGGCCAGCGATGAATTGTCGTAGCCGATGACCGACACATCGTGCGGGACTCGCAGCCCCGCATCCTCGAGCGCGGACATCGCACCGATCGCGTTGAAGTCGTTGCCGCAGACCAGTGCGGTGGGAAAGTTGTTGCGGGGGAACAGTTTCAGTAGCGTGCGCACCGCGGCCATGCCCGCGGCGTCGGTGTGCTCGCTGGGTATGACCAGGGGTTCGAGACCGTGCCGCTCCATGGCGGCCAGATAGCCCTTGCGGCGCGGCGCCGCCGAGAACGCGGCGCCGCCGTCGAAGTGGACGATGCGCCGATGACCCTGTGCCGCCAGATGATCCACCGCCATGCCGACGCCCCGCACGCCGTCGTCGTTGACGGTATCGATCGTGCTCATGGACGAACTGCGCGAGACCATCACCAGCGGGCACTGATGCGCCGCCTCGCGAATGGCCGCGGCGGGCAGCACCGGCGACAGCAGGATGATGCCGCCGGGGCGGAAGGCCAGCAGACTCTCCAGGGCCGTCCGTTCCCGGGCCGCGCTGCGGCGGCCGGTGTTCAGGATCAACTCGAGGTCCGCCTCCTGCGCGGCGGCGTCCATCCCCTCGACCACATCGGCGAAGAACGTGTTGCGCAGATCCGACACCATGACGCCGACGAGGTTGGAAGTGCGGCTGGCCAGTGACCGTGCCATCGCATGCGGGTGGTAGCCGAGCTCCTTGGCGGCCTCCTGGACCGCGCGGCGGCGATGCTCGCTGACCTTCGGCGATCCGCGCATGACGAGCGAGACCAGCGCGCGGGAGACGCCCGCCCGGGCGGCCACGTCCTCCATCGTGGGTCGCGTCATCGTAGGAGGCCTCCTGGGTCACCGAGCCTGGTCGTGTGTCGCACGTTACAACGTTGGAGCGCTCCAATCAATAGAGCGCTCTAATCGGACAATCGCCCAGTCGGAGAGGTTCGGAGATCACTCGTTCGTCCAGGTAGACACGGATTCCCGAAACGAGTCAGGGCCTTGACACTTCCGTGATCCAGGTTACATAGTTGGAGCGCTCCAACGATTTGGAGCGCTCCAATACGCATCGACAGGGCGGAGAAGTCCCGATGTCCGAACCGTTGCAGCAGTTGCGCGTCGCCGCCGCACCGATCTCCTGGGGAGTCTGCGAGGTCCCCGGTTGGGGACATGTGCTCGAGGCGCCGACCGTCCTGTCCGAGATGACCGCGCTCGGCCTCACCGCGACCGAATTCGGCCCGCCCGGCTATCTGCCCACCGATCCGGGCGAGCTGCGAGAGCTGCTGGGCCCCTTCGGGATCGCCGCGATCGGTGGATTTCTCGCGCTGCCACTGCACACCGCGCCCGCCGCGGCCCTGACCGCCGCCCGCCGCAGCGCGGCGCTGTTCGCCGCCGCGGGCGCGGAGGTGCTGGTGCTGGCCGCCGCGACCGGTCTGGACGGCTACGATTCCCGGCCCGCCCTCGGCGATCACGAGTGGCGCACGCTGATCGATACGGCCGCGACCATTCGCGATATCGCCGCCGAACACGGACTCCGCGCCGTACTGCACCCGCATGTCGGCACGCATATCGAGACCGAGGCCGAGGTCGAGCGCTTCCTCGCCGACTCCGATCTCGACATCTGCCTCGACACCGGCCATCTGCTGATCGGCGGCACCGATCCGGTGGCACTGGCCGCCCGGCACGCCCACCGCATCGGCCACATTCACCTCAAGGATGTGCGAAACGCCCTCGCCGCCGAGATCAGCGGCGGGAGAATGGAATACAGCCACGCCGTGCGGCGCGGTCTCTACGCCCCGCTCGGGGAGGGGGATGTCGATATCGAATCCCTGGTGCGGTGCATGCGCGCGGCGGGTTATCGGGGCTGGTATGTGATCGAACAGGATACGGCGCTGGCGCCGGGGGATACGGCCGACGGGCCGAGCCGCGACGCCGAACGCAGCCTGCGCTATCTGGCGGGCATCGGCGCCGGCGAGTCCGCGCGAATCTAGGTAGGAATCCATGACAACGATGTCGACAGCGCGCCGCCGGTGGCGCATCCTGCCATGGCTGGCTGCCGGTGCGGTGCTGGCCGCATGCAGCGGACCGGGCGCCGACGTGCCCGTGAGCCAGCCCCAAACCCCGGTCGCCGCAGGCACATTGAGTTCCGTCGCGGTCGTCACGCACGGCACGCCCGGCGACGCCTTCTGGAATGTGGTCAAGAACGGGGCCGAGGCCGCGGGCAAGAATCTCGGTGTGCGCGTCGAATACAACTCCGCGGGCGATCCGGGCGAGCAGGCCAAACTCATCGATAACGCGGTGGCCCAGGGGGTCGGCGGTCTGGTGGTGTCGATGGCCAATCCGGAGGCGCTGCGCTCGTCGGTGGAACGCGCCGTCGCCGCGGGCATTCCGGTGGTGACCATCAACTCCGGCGAATCCGAGAGCGCGCAGTTCGGGGCGATCGGCCATGTCGGGCAGAGCGAGCGATCGGCCGGACAGGCCGCGGGTAAGCGGCTGAAGGACGCCGGAAAGACCAAGATGCTCTGCGTGATTCACGAGGCGGGCAATATCGGCGCCAACGATCGCTGCGCCGGCGCCACCCAGGGCTTCGGCAACACCACCACGCTGCAGGTCGACATCAACAACCCCACCGACGTCCAATCGCGCATCAAGGGCGCGCTCGAGGCCGACCACACCATCGACGCGGTGCTGACGCTCAATTCGCAGATCGCCGCGCGGGCGGTGTCCGCGGTGGCCGAATCGCATGCCACCGCCGCGGTCGCCACCTTCGACCTGAATTCCGATGTGGTGGATGCGATTCGGGCGGGCACGCTGCTGTTCGCGGTGGATCAGCAGCAGTACGAGCAGGGCTATCTGCCGGTGGTGATGCTGCTGGCCTACCGGACGAATCTGAATACGGTCGGTGGTGGCGCACCCGTGCAGACCGGACCGGCCTTCGTCGACAAGGGCAATGTCGACGCCATCGCCAAGCTCGTGGCGCAGGGCACCCGCTGAGGACAGGAGTGGATGAAATGAGTGTTACCACAACGGTTTCCCAGCCCGCCCCGAGTGCGCCGGGGTCCGGCGCCACGGTGCTGAACCGGATGATCGTGCGGCCCGAGATCGGCGCGGCGCTCGGTGCGCTGGCGGTGTTCCTGTTCTTCTCGATCATCACCGACAAGTTCCTGAGCCCGCTCGGCGTGGCCACCTGGCTGGACGACGCGTCGACCCTGGGCATCATGGCCGTCGCGGTCGCGATGTTGATGATCGGCGGCGAATTCGATCTGTCGGCCGGCGTGATGACGGCCTCCACCGCCCTGGTCACCGCGATGCTCGCGGTGCACGCGGGGTGGAATGTCTGGCTGGCGCTGCTGGCTTCGCTGATCTTCGCGCTGGCGGTGGGCGCGCTCAACGGCTGGATCGTGATGCGCACGGGGCTGCCCAGTTTCATCGTCACGCTCGGCACCTTCCTCGCGCTGCAGGGCCTCAACCTCGGCGTCACGCGACTGGTCACCGGCACGGTGCAGGTTTCGGGCATTCGGTCGGCGTCCGGATACTCCTCGGCCGGTTGGGTTTTCGCCGCCACCACCAATATCGGCGACGCCCGCATCCAGGCGTCGGTGCTGTGGTGGATCGTGCTCACCGCCGTCGCGGCGCTGGTCCTGGTGCGAACCCGGTTCGGCAACTGGATCTTCGCGGTCGGCGGGTCATTGGTCAGCGCCCGCGCGGTCGGTGTCCCGGCGATGCGGACGAAGATCCTGCTGTTCATGACGACGGCGTTCGCCGGATGGGTGGTCGGCTCGTGCAACATCCTGCGCTTCGCCAGTGTGCAGGCCAATCAGGGGGTGGGACTGGAGTTTCAGTACATCATCGCGGCGGTGGTCGGCGGCTGCCTGCTGACCGGCGGCTTCGGGTCGGTGATCGGTGCGGCGATCGGCGCGTTGATCTTCGGCATGGCACGCCAGGGCATCGTGTTTGCGCGCTGGGACAGCGACTGGTTCATGTTGTTCCTGGGTGTGCTGCTGCTGTCGGCGGTGCTGGTCAACAACGCATTCTCCAAGCGCGCGGAAAGGGTACGTCGATGACGACTCCGTTGATCGAAACCATCGGTATCGGGAAGAGTTACGGCGGCGTGGTCGCGCTGCGGGATGTGTCGACGGTCGTCAACGCGGGCGAGGTGACCTGCGTGCTCGGCGATAACGGCGCGGGCAAGTCGACGCTGATCAAGATCCTGGCCGGGGTCCATCACCACGATATGGGCACGCTGAGGATCGACGGGCGGGAGACGACATTCGCCTCGCCTCGAGAGTCGTTGGATCGCGGCATCGCCACCGTGTACCAGGATCTGGCAGTGGTGCCGCTGATGAGCGTGTGGCGCAACTTCGTGCTCGGCTCCGAGCCCACCTTCGGCATCGGCCCGGTACGGCTGCTGGATCGGCGCACCGGGCATGAGATCACCCGGAAGGCCTTATCGGATATGGGGATCGAACTGCGCGATATGGAGCAGCCGGTCGGCACGCTGTCCGGTGGCCAGCGCCAGTGCATCGCGATCGCGCGGGCGGTGCACTACGGCGCGAAGGTGCTGATCCTCGACGAGCCGACCGCGGCATTGGGCGTCAAACAGGCCGGGGTGGTGCTGCGCTATGTCGTGCAGGCCCGCGACCGCGGCCTGGGTGTCGTGCTCATCACCCACAATCCCCATCACGCCTATCCGGTGGGCGACCGGTTCCTGCTGCTCAAGCGTGGCACGATGCTCGGATCCTACGAGAAGGCCGATATCGATCTGTCCGAGCTGACCCGGCAGATGGCCGGTGGGGCCGAATTGGATGCGCTACAGCACGAATTGCAGAGGGCCGAGCCGTGAACGAACTCGAGGTGTTGACGATAGGGCGGGTCGGGGTGGACCTGTATCCGCAGCAGAGCGGGGTGAGCCTGGCCGAGGTGCGGTCGTTCGCGAAATCGCTGGGCGGGACCGCGACCAATGTGGCGGTGGCCGCCGCCCGGTTGGGGCGGCGCAGCGCGGTGCTGACGAAGGTGGGACCGGATGGCTTCGGGGACTATGTGCGCGGCGCGCTCGAGGGTTTCGGCGTCTCGGCGCGCTATGTGTCCACCGCGCCGAATCTGCAGACCCCTGTGGTGTTCTGCGAACTCAATCCGCCCGCAGATCCGCCGCTTCTGTTCTATCGGGCGCCGATCGCGCCGGATCTCACCCTCGGTGTGGACGAGGTGCCGTGGGAGGTCGTCGAATCCGTGCCGCTGTTGTGGGTGACCGGGACGGGGGTGAGTGCTGAACCCGGCCGCTCGACGCAGCGGCGGATTCTTGAGCGGCGCAACAGGTTCGGGCATACGGTGCTGGATCTGGACTATCGGCCCATGTTCTGGCCGGATGTGGCGACCGCGGGGCGCGAGATCGGCTGGATGCTCGATCACGTGAACGTGGTCGTCGGCAATCGGGCCGAGGTCGAGGTGGCGGTCGGCAGCTCCGATCCCGATGAGGCCGCGGATCGGCTGCTGACGCGCGGGGTGGGTGTGGCGGTGATCAAGCGCGGCGCCGATGGAGTGCTGGTGGCGACCGCATCCGGGCGCTGGACCGTGCCGCCGTGCCGGGTCGAGGTGGTGTGCGGGCTCGGCGCGGGGGACGGGTTCGGGGGAGCGCTGGTGCACGGATTGCTATCGGACTGGGAGCCGGAGCGGATCGCCATGTATGCGAATGCGGCCGGGGCGCTGGTGGCCTCGCGATTGGCATGCGCCGATGCGATGCCCACCGATGCGGAGATCGAGGAGATGCTGTGCGGCTGATCTGCCGAGGAAACGTTGTGGAGGTGTCATGTATCTGACCGACGAGCGCTGGCACGAGCTGTTGCGCGTGCGCGCCGCCGAACCGGCGGCGATCCAGCGCGCCTACGCCGATCGGCGTCGACGAGCGACGCTGCTGTCCGGACAGCGGACGCTGTTCCTGGTGGCCGCCGATCATCCGGCGCGCGGGGCGCTGGGCGTCGGATCCGATCTGACCGCCATGGCGGATCGGCGAATGCTGTTGGAGCGCTTGCTGATCGCGCTGGACAATCCGGCCGTGGACGGGGTGCTGGGCTCGCCGGATATCGTCGAGGAGCTGTTGCTGCTGGAGGCCCTGCACGACAAGATCGTCATCGGATCCATGAACCGGGGCGGGCTCGCCGGAGCGGACTGGGAGATCGACGATCGGTTCACCGGCTATGACGCCGAATCGCTGGTCAACTTCCGTCTCGACGGGGGGAAGATGCTCCTGCGGCTGGTGGATTCGGATCCGGGCACCATCCCCACGCTGCACGCCTGCGCGCGGGCGGTCTCGGAGCTGGCCGCGCACGGGCTGATGGCGATGGTGGAACCGCTGCCCTACCACCGGGATTCGACGGGTTCACTGGTCATGCAGAAGGACGCGGCCTCCCTGCAGCGGGCGATCACGATCGCCTCCGGCCTCGGTGTCACCTCCGCGCACACCTGGTTGAAAATCCCGGCGCCGCAGGATGTTTCGGTGCTCGATGCCACCACGCTGCCGGTGGTGGTGTTGGGTGGGGTGCCGTCGGGGGATGTCGATGCCGACCTGGCGTCATGGGGCAACGTGCTGAGTCACGACGTCGCCCGCGGACTTGTCGTCGGCCGCAGCCTGCTCTACCCACCGGACGGCGATGTCGCGGGTGCGGTCGAGGCGGCGGCCCGCGTCCTGAAGGAAGCCCAGTGAGTGGAGCGGGCGCTCGCCGAACCCGCGAGGAGGTCTTATGAGCAAGTTGCACTATCCGGCCCATACCCTGTGGGACACTAGTGATTCCGAGCCGGACGGCAGGCCCGATCCGGTACTGCTGACCCCGGAGACCGTGGGCTGGACCTACACCGGTCTGCGCGTGCTGCGGCTGGCAGCGGGGCGGCCGCGTGTCCTGCACACCGGTGAATACGAGGCATTCGTGCTGCCGTTGGCCGGTTCGTGCGCGGTGCGGGTGGACGGTGAGGTGTTCGAACTGGCCGGGCGGGACTCGGTTTTCACCCGGGTGACCGATTTCGCGTATGTGCCGCGCGATGCGGAGGTCGAGTTGACCGCCGCGGCCGACGCCGAGATCGCGCTGCCCATGGCTCGCTGCGCGCGGCGTCTGGAGCCGAAATACGGTGCCGCCGAGGATGTTCCGGTCGAGGTGCGCGGTGCGGGACAGTCGACCCGGCAGGTCACCAACTTCGGCGTGCCCGGCGTCTGGGATCACGCCGATAAGCTCAACGCCTGCGAACTCATCACTCCCGACGGCAATTGGTCCTCGTATCCGCCGCATAAGCACGACGAAGCGAGCGAATGCGAGGTCGTCAACGAGGAGATCTACTACTTCCGTATCGCCGGGCGCGACGGGCGGACCCCCTCGCCGGAGGGGTTCGGCTTGCATCGCACCTATACCGGCGACGGCGGTCTGAACGAGACGGTCACCGTCCGCGACGGCGATGCCTTCGTGATCCCGGCCGGGTATCACGGACCGTGTATCGCCGCACCGGGTTATCCGATGTACTACCTCAACGTGCTCGCGGGTCCGGCTCCCGACCGTTCGATGGCCTTCTGTGACGACCCGGCACACGGCTGGGTCCGGGACACTTGGAAGGGTCTGCCGGCCGATCCGCGCTGCCCGGTCACCGATCACCGGGGGCGGGTGCAACGATGAACGAAGGGCGATCCCCTATGAGACTCACCACCGCACAGGCACTGGTCGCCTGGATGATCGCTCAGCATTCCGAGACCCTGGACGGTCGCGAGGTACCGCTGTTCCCGGCGGTTTTCGCGATCTTCGGGCACGGCAATGTGCTCGGCCTGGGCACCGCGCTGGAGGAGCGGCGCGACGTGATGCCGGTATGGCGCGGGCATACCGAACAGGGAATGGCCCTGGCAGCGGTCGGTTTGGCCAAGGCGACGCATCGGCGGCAGGTCGGGGTGGCGACCTCCTCGATCGGGCCGGGCGCGCTGAACATGGTGACCGCGGCCGGTGTCGCGCATGCGAATCGCCTTCCGTTGCTGCTGCTTCCGGGCGATACCTTCGTCAGCCGTGCCCCGGATCCGGTATTGCAGCAGGTGGAGCATTTCGGCGATGCGACCGCCACGGTCAACGATGCGTTCCGATCGGTGAGCCGCTACTTCGACCGCATCACCCGGCCCGAGCAGCTGATCGCGACGCTGCCGCAGGTGGCGCGCGTGCTCACCGATGCGGCCGATGCGGGACCGGTGACGCTGGCGCTGCCGCAGGACGTGCAGGCCGAAACCTTCGACTTCCCGGATGGTTTGTTCGAACCGGTCGTGCACCACATCCTGCGCCCGCGCCCGGATCACCGGCTGCTCGCCGAGGCGGCGCTCGCGCTGCGGGCGGCGTCCCGACCGCTGATCGTCCTCGGCGGCGGCGTCCGCTATTCCGGCGCCGGACATCGCGCGGTGGAATTCGCCGAGCGGCACGGCATACCCCTCACCGAGACCACCGCGGGGCGCACCCTCGTGCGACACGACCACCCGCTGTACGCCGGACCACTGGGTATCACCGGTTCGTCCTCGGCGAATGCCGTTGCGGCCGAGGCGGATCTGGTGCTGGCGCTGGGAACGCGCCTGCAGGACTTCACGACCGCGTCCTGGACGGTCTTCGCGCCCGATGTGCGGTTGATCAGCGTCAACGCGGCCCGTTTCGATGCGGTCAAACACGGCGCGCTCGCGGTGGTCGGCGATGTCGGTGCGGTGCTGGGGGATCTGCTGATTCCGCTGGCCGATTGGCAGGTGGATCCGGCCTGGACCGGGCGAGCCGCGGCGGTTCGCGGCGAATGGGATACCTATATCGACAAGCTGCGCGCGCCGACCACGGGTATCCCCAGCTATGCCCAGATCGTCGGGGCGGTCAACGATCTCAGCGAGCCGACCGATTACGTGATGACCGCCTCGGGCGGGATGCCCGGGGAGCTGATCGGCGGGTGGCGGGCCTACGGGGGTGAGCCGACGATGGACGTCGAATACGGATTCTCCTGTATGGGTTACGAACTCGCGGGTGCGTGGGGGGCGGCCATGGCGCATCGGCGCGGGCTGGTCACCACCATGCTCGGTGACGGGTCGTATCTGATGCTCAACTCGGAGCTGTTCTCGGCGGCGTTCGCCGGTCATCCGTTGGTCGCGGTCGTCTGCGACAACGACGGATACGCGGTCATCGCGCGGTTGCAGGAGAGTCAGGGCGGCAGCGCGTTCAACAACTTCTACTCCGACTGCCGCACCAATCACCCCCGCCCGCCGCGGGTCGACTTCGCCGCCCACGCCCACTCACTGGGCTGTGTCGTCTACACCGCCACCGATCTGCACGGTTTCCGCAACGCCTACGCCCGCGCCCGCGCCGCCGCGGTCGAGCATTCCCGCCCCGCCGTCGTCATCGTCCGCACCCAACCCTCCGCCTGGACCGAATCCGGCGCCTGGTGGGAAGTCGGTGTCCCCGACCACCTCTCCGGCCGCTCGACATACGAAGACACCAAACCCACCCAACTCCGATACCTGAACCCCTGACTCAGCCAGCCCGTCCCGCGCTACCCGTTTTCGCTGTCCAGGCCCTCGACTCCGCTCAGTACGCTGAACCGGCGATTGCATACCGCAATCGGTGGGGATGGAGAGGTGTGCGATGGCGGCTCGGTCCGGATGTCCCATCAATGCCGCGGTCGAGGTGATCGGGGATCGGTGGACGCTGCTGGTTTTGCGGGACATGATGTGGGGCGACCATCGGTACTTCCGTGAGCTGCTGACCTGTTCGGAGGAGGGGATCGCCTCGAACATCCTGTCCGACCGGCTCAAACGCCTCGTCGCGGTGGGCCTGCTGACCCGTGCCGAGGTTCGGCCGGGGCAGAAGGCGGAGTATCGGCTCACCGAGGCCGCCATCCAACTCGTGCCCGTGATGGCACACTTGGGCGGCTGGGGCCTGCGGCATCGGCCGACCACCGAGCGGTTGCGCCTGCGCGCGGAGCTGCTCGAGGCGGGCGGCTCGGCGTTGTGGGAAGAGTTCATGGACGAACTGCGCGAGCGGCATCTGGGCGTCTCGCGCCCCAAGGCCGGGGATCGGATCGATGGGATCGGCGGCTCGGATGGTGAAGGACAGTGAGATGGCACGGGGCTTCGTGAAGTGGTTCGACAGCAAGAAGGGTTTCGGCTTCATCGCCGAGGACGATGGCGGGCCGGACGTCTTCGTGGTCTACACCGAGCTCGACGGTGTGGGCTTCCGTTCCCTGACCGAGGGGCAGCGGGTGGAGTTCGATATTCGCCGCGCCAAGGCCGGGCCCGAGGCCAGGGACGTGCGCGTGCTGCCCGAGTGACCTCATGCACAAGATCAACTACATGTTGTCCGGCTCACCCTCTGCAATTTTGTGTTAACGGATAAAGACGGCCTCTCGATATGCCGGTCAACAGCCAGTTCGGCTGGGTTCGCATAAAGGAGAGGTATTCCATGATCCCCGTTATCATCGACACCGGTAGCGCCGCTCTGAACGGCCTGTTCAGCACCTTCGGTGCCGCTTTCCACGGTATCCTCAACACCCTGTGGACCGGCTCCTTCGGCGCCTGAGCTGCGGTGATGGTCGCCTAGGCGACCCATAGGCCAGCCCCGGGCAGTTACTGCCCGGGGCAGCCCTGTTTCTCGGACCGAATATCCTCGGACCCTTCGCAATTCGCCGGTCATGCCCACTGTTCCAGGGGCGTGACACCTATCACGGCACGATTACGGTGCCATCGTTCCCGGTGCCCGTAGAAATGCGGGCACGTCCGGGCAAATCGCCGCTATCCGGTCGCCGTGACAATAGTTTGCTGCCGGAAGAACGCCGCCGTGGCGGCCTTCGCGCGCGCGAGGTCGCGGCCGGAGGTCTTGGGGAAGGCGTCCCTTGCGCGCTCGAACTCGGCGGCGATGAACGCCGCGATCGGCGCGGGCGCGCCGCCGCTGCCCATCTCGCGCGTGCGCGACTTCAGCTCGGTCAGCTCGCGCACGGCCGCCACCAGATCCGCCGGAAGCTCGCACTCCTCGAGCAGGATCGGCAGCGGCATGGGCGCGACCACCGCCTCGGGATGTTCGCGCAGCCAGCGCAGCGCCATGGCCGGTCGCAGCGAGTAGAACACCTTCTTCAGCGATCCGCTCCCGCCGAACAGCCGCCACTGCCGCGCGCCCAGATGCAGATAGTGCCGCGCCACCTGGTCGCGATCGGCCACCTCATCGGCCAGCGCCCGCAATTCGTCACGGAACGCCGAATCGCCGCGGTAGACGATCGGCGACATGAGCCATTCGATGAGTACGGCGTTGCCGCCCACCAGCAGTCGCAGCGCCTTGGCCAGATCCCAGCCGTTGACATCGAGCAGACCGGTCAGCGGTGTCTCGATCACGTCGCGGGTGCGCCACGGCGACAGATAGGTGTCCAGGCTCGCCACATAGACGAACCGGCAGTCGTAATCGGAGTCCGGCGAGGGGAAACCCCAAGCGCGGCTGCCGCTTTCGATGGCCAGCCGGATTCGGACCCGATGCTCGCGCGACACCCGGTCGAGCTCGGTATCGATCGAGCCGACCGTCGTGGGGTCCATCGAATCCGGGATCGCGCGCAGGTTCATCCGGCGATGCTAGCCAGCCACCGGGCGGGCGAGCAGCCGAATTTCGGGCGATCCGTGCGGACCGGTCGGTAATCGGGCCGAGATCTGGAGCTAATCCGCGACCAGGTCGTGACCACCTGGTAGTTCATCGTTCAACCCCTGGTCAACGACCCGGCGAAGGATGGGATCAGTGGTAGCTGAACGGCGGCTGCCCCCCACGGGCGAGCGGGAGGCCCGACCATGTACGGCAATGTGCAGGCCGATCACAAGTACACGATGCGCATCAGCCGCCTGGCGATCGACAAGCTGGGCATCAAGCTCTACGACCGGGTTTCGGCCGTGCTGGCCGAACTCATCGCCAACTCCTACGACGCCGACGCGACGGTGGTGGAGGTCTCGCTGCCGTGGGGTGTGACGCTGGGCGGAACCGTCCGCGCCGCCGAGGATTCGCACTACGAGATCGTCGTCACCGACAACGGTCACGGTATGACCGCCGACGAGGTGAACGAGCACTATCTGATGGTCGGCTCCGACCGGCGCCTGCGGACCGGCTCGGATCTGTCGCGCGAGCGGCGGCGACCGGTCATGGGCCGCAAGGGAATCGGGAAACTGGCAGCCTTCGGCATCTGTCACACCATCGAGGTGATCACCGCGGGCAGCGATCCGGATGACCGCACGCCCGCGGGCTGGCCGGTCTCGCATATCGTCATGGATCTCGACGATATGGTGTCCGACACCGAGAGCGACTACTACCCGAAGGTCGGTGCGCGCGACGGCACCCTCAGCCCCGACCGCGGCACGACCGTGATCCTGCGCGACTTCTTCCGCAAGCGGGTGAACTCCGGTCCGGAGCTGAATCGTCAACTCGCGGCGCGGTTCGGGATCGAGCGGCCCGACTGGCGTGTCGAGGTGCGCAACAGTGCCGCGGCCGAGGAGAACTTCATCCTCAGCGATCTGGCCATCGACGTGATGGAGGAGACGCGGATCGATGTGGCGCACCGCCCGGTTCGGGTGGGCCGGCAGTTCCTGCCGGTATCCGGCTGGGTCGCCTATTCCAAGCAGCCCTATCGCGACGAGTCGATGGCCGGTGTCCGCATCTACGCGCGCGGCAAGATCGTCGCGCAGACCAGGGATTTCGGTATTGCGGCCGGATTCACCGGTGAGCACAAGCTGCGCTCGTATCTGGTGGGCGCCATCCACGTCGACTGGCTCGACGGCGACGAGGACCTGGTGCGCTCGGATCGTCAGGACATCATGTGGAATTCGCCGCGCGGGGAGGCGCTGGCGGTCTGGGGGAAGGATCTGATCAGGGAGCTCGGGCGCATGGGGGAGCGGTCGGTCCGGCGGCGGGTGTGGGAGGAGTTCGTCGAGAAGTCCCATATCTATACGGCACTGGAGGCGATCGCGCAGGGGGACCAGCTGTTCCGCGATTCGGTCATCGACGCGGCGCGAATCCTGGTGGCGAACAAGGACCGCGCCGCGCTCGATGATCCAGGCCATCTGGAAAACATTGTGCGCCTTGCGCTCTCGCTCGGACCGCAGCGCAGCCTGCTGGAGACGCTCAAGGAGATCGCGGAGGAGTCCGATCCGCATCTGGATGTCGTGGTGGCCCTGTTCGAACGGGCGCGGGTGGCCGAGATCTATTCGCTCGGGCAGATCGCCAGCGAGCGGGTCGCGGTGGTGGATCGGCTGCGCCGGCTCGTCGACGATCGTCGCTCGCTGGAGCGGCCCTTCCAGGAGTTGATCGAGCGCGCGCCGTGGCTGCTGGCGCCGGAGTGGACACCGCTGGGCATGAACGAATCGCTCAAGCGGGTGCGAGCGAGCTTCGAGCGCTGGTACATCCAGAAGTTCGGCATCACGCTGGTCACGACGTCGATCGGCAGCGAGAAGCGCGAACCGGACTTCGTGCTGCTGCACGATGCCGGGGAGCTGTGGATCGTGGAGATCAAGCGGATGGACTATCACCTCACCGATGAGGAGTACAACCGCGCCATCAACTATCTCTACGCGCTGGACACCTTCCTCACCGAGAATCCGCGCATCGGCGCCCAATTCCCGCGTCGGCGGCTGACTTTGATCGTCGACCACATCGATAAGCTGCGACCCGCATCGCGGTCGTCGCTGGAGAGCGATGCCCGCATCGATCGGCGCACCTGGCGGGAACTGCTGGATTCGACGCTGCGGGCGCACCGCGATTTCCTGGAGCGGGTGTATGCGATGCGCGCGACCGATGACGAGGCCCAGGCCGGGTGAGTCGCGGGGTCCGGGCCGGTCAGTCCCCGACCGGCCCGGTACTCACCTTGCAACCGGCATCGTAGGGAAACGGCAGGGCCGCAAGGCGAGTCGTGGCGGGATCCTGGGGATGCCCGACGGCCGGGGTATCCGGCGGTGCGGCGCCGGGATCGCCGGATCCGCCGTCGCGCAGGGACTTTCCGTCCAATTCGGGCACCGGCGGCACGCCGAGCAGGTCGAGCACGGTCGGGGTGATGTCGATCAGCGAATAGCCGTTGTAGTCGCGCCCGGCCGCGAAGTCCGGACCGCAGGCGATCACGAAACTCGCGACCTCATAGGCGCTTTGGCCGCCGTGTCCGCCCTCGGGCTTATGGCCGTGGTCGGTGGTGACCAGGATGGTCCAGCGCTCGTCGAGATGTGCGCGGGAGCGCTGTTCGATCGCGTCGACGATCCGGCCGACGAGGATATCCACGCGGCTGATGGCGTCGCGGTAGGCCTGAGGATTACTGGCGCGCAGGCGATGTCCGGCGATGTCGACCTGATCGAAATGGGTGAACACGAAATCGGTGCCCTCGGCGATGGCGGCGACCGTCGCCGCGTCCGTGCCGGTATCGATATCGGCCTCACATCCGTAGGTGCCGAACGGATTCGAGCCCGCGGTGATGATCACATCGGCATGCGGTTCGCCGGTTCCGGCGATGCGACCGATCGTGTCCCAGGTCGCGATCGATGCTGTCTTCCGTTGCGGCGCAGCGCGTTTGATGCGGTTGAAGACCGTGGGGTAGCGGCCGAGGTGTTCCGGTGAACAGGTGGCGTCGTTATCGCAGATGCCGGTGCGGGTGTCCCAGACGCCGGTGAGCACCGCCGACCAGGACGGGCACGAGACGGTCGTATGCGGGGCGATGGAGTAGCGGCTCAGCGTGCCGCGGGCGGCCAGGCGCTGCAGATTCGGGGTGACGGCGGCGAGCAGTTCGGTGTAGAGGCAGCCGTCGATGCCGATCACGGCCACCTTGTCGACACCGGGCGCGGTCGCGTTCGCGCGCGGGAGGCGGGTGTCGGCCACGGCGGCGAGCAGGCCGGTCGCCAACATTGCCGAAAAGGTGCGCCGGGTGATGGCCATGCTCTCACGGTGACCGTGAAAATCGGGTCTGGCCAGGCATGACGACTGTCTTTGCCAAGCTTTCGCCGGATCGGCACGGATCCGACGAATCGGGTTCACTCAGTTCACCGGACCGCAATCGTTTCGCGGCCGGAAATCTCCGTATGGAACTGGTCATTCGTACTGATGGCGGGCGACTGCCAAGGGGGTAGGGCGCGCGCGAATTCCGACGATTAAGCTGGGCGGCGATAATTGCCGAACCCCTTTCCCCAGGAGTGCCCCACCGTGAGCGAGCTTGCGAGCGAACCATCGACACAGTGCGCCTGGCGCGCGACGGAACCGAGCGCCAGCGAGGTGGAGTCGTGAGCCAGAATGGCCGTCCTGTTGTTCTGATCGCCGACAAGCTCGCCCAGTCGACCGTCGATGCGCTCGGCGACGGTGTCGAGGTTCGCTGGGTCGACGGCCCCAACCGACCCGAGCTGCTCGCCGCCGTGCCCGAGGCGGATGCGCTGCTCGTGCGCTCCGCCACCACCGTCGATGCCGAAGTGCTCGAGGCCGGTAAGAACCTCCAGATCGTCGCCCGTGCCGGTGTCGGCCTCGACAATGTCGATGTGCCCGCGGCCACCGAGCGCGGCGTCATGGTCGTGAACGCGCCGACCTCCAACATCCATACAGCCGCCGAACATGCCGTCTCGCTGCTGCTGTCCGCCGCGCGCCAGATTCCGGCCGCCGATGCGACGCTGCGCGAACACACCTGGCAGCGCAGCAAGTTCAACGGTGTCGAGATCTTCGGTAAGACCGTCGGCGTGATCGGCCTGGGCCGGATCGGGCAGTTGTTCGCCGCGCGGCTGGCCGCCTTCGAGACCAAGATCGTCGCCTACGACCCCTATGTGTCGCCGGCCCGCGCCGCGCAGCTCGGCATCGAAATGCTGTCGCTGGACGAGCTGCTGCAGCGCGCCGACCTCATCTCGGTTCACCTGCCCAAGACGCCGGAGACCAAGGGGCTGCTGAGCAAGGAGAAGCTGGCGCTCACCAAGAAGGGCGTCATCATCGTGAACGCCGCGCGCGGTGGGCTGATCGATGAGGCCGCCCTCGCGGACGCCATCAAGTCGGGTCATGTGCGCGGCGCGGGTATCGACGTGTTCGAGACCGAGCCCTGCACCGACAGTCCGCTGTTCGAGCTGCCGCAGGTCGTGGTGACCCCGCACCTGGGCGCCTCCACCTCCGAGGCCCAGGACCGCGCGGGCACCGATGTCGCCAAGTCCGTATTGCTCGCGCTCGCAGGTGAATTCGTGCCGGGCGCGGTGAATGTGACCGGTGGCGCGGTGGGCGAGGAGGTCGCACCGTGGCTCGAGATCGTGCGCAAGCAGGGCGTGCTGCTCGGTGCGCTGGCCGATGAGCTGCCGGTCAGCCTGGAGGTTCAGGTGCGCGGCGAGCTGTCCTCGGAAGATGTTGCGGTGCTGGAGCTTTCGGCGCTGCGCGGAATCTTCTCGGCCCTGATCGAGGATTCGGTCACCTTCGTCAACGCGCCCGCGCTGGCCAAGGAGCGCGGTATCGAGGCCACCGTCACCACCGTGTCGGAGAGCCCGTCGCACCGCAGCCTGGTCGACCTGCGCGCGATCTTCGGCGACGGCCGCACCCTCAATGTCTCCGGCGCGCTGACCGAGCCGCATCAGGTCCAGAAGATCGTCAACATCAACGGCCGCAACTACGATATGCGCGCCGAGGGCCTCAACCTGGCCGTCCTGAACTACGACGACCGCCCCGGCGCCCTCGGCAAGATCGGCACCAAGCTCGGCGAGGTCGAAATCGACATCCAGGCAGCCCAGCTGAGCCAGGACGTCGACAAGGAGGGCGCCACCGTCATCCTCCGCGTCAACACCGACGTTCCGGCGGACGTGCGGAACACCATCGCCGAGGTAGTCGGCGCGGCGAAGGTCGCCCTGGTCGACCTGAGCTGACGTTTTCCGGACGGACATCGCGAGCCCTGTTGTTCCGGCCCTGGGGCCGGAACAACAGGGACAGAGAGATTGCGAGCCTGGGGGAGTTGGCCTGCGGGTGAGTGCACCCCCGTCACGACCTCCCTTCCCCGTCGATAGCTTCCCCATCCGTCGCGACCTGGTCAGCTGCGAAGTTCCCTCTCCTATCCCCCGCGAACTCCTTTCGCCACCCGTTGCGGGCCTCTTTCCCGCCTGCCGCGAGTTCTCCTCTGTACCCCGCCACGAGCGCAGCGAGTGGCGGGGTCTCAGTATTCGGGATGGGCTTGCCCTGATGGGGGGCCTTCCGCGGGGACCGGATATCGTGGCGAAGTCTGTGGTCGAGGCCGGGAGCTCGATATCTGCGGTCGGTGATACTGAACGGAGTGTTGTGAGATGAAGCTTGCTGTCATCCCAGGGGATGGGATCGGGCCCGAGGTCATCGCCGAGGCACTCAAGGTGCTCGATGTGGTGGTGCCGGGGGTCGAGAAGACCCGGTACGACCTGGGGGCCAAGCGGTATCACGCGACGGGGGAGGTGCTGCCGGAGTCGGTGCTGCCGGAGTTGAGGCAGCACGACGCGATTCTGTTGGGCGCCATCGGGGATCCGTCGGTTCCGAGCGGGGTGCTTGAGCGAGGGTTGTTGTTGCGCACCCGGTTCGCGCTCGACCATCACGTGAACCTGCGGCCGTCGAGGCTGTACCCGGGCGTGACCAGTCCGCTGTCGGGGACGCCGGATATCGACTTCGTGGTGGTGCGCGAGGGGACCGAGGGGCCGTATACGGGAACCGGCGGCGCGATCCGGGTCGAGACGCCGCACGAGGTGGCGACCGAGGTCAGCACCAACACCCGCTTCGGCATCGAGCGCGTGGTGCGCTACGCCTTCGACAAGGCCCGGCAGCGTCGCAAGCATCTGACCCTGGTGCACAAGACCAATGTGCTCACCTTCGCCGGATCGCTGTGGCAGCGCACGGTGAACGAGGTGGGCGGCGAATACCCGGATGTCGAAATCGCCTATCAGCACATCGATGCCGCGACCATCCACATGGTCAACGATCCGGGCCGCTTCGATGTCATCGTCACCGACAACCTGTTCGGCGACATCATCACCGATCTGGCCGCGGCCGTCGCCGGTGGCATCGGTCTGGCGGCCTCCGGCAATATCGATGCCTCGGGCGCCAATCCGAGCATGTTCGAACCGGTGCACGGCAGCGCCCCCGATATCGCCGGTGAGTCGAAGGCCGACCCGACCGCCGCGATCCTGTCGGTCGCCCTGCTGCTCACTCATCTCGGCAAGTCCGAGGAGGCCGCCCGCGTCGAAGCGGCCGTCGCCAAGGATCTGGCCTCCCGCGTCGGCGCGGCGTCGACCGTCGAGGTCGGCGACCGGATCGCCGCGGCGGTCTGATCCGCACATCCGGCCCCGCCTCCGAATCCCGTTCGGACGCGGGGCCGTTCGCTGTCCTGGCAGGGGGATTGCTTGCGGCCGAAACTATTTCGAAGTGAGGCTTCTTCACTCCATAGGGGTGATACGGAAGATCTATCAGATCCACCGCATGGCCGATTTCTTCTGACACAATGTGAAAAAGGTTGCGTCCCTTGGGCACCCAGCAACCTTTGCCGGGCCCCCAGCAACCCTCGCTCCGGGTTTGCCGGACGACGTCTGGGTCAGTTGTCCAGTACGCCTTGGTGTTCCGGCGGAGCCACGGGCTCGGCGGCCGCCCGGGCGCTCGGCGCGATCGGGACGAGAGGTACTGCGGCGGCGGCGATTACGGCCGCGAGCGCATAGGCGACGGGGAAGCCCGCGGCGGTGATCACCGCGCCGAAGGCGGGGGCGATGGCGGCCGAGGCGAGATTCTGGCCGGTGTTCTGGATGCCCAGGCCGCGCCCGCTCCAATAGGGCCCGGCGATCTCGGCCACGGCGGTGAAGGCAAGACCGTTGTCCGCCACCGTGATCACCGATGCCACCACCAGCAGCGGCAGCGCCGCCCACCACCAGTGCAGTCCGGCCGCCGCGGCCAATCCCGCCATCGAGACCACCGCCGCGACGGCCACGGTGCGCAATGGCCGCAGCCGACTGCCGATCCGATCCGACCACACGCCCACCCCGATACGCCCACCCGCGCCCAGGATCTGGGTGGCGGTGACCAGCGCACCCGCCACGCCCAGCGGCAATCCCACGTCCCGGTGCAGCCACAGCAGCCCGAAGGTCCACACCGTCGCCTGCGGAATCACCAACAGCACCGATACCCCGTGGATGCGCCACAGCGTGGCGTCGCCGCGATACGGGTTGGCGGGCCGGGCATTTCCGGCGCCGCCGGGCCGCGGCGGATCCACGATGCCGATCGCGCAGCCGACGGCGGCCAGTCCGGCCATCGCGGCCGGCACCAGGATCGCGGCGGAAAACCCGTGTGTCGCAGCGACGGCCGGGATTGTCAGCGCACCCACGGCCACGCCCAGCGGTTGGGCGGTCTGTCGAATTCCCATGGCCAGTCCGCGCCGATCGGGCGGGAACCAGCCGACGATCACCCGTCCACTGGCGCCGTTGGTGCTCGCCGCGCCCATCCCGGCCAAGAACAACAACGCCCCCAGCGCAACGTAATTCGAGACGGTGGCCGCCGCCACGCCGGCCGCGCACATCACCAGCGGACCGGCCACCAGCACCGCCCGCTCGCCGATGCGATCGACCGCATATCCCCAGGCGATCAGCATGCAGCACAGTCCGACCGCCGGCATCGCTACCAGCAGACCCGCAGTGGCCAAGGGCATTCCGCGATCGGTGAGCGCGGGCAGCAGAAACGGCATGCCATTGACGATGACGGCGCTGGCGCTCTGCGCGAAGACGCCGAGGGCGAGCATGACCCACCGGCGGGTTGCGCTGATATCGGTCACGACGGCCATACGCCTCACCTCGAGTCTCATATACTGGGACCGGAGTCCTGTATCATGGAAACGTCTTCACGGTACACCCGCCGCGCAAGTCGAAATCGCGCAGGTCGATAGACTGCGACCCATGCGTCTAGGTCGTATCGCCAGCCCCGACGGGGTCGCTTTCGTCAGCATCGAGGGGTCCGAATCGGACTCGGTAGTCCGCGAGATCGCCGAACATCCGTTCGGCACGCCGACGTTCACCGGCCGCAGCTGGCCGCTGGCGGACGTCCGGCTGCTCGCGCCGATTCTCGCCAGCAAGGTGGTGTGCATCGGCAAGAACTACGCCGCGCACGCCGCCGAGATGGGTGGTGAGGCGCCGCAGGATCCGGTGATCTTCCTCAAGCCCAATACCGCCATCATCGGCCCCAACGCCCCGATCCTGTTGCCGCCCAGTTCCTCTCAGGTGGACTACGAGGGCGAACTGGCGGTCGTGATCGGCCGTCCGTGCAAGGATGTGCCCGCCGCCCGCGCCAAGGATGTGATCCTCGGCTATACCGTCGCCAACGATGTCACCGCCCGCGATCAGCAGCGCCACGACGGTCAGTGGACCCGGGGCAAGGGGTACGACACCTTCTGCCCGCTGGGCCCGTGGATCGAGACCGAGCTGGACCCCGCCGATCTGGAGATCGTCACCGAGCTCGACGGCGAGGTCCGGCAGCGCAGCCGGACTTCGCTTCTGCTGCACGACATTCCGAAGCTGATCGAATGGATCACGGCGGTGATGACGCTGCTGCCCGGCGATGTCATCCTCACCGGTACACCGGAAGGTGTAGGACCGATCGCCGCTGGGCAAACTGTGTCCGTGACGGTCCAGGGCATCGGCACCCTATCCAATCCCGTTGCCGCAAAACGCTGATCGAGAGAAGGAACATGACTGACGTACGGGTCCGATTCAGCCCGTCACCGACCGGCACCCCCCATGTCGGCCTGATCCGGACCGCGCTGTTCAACTGGGCGTTCGCCCGGCACCATGGCGGCGACTTCGTCTTCCGCATCGAAGACACCGACGCCACACGCGATTCCGAGGATTCCTACCGCGCGCTGCTGGACGCGCTGCGCTGGCTCGGCCTCACCTGGGACGAGGGTCCCGAGGTCGGCGGGCCCTACGCCCCTTACCGGCAGTCGCTGCGGCGTGATCTGCACTTCGACGCCGTGCGCCGGCTGGTGGAGGCGGGGGAGGCCTACGAATCCTTCTCCACCCCAGAGGAAGTCGAGGCCCGTCATCGCGCGGCCGGACGGGATCCGAAGCTGGGCTACGACAACTTCGATCGTGACCTGACACCCGAGCGGATCGCCGCGTACAAGGCCGAGGGCCGTCCCGCCGTGATCCGGTTGCGTATGCCCGATCGCGACATCACCTGGACCGATCTCGTGCGCGGGGAGACCACCTTCCGGGCCGGGACCGTGCCGGACTTCGCTCTCACGCGCGGCACCGGTGATCCGCTGTACACGCTGGTGAATCCGCTCGACGACGCGTTGATGAAGATCACTCACGTGTTGCGTGGTGAGGATCTGTTGTCTTCGACACCTCGGCAGATTGCGCTGTATGAGGCTTTGCAGCGGATCGGAGTGGCCGAGTTCACTCCCGAGTTCGGTCATCTTCCGTTCGTGATGGGGCAGGGCAACAAGAAGTTGTCCAAACGCGATCCGGAGTCGAATCTGTTCGTCCATCGCGACCGAGGATTCATTCCCGAGGGTTTGCTGAATTACCTGGCTTTGCTCGGCTGGAGTCTCGCCGACGATCGCGATGTGTTCACCATGACGGAGATGGTTGCGGCCTTCGACATATCGAAAGTAAATTCGAATCCGGCACGTTTTGACCAGAAGAAGGCGGATGCGCTCAACGCTGAGCACATTCGTTTGCTCGATTCGGGTGATTTTGCCCACCGGCTGCGTGCGTACCTGACCGAGCATGGCCACATCGGAGCTGAAGTGGACGAGGCTCTTTTCGCTGCGGCGGCCGAGTTGGTACAAACCCGGATCGTGGTGCTCGGCGATGCCTGGGATCTGCTGAGGTTTCTGTTCGTCCCGGCCGAGCAGTTCACGATCGACCCCGCGGCCGCGGACAAGAACCTCGGATCCGACGCCCAGCCGGTGCTGCAGGCGGCCGTGAAGGCGCTCGAGGGCGTAGCGGACTGGTCGGCGGCCGCGCTGGAGGAGTCGCTGAAGACGGCGCTCGTGGACGATCTGGGCCTCAAGCCGCGCAAGGCGTTCGCGCCGGTGCGGGTCGCGGTGACCGGATCGCACATCAGCCCGCCGCTCTACGAATCGCTCGAACTGCTCGGGCGCGAGGTCACGATGGACCGGCTGCGGGGCGCGCTGAATCGGGCCGGATAAGGCCTTTCGGGTCTCGAACGGGGCCTCTACCAGCCGATTTGTAGTTTTCCGGGCCGGGTTTGGTAATCTTCTTCCCGGCCCGGAAAGCGGCCCTCACCCCGACGGGGATGAGGGACGAAATCCCAGGTCATTGGGGTATGGTGTAATTGGCAACACAGCTGATTCTGGTTCAGCCATTCTAGGTTCGAGTCCTGGTACCCCAGCGGTGAGTGTTGATTCGCTTCGATTCGCGGTCGAGGCGGGACAGCCTCCAGGCGATTTGGTTGCCGAGGTTTCCGCCGGTTACGCTGGCCGGGCCTCCACTCCGGAGAGCCGATCCTGGTCCCGTCGTCTAGAGGCCTAGGACGCCGCCCTCTCAAGGCGGTAGCGCGGGTTCGAATCCCGTCGGGACTACATCGAAGGCCCCCAGTTCATCGAGCTGGGGGCCTTTCTCATCTCTCATGAGCTTCGGGCGGATCAGGGCTTCGGCCAGGTCGAGCCGCCGGCGGGCATCGCTGGCATACCCAGTTTGCGATGGTCCCAGCTGCGGAGGCGATCGGGGTCCACCCGGATGGCCACGCGCTTGTTCAGCATGGTCTCGACGAACGGGCGCGCCTCGTCGGTGTAGGGACCCGTATAGCGCTCCCAGACGCTCACCCCGACCCGGAACAGGGCCTCGGCGTCGTCCACGATCTCCGCGCGGCCCTCGATCGATACCCCACGCAGCTGGTCGTAGGTGTCACCGGCCTCGATCAGCACGGTGACGCGCGGATCGCGGCCGATGTTGACCGCCTTCTGCGACTTGGCCTTCGTCTCGAACCAGATCTGCCCGTCGATCAGCGCGTACCACATGGCCGTCAGGTGCGGCAGGCCCGTGGGACTCAGGGTGGCCAGCGTCATGGTCCGGCTGCGTTCGATGAATTCGGTGATCTCCGTATCGGACATCACGATCTGCGCGCGTTGATTCGCTCCCATACGGCGACTGTAGTTTACGCCGTATGGTCCACGTCACAGTGGAATCCGGTCACCGGGCCGGTCAGAGCCGTTTGTGCAGGGCATCGGCCGCGGCGACCAGATCGGCGGCCCAGCGCGCGCCCGGCCGGCGGCCCATCCGATCGATCGGTCCGGACACCGATACCGCGGCGACCACGGCCCCGGCCGAATCGCGCACGGGCGCGGACACGCTGGCCACACCGGCCGCGCGCTCGGCCGCGCTCTGTGCCCAGCCGCGCCGGCGCACCTCGGTCAGCGCCCGGTCGCCGAAGACCGCGTCCATCAGCACGCTGCGCTGCAATTCGGGGTCGGCCCAGGCCAGGAGGACCTTGGCGGCGGAACCGGCCGTGAGCGGCAAGCGGGCGCCCACCGGCACGGTGTCACGCAGTCCGGCCGCGGGTTCCAGGGCGGCCACACAGACCCGGGAATGTCCGTCCAGGCGGTAGAGCTGCACGCTCTCGCCGGTGATCTCACGCAGCCGCGGCAGAACCGCCCCGGCCGCGTCCAGCAGCGGATCGTCGGCCGTGGTGGCCAGTTCCGACAGCGCCGGACCCGGCCGCCACAGGCCGTTGTGGTCGCGCGCGAGCATGCGGTGCACCTCGAGGCCCACGGCCAGCCGATGCGCCGTCGCACGGGGCAATCCCGTGCGAGTGCACAGCTCATTCAGACCGCAGGGCTGCTCGGCGACCGCGTAAAGCACGGACATGGCTTTGTCGAGCACCCCGATACCGCTATGCTGTCTCATACAACGATACTAACGTCTCGCATAGTGAGATTAGCAAACCGCACCGAGGAGTCGGCCCACTCCAAGGTAGGTCAATCTCGCAGGCTACGGAGGGCATGAGCCCGACGAACGCCGTTCGCGGCCCGTCTCGTCGTTCAGCGGGGGGGTAGCCAGAGCCGGGCGCGCGGGACGGCCCCCCGCACCCCCGGCACCAGGGGGGCCCGCACCCCCCCCCCCCCACGGGGGGCCAC
>NZ_JBITDI010000007.1:0-48959 GCF_044454005.1 Nocardia sp. NPDC051570 | reverse complement strand
TCCTCCCCCCTGGCGGTTGGGGGCGGTTGTTTTTTTTCGTGTGCTCGCCCGGGCCGGGGCGGCCGCGCCCGGCCCCCCCCCCCCCCCCCGAGACTCAGGGGGCCGCGAACCCGCCGAAGCGAAGCGGAGGCAATCAAACACAGGAGGATCGAAGATGACCGATCGGCCACGCACTCTGGCGGAGAAGGTCTGGGAGCAGCACGTCGTCGCGCGCGGCGCCGGTGAGGGGGACGCCCGCGAGCCCGATCTCATCTACATCGACCTGCACCTGGTCCACGAGGTGACCAGCCCGCAGGCGTTCGACGGCCTGCGTGCGGCCGGGCGGCCTGTGCGCCGACCGGATCTCACGATCGCGACCGAGGACCACAACGTGCCGACGATCGATATCGACAAGCCGATCGCCGACCCCATTTCCCGCACCCAGGTGGAAACGCTGCGGCGCAATTGCGCGGAATTCGGGGTTCGACTGCATCCGATGGGCGATATCGAGCAGGGGATCGTGCACGTGGTCGGCCCGCAGCTGGGCCTGACCCAGCCGGGAACGACCGTGGTCTGCGGCGATTCGCACACCTCGACCCACGGCGCGTTCGGCGCGCTGGCGATGGGCATCGGCACCAGCGAGGTCGAACATGTGCTGGCCACCCAGACGCTGTCGCTGCGGCCGTTCAAGACCATGGCCATCAACATCGACGGCACGCTGCCGCCCGGCGTGACGAGCAAGGACGTGATTCTGGCCGTCATCGCTCAGATCGGCACCGGCGGCGGCCAGGGCTATGTGCTCGAATACCGCGGCGAGGCCGTGCGCGCCATGTCGATGGAGGCGCGGATGACCATGTGCAACATGTCGATCGAGGCCGGCGCCCGGGCGGGCATGGTGGCTCCCGACGAGGTCACGTACGCATTCCTGAAGGGACGCCCGCACGCTCCGCGGGGCGCGGACTGGGATGCGGCCGTGGCGGCCTGGGATGCGCTGACGACCGACGAGGGTGCGAAATTCGACGCCGAGGTGCATCTCGACGCGTCCGCGCTGACCCCCTTCGTGACCTGGGGTACCAACCCGGGACAGGGTGCGCCGCTGGGCGCGGTGGTACCGAATCCGGCCGATATCGCCGACGAGACCGCGCGGGAGTCGGCCGAGAAGGCGCTGCGGTACATGGCTTTGGAACCCGGCACTCCGCTGCGTGAGGTGCCGGTCGACACCGTATTCGTGGGTTCGTGCACCAACGGCCGGATCGAGGATCTGCGGGCCGTGGCGGAGGTTTTACAGGGCCGCAAGGTGGCCGACGGCGTGCGGATGCTGATCGTGCCCGGCTCGATGCGGGTGCGTGCGCAGGCCGAATCCGAAGGTCTGGGCGAGATTTTCACCGCCGCGGGCGCGGAATGGCGCCAGGCGGGCTGTTCGATGTGCCTGGGCATGAATCCCGATCAGCTTTCGCCCGGTCAGCGCTGTGCTTCGACCTCCAACCGCAACTTCGAGGGCCGACAGGGCAAAGGTGGCCGCACGCACCTGGTTTCGCCGCTCGTCGCCGCGGCGACCGCGGTGCGCGGAACCCTGTCCTCACCTGCGGATTTGAACTGACCCGGCGAAGAAGCGTGCCGGGGCCGAGGGTTAATTTTCGTACCGACCAGGAGAACTCATGGAACCCTTCAAGGTGCACAAGGGGATCGGGGTGCCGCTGCGCCGATCCAACGTCGACACCGACCAAATCATCCCCGCGGTCTACCTGAAGCGCGTCACTCGAACCGGATTCGAGGACGGGCTGTTCGCGGCCTGGCGTTCGGATCCGACCTTCATTCTGAACACGGCGCCCTACAACCGGGGCTCAGTCCTGGTCGCCGGTCCGGATTTCGGCACGGGATCCTCACGTGAGCACGCCGTTTGGGCCCTGATGGACCACGGCTTCCGGGTGGTCATCTCGCCCCGGTTCGGCGACATCTTCCGGGGTAACGCGGGCAAAGGTGGCCTGGTGGCGGCCCAAATGTCACAACATGATGTCGAATTGCTCTGGAAGTTGCTCGAGGAACAGCCCGGTCTGGAATTGATCGTGGACCTCGCGGCCCGCACCGTGTCCGCCGGAACCATCGTGTTGCCCTTCGATATTGACGACTACACCCGGTGGCGGCTGCTCGAGGGGCTGGACGACATCGGCCTGACCCTCCGCCAGGAGGTCGCCATCGGCGAGTTCGAAAAGGCAAGGCCAGCATGGAAACCCACCACCATTCCGAACCCTATTTCGCAGTGGTAAACACTCCTGGGTGTTAGCTGAGAGCTACCAATCGAGATTGCTGCACGTGTGCCACGCCACATGAAATTTGGCGTGGCACATAGACTCTTGCCCAATGAAGGTTTACCGTGGTACCTAGTCGGTCCGACGACGGGCCATTAGTCTGCGGAGGATTCAATGAACAAGGCGGAACTGATCGACGTTCTGACCGAGAAGTTGGGCACTGACAGGCGCACGGCCACTGCGGCAGTCGAGCAGATTGTCGACACGATCGTGCGCGCGGTGAACAAGGGTCAGAGTGTCACCATCACCGGATTCGGTGTCTTCGAACAGCGCAAGCGTGCGGCGCGGGTGGCGCGTAACCCCCGTACCGGCGAAACCGTGAAGGTGAAGCCGACTTCGGTGCCCGCATTCCGCCCGGGTGCGCAGTTCAAGGCGATCATCGCGGGCAAGCAGAAGATCGCGGCGGCCGGTCCGGCCGTGAAACGCGGTGTGGCAGCGCCGGTGTCGGGTACGGCCAAGAAGACCACCCGGAAGGCGACGGCGAAGAAGACCACGGCCAAGAAGACCGCCGCCAAGAAGACGGCGACCGCGAAGAAGGCGGCGAAGAAGGCCCCCGCCAAGAAGGCGACGGCCAAGAAGACCACCGCCAAGAAGGCGGCCCCGGCCCGCAAGACCGCGGCCAAGGCCACCGCCAAGAAGACCGCGGCCAAGGCCACGGCCAAGAAGACCACTGCCAAGAAGACGGCCGCGAAGAAGACCACGGCCAAGCGGACCGCCGCCAAGCGGACCGCGCGACGCTGACGCAGCACACAAGACCCCCGGCCGAGTTACATGGCCGGGGGCTTCTTGTGTGCACCGATCAACGGTGCCGCAGTGCCCGATCCAGATGGTCCGCCGCGACCAGGCGGCCCTGCGCGATCGACAGCACCCAGACGCTGCCCTTGCGGTTGCGCGCGGAAGGCAGTGCGGCACCGTCGATTTCGGCCCACTCATCGAGCAGGGGCGGAATCACCTTGCCCTGACTACAGATAACGCGCACCGTCGCGGCCGACACCAGTGACCGCACGCGGGCCAGTGCCTCCTGAGGCGCTGCGGCATAACCCTTTTCGGATAGAAGTGGTTCGCGCGCGATGTCGGCGTCCAATGCCTCGGCCAGCGGCCGCACCGTGTCGACACAGCGCACCGGCGGCGCCGAGAAGATCTCCGCCGCCCCGAAGGCCAGCAGATTGGGCACCAGTGCGCGGGCCTGCTCGCGACCGGACTTCTCCAGCGGCCGTTGCTCGTCGGGACCGGTGAAACGCTCGCTCCGCCCGGCCTTGGCATGCCGGACCATCAGCAGCGTGGCCGTATCCGGCGGCAGCCGCAGGAAACTGCGCACGATGCGCCGATCCATCGGATAGGACAGCTGATCCATCACCTGGTCGACGCGATGCCACTGCAGCACGTCCACCTCGGGATTGACGCTGAACTCACCGGCGGTGACCGAGGCCGCCCAGTAGTCGACCCGCTTCAGCTTGCGATGGCCGGTCACCGGATAGGTGATATGGCCGAGATAGCGGCCGAGATGGCAGAGCAGGCCCGTCTCCTCGGCCACCTCGCGCACCGCGGCGACCATCGGCGTCTCGCCCGGATCCAGCTTGCCCTTGGGCAGCGACCAGTCGTTGTATTTGCGGCGGTGCACCACGGCGATCTCGACCGAACCGTCGGTGGCCCAGCGCCACACCACGGCGCCAGCCGCCAGGACGTTGGCGGTCACACGGGGGTCGGAGATAGTGAGGTCGTCGGGATCCGGGGCCACCGGTCGAGTCACTGCCGATCCGGCCGTCGCAGTCGCATGAGGAACTCCTGGTGATCGCGCACCTGATCCACGGGTCCGTCGCTGTTCGGTTCCGGCTGGGCCCGCCAGCCGCCATCGGGTTGGAGTACCCAGCAGCGGGTCGAAGGATGCAGGGCGGAGTCGAAGACCACCTCCAGCTGCTCGCACAGCTTCGGATCCTTCACCTGCGCCATGACTTCCACGCGTCGATCCAGATTGCGATGCATCATATCGGCGCTGCCGATCCACCACTGGTCCTGCGCCTGGAAGTGCAGCACACGCGAATGCTCCAGGAACCGACCGAGAATCGAGCGCACCTCGATGTTCTCGCTCATGCCCGGCACGCCCGGCTTCAGACCGCAGATGCCGCGCACCACGATCTCCACCGGTACGCCGGCCTGTGAGGCGCGATACAGCGCGTCGATGATCTGCTCGTCGACGATCGCGTTGCACTTCAACCGGATCCGGCCCGGCAGACCCTGCGCGGCGAGTTCGGTCTCGCGGCGGATCCGCTCGATGATGCCCGCACGCACACTGCTCGGCGCGACCAACAGGTTGCGGTAGTTGGCCTTTCGCGAGTATCCGGTCAGCGAGTTGAACAGGTCGGTCAGATCGGCGCCGATTTCCGGTGCGGCCGTGAGCAATCCGACATCCTCGTAGAGCCGGGCGGTCTTGGGGTTGTAGTTGCCGGTGCCGATGTGGCAGTAGCGGCGGATGGTCGAGCCCTCGCGCCGCACCACCAGACAGGTCTTGCAGTGCGTCTTGAGCCCGATCAGGCCGTAGACCACGTGCACGCCCGCCTGTTCCAGCTGCCGCGCCCATCGGATATTGGCCTGCTCGTCGAAGCGGGCCTTGATCTCCACCAGCGCCACCACCTGCTTACCGGCCTCGGCGGCGTCGATCAGGGCGTTGACGATGGGGGAGTCGCCGGAGGTGCGGTACAGGGTCTGCTTGATCGCCAGCACCTGCGGATCGGCGGCGGCCTGTTCGATGAACCGCTGCACACTGGTGGAGAACGAATCGTAGGGGTGGTGCACCAGCACATCGCCCTCGCGCAGTGCGGCGAAAACGTTTCGCGGCGTTTCTCTTTCGCCGAATGCCGACGGGGTGGCCGGGACGTAGGGCGCGTCCTTGAGCGCCGGGCGGTCCACGCCGTAGACCTGCCACAGGCAGGACAGATCCAGCAGGCCCGGCACCTGGATGACGTCATTGGGATCCACGTCGAGCTCGCGCAGCAGCAGTTCGAGCATGTGCTCGGTCATATCGTCGGAGACCTCGAGGCGCACCGGCGATCCGAAGCGCCGCCGGGCCAGCTCGCGCTCGAGGGCCTGCAGCAGATCCTCGTCGCGGTCCTCGTCGACCTCGAAGTCGGCGTTGCGGGTGATCCGGAACGAATGGTGTTCCACCACATTCATACCCGGGAACAGCTGGTCGAGATGGGCCGCGATCAGATCTTCCATCGGCAGGAAGGCATCCAGATTCACTCCGGTGCTGCCGTCGGGCTCGCGGCTGGCGGCGGTGCGCCGCTCCACCGTGCCGGCGCTGCGGGTCACCCGCACGAAGCGATTGACGTTGTCGGGCACCTTGACTCGGGCGAAATGCTCGCCGCCGGTCTCGCTGTCCTTCACCGTCACGGCCAGATTGAGGCTCAGGCCACTGATATAAGGGAAGGGGTGGGCCGGATCCACGGCCAGCGGGGTGAGCACCGGGAAGACCTGGTCCTGGAAGTATCCCGAAAGGCGCTGGCGCTCAGCGTGGTCCAGATCCGCCCAGCCGATGATCGCGATGCCCTCCGCGAGCAGGGACGGGCGCACCTGATCGAGGAAGACCTGGGCGTGCCGCACCGCGAGATCCTGGGTGCGCTTGGCGATCAGGGCCAGCTGTTCGTTGGGGGTGAGGCCGTCCGCGGAGCGGACCGCGAGCCCGGCCTCGGCGCGGCGCTTGAGTCCGGCGACGCGAACCATGTAGAACTCGTCGAGGTTCGAGGCGAAGATGGCGAGGAACTTGGCGCGTTCGAGCAGCGGTTCGGAGGTGTCCTCGGCCAGGGCGAGCACCCGGGCGTTGAAGTCCAGCCAGCTCAGCTCACGATTGAGATAGCGATCTTGCGGCAACTGTTCCGCCGAGGTGGTGCTTCGCGGCGGGGTCGCCGCGGGTGGCGCTGCCGGTAGTCGCGGGGGCTGCACATCCGTATCGCTCACGGCGCCCCCTCGCTGGCGCTCGGCGTCACCGTGCGCGATGCGCGCTGTATTTCTGGTTCACTCGCAAGCTCGCTCACCCTCACGATCATTCCTTACCGTCCGGGCGGTGCCGCGCGTGACACCGCCGATCGACAACCTGTCGCCGATCCGGCGATCATCTAGCACACATGTGACCCCGCCGCACACCTCCATGTGAGATCTGTGTGAACAGGGCGCGGCCAGCCGATGATGTCGAGCAGGGCCGCGGTGGCCGGGCCGACACCCAGCGCGACGGCGCCGCTCAGATCGGCCGCGGTATCGACGTCCAACCGCAGGCCCGGCCAGTCACCGGCGAGATCCTTTGCGCCGGAATCGATGTGGCGCCGGGCCGAATCGGGGCCGAAAAGCGGTGCCAATGGTGCGATTCCGTCGCGCACCAGCAGGGCGGCGGTGCCGTGCCCGGTGTGGTCGGCGACCACCGAGCGGCCGGTCGGCGGCGCGGTGTTCAACATGTCGTGCAGCTCGTCCGCGCGTAGGGCGGGTAGATCCGCCTGCAGTGCAAGCAGTTCCACCGCACCGCGGCGGCGGCGCACGGCGGCGGCCGCATCCGACAGCGCGGCATTGAGCCCGTCGTGGGGGGCCGCGGGATCCGGATGCGCGTGCGCGCCCAGGGTGCGCACGGCGCCGGCGACTTCGGCATCGGGGGTCACCACGGTCACCGAGCCCAATCCGGCGGCGGCCGCCGCGGCGACGGTATCGGACAACATGGCCAGCACCAACCGCGAACGGTCGGCCGGGGGCAGCCGGTCGGCGAGGCGACTCTTGGCCCGCTCGAGGTTCTTCACCGCGATCACGGCGTGGACGGAATCCGGACGCATGGGCCAATCGTCGCACGACCTGCGCAGTGGTGGACGTCATGCCGGGTCAGGGGAATACCGATAAGGGGCGAACGCGGCTGATGGCATATTGGCCTCATGACAAGGGCGGCTGTGATGGGTGCGGGGTCGTGGGGCACCGCGTTCGCGAAGGTGTTGAACGACGCGGGAACGTCGGTGACGATGTGGGCTCGGCGCGCGGAGGTGGCCAAGGCGCTGGCGTCGGAGCATCGCAACCCCACCTACCTGCCCGATGTGCTGCTGCCGGGTATCGAAGCCACCGACGATCATCGGGTGGCGCTCGACGGCGCCGATATCGTCGTGCTGGCCATCCCGTCGCAGTCACTGCGGGTCAACCTCACGGCCTGGCGCGAGCATGTACCCGCCGAGGCGACACTGCTGAGCCTGGCCAAGGGCGTCGAGACCGGGACCCTGCTGCGGATGAGTCAGGTCATCGGCGAGGTGACCGGCGCCGACCCGGGCCGCATCGCGGTGCTGTCGGGACCGAATCTGGCCCGCGAGATCGCCGCCGAACAGCCCGCCGCCTCGGTGATCGCTTGCGTCGACCCCGCGCGTGCGGAGGCCGTGCAGCGCGCGTGTGGCACCGGCTACTTCCGGCCGTACACCAATACCGATGTCGTCGGCTGCGAACTCGCCGGTGCGTCCAAGAACGTGATCGCGCTGGCCTGCGGCATCGCGGCGGGAATGGGGCTGGGCGACAATTCGATCGCGAGCCTGATCACGCGCGGGCTGGCCGAGATCATGCGGCTGGGTGTGGCGCTGGGCGCGAATCCGGTCACCATGGCCGGGCTCGCGGGCGTGGGCGATCTGGTCGCGACCTGCACCTCGCCCCTGTCGCGTAATCGGTCGTTCGGACATGTGCTCGGCGCGGGCGGCTCGATGGATGCCGCGCAGCAGGCCACCCACGGTCAGGTCGCCGAGGGCGTGAAGTCGTGCACCTCGATCCGCGCGCTGGCCGAGCGGCACGAGGTGGAGATGCCGCTGACCACGGCCGTGCATCGGGTGTGTCATGAGGGGTTGTCGGTCTCGGACGCGGTCGGACAGCTGCTCGGGCGGCGGATGAAGCCGGAATGAGTGACCGTGCGACGGTTTGGGTACGGTTCGGTCTATGAGTAATCGGATCAGGGTCGCGGTCGTCTTCGGCGGGCGGAGCAGCGAGCATGCCGTGTCGTGTGTCTCGGCCGGCTTCGTGCTACGCAGCCTCGACCCCGAACGATTCGAGCCGATCGCGGTCGGCATCACCCGCGCGGGCGAGTGGGTGCTCGCCGGATCCGATACCCGCGCGCTGGCCATCGCCGACCGGGCGCTGCCGTCGGTGGATTCCGAGGGCACCGAGCTGGTGCTCTCGCACTCCGGTGGCCTGCTCCCGCTCGACGGCTCCGCCGCGGGCCCGGGTGTGGTCGACGTCGTATTCCCGGTGCTGCACGGCGCTTTCGGCGAGGACGGCACCGTGCAGGGCCTGCTGGAGATGGCCGGACTGCCCTATGTCGGGCCGGGCGTACTGGCCAGCGCGACGGGTATGGATAAGGAGTTCATGAAGAAACTCCTTGTGGCCGAGGGCATTCCGGTCGGCGACCATATCGTGCTGCGGCCCGGCGTCGCCACCGTGAGCTCGGCCGATCGCGCGCGGCTGGGCCTGCCGGTCTTCGTCAAGCCCGCACGCGGCGGCTCGTCGATCGGCATCACCAAGGTGGACGAGTGGGAAGCCCTCGACGCGGCCATCGCCGTTGCGCGCCAGCATGATCCGAAGGTGATCGTGGAGGCGGGCATCGTGGGGCGCGAGATCGAATGCGGCGTACTGGAATTCCCGGACGGCCGGGTGGAGGCCAGTGCGCTCGCCGAGATCCGGATGCCCGAGGCCGACACCGCCGCACCCGATTTCTACGACTTCGACACCAAGTATCTCGACGACGTCTGCGAGTTCGACATTCCGGCGAAGCTGGACGACGAGGTGGCCGAACAGGTTCGGGAGCTGGCCGTGCGCGCGTTCCGCGCGCTGGACTGCCAGGGCCTGGCCCGCGTCGACTTCTTCGTCACCGATGCCGGTCCGGTGATCAACGAGATCAACACCATGCCCGGTATGACCTCGATCTCGATGTACCCGCGGATGTGGGAGAGCACGGGTATCGATAACCGCGCCCTGGTCACGACCCTGATCGAGACGGCCCTGTCCCGCGGCACCGGCCTGCGCTGAACCTTCGATTCACCGCCGCGGCCGACTGACTTCCCCTCAGAGGCAGTCGGCCGCATCCGTGTGGGCCGCCGACTCCAGGCTGTCAGGTCAAGGACACTCGACGACAGGTGAGATGCGCGGACGCACGGAACCTTGACAAACGGCCGTGGCGTCGGCCACCGTGGTAGTGCATGAAATCTTCACCCAGTACTTACTGATTGAAAACTATTGTCACAGTTGGCAATTGGCGTCTGTCTACGAGTACCTTTTGGGGCAGTGTATGTCTCGCGCCGTTCGGGGGTGCCCACGGTGTCGAGGCGAGCGCGCTCCAGGAGGAGGTATGGGGGCCGAGACGTTGGCCATGATCGCCGGACGGGCCGGAATGACGATGGCCGACGTCGCATTCCTGGCCGGGCTCGACGACAGCACGATCAGTCGGCTGTGGGTCGAACCGGACTGGCTCGATCGGGTCAAGGGGCGCACCATGCGGGCGATCATCGGCGCGGTGCCGGGTGTCGCGGAGGCAATGGCGGATTATGCCTTGGCGCGCAGGCGGTTTCGATTGATCGAGGATCTCGCGCAACACGGCGTCCGGGTCCGGGAGGATGCGTTCCGTCGCCTGGTCGTCGCGGAGCGAATACCGGAGCAATGGGTCGGCAGTGTCCTGGGCGCGGCCCTGTGCATCATGCGCGGCGACGACCGCGGGGGCGCCGCGTATCTGACTCGTTTCTGGGGACGCCAACAGGATCGCGCACTCGGATTCATGTGGAGCACCGACGCGGATCTCGGACTCCTCGTCGATACCGGCCCGCTGCTCACGAAGTCGTGGGAGATGTCCGAGCGGCTGGCGAACCACAGCAGTTCGTTTCACGCGATGCTCGCGCGCGCCACGTTCGCCCACCACATCGCCAAGGCCACGGGCTATCTGATCCCGCAGGCCGCCGAGGAAGATCTGGACAGGCAGTCGGTCATGGTCCACCGCAGCGGTGTGATGGGGCGGATCATCCAGAGCGGCGATATCGAGGAGGCGCAGCGCTACGGCGCGGCCGTCGAACGGAGCGCGCTGTTGACGATGCTCGAATCCTGGGCGTTCCCGACATATCTGCGCGATGCGCCGGTGACGACCGACTTCTCCGTCCCGCGCTCGTTGCGATTACGAAACTTCGCCGATCACATCATGCTCGAGATGGATACCTGCAACGATGCCTACCTGCATTACTTCGTCAGTGTCGCGATTCCCCTCATGATGCAACGGGATCCGACACTCGGGCTGAGATCGGCGGAGATCATGGCGACATTGAGACGGCGTGTGGAAGCCAGTGATATAGCCGCTACCAGAAAGGCCGGAATGGCGCTGGTGCGGTTGTCGGAAGTTCGAACTCAGTCTCGATCGGGGAGTATATGGAAATCGCAACAGAAATCTCTGCCGGGCAAAGCTACGATGGGAACGCGCAATTCTGGATAAGGATCATCCGGGAACGGCTCGACCGATTCCGGACCGACCTGACAGATCATGCGGTCCTGTCGGCCCTGGGGGATTGCTCCGGCCGGCGCATTCTCGACGCCGGATGCGGGGAGGGTTATCTCTCGCGAATCCTGCACTCTCGCGGCGCGCGAGTGGTCGGGATCGATGCCTCCGCCGAGCTGATCGATGCCGCCCGCCGCGAGAGCGCCGACATCGACTATCACCACGGGAGCGTGGATGCGATACCGCTGAACAGCGCGGACTTCGATGACGTCGTATGTAATCATCTGGTCAACGACCTGCCGGATCCGGCGCCCGCGTTCGGCGAATTCGCCCGAATTCTCCGGCCCGATGGCAAGCTGACCGTGCTGATGTTGCACCCCTGCTTCTATCAGACTTTCATCGACGGTGACGAAACGACGATCGCGGATCAGTATTTCGGTGATCGATCGTTCGAGCAGAGTTTTCGTGTGGCCGGGGAGATCTCGCCCACGCCGGTGACCGTCCGGATGCGGTCGCTCGAATACTATGTGTCGGCACTCGCGGCGGCCGGATTCGTTCTCGAAACGGTTCGCGAGCCGAGACCGCCGCAGACCGCGATCGACCCCTGGTGGCAGGAAAACTTCCGGCGCCCGATCTTCCTTTTACTGGTCGCTCGGCGCCGGGCCTTCGACGGGGAATGAGGGGATATGCAGAGCTCGGTGACCGCCCCTGTGGCCACCCGGTCGGCAATCGAACGCAAGGGTATCGAATGGGTAGCCGGCGACGAGCGCTCGGGAAATCCGCGCCGTCATTTCTGGCTCTGGACGGCGGCCAATCTCAATCCATTCGTCATCGCGACCGGGCTGCTCGTTCTCGAACTCGGCCTGTCGTGGTGGAAGGCGATCATCGCGATCGTGGTGGGCGTCGCGGTCGGCTATCCGCTCGTGGGACTGATGGCGCTCGCCGGCCTGCGTGGCGGTGCGCCCACCCTGACGCTCAGCCGTGCCACGTTCGGCTACGACGGCAACAAGATTCCGGCGTTGCTGGCCTATCTCGCATGCGTCGGCTGGGAAGCCATCGCACTGTTCCTCTCGGCCTCGGCGACCGAAACCCTGATCGACCGCGTCGTCCCCGGCATCGATAGGAACCTCCTGCTCGGTGCGGGTCTCGCGGTGACGGGTGTGATCACCGCGGTGATCGCTCTCTACGGCTATCACCTGATCATGCGTGCCCAGAAGTGGATCACGCTCGCCATGACCGTCGCGATCATCGGCTATGGCGTGCTCGTCGTGCGGAAACTCGGCCTGCCCGATCATCCGCCGGCGCATGGTGATGGGCCGTTGCTGGCCGGGATCTCCTTCGTGATCGCGGGCGGCGGGTTGGCCTGGGTGATGGCCGGAGCCGACTACAGTCGCTATCTGCCGTCGACGGTCAGCCCGCGCGGCGTGGTCGGGTGGACGACGCTCGGGGGCGCGACGGCGCCGATCATGTTGATGCTCTTCGGCGTATTCGCGGGTACGGCGAGTCCGGAGCTGGCGGCGCGTGCCGCCCAAGACCCGCTCGGGGCGCTCACTGTCCCCTTGCCGACCTGGTTCTGCGTGCCGTTTCTTCTGACGATGATCCTCGGACTCGTCGGCAGCGGCGTCGTCAATCTCTACTCGTCCGGACTCAATCTGCTCGCTCTGGGCGTCAAACTCCCTCGCCCGAGGACGATCCTCGTCGATGCGACGCTGGTGGTGCTGGCCAGCGGCTATCTCATCTTTCTGTCGCCGAGTTTCCTGGCCACATTCGAGACGTTCCTGGGCTTTCTCGGCGTTCCGCTCGCCGCATGGTGCGCCATCTTCCTGGCGGACTTCTATTTTCGGCACCGGGCGGGTTACGCGCCCGCTGCCCTCTATCCGGTCGATCGGCGCCGCATGGACATCGAACCCGCCGCCGCCACGGCCCTGGCGGCCGCGGCGCTGCTGGGACTGAGCCTCGACAGAATCTTCGACGCGACCAGGCCGGGGATACTCGTCGCGTTCGTGGTCGGCGGAATCCTCTACGCGGGACTGGTGTTCCGGACCAGGCGGAGCTAGTTCGGGACCGGGCCCGGATCGATCGGCTGGGCGGGCAGAGCCTTGGTGATCGCGTTCGAAATGTCCTGCAGCGGAGTCGGTCCGGCGCTGTTGGGCATGGTCACCGCGATATAGACGCCGCGGTCCACCGCGAACCAGGTGCCGGAGGTGACGCCGCTGGTCTGATCGCGGACCTCGAACCAGTTGACCCCGTTGACGATCTGCAGCGAGGACGCCTGGGTGAATTCCAGCGGTCGATCCAGGCCGCAGCGTAGGACGATCGGATCGCCGCCGTCGGGCAGCTGCCATGCCATGGTCGCGGGCGGGGCCGGTTGAGCCAGTTCGGCCCTGGTGTAATCGCCGACCTTATCCGGCAGCGCGGGCAGCAGAGCGGTACAGGGCTGACCGGTCGCGGCGGGCGCGGGCACCGAACCGAGCGCCAGCGGCTCGCGCGTCGTGTGCTGACGCGACATCACCGCGATGATCAGGACGGCCACGATCAGGGCGACCGGCAGGGCGACGGCCGTGGCGATCAGTGCGGCAGGCAGTCTCGGCGATTCGGACTCGGCCGAGCCGTAGCGATCGCCGGACGTCTCGGCCGCATTCTCGCCCGCGGTCGTCGTCTCCGCCTCGTCGGGCGTCCGCGCTTCCGGTCGTTCCGTGTCCTTGCTCATCCCGAGATTCGTCTCCGCTCATGGTCGTCGGCTGTGCGCATCCGAGCGTAGCGACGAGGGCGATTCTGTCCGGATCGGGGGCCACGGTAGCGTCGATGGGTCCATCGGCGCTCTCGGAAGGAGACGGTCATCACCGGCGACAGCCCGCGCACCGTGCGCGAACTCGGGGAATTCGGGCTGATCGCGCGCATGAACGCCGGCCGCGGCCAGGCGCCGAACGTGGTGCTGGGCCCGGGCGACGACGCGGCGGTGATCGCGGCGCCGGCCGGGCGCTATGTCGTCAGCGCCGACATGCTGATGCAGGATCGGCACTTCCGGCTGGACTGGTCGAGTCCGCACGAGATCGGCGCGAAGGCCATCGCGCAGAACGCCGCCGATATCGTCGCGATGGGCTCGGCCCCGAGCGCCTTCCTGGTCTCGCTGGGCTGTCCGGCCGAGACGACTGTGGACTTCATCGACGGACTGGTCGACGGGCTGTGGGCCGAGGCCGGGCGCGCGGGCGGATCGATCGCGGGCGGCGATGTGGTGAGCGCCCCGCTGCTGGTGATCTCGGTGACCGCCTTCGGCGATCCGGCCGATCGCCCGCCGGTGCTGCGGTCGGGTGCGCGGCCCGGCGATCTCGTCGCGATCGCGGGGCGGCTCGGCTGGTCGGCGGCCGGCCTGGCGCTGTTGTCGGCCGGGATCGATCCCGGGCGTTTCCCCGAAATCGTTGCCGCACATCGGGTTCCGCGCCCACCCTATGAATCGGTACTGGGCCTGCCCCGAGGTGCGGCCGTGACCGCGATGACCGATGTCTCCGACGGCCTACTCGCCGATATCGGGCATATCGCCGAATCCTCCGGTGTCGCCATCGATCTGGACGCCGACGCCGTGCGCGATCCGGCGCTCGATCGGGCCGCGAAGCTGATGGACGCCGATCCGCTGACCTGGGTGCTCACCGGTGGTGAGGATCATGCCTTCGCCGCGACTTTCGCTGCGGGACAACATCTTCCGGACGGCTGGACCCCGATCGGCCGGGTCGAGGCGGGCGATGGTGTGACCGTGAATCGGCGCGCCTGGTCCGGACCGGTCGGCTGGGAGTCGTTCGCGGGTGGTGGGTGAGCTACCGCCATGAAATCGTCCGCGCTATGTTTTCCGGCCATGGGCGCTAAACCATTGTCGGAGATCATCGATACGGGCTGGGCCGAGGCACTCGCGCCGGTCACCGAGCGCATCGGGGAGATGGGCGAGTTCCTGCGCGCCGAGAATGCCGCCGGGCGCGGCTATCTCCCGAAGGGTGAGAACGTGCTGCGCGCGTTCCAGCGACCCTTCGACAAGGTTCGGGTGTTGATCGTGGGCCAGGATCCCTATCCGACCCCCGGACACGCCATGGGCCTGAGTTTCTCGGTAGCGCCGGACGTTTCGCCGGTTCCGCGCAGCCTGGGCAACATCTTCTCCGAGTATTCCAAGGATCTGGGCCATCCGACGCCCACCTGCGGTGATCTGTCGCCGTGGTCGGATCAGGGTGTGCTGATGCTCAACAGGGTGCTGACCGTGCAGCCCGGCCAGCCGGCCTCACATCGCGGCAAGGGCTGGGAGGCGGTGACGGAGCAGGCTATTCGCGCACTCGTCGCCCGCGAGCAGCCGATGGTGGCGATTCTGTGGGGGCGCGATGCCTCGACATTGAAGCCGATGCTCGGCAGCGTGCCCTTCATCGAATCCGCCCATCCCTCACCGTTGTCCGCCTCGCGCGGATTCTTCGGATCGAGGCCGTTCTCCCGAACCAACGAGTTGCTCGGTACATTGGGTGCCGCCCCGGTGGATTGGCGTTTGCCGTAGCCGTGGCATGAGGTCGTTCGAGCGAATCAGGAGCAGTTGCATGCAGATCAAGTCCGTGCGCGGTGCCATAGTCACCGCCGTTGCCGGGGCGGCCATCCTGGGCGCACCCGCGATGGCGCAGGCCGGAACCATTCCGTTGGAGCAAGAGTCGTCCACTCAGCAGGCCGGTCCGGTGCTGGCGCTCTATGACCCGCAGACCGGATCGGCATCGCTGTCGTCCAATGTGAACGCGCGGGTGCTCTGCGTCTTCCAGAGCGTCAGCGCGGCGGGCGGCCTGGACTGCCTCAACGGCGCGAACTGAACTCCGCGCGGCGAATCATGCGGACCTCGACGGCCGGTGTGAACGCCTCTGTCCTATGAGTGCCGTCGAGTTCGAAGCCGTATTTCCGATAGAAGGTCTGGGCGCGCGGATTCTGCTCGAAGACCCATAGCGAGGTGTCTACCTCGGGGTCGAGTACCGCGCGCATCAGATCGTGGGCGAGGCCGGTGCCGTACCACGCGGCGCGAACATACATCGCGTTGAGCTCCCGGGCGGCCACCGGTGAATCGTCCCGGGCCGGTCCGCCGCAGGCGAATCCGATGACGAGATCGTCGGCGAGCGCGATCACGATGGCATCCGGATTGTTCGCGCGAATGCGCTCCCACGCCTCGGCGCGTCGATCGATATCGAAGGCGGCCAGGACGTGTGCGGGGACGAGGTCCCGATACGCCTCACGCCAGCAGGCGATATGACAGTCGGCCAGGGCGCGGGTGCGCTCTGTGGTGAGTGGCAGCACGCGCCAGCGATTTTCGGTCACGATCCCCCCGATCGACAAGAAACGCCCCGGATCACCCTATCGGGTGCCGGGGCGTTCCAGAGTAGTGCGGTCTCAGCCGCGGGCGACCTTACCGGCCTTCAGGCAGGAGGTGCACACGTTCATCCGACGGGTGTTGCCCGGTGCGACCTGCGCACGGACAGTCTGGATGTTCGGGTTCCAACGACGGTTGGTACGCCGGTGCGAGTGCGAAACCGACTTCCCGAAGCCGGGGCCCTTGGCGCAGACGTCGCAGACGGCAGCCATAGTCGCGAGCTCCTTCATGTCATGTGGGGACCGCTGTCTTCGCGGGACAGCCAGTCCGGAAACCTGTAGTCAATGCCTGTCGGCGAGAGCCGCCGACACCCGCAACCGATCGCCGGCCGCGTGAGGCAACCCTGCAAGACTAGCCGCCACAATTCATCGATGTCCAATCGGGCTGTGTTTGTTGGCGCCGCCTCCGGCGGCGCGGGGTTTGCGGCCCTAAGGCTCGTGGGTGGGGGGGGGGGGGGGGGGGGGGGGGGGGGGGCGCCCCGCCCCCCCCCCCCCCCCCCCCCCCCCCCCCCCCCCCCCCCCCCCCCGGCCGCAAACCCGTTGGGGTCGGGTTTTGCGGTAGAGCCCGCTGGGTCGGATTCGCGGTAGGGCTCGTGTTTCGGCGCGGGCTCGTGGGTTGGTGTGATGATCACCACCGGGGGAAGGCTGTCGGTGGAGCCGACTAGGCTCATTGCCGGGTGTAGAGATCGCGGTAGCGGTGGAAGGACGGTGACGGTGCCCGGGGTCCGGGAGGCGCTCGATGGTGCGGAAGTGGCGCACTGGGGACAGCTCTGCCTGCACGGACTCGAGCGCCATCGCGATGAGATCAACGCTCTGAACGTCTTTCCCGTCGCCGATTCCGATACCGGCACCAATCTGCTGGCCACCATGCGGGCGGCCGTCGGGGCTGTGGACGGGCGGGTCGATTCCGCGCGATCGGTGCTGGCTGTCATGGCTCGGGCGGGAGTCGTTGGGGCGCGGGGTAATTCGGGCATCATCGCGTCCCAGGTGCTGCGCGGGCTGGCCGAGGCGGTCCCCGGCGCGACACTGACCGGGCCGATGCTGCCGGTGGCGCTGCGGCGCGCGGCCGTGCTGGTCCGGGAGGCCCTGAGCGATCCCGTCGACGGCACCATGTTGACCGTGTTGGAGGCCGCGGCCGACCGCATCGCCGACGCCGCCGGGGAATCTCTGGCCGAGCTCGCCCGGGCCGCGGCCGACGGGGCCGCCAAGGCGCTCGTCGACACCCCTTCTCAATTGGGCGTCCTGCGCGCGGCCGGGGTGGTGGATGCGGGGGCCCGGGGACTGCTGGTGATGTTCGACGCGTTGGTCGAGGTGATCACGGGCCACGCACCGACCCGTCCGTCCTATCGGAAGGCCGACGAGTACCGGGACGTGCGCCCCACGACCTCGGACCATATTCGCCCTGCCGACCGCACACACCGGCCCCTCGATTCGTCCGGTTCCGCCCATCCTCTTGTTCCTGGTTCCGCCCATCCTCTTGTTCCCGCCGTAGGCGGGACCCTCGATGTTCCGCAGTACGAGGTCATGTACCTGCTCTCCGAATCCGACGAGACGCGCATCGACGCACTGCGGGAAGGCCTTGCGGGGCTGGGGGATTCGGTGGTGGTGGTCGGTGACGGCGGTGGTGGATTCTCCGCCCACGTGCACTGCGCCGATGCCGGTGCGGCCGTCGAGGCGGGCCTGGCGGCGGGGATGCTGAGCGGAATCCGGATCGAGGGTCTGGCCGTGAATCCGCTCGCGGTGCGGGGTCCGGCCGATCGCGGCATTCTCGCCGTCGCCACCGGTTCCGGCGCCGCGCGGCTGTTCGAGGATGCCGGTGCGGTGGTGCTCGACGGACCCGTGACCGCCGAGGTGCTGCTGGAGGCGATTCGGCGCATGCCGCATCGCGAGGTCCTGGTGCTGCCCAACGGCGCCCTGCCCGCGCACGAACTGGTCGCGGTGAGCGTGGCCGCCCGAGACGGTCACCGCGAGGTGCTGATGCTGCCGAGCGGATCGATGGTGCAGGGTCTGGCGGCGCTCGCGCTGCACGACGACGGCCGCATCGCGGTCGACGACGCCTTCACCATGTCCGAGGCCGCCGGCGGGACTCGCTGGGGTGCGCTGCGCATCGCGGCCGAACGAGCGCTGACCATCGTCGGCACCTGCGAAAAGGACGACGGGCTCGGCCTGGTCGGTCACGATGTCGTGGTCATCGATCCCGATCCGGGCCGCGCGGCGCGCACCCTGCTGGATCGTATGCTGGGCCTGGGCGGTGAACTGGTCACGCTGCTGCTCGGCGCCGACGCCCCACCCGGCCTGGACGACGAACTGGCCGAACATATTTCCGCGACGTTCCCGGGCGTGGAGGTCGTCTCCTACGACGGTGGTCAGCCGGGGGACCTGGTGCAGATCGGGGTGGAATAGCGATGGCGACTTTGGGCGATCGGCTCGACCATGTGCTGGGCGTGAAGGCGGCCGAACCGCTGGCCGACGCGTTCGATATGCACACCGTCGAGGATCTGCTGCGACACTACCCGCTGCGTTACGCCACCCAGGGCCAGCCGCTGACCGAGGAGGTCCCCGAGGAGGGCGCGCATATCACCGTGGTCGGCCTGGTCACCAAGACCGAGCTGCGGCCCATGCGGCAGCGCCGGGGCAAACTGCTCAAGGTCGAGCTCGACACCGGTTCGGCGCGCCCGGTGGAGATCACCTTCTTCAACGGTGACAAGGTGAATTACCTTGTCAAACAGGGTGTTCGGGCGATGATGTCGGGCACCGTGCACTGGTGGCGCCCGGACCGCTGGAATCTGTCGCATCCGTCGTATCTGATCCTGCCCGAGGCGGGGGAGTCGGTGGAGAATCTCACCGCGGTGCGTGGCAGCGGCAGCCTGCGCGGACTGGCGGAGAGCGCGAAAGGCGCGGAGGGCGTGGACGTCTCGTTCTTCGAGCGCGAATACATCCCGGTTTACGCGGCGACGGCCAAGGTGCAGAGCTGGGATGTGCTGGCCTGTGTGCGGCAGGTCCTGGACCAACTCGATCCCATCGACGATCCACTCTCGACCGATATTCGCGAAGATCGTGGCCTGATGGCGATCTCGGACGCGCTGCGGCTGATCCATCTGCCCGAACACAAGTCCGATATCGAACAGGCCAGGGAGCGTTTGCGTTTCGACGAGGCGCTGGCACTGCAGCTGGTCCTGGCCGAACGCCGCCACGATGTGGCCGGTCGCATCGCACCGTCGTGCCCGCCCCGAACCGACGGTATCGCGGCGGCCTTCGAGAAGCGGCTGCCGTTCGAGCTGACCGCCGGACAGCGGAAGGTGATCGCCGAGATCTCCGACGACCTGTCGCGTACCCATCCCATGCACCGGCTGCTGCAGGGCGAGGTCGGTTCGGGTAAGACGATCGTCGCCCTGCACGCCATGTTGCAGGTGGTCGACGCCGGACTGCAGTGCGCACTGCTGGCGCCGACGGAAGTGCTTGCCTCCCAGCACTATCGGTCGCTGCGGAACATGCTCGGCGATCTGGGCACGGCCGGGGAGCTGGGCGCGGACGAGCGCGCCACCAAGCTGGTGCTGGTGACCGGCTCGATGTCCACCGCGGCGAAGAAGAAGGCGCTGCTGGACGCGATGACCGGCGAGGCGGGCATCGTCATCGGCACCCACGCGCTGATCCAGGACGCGGTGGAATTCCACGATCTGGGCATGGTGATCGTGGACGAACAGCATCGCTTCGGCGTCGAACAGCGAGATGCGTTGCGCGCCAAGGCCAAGGGCGATACCAGCCCGCATCTGCTGGTGATGACGGCCACGCCGATCCCGCGCACCATCGCCATGACCACGCTCGGCGATCTGGAGACCTCGACGCTGACCGAACTGCCGCGCGGCCGCTCGCCGATCACCACCCGCGTGGTGCCCGCGCGCATGAAACCGGCCTGGGTGGAACGGGCCTGGGAGCGCATCCGCGAGGAGGTCGGCGCGGGACGACAGGCCTATGTCGTGTGCTCGCGCATCGGCGAGGAGGACGAGGACGCGAAGGGTAAGGGCAAGAAGAAGGCCAAGGCCGAGCAGGAGAAGGAGGGGCCGACCACCCACGCCGCGATCGACGTCTACGAGACCCTGCGCACCGGACCGCTGGCGGAGCTGCGCGTCGGCCTGCTGCACGGGCGGCTGCCCAACGACGAGAAGGACCGCGTGATGCGGGCCTTCAACGACGGCGATATCGATGTGCTGGTGTGCACTACGGTCGTCGAGGTCGGTGTGGACGTGCCGAATGCGACGGTCATGGTGATCGTGGACGCCGACCGATTCGGGGTGAGCCAGCTGCATCAGCTGCGCGGGCGGGTCGGCCGTGGCAAACATGCCGGGCTGTGCCTGCTGATCACCGAAACCTCGCCGATGGGAACGGCCATGGCGCGGCTGGAGGCGGTCGCGGGCACGCTCGACGGCTTCGAATTGTCGGTGCTGGATCTGCGTCAGCGCCGCGAGGGCGATGTGCTCGGCTCCGCGCAATCGGGAACAGCGCGCAGCCTGCGGTTGTTGTCGCTGCTGGACGATCTCGAGGTCATCACGGCCGCACAGCAATTGGCGCGCGAGGTGGTCGAGGCCGATCCGGGGCTGGCGAAACATCCGAGGCTGGCATCGATGATGCATGCCGCCGTCGATTCCGAGCGGATCGAATACCTGGCCAAATCATGACCGCATCGAGGGGAGAGTCCGTGGTCGCGATCGAAATCGGCGAGGGACGGAAAGTTGCGCTGCCGCAACTGTTCTCGCGTATCTCACTGCGCCAGGGCGTGGGAGGCGTGCCGCCGACCGCGCTGGTGCTGGCGGGGATCGTCAGCGTGCAGTTGGGTGCGGCACTGGCCACCAGGCTGTTCGCGGCCACCGGTCCGGCCGGTGCGGTGAGTCTGCGACTGTTCTTCGCGGGTGCGGTGCTGCTGGTGTTCTGGCGCTCGGCGCTGCGGATCCCGCGCCGGGCGGTGCCGGTGGTGCTCGCCTACGGTGCGGTGCTCGCGGTGATGAACGTCGCCTTCTACGAGGCGATCGACCGCATCCCCTTGGGCATGGCCGTCACCATCGAATTCCTCGGACCGCTGGCTGTGGCGCTGGCCGGATCGCGCCGCTGGATCGACCCGGCATGGGCGGTGCTCGCCGGAGGCGGCGTGCTGCTGCTCACCCAGACCGACGGCGACGTCGCCTGGACCGGCGTCGTCCTCGCGCTCGTTGCCGCGGCCCTGTGGGCGAGCTATATCCTGCTCAGCGCGAAACTGGGCGAAACCACCAGCGGCGGTGGGGGATTGGCACTGGCGATGGCGTTCGGCGGGCTGCTCATGGCGCCCGTGGGCATCATCAGCGCCGGAACCGCACTACTGCAACCCTCGGTACTGGCCGCCGGATTCGGCGTGGCCCTGCTGTCCTCGGTGCTCCCGTACTCGGTCGAACTCGAGGCCCTGCGCCGCATCCCACCCCGAGTCTTCGGCGTCCTCATGAGCCTGGAACCGGCGGTCGGCGCGCTGGCGGGCCTGGCGGTCCTGAGCCAGGCGATGAACCTGCCGCAATGGGCCGGAATCGCCTGCGTGGTGGCCGCTTCCATCGGCGCCACTCGAACGAGTAGGGCGCGGTAGGCCGATCAGGCCGATTTCAGCGGCTTGATCGCCGCGAGTTCCGTTGCCAGCCTGGTCCGTTCGGTCTCGATGTCGTAGCGGTCCTGCAGGTTGAGCCAGAACCGCTCGCTGGTCCCGAAGTATCGCGCGAGGCGCAATGCGGTATCCGGGGTGACCCGCCGCTTGCCGTGGACGATCTCGTTGATTCTCCGTGGCGGCACATGAAGGGCCGTTGCCAGCCCGTTCTGCGTGATCGCCAGGGGCTTCAGGTACTCCTCGTCGAGGATCTCGCCGGGATGAATCGGTTCCATGAAGGTGGCCATGGCGAGGTTCTCCTTTCAGTGATAGTCGACCAGTTCGACATCGGACGGGCCCGCTTCGGTCCATCTGAAGCAGATCCGCCACTGCTGATTGACCCGGATGCTGTGCTGCCCATCGCGATCACCGGTCAACTTCTCGAGTCGGTTGCCGGGCGGCACCCTCAAATCGTTGATGTGGTCGGCAGCGTCGAGGATCAGCAGCTTCCGGTATGCAGATCGCTGTAGCTCAGGACTGAGCCGTCGGCAATGCCGTCGGTTCCATACGTCTTCGGCGTCCTTGCCTGTGAACGTTTGGATCACCGCTCTACTATAACGCGCCGCGTCATGGTAGAGCGATCAGCGCGCGGCGCGGGGGTAGGGCAGGTCGATCGAGGTGTTCTCGGTGATGGCCAGGGGGCGGCCGATCTGGGGGAAGGCGCGTTGGGGGCAGGCCGAGCGTTCGCAGACCTTGCAGCCCGCGCCGATCGGGACCGTGGCGGAGGGGTCGTCGAGGTGGAGCCCCTTGGAATAGACCAGGCGGTCGGCGTATTCGATATCGCAGCCCAGGCCGATCGCGAATTCCTTACTGGCCGTGCCGAATCCGTGCGCGCCGGGACTGGTGGTGCGGGCGATCCAGAGGTAGCGGCGGCCGTCGGGCATCGAGGCGACCTGGGTGAGGATTCGGCCCGGGTGCGCAAAGGCGTCGTGGACCACCCAGAGCGGGCAGCTGCCGCCGACGCGGGAGAAGTGGAAGGCGGTCGCGGATTGGCGCTTGGAGATGTTGCCCGCGCGGTCGGTGCGCACGAAGAAGAACGGCACCCCGCGCTGACCCTGCCGCTGCAGGGTGCTGAGCCGATGGCAGACCGTCTCGAAGCCCACCTCGAAGCGCAGCCCCAAAAGGTCGATGTCATAACGCAATTCCTCGGCCGAGCGCAGGAACTTCCCATACGGCAGGATCAGCGCGCCGGCGAAGTAGTTGGCCAGGCCGACCCGGGCCAGTGCCCGCGATTCGCCGGTCAGCGACGGGGTATCGCCGAGCACCTCGTCCAGCAGCGGGCCGTACAGCAGGAAGGCCAGCGTGGTCGCGATCTGGAAGGCGCGCTGGCCGGGGCGCAGCCGCCGGGCCAGGGTCAGGGTGCGCGACTCCGCCTCGTAGTACCGCTTCGGGATGTTCGGATCCGCGCCGTCGCCGCGCACCAGCACCGTGACCCCCGCCTTCTCCTCGGCGACACGAGCCAGCTGACGATCCAGCGAGCCGATGGACAGCCCGCACTCCTCGAACAACCGCTCGGCCGCGAGATCGAGCTGGGCGATGTGGTTGTGATGGTCGTAGAAGAAATCGCGCACATCCTCGTACGGCATCGGCACGCCGGGCGCGCCGGTCGGGGTCGCGACCTTGGAGGACAACAGATCCAGCTGATCGGTCGCCGCACGCAGGCGCCGATGCATGGCGACGATGGTCTTGGCGACCTCGGGCAGCCGAGTGGCCAGATCCTCGACCTCGGCGGCGGGCGGCGCGGTGCCGCCGGCGGCCTCGATCAGCACCTCGTGCAGATCCGAGACCAGCCGGGCGTCGGAGTCGGCGGCGAAGAACTGCACGTCCAGGTCGAACGTCGAATTCAGCTTCAGCAGCACCGGAATGGTGAGCGGCCGCTGATCGCGTTCGAGCTGGTTGAGGTAGCTGGGAGACAGATCCAGAGACTTCGCCAGGGCGGCCTGGGTCATCCGTCGTTCCTCGCGCAACCGGCGTAGTCGGGCCCCCGCATACATCTTGCGCACGTGCCGATGCTACCCAGAAATCTTCGCAATCATTGCAATATTGACGCTACTTGCCGACAAAAAACATCGATTGCGAGGCCTTTTGCCCCCGGCACCTGCTGCGTAGCGTGCGAAGTACGGCTAACTCGGGTCCCAGACAACCGCTTGCGCGGCGACCACGTGTTCACCGTTGAATGTCACCGCCGGCGACCCGTACAGCTTGTACCTCTCGTCGAGGATGTCACTGATCCGCTCGCAGAAAGCGGCGTCGTCGCGTCCGGTGATCAGTCTGTAGCGCCGCGGCGTATCGGTCATGGCGTCAGCCTAAGTGGCGTACCCGCCTGTGACCGAGGGGTTTTCCCGGCCCCGTCCGGTGCCTGGGGCACCGGACGGGGTTGTCGCACTATCGGATTCAGCGCACCGCGTGCGCGGCCTGAACCATATTGCCCAGGGCGGCTTCCACCTCTGCCGCACCGCGGGTCTTCAGGCCGCAGTCCGGATTCACCCAGAGTCGTTCCGCCGGAACGGCCTTCAGCGCCGCCTTCAGCGAGGCGGTGATCTCCTCGACCGAGGGCACCCGCGGGGAGTGGATATCGTAGACGCCCGGGCCGACACCGAGCTGGAATCCGGTGGCGTCGAGGTTGTCGAGGACCTCCATGCTCGAGCGGGCGGCCTCGATGGAGGTGACATCGGCGTCGAGCGCCTCGATGGCGCTGATGACCGAGCCGAACTCCGCGTAGCACATATGGGTGTGGATCTGGGTGGCATCGGTCACCCCGCTGGTCGCCAATCGGAAGGCGCGCACCGACCACTCGAGGTAGTCCGGCCTGGCCTCCGCGCGCAGCGGCAGCAGCTCGCGCAGGGCCGGCTCATCCACCTGGATGACCCGGATTCCGGCGCTCTGCAGATCGACGGTCTCGTCCCGGATGGCCAGCGCCACCTGTCGGCCCGAATCGGCCAGCGGCTGATCGTCGCGCACGAACGACCACGCGAGGATCGTCACCGGACCGGTCAGCATGCCCTTGACCGGCTTCTCGGTCAGCGACTGCGCGTAGGCGATCCACTCCACCGTCATCGGCGCGTTCCGCACCACGTCACCGAACAGGATCGGCGGCCGCACGCAGCGGGTGCCGTAGGACTGCACCCAGCCGTTGTGCGTGGCGGCGAAGCCGTCCAGCTGCTCGGCGAAGTACTGCACCATGTCGTTGCGCTCGGGCTCGCCGTGCACGAGCACGTCGATGCCCAGCCGCTCCTGCAGGGCGATGACCTCGTCGATCTCGGCGCGCATCCGCCGCTTGTACTCGGCGGCATCGATCTCGCCGGAGCGCAACGCCGCTCGCGCCTTGCGGATCGCCGAGGTCTGCGGATACGAGCCGATCGTGGTGGTCGGCAGCGCGGGCAGCTTCAGCCGATCGCGTTGCAGCACACGGCGTTCCTCGGCGGGCGCGCGCCGGTCCGCGTCGGGGCCGAGGGTGCTCAGGCGCGTCCGCACGGTCTCGTTGTGCAGCCGGGCGTCCTCGCGGCGAGCCGCCAGGGCCGCACGGGCGGTGGACAATTCGTCCGCCACGGCCTCGGTGCCGTCGCGCAGCGCGGTGGCCAGAGTGCGAACCTCGGCCACCTTCTCCTCGCCGAACGCCAGCCACGACCGCAGCGCCGGGTCAAGATCCGGCTCCGCGGTGAGCGAATACGGCACGTGCAGAAGGGAACTCGACGTCGACACCGCCAGCTTCCCGGCGCTGCCCAGCAGCGTGCCCAGGATGGCCAGGGAGCCGTCGAGATCGTTGCGCCACACATTGCGGCCGTTCACGACGCCCGCGACGACCAGCTTGTTCGCCAGTGCGGGCACGGCCGCGACGTCGGCGACACCGGTGCCGCGGGTGAAATCGAGTGCCACGCCCTCGATCTCGGTCGCCGCGAGCTCCGCCAACGCGGGCCCCGGGCGGCCGAAGTAGGTCGCGACCAGGATCGCGGGCCGCTCCGGCGTCTGCGCCAGCGTGGTGTAAGTGCTACGAACCAGGGCGATTTCGTCGTCGGTGAGATCGGTGACCAGCACCGGCTCGTCCAGCTGCACCCATTCGGCGCCCGCGGCGGCCAACTGCCGCAACAGCTCCTGATAGAGCGGGATCAGCTCGTCGAGCTTGCTCAGCGGCACGGTGCCGTCGAGGCCCTTGGCCAGCTTCAGGAAGGTCAGCGGGCCGACCACGACCGGGCGGGCGGGCACGCCGAGCGCCAGCGCCTCGCGCAGCTCCGCGAGCGGCTTGTCCGGATGCAGCGCGAAGGTCGTGCCGGGCCCGATCTCGGGGACGAGGTAGTGATAGTTGGTGTCGAACCACTTGGTCATCTCGAGCGGTTCGATGGACTCGGCCCCGCGCGCGGCGGCGAAGTACCGGTCCAGCGGGTCGGAGATCCCGGCGACCCGCGGAGGCAGCGCGCCGAACAGGACCGCGGTGTCGAGCACCTGGTCGTAATAGGAGAAGGTGCCGACCGGTACCGAATCCAGGCCCGCCGCCTGCAGGGCGGTCAGATGGTCGGTCCGCAGGGATTTCGCGACGCTCTCCAGTTCGGCGGCGCCGATGCGACCGGCCCAATAGCTCTCGATCGCGCGCTTGAGTTCGCGCCGCGGCCCGATACGCGGAATGCCGAGAACGGTTGCGGTGAAAGGTGTATGTGCTGTGACAGTCACGGTATGTCTCCAGTGCTGGAAGCCACGGGTCACCGCCACAAGCAGACGGAGCGCCCGAGTTTCGCCATACCCAACGACACGGTATGAACACTGGTGTCCGCCCGCCCGATCCACGAGGCGGTGGCCGCCGGATACGGCGTATCCGGCACAGTCGGCAGGTCTTCGGACTCGCAGGCTTCCCGTATGGACCCGGCCTACGCCACCCCATATGGGCCCGGCATGTACTTCGCCGGATTCCTACTGGCCGTCGCTTCCCGGAGGCTTCCAGTGCTGATGACGGCGGTCGTTCCTGCATACCGCTGCGGGACAGTCCCGGATTCTCACCGGGTTCCCTCTCGCCGGTCCAGGGACCGGCTCGACGCTGCGTATCCGACGCTCGGGGCTCCAACTCGTCGGCGCAACGAACCAGCTGCACTGTTGAGCATAAGCGACGCGGGACGCGGGGATATTCCGGAGGCGATCGGCGCAGCGGTAACACAACTTCGCAGATCGCGGGATCGGTTTGTGAGGATGGTTGCGAAGCCCGGATCACGGGTTCGGCGCCGCTCACCGGGCAGGTACCTTAGGCGGATGTTCTCCAAAGTGCTGGTCGCCAACCGCGGTGAAATCGCCATCCGGGCCTTCCGCGCTGCCTACGAACTCGGCATCGGAACCGTCGCGGTGTTCCCCCACGAGGACCGCAATTCGGTGCATCGGCTCAAGGCCGACGAGTCCTACCAGATCGGTACGCCGGGTCATCCGGTGCGGGCGTATCTGTCCATCGAGGAGATCATCAAGGCCGCGAAGACCGCGGGCGCGGATGCCGTCTATCCGGGTTACGGCTTCCTGTCGGAGAATCCGGATCTGGCCGCCGCCTGCGCGCGCGAGGGCATCACCTTCATCGGGCCGTCCTCGGCTGTGCTCGAACTCACAGGCAACAAGGCCCGCGCCATCGCCGCCGCCAAGGCTGCCGGGCTGCCGGTGCTCGATTCCAGCGCGCCCTCCTCGGATGTGGACGAGTTGTCGGTCGCCGCGGAGTCGATGCAATTCCCGATCTTCGTCAAGGCCGTCGCCGGTGGTGGCGGGCGCGGTATGCGCCGGGTGGCCGAGCCGGGTCAGCTGCGCGATTCGATCGAGGCCGCGATGCGCGAGGCCGAATCGGCCTTCGGCGACGCGACGGTGTTCCTGGAGCAGGCGGTGATCAATCCCCGCCATATCGAGGTGCAGATCCTGGCCGATGAGCACGGCAATGTGATGCATCTGTTCGAGCGGGACTGCTCGCTGCAGCGGCGGCATCAGAAGGTGATCGAGCTGGCGCCCGCGCCGAATCTGGATCCCGCTCTGCGCGAACGGATCTGCGCCGACGCGGTGGCCTTCGCGCGGCAGATCGGATACAGCTGCGCGGGCACGGTCGAATTCCTGCTCGACGAGCGCGGTAACCACGTCTTCATCGAGATGAATCCGCGAATCCAGGTGGAGCATACGGTGACCGAGGAGATCACCGATGTCGACCTGGTGGCCGCGCAGCTGCGCATCGCGACGGGGGAGACCCTGGAAGATCTCGGCCTGAGCCAGGATTCGGTCGCCATCCGCGGCGCGGCCTTGCAGTGCCGGATCACCACCGAGGATCCGGCCAACGGCTTCCGCCCCGATACCGGCCGCATCACCGCGTACCGCAGCCCGGGCGGCGGCGGCATCCGGCTCGACGGCGGTGCGAATCTGGGCGCCGAGGTCGGGGCGTACTTCGACTCGATGCTGGTGAAGCTCACCTGCCGCGGCCGCACCTTCGAGCAGGCCGTGGGCCGGGCGCGACGCGCGGTGGCGGAGTTCCGGATTCGCGGCGTCGCCACGAATATCCCGTTCCTGCAGGCGGTTCTGGACGATCCGGACTTCCGCGCGGGGCGGGTGACGACCTCGTTCATCGACGAGCGCCCGCATCTGCTGACCCAGCGCGGTTCGGCCGACCGCGGCACCCGGATCCTGCGCTATCTGGCCGACATCACGGTCAACAAGCCGCACGGCGAACGACCGACCACGGTGTACCCGCGGGACAAGCTGCCCTCGATCGATCTGGCCACACCGCCGCCGGACGGCTCGCGGCAGCGGCTGCTGCGGCTCGGGCCGGATGGATTCGCCCGGGCGCTGCGCGATCAGAAGGGTGTCGGGGTCACCGACACCACCTTCCGCGATGCGCATCAGTCGCTGCTGGCGACGCGGGTGCGGACCGCCAGCCTGTTGCAGGTGGCCGGGCATGTGTCCCGGATGACGCCGGAGTTGCTGTCCATCGAGTGCTGGGGCGGCGCGACATACGATGTGGCGCTGCGGTTCCTGTACGAGGATCCGTGGGAGCGGCTGGCGGCGCTGCGTGAGGCGGTGCCCAACATCTGCCTGCAGATGCTGCTGCGCGGCCGGAATACGGTGGGCTACACGCCCTATCCGGAAGAGGTCACGCGCGCGTTCGTCTCCGAGGCCACCGCGACCGGTATCGATATCTTCCGCATCTTCGACGCGCTCAACAACGTCGACCAGATGCGCCCGGCCATCGACGCGGTGCGCGAAACCGGCACGGCCGTCGCGGAAGTCGCGATGAGCTACACCGGCGATCTGTCGAATCCGGACGAGGATCTCTACACCCTCGACTACTACTTGAAGCTGGCGGAGCAGATCGTCGCGGCCGGTGCGCACATCATCGGCATCAAGGATATGGCCGGACTGCTGCGCGCCCCCGCGGCCCATACGCTGGTGTCGGCGCTGCGCAGTAACTTCGATCTGCCGGTGCACGTGCACACCCACGACACTCCCGGCGGGCAGTTGGCCACCTATCTGGCCGCCTGGCAGGCCGGGGCGAACGCGGTGGACGGTGCGTCGGCGCCGATGGCCGGGACCACGAGCCAGCCGGGGCTCTCGGCAATCGTCGCGGCGGCGGCGAATTCGGAATACGACACCGGGCTGAGCCTGCGCAACATCTGCGATCTCGAGCCGTACTGGGAGGCGCTGCGAAAGGGCTACGCGCCCTTCGAATCCGGGCTGCCGGGGCCGACCGGACGCGTCTACACCCACGAGATCCCGGGTGGGCAGCTGTCGAATCTGCGGCAGCAGGCCATCGCACTCGGGCTGGGCGACCGGTTCGAGGAGGTCGAGGCGAAATACGCTGCGGCGGACCGGTTGCTGGGACGTCTGGTGAAGGTCACGCCGTCGTCGAAGGTGGTCGGCGATCTCGCGCTGTCGCTGGTCGGCTCCGGAGTGGACGTGGCGGATTTCGCGGCCGATCCGGGCCGATACGACATCCCGGATTCGGTGATCGGTTTCCTGCGTGGTGAATTGGGCACGCCCGCGGGAGGCTGGCCCGAACCGTTCCGCAGCCGCGCGCTGGCCGGTCGCGGACCCGCCAAGCCCGAGACGGCGCTGACGCCCGCCGATGAGGCCGCCCTGGACGGGACATCCGAGCAGCGGCGAGAGACGTTGAACCGCTTGCTGTTTCCCGGACCGACCAGTGAATTCCTCGCCCACCGTGAGAAGTTCGGCGATACCTCCGGGCTGTCGGCCAATCAGTTCTTCTACGGTCTGCGCCACGGTGAGGAGCATCGCGTGCAGTTGGAGAAGGGCGTCACGCTGCTCATCGGACTCGAGGCCATCTCCGAGCCCGACGATCGCGGAATGCGCACGGTGATGTGCATTCTCAATGGTCAGCTTCGCCCGGTCACCGTGCGGGATCGCTCCATCGCCAGCGAGATTCCCGCCGCCGAGAAGGCCGACAAGGCCAATCCGGGCCAGATCGCCGCCCCGTTTGCGGGCGTGGTCACGCTGGTGGTCTCCGAGGGCGACGCGATCGCCGCCGGCGACACCGTCGGCACGATCGAGGCCATGAAGATGGAGGCCGCCATCACCGCGCCGCGCGCCGGTGTCGTCCGGCGCATCGCCATCGCCAAGGTGCAACAGGTCGAGGGCGGGGATCTGCTCGTCGACGTGCGGCCCAACGAGACCGCGGCCGAATGACCCGCATCGTTGCCGGGGTCGCGGGCGGGCGGCGGCTGCGCGTGCCGCCCGCCGGGACCCGGCCGACCTCGGATCGGGTGCGCGAGGCGCTGTTCAATCTGCTGGCGGCGCGCATGGATTTCGACGGCGTGCGGGTGCTGGATCTGTACGCCGGATCCGGCGCGCTGGGCCTGGAGGCGTTGTCCCGCGGCGCATCTCACGCGTTGCTGATCGAATCCGACCGCAAGGCAGCGGGAATCGTGCGCACCAACATCGCCGAGCTCGCCCTGCCCGGCGCCGAATTACGCCAGGCCACGGTCGTTTCCGCGCTGGCCGCCGCGCCGGCCGCCCCCTACGATCTGGTGTTCTCCGATCCCCCATACGCGGTGGACACCGCCGAGATAGCCGCCGACCTGTCGGCGCTGTCGACCAACGGCTGGCTACACCCCGACGCCCTGATCGTCGTCGAACGCTCCGCCCGGACCCCCGAAACCCCCTGGCCCCCAGCCTTCTCCCCCCTCAACCCCCGCACCTACGGCGAAACCCGCCTCGACCTCGCCGAGTACCTCCCCTAACCCCCACAACCTCGCACCCTCTCCCGCCCTTCGCACCGGTTGCGGACGCCCGCAGCCGGTGCGAAGACACGGAACGGGTGCGAGGATTCGGGCGCGGGTTGTGCTGCTAGCGTTTGGGTATGGCTGGAGCGGTGTGTCCGGGGTCGTTCGATCCGGTGACCAATGGGCATCTCGATGTGATCAGGCGGGCGGCTACACAGTTCGACGAACTTGTGGTGACCGTGATGATCAACAAGAGCAAACAGGGCATGTTCAGTGTCGACGAGCGCATCGAGATGTTGCGTGAGGCCACTGCCGATCTGCCCAATGTGCGGGTCGAATCCTGGTACGGGCTGCTGGTCGACTTCGCTCGCGAGCAGGGCATCACCGCGATCGTCAAGGGCCTGCGTGACACCACCGACTTCGCCTACGAACTCCAGATGGCCCAGATGAACCGAAAGCTCTCCGGCGTCGACACCTACTTCCTGGCCTCCAACCCCGCCGACAGCTTCCTGTCCAGCTCCCTGGTCAAGGAGGTCGCCACCTTCGGCGGCGACGTCACCGACATGGTCCCCCCCGCCGTCCACAAACGCCTGCTCACCCGCCTCGCCGAACGCCAAGGCTGACCCGACCCTCAACCGAACCGCTCGGCCCCCGGCCTGAACCGCACCCTTTCTCGCGCTTCGCACCCGTTGCGGGCAGCCACAGCGGGTGCGAAGCGCGGGAACTGGTGCGAAGGCCCACTCGGCTTGAGCCGCACCTCGGGTTGAGCCGCACCCTTTCTCGCGCTTCGCACCCCTTGCGGGCAGCCACAGCCGGTGCGAAGCGCCAGAAGTGGTGCGAAGGGCCGCTCGGGTTGAGTCGCACCTCAAGTTGAGCCCGCCTCGGATTGAGCCGTGCCTCAGGTTGGGCCGCACCCTTTCTGGCGCTTCGCACCCCTTGTGGGCAGCCGCAGGGGGTGCGAAGCGCTGGAAGGGGTGCGGGGTTAGATCGGGCGGATGTCCAGGGGGCGGGGGTCTCGGAGCGGGGCCGGGTGGATGTAGCCGGTTGGGGTGGTTTGGGTGCCGCGGGTGATGGCGGCCTGGATGCGGGGGGCCGCGGTGTTGTCCGACAGGTCGTTCCAGGTCCAGCGGATTACCTGGAAACCCGAGGCGCGTAGGGCGTCTTCGCGGAGCTTCTCCGCGTAGACGGCGTCCGCGGGGGTTTGGTCGGGGCGTAGCAGGCGGCCGTATTTCGCTCGACCGTCGAATTCGCACAGGACGCCGGACTTCTCGTAGTAGAAGTCCACTCGTCCGATGAGGGTGCCGGTGGCGTCGAACACATTGCCCTGCGACATCGGATCGGGGAATCCGAGGCGTTCGAGCATGACGCGGCTGCGGGATTCGCCGACGCTCTCGCTGCGCCCGTCCAGCCGGGCCACCACCCGTTTCGCATGGGCGATGCCGTGCCGGAACTTGGCTCGCTCCAATTCGATCGCGAGGTCGGTCCACTCGATGCCGAACATGCCCACCAGGGCGTCGCCGACGGCCAGTGCAGGCTCCAGCGACAGCGTCCGGGCCAGATCGACGAGGGTGCGCGCGGGGGTGGTCAGCCGATATCCGTCCACCATCGACACCTCGTCCACCGGTGCGCAGTGCATCTTCATATCCGGTTTGATCCGGCCGCCGTGGCGGCGGTTGCGGGTCACACAGACCCGGCCGAGCGGGACCTGCCACAGCGCGCAGCCGTAGATCAACGCGGCGGACTGGTGACTGAGCACCGTCTGATCGGCCATCTCGGGCAGGACCGCGTCGATCAGGAGTCGATGCTGTTCGATGGCATCGAGATCGACGAAGGCCGCATCGTTCACATAGGCGCCCCGCCGCAGGCGCCGCCACCGCTGCCCGCGATGGTAGCGGCGGATCTCGTTGTCGCTCAGGCCGCATCGCAAGGCCTCGCCGCGCCGATGGATCGCGGTAGGCGGGGCCTGTGGCGCCGGCTCGGATGGTCCGCATCGGCCGCGCAGGTCCGTCTGCGGTGCGAGCTTCGGCGGCCGCCCGGCACTCACTGAGCCTCGGGATCGGTCCGGGGCCGTCGAATTCGCCGCGCGGGGAACCCTTCACACGGTTCGCCGCGATGGACGACCGGACGTACCCGTGTGCTGGATACGCGCATCGCCCGCAGCCACGCGACCCGACATCCCTGGCAATCGTTCACAGCAACACCTCCGAATCGAGTACCCGAAGAACATGTTTGCTCCGTTATGACGCGGGGTACTCACCTGCGGTTCCTTGCTCAGGTGACCAGCTTCTCTCCGCACCCTTTCCCGCGCTTCGCACCGGCTGTGGATGGCTGGAAGGGGTGCGAGGTGCGGGAAAGGGTGCGGCGTTGGGGGAGTGGGGTCAGAAGACCCAGAGGCGGAGGGTGAGGAAGCGGAGGGCGCCTACCGCGGCGGTGATGGCGACTACCGCCAGGGCCTCGGCTATGTCGTTGAGGGTGGGGGCCGCCACGTCGAGGATGGCCAGGCCCGCGGAGGTGATGGCCAGGCCGGCCAGGGCGAGGCCGCCGCCCTCGAGTTGGGCGGTGAGCCAGTTGACCCGGTCGGCGGCGTGGAAGGTGAGGCGGCGGTGGAGTTCGTTGGCCAGGGCCGTGCTCACGATCGAGCCGGTGAGGTTGGCCAATTGCGGGCCGCCGCCGTAGCAGGCCAGGAACAACAGGAAGTAGCCCACATTGCTCAGTCCGCCGACCAGGGCGAAGCGGATCAGCTGCGGGAACCAGTGGTCGCCGCGCAGATACGCGCCTACGCGGGCCAAGGAGTTCGGCGCCGTCGCGCGATCCTCGGCCGTCTCGGGATGCGCGGACATATCCGGGCCGGATTGCGGGTCTACCCACATGCCCGGAGGTACCGGATACAGGACAGCCATTGTCTTTCCGATCCACCGTCGCCGGATCCGGGGTGGCCGGATACCGACTGATCTACCGCTTGGTAACCAAGTTAACACCAAGTGGAGAGATTTCCTCCACTTGATTTTGTGGCGTTGGAAACACCTCACGACACACCGGGGGTGAACTGGGCGGATGATCGTGACGAGAGGCACACTGGGCCGAGAGAGAGTTCGGCAGGAGAGTGGGGTCAGATGTATCGCGTATTCGAAGCACTCGACGAGCTGGTCGCGATCGTGGAAGAGGCGCGGGGTATCCCGCCCACCCGCAACTGCATAATCCCGCGTGGCGATGCACTCGAATTGCTCGACGACGTGCGCGAGGCCCTGCCGGGCGAACTCGACGACGCCCAGGACGTGCTCGACCATCGCGACAAGATCGTCAACGACGCCCGCACGGCCGCGGAGAATACGGTCTCCGGTGCCAACGAACAGGCCCATCTGACCGTGACGGGCGCCCGTGAGGAGGCCGATCGCATCCTGGCCGACGCCAAGGCGCATGCCGACCGCATGGTCGCCGAGGCCCGCGCGCACGCCGATCACATGGTCAGCACCGCGCAGTCGGAGGCCGATCGCGTCGTCGCCGACGGTAAGGCCGAATACGAGGCGGTCACCGACCGGGCGCGCACCGAATCCGATCGCATGATCGCGGCGGGCCAGGCGTCCTACGACCGCTCGGTCGCCGAGGGCCAGGCCGAGCAGGACCGGCTGGTCTCCCAGACCGAGGTCGTGCGGGCCGCGCATTCGGAATCGGCGCGATTGATCGATGGCTCGCACGCCGAGGCCGATCGCCTCCGCGAGGAATGCGATCAATACGTGGATTCCAAGCTCGCCGATTTCGAGGAGTCCCTGCACAACACCCTGCGCACGGTCGGGCGCGGGCGTCAGCAATTGCGCAGTGGCGTCGGCATCGCCGACTATGCCTCGGAGTTCCGCCGCTGAGGTGAGCGGGCGCGGTTTGGGCCGGCCGGTGGGCGTCGCGTATTGTTGAGTGGTTGCCCAACCAATCCCCAAACTTGAGTGAGTTCGTGATGCCCGCCGAATCCGGTTCCCATCCGCGTCGTCGTCAGACGGACGGTGGCTTCGTGCTGGATATGCGCAGCCTCGGCCGTGCGCCTGGGTCGATGCGTGAGTTGCATCGCATGGTGACCGTGCCGGAGAAGATCGGCCTGGATCTGGTCGGCATTCCGGCCGGCGCCGAGCTCGAGTTGGATCTGGTTTTCCAGTCCGTCTCGGAGGGCGTGCTGGTTACCGGGACGGTCGCCGGGACGCTCGAGGGCGAGTGCTCGCGCTGCCTCGAATCGTTCAGTGACGAGATCGAGCTGCAGCTCACCGAGCTGTTCGCCTATCCGAACAGCGCGACCGAGCAGACCACCGAGGAAGACGAGATCCACCGCCTGGTCGACGATATGGTCGATCTGGAACCGGTGGTCGTCGACGCCGTCGGCCTGGAGCTTCCGCTGCAGCCGCTGTGTGAACCGGACTGCCCGGGACTGTGCCCGGAATGCGGTGTGCGGATGGCGATTGCGGGTTCTGATCACAAGCATGAGATACTGGACCCTCGCTGGGCGGGGCTCGCGAATTTCGCGGCCGACACCGCAGCAGAATCAGACGTAGACCGTTCTCTTGCGGGCCGTAGCGGCTCGACAAGTTCGACGACAGAGGAGAGTTAGTCGTGGCCGTTCCGAAGCGCCGGATGTCTCGTGCCAACACCCACGCGCGCCGCAGCCAGTGGAAGGCCACCGCGCCGACCCTGATCACCTGCCCGAACCGGGCCTGCGGCCAGAAGACCCTGCCGCATATCGCCTGCCCGAACTGCGGCACCTACAAGGGCCGTCAGGTCACTTCCGCGATCTGATCGCGCGGATCCGGTAGCCGAGATCGTGACCGCCAGCAAGGATTCAGCGGACGCACCCGCCGTGGGCGAAGCCGCTGACCATACCTCTCTGCTCCAGGCGCTCGGCGTCGAGGTGCGCCCGGATCTGCTCCGGCTCGCGCTGACCCATCGCTCCTACGCCTACGAGAACGGCGGTCTGCCGACCAACGAGCGCCTGGAATTCCTGGGTGACTCGGTGCTCGGTCTGAGCATCACCGAACGGCTGTATCTCGAGCATCCGGCCAAATCCGAGGGCGAGTTGGCCAAGCTGCGTGCCAGCGTGGTGAACATGCACGCCCTGGCCGAGGTCGCACGTGCTCTCGGCGAGGGTGGCCTGGGTCGCCATCTGCTGCTCGGCAAGGGCGAGGAGCTGACCGGCGGTCGCGACAAGCCGAGCATTCTCGCCGACGGCATGGAGTCGCTGCTCGGTGCGGTGCATCTGCAGCACGGCATCGAGATCGCCCGCAGCGTCGTGCTGCGGCTGTTCGCGGACCTGCTCGAGCGCGGTCCGCGCATGGGTGCCGGGCTGGATTGGAAGACCAGCCTGCAGGAGCTGACCGCCGAGCGCGGTATCGGCGTGCCCAGCTACGAGATCACCTCCACCGGGCCCGACCACGACAAGGAATTCACCGCCACCGCGGTGATCGCCGGTCAGGCCTATGGCAAGGGCATCGGTCGCTCCAAGAAGGAAGCCGAGCAGAAGGCGGCGGGGGCCGCCTGGCAGGCCCTGAATTCCGAAGGCTGAGAATGCCGGAACTTCCCGAGGTCGAGGTCGTGCGACGCGGTCTGGCCGAACATGTGGTCGGCCGCGTCGTCGAATCCGTCGCCGTCAAACATCCCCGTTCGGTCCGTCGGCACCTCATGGGTGGCGACGATCTCGCCGCGCGGCTGGCCGGGCTGCGGGTCGAATCCGCCCGGCGCCGCGGCAAGTTCCTGTGGCTGACCTTCGACGATCCCGACACCGCACTCGTGGTGCATCTGGGGATGAGCGGGCAGATGCTGGTGCAGTCCGCCGATGCGCCGCTGGAGAAGCATGCGCATATCGTCGCCGCACTCGACAGCGGCGCCCAGCTGCGTTTCATCGATCAGCGCACGTTCGGCGGCTGGGCACTCAACGACATCGTCGAGGTCGACGGCACGCTCGTACCCGATTCGGTCGCCCATATCGGCCGCGATCCGATCGATTCCCGTTTCGATGCCGAGGCCGTGGTCGCGAAGATGCGGGCCAAACAGTCCGAGATCAAGCGGGTGCTGCTCGATCAGACGGTGGTCTCGGGTATCGGCAACATCTATGCCGACGAGGCGCTGTGGCGCGCGGGAATCCACGGCGAGCGCATCGCCGCGAAACTCGGCCGCCCCGCCCTGCACGGGTTGATCACCGATGTGCAAGCGGTGATGGGGGAGGCCCTGCTCGCCGGCGGCACCTCCTTCGATGCGTTGTATGTCAACGTCAACGGTCAGTCCGGCTACTTCGAACGGTCCCTGGCCGCCTACGGCCGCGAGGATGAACCGTGCCGCCGCTGCGGCGCCGCGATCCGCCGCGAGAAGTTCATGAATCGTTCGTCGTTCTCCTGCCCTCGGTGTCAGACGAAGCCCCGAGGCTGACGCCCGGGACTGGAAGGTCTGCGAGGGGTCCGATTGAAGCGCTACCGTTTTCATTGCGGGCCTATCGAGTAGGGACCGTGAAACGGAGGACGGATGCGCAAACTGACCTATTACGTCGCATCGACCATCGATGGCTTCATCGCCACCGAGGACGGTTCGGTCGACTTCTTCCCGGTCGGGGGTGATCACGGTCCGGCGATCACCGCGCAGTATCCGGAGACCCTGCCGACGAAGGTGCGCGAATCCCTCGGCGTGGACAAGGCCGGCAGCACCTTCGACACCGTGCTGATGGGCCGCAAGACCCACGACTTCGGTGTGCGCACCGGAACCTCGAGTCCGTATGCGCATCTGCGGCAGTTCGTGGTGTCCACGACGCTGCCCGAGAGCCCGGATCCGGGCCTCGAGCTGATCGCGTCCGATCCGCTGGCCCGGGTGCGAGAACTCAAGCGGGAGAAGGGACTCGGGATCTGGTTGTGCGGCGGCGGTGAACTTGCGCAGGTGTTGTTGCCGGAGATCGATCAGGTATTCCTGAAGCTGTATCCGATCGTGCTGGGTAAGGGCCGCCCGCTGTTCGGCGTCGGCGCCCGGCTGCCGGAGCCGACCCGGTTCCGGGTATCGACCAGTCGTATCTTCGAGGATGGAGTCGCATTCATGAAGTACAGCCGGATCAGGTAGTGTCCCAACGGATTTCGGTGCAGATGCTGCGGGAGATCGCGTTCTGGATGGAGCGCTCCCGCAGCGAGACGCATCGGGTCAGGGCTTACCGGCGGGCGGCCGATGCGGTGGCCGCCCTGTCGGAGGCCGAGTTCGATCGGTACCGCGAAGACGGTAGCTGGCGCGACATTTCGGGTATCGGGCCCAAGACCGCGGCGGCGATCGCGCAGGCCGCCGCGGGCGCCGTCCCGGATCGGCTGAACGAATTGCGCATGGCCGCAAGATCTCTCGCACCCGAGGGCGCTCAACTGCGCACCCTGCTGCGCGGCGATCTGCACACCCACTCCGACTGGTCCGACGGCGGCAGCCCGATCGAGGAGATGATGCGCACGGCCATCGCCCTCGGCCACGAGTACTGTGCGCTGACCGATCATTCGCCCCGGCTGACGATCGCCAACGGGCTGTCCGCGGCCCGGCTGCGCCGCCAGCTCGATGTGGTCGCGCAGCTCAACGAGGAGCTCGCCCCGTTCCGCATCCTCACCGGAATCGAGGTCGACATCCTCGACGACGGTTCGCTCGATCAGGACGCGGAGCTGCTCGAGCGCCTGGATATCGTGGTGGCCAGCGTACATTCGCATCTGCGCGACGACAGCGAGACGATGACCAAGCGCATGGTGTACGCGGTGGCGAATCCGAATGTCGACGTGCTGGGCCACTGCACGGGCCGTTTGGTGACCGGCGACCGCGGCACCCGCCCGGAATCCGAATTCGACGCCGAGGTGGTGTTCGAGGCCTGCCGCCGCTACGGCACCGCCGTCGAGATCAACAGCCGTCCCGAACGCCGCGATCCGCCGAGCCGCCTGATCCGGTTGGCGGTCGAGATGGACTGCTACTTCTCCATCGATACCGACGCGCATGCCCCCGGCCAATTGGATTGGCAGGGTTACGGATGCGAGCGTGCGCTCGCCAATGGCGTTGCGGCGGAACGGGTTGTCAATACCTGGCCGCTGGAACAGCTGCTGGCATTCGCCGCGGCTTAGATGATCGCGAAGGCGACCACCAGGCCGATGCCCAGATGCGCGGCGGCGACCAGCAGCGACTGCACCGCATAGGTCGGTGACTTCAGCAGCCCGCCGATGTCCAGGCCGATCGCCCGTTCGAGGATGCGCACCGAGATCACCTGTGCCGCAATGCCGACCAGACCGTAGATCGCCGTGGCGATCAGTCCCTCCGACAGCTTCCCGGCCGAGGCGTAGATGGCGAGCACCACGATGAACGCCATACTCACCATGGCCGCCGCGGCGACCACGACCGCGTTCGGATTACCGGCGCAGACCATCTTGCGCAGCGGGCCCGGGGTCGTGATGTCGACGGCCCAGAAGCCGATGAGCATCAGCAGCAGGCCGACGACGGCGTACAGGATGATCGCGCCGACGCCGTGACCGATCGTGCTCCAATACCCCGATTCGAGCGCGAGGGTGGTAGCCAAGGGGATCCTCCGTGGTGATGGTTTCGGGTCGCGTGGATGCTACTTGGTCGGAATGCGGTGCGGGACGAAGGTCGAGCTGTCGTCCGTGATCAGGCCGGGGGTCTCCCGGATTCCCATTCCGGCCGCAGTATCGCCGACGATCCAGGCGCCCACCACCGGTCGCATGCCGTCGAAGTCGGGCAGCGGGTCGAGCAACTGATAGACGAAGCCCTCCTCGCCGTACACCCCGCCGGTCGCGGCCTCGAGCCCCGCGCCCACGATCGTCATATTCGCGCCCTCGCGGCCGAGTTTCGGCTTGCGGATGTACTCGGTGAGCTCGTGCGGATCATCGAGATAGGTGGGCAGCAGATTCGGATGGCCCGGATACATCTCCCACAGCACCGCCAGCAGCGCCTTGTTCGACAACATGGTCTTCCACAGCGGCTCGATCCAGATGTGCTGGGGCACCGAATCGACCACGCGTTTGCCGAAATCGTCGTCGAGCACCCATTCCCACGGATACAGCTTGAAGATCGACTGGATCGGCGCATTCGCCAGATCCACGAACCGGTCCAGTTCGGTGTCCCAGCCGATCTCCTCGATGGGCAGCGCGACGGTGTCGAAACCGGCCTCGGCGGCGGTCTCCTGCATATAGGCGGTGGTGACGTTGTCCTCACCGCTGGTGTCGGCCGAGGACCAGGTGAAATGCAGTTCGGCCGTGGGTAGATGGTTCTCGCGCAGTTCGGTCCAGCGCTCGACGAGCTTCTCGTGCAACGAATTCCACTGATCGTCGCCGGCGTACTTGTCGGTCAGCCAGTGCCACTGCACGATTGCCGCCTCCAGCAGGGAGGTCGGCGTATCGGCGTTGTACTCCAACAGCTTTGCCGGACCGCGGCCGTCGTAGCGCATATCGAAGCGGCCGTAGACATAGGGATCCGAACGCTGCCAGGATTCCTTGATCGGGCCCCAACTCCATTCCGGCAGACCGAATTCGGCGAATCGCTCGGTGAGCACGATCTGCTCACAGGCCTGCAGGCACATCGAATGCAGCACCTCGACCTGGGCCTCCATGCCGAGGATCTCGTCGAGATCGAATTCGTAATGCACCGATTCGTCCCAGTACGGTCGCGGATGTCCGTTCTGATCGATGCCCGGGGAGCCGTACACCAGCCCCTGATCGGCAATGATCCGCTGCCAGCTCGCCCGGGGCTGGCTGCGTACGCGTCGCACTAGGAACCTCCACTCTTGGAGCCCCCACCGGAGCTCGATCCGCTCTTACTGCCCAGCCCGCCACGAACGACGGTGCCGCTCTTGGTGCTCGTGGTGGCATGGCTGGGCGCGATGGTGCTGCCGCCGCTGGGCGGGCGACCGACCGTGTTGTTGCCGCCGTAGTAGTAGCGGTACTGATGGCCATTCAAGAGGAAGAGGGCCGGGATGAGCGCGCCGCTGTGGTAGCCGGGGCTCGAGGTGTACGCCGCCTGCGCGGCCTCACAGTCCTGATCCGGCACCACGACATTGCTATCGACCTGCGTGCAGTAGGCGGTCACCTCGTCGGGGGCCGTGACCGCCTCGTAGGCAAGGTAACCCGCGCCGACCACCGCGGCCACGCCGACGATCGCCGCGCCGCCGATGAGCATCTTCTTGCGGCGCTTGCGTTTGGCCTCGAGCGCCTCCTCGGCGGCCCGCTGCGCCTCCTCGGCCCGCTTGCGGGCCTTATCCCGGGCGCGGGATTCGGCCAGCGTCGGCGGGCGCGGGCGGGTGACGCCGGGCTCCTGCCGCGCGATGCTGCCGCGCATCCGGCGCGTGGGCTCGTCGTCGACGGGCTCGTCGGAGGGCCCAGAAGATATATCGGGCAACGGATCCGGCGTCTCGGGTAGGGGAGTGGTCGGCGAGGGCTCCGCCAGCGGCATCCGCACGGTCTCGTCGCCGTCCGGTGCCGATGACTCCACGGCGGGCGTCGTCTCCGCCGCATGCGATTGCGGTAGCGAGATGCCCGGACTCGCATGCTCCGTTGATTCCGGCCCGGATGCGGGCTCGTTCGATTCGGGGTTGCCGGAGAGGTTGCCGGACTTGTCAGTTGCCAACGATCGACTCCCTGTTCCCCGCCGCTATCGTTCCTCGAAGCCGGTGAAACCGCCTTGCGCGGCGCCCCAGTCTTCCACAACCAGATCTACGCGGCCAGGCGTGTTGCCGGACCGCAACAGAGTCAGCAGCCGCTCGCATATCGCCCGCGACCCTTCGGCGATCACATGCACTCGTCCGTCGCTGGTGTTGCGGGCGTATCCGACCAGGCGCAGTTCCAGGGCCCGCGAACGGGTCCACCAGCGGAACCCGACGCCCTGCACCTGCCCGTGCACCCACGCGCTCAGCCGAACCGGATCGGCCATCACGCATCGATCTGGAACGACAGATTCACCTTCGTGCCGGTCTTCAACGTGCGACCCACGGTGCAGACCTTATCGATGGCCCGCTGCACGGTCACCAGCACCCGCTCGCGCCCGGCCTCGTCGAGTTCGCTCAGATCGAGTTCGACCACCTCGTCGAGCTGCGGATATACCTCGTTCTCACGATCGGCCGCACCCGACACCCGGATGGTCACGTCATAGCTGTCGCCGAGCCGATTCGACAGCGGGGAGTCGGTGCTCATCCCGGTACAAGCCGCCAGCGCGATCTTGAGCAGCTCGCCGGGGGTGAACACACCCTCGACACCGTCGGACCCGACGAGCACCTCGGCGCCGCGCGAGCTGCGGCCGGTATAGCGCCGCGTCCCGGTGCGCTCGACCCACAGCGTGGTCGACGCGGGGGCGGTCGAGGTGGAACCAGGAGCAACGGTCTGTTCGGACATACCGCGAGTCTATTGGCTGTGTCTGATGGCCTCGCTTCGCTCGACGGGTTTGCGACGCCTGAGGCTCGGGGGGGGGGGGGGGGGGGGGGGGGGGGGGGGGGGGGCCGCCCGCCCCCCCCCCCCCCCCCCCCCCCCCACCCCCCCCGCCGCGTCGCAAACCTGCAGGTATGCCCTTCGCAGGACGGCGCTGCCGATTCACTTGGCGCGCTTGGGTCTCACGACTGGAAGCGGTAGCCCATTCCCGCTTCGGTCAGCAGGTGCTTGGGATGTGACGGGTCATCCTCGAGTTTGCGGCGTAGCTGGGCGAGGTAGACGCGCAGGTAGTGGGTTTCGGTCGCGTATGACGGACCCCACACCTCACGCAACAGTTCTCGGCGACCCACCAGCTTGCCCTGGTTGCGGACCAGCATTTCCAGTACGCCCCATTCGGTGGGGGTGAGATGTACGTCCTGGCCGTGCTTGGTCACCTTCTTGGCCGCGAGATCGACCGTGAACGAGGAGGTTTCGACGACCGGATCGGCGCTGTCGCCGACCGTGGCCGAGCGGCGCACGGCCGCGCGCAGCCGGGCCAGCAACTCGTCCATACCGAACGGTTTGGTCACATAGTCGTCGGCGCCCGCGTCGAGGGCCTCGACCTTATCGCTGGAGTCGGTGCGCGCCGAGAGCACGATCACCGGCGCCTGGCTCCAGCCGCGCAGGCCGGCGAGCACATCGATGCCGTCCATATCGGGCAGGCCCAGGTCGAGCACCACCACGTCCGGATGTTTCTCCGCCGCGGCGCGCAGGGCCGCGGCGCCGGTCGAGGCGGTGATGACCTCGTAGCCACGCACCGACAGATTGATGCGCAGTGCCCGCAGGATCTGCGGCTCGTCGTCGACCACGAGCACCTTCGTCGATGCGGCCTGGGATTGGTCGCGCTCGCGAGGCCCTATCGCCGGTGTCGTCACCCGTTCTCCTGTTCTTGTTGATCGGCCGGCAGGTCTATCACCATCGTCAGCCCTCCACCGGGTGTCGGTTCGGCGTGGACCGTGCCGCCCATGGCCTCGACGAATCCCCGCACCACCGACAGGCCCAGCCCGACGCCGGTGGTGTTGTCGCGATCGCCGAGGCGCTGAAACGGTTCGAACAGCTGGTCCTCCAGGCCGGTCGGCATCCCGGGACCGTAATCGACGACGGTAATCGACACGCGATCGCGGACGCGTTCGGCGGTCACGCGAATCGGCGTGTCGCCCGGCGAGTAGCGCAGCGCGTTATCGATGAGGTTGGCCAGCACTCGCTCGAGCAGGCCGCTGTCGGCGCGCACGGCGACGCTGTCGACCTCGACCTTGATCCGGTCGATCGCGGCCCGCCGCAGCCCGCGCGTGCCCATGGTGACACCCACGATCGCGCGATTGACCACCTCTTCCAGGTACACGCGCTTGAGCTGAGGCTTGACCACGCCCGCGGCCAGCCGCGAGGAGTCGAGCAGATTGCCTACCAGCCCGGTGAGCTGATCGACGGATTCCTCGATGGTTTCCAGCAATTCGGCGGTGTCCTCGGGGGAGAACTCCACATCGTCGCTGCGCAGGCTCGACACCGCGGCCTTGGCCCCGGCCAGTGGCGTGCGCAGATCGTGGCTGACCGCCGAGAGCAGAGCGCGGCGCAGCCGGTCGGTCTCGAGTACCCCGGCCGCGGCCTGCGCCTCGTCGGACAGCTGCCGCTGGCGTTCCAGCCCAGCGGCCTGACTGGCGACCGCGCCGAGTACGAGCCGATCGGTCGGGGTGAGCGAGCGGCCGCTCAGCAGCAGCCAATGCTCGTCGTCACCGGCCTCGATGGCGGTATCGGCATCGGCGACCCGGCGCGGCGGCTCCTCGCCCACGCACGCCAGCACCTCGTCGTCGGTGGCGAAGCTGGCCGCCCGCTGACCGTAGGTCTCGCGCGCGCGTTCGAGCAGATCGTGCAGGTCGGCGCCGTGCAGGACCGCGCCGGCGAACAGGGTCAGCAGCTCGGCCTGTCGCGAGGCCTGCCGCGCCTCGCGGGTGCGCTTGGCGGAGATGTCCACCAGCGCCGCCACCGCGACCGCGACCATGGCCATCACCACGATCGTGAGGAAGTTGTTCAGCTCGGCGATGGTGAGGCTGTGGCGCGGGGAGACGAAGAACCAATTGAGCAGGACGCCACCGAGAATCGCCGACAGCGCGGCGGGCGCGACACCGCCGAGCAGCGATACCGCGATCACGCCGATGAAGTACAGCGCGCTCTCGCCATCGAGATCGAGATGGTTGTCGAGCCAGAAGTAGCACATCGCGGTGATCGCCGACGGCACCAGCAGGGCGGGCAGCCACGAGGACACCTTGCGCTCCGGAGCCAGCAACGACCAGCGGAAGCCGCGCTTGACCTCGTCGTGGGTGACCATGTGCACGTCGATCTTCCCCGAGAGCTGCACCACGGTCGAGCCGATGCCCTCGTCGATGATCCGCGCCCAGCGCGAGCGCCGCGAGGTGCCCAGCACCAATTGGGTCGCGTTGACCTGCCGGGCGAAATCCAGCAGTGCGGTCGGCACGTCCTCGCTGGTGACGGTGTGCAGACTCGCGCCGAGGCTGTTGGCCAGATCCCGTAATCGGGTGAGCCGCTGGGTCGATACGCCCACCAGCCCATCGCCGCGAACCACATGCACCACGATCAGATCGGCACTGGATTTGGTGGCGATGCGGCTGGCGCGGCGCACGATCGTCTCCGATTCCGGCCCACCGGTGACCGCGACGACGACTCGCTCGCGGGCCTCCCACAGCGCGGTGATCTTGTGATCCTCGCGGTACTTCGCCAGCGCCGCGTCGACCTGATCGGCCAGCCACAGCAGCGCCAATTCCCGCAGCGCCGTGAGGTTTCCGGGACGGAAGTAGTTGCGCAATGCCGCGTCCACCTTGTCGGCGGCATAGACGTTTCCGTGGGACATTCTGCGCCGCAACGCCTCCGGCGTGATATCGACCAGCTCGACCTGATCGGCGCCGCGAACCACCCAGTCCGGCACGGTTTCTCGCTGCACAACCCCGGTGATCTGTTCGACGACGTCGTTCAGGCTCTCCAGATGCTGCACATTGACCGTGGAGATGACATCTATTCCGGCGTCGAGGATTTCGTGCACATCCTGCCAGCGCTTCTCGTGTTTGGAGCCGGGCACGTTGGTGTGGGCGAGCTCATCGATCAGCACGACGGTGGGCCTGCGCCGCAAGACCGCTTCGATATCGAGTTCGGGCATGGTCGTGCCGCGGTAGGTCATCGACTTGAGCGGAATCCGCTCGATGCCCTCGAGTAACTCCGCGGTCTTCTTACGTCCGTGCGTCTCTACGACCGCGGCCACCACATCACGGCCGCGTTCCACCCGCCGATGCGCTTCGGACAGCATCGCGAAGGTTTTGCCCACGCCGGGGGCAGCGCCGAGGTAGATGCGTAATTGGCCGCGTTTCACTCGTCCATCATCGCGCGTGTCGAAGATCCTGAGTCTCGCGGCACGCGCACCTTGGTCCGATCGTCCGCGGTCGTGAGCACGCGCAGGAACAGTGCGCAGGCCAAGAAGCCGAGTATCACACTCAGCGTGACCGCGAAGTCCGGCACTTCATCTCCTCTGAAATCGGTTGCCGGCCACCCGAGATGCGGCGGCCAAACGTCATACTGTGCACCCCGATTTCCTGCCGATCGGCAGCGTTGACGCTTTCTTGACGGGTTCGCCACCCCTATTGACGCCCCTGCCACGACACACCAGGAATCCCCGTAAGTGAGCCGTCAAGGCGGGCTCACGAGACGATAAGAAGGCGTTAACGGGCCTGCTTTCGGCAAATATTGACGCTGTACTCACTGCGGCGCATCAGGGTGCGCCGTAATCGAAGAGAGGTTTCGACACACATGTCTGTCGTGGTGTTCACGCTGCTGACCGTGGGGATCTTCGCCCTGCTCGGCCTGATCCAGCGGGGAGTGGAACGGCTGTGACACAAAATGTCATCGGTCTGGTGCTAGCCGTCGGCGTCGCTGTCTATCTGGTCGCGGCGCTGCTGTTCCCGGAGAGGTTCTAGGTGAACACGATTACTGCGGGGATCGTCTTTGCGGCGGCCCTGGTCATCGCGCTTGCCGTCGTCCATGTCCCGCTGGGCGACTACATGTATCGGGTCTACTCGAGTGCGAAGCACAATCGCGCCGAGCGAGTCATCTACAAGGCCATCGGCGTGGAACCCGGTGTCGAACAGACCTGGGCCGTCTATGCCCGCAGCGTGCTGGCCTTCTCGGCGATCAGCGTGCTGTTCCTGTTCTTCCTGCAATTGGTGCAGGGGCACCTGCCCTTCCATCTGACCGATCCGGGCACCGAGATGAAGCCCGATCTGGCGTGGAACACCGCCATCAGCTTCGTCACCAATACCAACTGGCAGAACTACGCCGGTGAGTCGACCCTCGGCTACGTCGTGCAGATGTGTGGCCTGGCGGTGCAGAACTTCGTCTCCGCCGCGGTCGGCATGGCCGTGGCGATCGCGCTGGTGCGCGGGTTCGCTCGCAACCACACCAGCGACCTCGGCAACTTCTGGGTGGATCTGGTGCGGGGAACCATCCGCATCCTGCTGCCGATCGCGTTCGTCTTCGCGATCGTGTTGGTGGCGGGCGGCGTGATCCAGAACTTCCACGTATTCGACCAGGTCGCGCAGACCGTGGGCAATACCGGTACGCAGAATCTGCCGGGCGGCCCGGTCGCCAGCCAGGAGGTCATCAAGGAGCTCGGTACCAACGGTGGCGGCTTCTTCAACGTGAACTCCGCGCACCCGTTCGAGAACCCCACGACCTGGACGAACTGGCTGGAGATCTTCCTGCTGCTGGTGATCAGCTTCTCGCTGCCGCGCACCTTCGGCCGGATGGTCGGCAGTACCAAGCAGGGCTATGCGATCGTGTCCGTAATGGGCACCCTGGCGATCGTCAGCCTGCTCCTGACCAACTTCTTCCAGCTGCGCCACCACGGCACCGTCCCCACGGCGATCGGCGCGGCCATGGAAGGTGTCGAAACCCGTTTCGGCGTCTCGGATTCCGCGACCTTCGCCACCGCGACCACCCTCACCTCGACCGGTGCGGTGGATTCGGCGCACGACTCCTACACCAGCCTGGGCGGGCTCTGGCCGCTGTTCAATATGCAGCTCGGTGAGGTCGCGCCCGGTGGTACCGGTTCGGGTCTGTATGGCATGCTGATCCTGGCCGTCATCACGGTGTTCGTCGCGGGCCTGATGGTCGGGCGCACACCGGAATACCTCGGCAAGAAGATCACCCCGCGCGAAATCAAGCTCGCCGCTTCGTATTTCCTGGTGAGCCCGCTGATCGTGTTGGTGGGCACCGCGATTGCGATGGCCCTGCCGGGTGAGCGCGCGGGTATGGCCAATACCGGTCCACACGGATTGACCGAGGTGCTGTACGCCTTCACCTCCGCGGCCAACAACAATGGGTCGGCCTTCGCGGGCCTGAGCGGTAACACCACCTGGTGGAACACCGCACTCGGCCTGGCCATGGTGTTCGGCCGGTTCATTCCGATCGTGCTCGCTCTCGCACTCGCCGGTTCGCTGGCGGCGCAGGGTCACACCCCGGAGTCGATCGGCACACTGCCCACGCACCGGCCGCAGTTCGTCGGAATGGTCGTCGGCGTGACGATCATCCTGGTCGCCCTCACCTTCCTGCCCGCGCTGGCGCTCGGGCCGCTCGCCGAAGGAATTCACCAATGACCACCCCCACCCTCGAGAAACCTCGGGATGAGGCTGCCGCCCCGTCGAAGGGGCGGGTATCCAGCGGCCTGTTCGACCCGAAGATGTTGATGAAGGCCCTGCCGGACGCGTGTATGAAGCTGGATCCGCGCACGTTGTGGCGTAATCCGGTGATGTTGATCGTGGAGATCGGCGCGGTCTGGTCCACGGTGCTCGCGTTGACCAAGCCGACGTTCTTCGCCTGGGCGATTGTCGTATGGCTTTGGCTGACAGTGATTTTCGCGAATCTGGCTGAGGCGGTCGCGGAGGGGCGTGGTAAGGCGCAGGCCGACGCGCTGCGTAAGGCCAAGACCGATACCGTCGCTCGGCGACTCGTGGACTGGCATCCGGGCCAGGAACGGGTCACCGAGGAGCAGGTCGCGGCGCCGGATCTGGCGCGCGGGGACTACGTCGTGGTCGAGGCCGGGCAGGTCGTCCCCGGTGACGGTGACGTGGTGGAGGGTATTGCGTCGGTGGACGAATCGGCCATCACCGGTGAGTCCGCGCCGGTGATCCGTGAGTCCGGTGGTGATCGCTCGGCGGTGACCGGTGGCACGACCGTGTTGTCGGACCGGATCGTCGTCAAGATCACTCAGGAGCCGGGTGGGTCGTTCATCGATAAGATGATCGCGCTGGTGGAGGGTGCGTCGCGGCAGAAGACGCCGAACGAGATCGCGTTGAACATTCTGTTGGCGGCGTTGACGATCATCTTCGTGTTCGCGGTGGCGACGTTGCAGCCGTTGGCGATCTTCGCCAAGGCCCTCAACCCGGGCGTGCCCGACAGTCAAGCCCTCGACGTCAACGGTGTCACCGGCATCGTCATGGTGTCACTGCTGGTATGTCTGATCCCGACCACGATCGGTGCGCTGCTGTCGGCCAT